>DATJGF010000110.1:0-75844 GCA_035495315.1 Candidatus Limnocylindrales bacterium
CCTCCGGCGTGGATTTTGCCAGCGCTTGGTCGCTGAGGCGAGGCATACACGAAGATGAAGACCCATAAACTGCGAGTTCAACGCCCGGCTTTGGGATTCCTCCGTTGCCTTCTCGGTAAGGGCTCATCACGCCATCCCTTATGAGCGACGCACCGTCGACTCGAGCGGATCAAGATTCATCAGCCGACACGCCTGACGAAAGGCTGTTCCGCACGACCCACTGGAGCCAGGTCCTCGCCGCAGGGGATCAAAACTCCGCTCAGGGGCACGAAGCCTTGGCGCGGCTATGCCACACTTATTGGGTACCCGTATACGCGTTTGTGCGCAGGTACGGCTATTCGCCTGACCAGACCAAAGATTTGACTCAGGATTTCTTCGCCGCGTTTCTCGAGAAGAATTCCGTCGCCCGAGCGGTCCGGGAACGCGGCCGGTTTCGGTCTTTTCTGATGACTTCCGTCGCCAATTTCCTCCACGACGCGCACAGCCGAAGTATCGCGCAGAAACGCGGCGGGGGCCGCCCGGTGCTGTCGTTGGACGATAAGGATGCCGAAGCTTCTTACCTCGCACATACCGCGGACGACCTTGATCCGGCCAAGCTGTTTGAACTGCGCTGGGCGCTCACCGTGTTAGATCACGTGACCGAACAGCTTCGAGAAGACTATCTAAAACTAGGTCGCGCGGAGCTTTTTGATGCGCTCCAGGCACACCTGTGGGGCGACACTGAATCCGTGCCATATCCGCAATTGGCTGAGAAACTGCAGATGACGGTAGCGAATCTCAAAATCACCGCACATCGCCTGCGACAGAGTTACCGCACGAAGCTGCGCGAAGAGATTGCCCATACTGTTTCTCAGCCTGGCGAGGTGGACCACGAAGTTCGTTATCTTATGAAAGTGCTCAGCCAGTAATCCGGATTTATGTAACTTTGCGGCATCTTTCCCGTAATGCCTTAGTAACTGGCAACCGGTACATGTCTGCTCACATTCACCAACTTTGCCCAAGATGCGGTTCAGCTTTTATCCGCGCGTCAGGAGGCGTTTGCGCGCGGTGTCTGCTGGAGACCGCTCTGAGCGAGCCTGATGCGGCGTTGCTACCCAGCCCGTCTGAAGAGATTCAGATCGACGGCGACTCGTCCTTGGGTCGCGTCAGTCGCTACGAACTGCTTGAGGAAATTGCCCACGGTGGAATGGGCATCGTTTACCGCGCCCGCGACACCGCTCTGAATCGTGTCGTCGCGCTCAAGTTGATGCTCGCCGGCCAGTTCGCCGGCGCGCGCGAAGTTAAACGATTCCGAGCCGAGGCTGAGGCCGCGGCGAGGCTCGATCATCCCAACATCGTTCCGATTTATGAGGTGGGCGAGCAGGACGGACGGCCATTTTTCAGCATGAAGTTCATGGATGGAGGCACGCTCACCGAGCGGCTGTCGACCGGTGGATCTCCGATCGATCTGCGTCAGGCTGCCGTCCTCCTGGCCAAGATCGCTCGCGCCGTTCATCACGCACATCAACGCGCGGTCTTGCATCGCGACCTTAAGCCCGGAAACATCCTGCTCGACCAGCAAGGGGAACCGCACGTTAGTGACTTTGGCTTGGCCAAATGTCTCGATAGCACCGATGGCTTCACGATGACTGGCGCCATGCTCGGCTCCCCCAGCTACATGTCCCCCGAGCAAGCCGCCGGTCATGCCGATCAACTCACTACCGCCTCGGATATTTATAGCCTCGGTGCTCTGTTTTATCAGCTCCTTACCGGTCGCCCTCCTTTTGAAGCTGCAACACCGTTAGCGACTTTGGAAAAAGTCGTCCGACAGGAGCCGCGCCTGCCTCGCACCCTCCGGCCGGGCCTCGATCCAGACCTTGAGACTATCTGCCTCAAATGCCTGGAAAAGGAACCCGCCCGGCGCTTCGGCTCGGCCGAGGCTTTGGCCGAAGATCTCGAACGCTGGCTGCGTCATGAACCAATTTTAGCCCGGCCGGCCGGCGCGCTCGACCGCATTACCAAATGGACTCAACGCAATCCGGGCACCGCAGCCCTCGTCACGCTATCGAGTCTGGCCGTTCTGGGCTTGTTGGTCGGCCAGACGATTATGAGTCTTCGGCTCAGCCGGGCCAATACCAAGGCTCAGGCCACCAATGAGCGGCTCGCGCGCAGCGTTTATGAATCCCGTTGGCGACAAGCTGACGATGCTGCCCGCGCAGACGAACGCGGTGAAGCGATCGCCAGGTTCAGCAAGTTTCTTCGTGAAAATCCCAGCGACTCTACCGCCGCTGCCCGCCTGCTTTCATTGCTTTCAACTTGCAATTTTCCAGTCTTGCTCGTTCCGCCGATGCTTCATGAAACCACGGTGGTGGCTTTGGATTTCAATCGAACCGGGGATCGACTGGCTACTGCTTCTTCTGGAGGGGTAGCCCGCCTCTGGAACGTGGAGTCGGGCAAACTGGAGGTCGAGCTCAAACACCCGGCAGAGCTCACCCATTGTGTCCTTTGCGGCCAGGGCGATCTCCGACTCCTGACTCTCACCAAAGATGCCAAAGCACGCTTATGGGATCTTGGTAACAAGCAGCTCATCCTGGAAGCAGAGTCTGCTCCATTGGATAAAGTCCAGTGGTCACGTCATGTGGTGCCAACCAGGGACCACGGCCGAATTGCACTCAAACTTGATGCGCGTGTTCTAGGGGTGTTGGACGCCAACTCTGGCGCATGGCTCAAACCGCTACTGAGAATGCCAACCGAGATTTCCCTTTATGCAATGTCCGCCGACGGCCGGCTCCTGGCGATCGCCTCATCCTCGCAACTTCAGCTTTACAAGGTCGGGAGCGATCAACCTTTATTCGCGCCTGTAGCGTTATCCGCCACGCCTGACGACCTTCAGTTCTCCGACGATGCCCATTGGCTGGCATGTTTGTCCCACGACAAGATCCGCTTAATGAACACCTTGACCGGAGTAAGCGAGCCCGATTTCAACACCAAAGCTGTACAGATTGCGTTCCTTGGCAAGTCCGACCGGCTGATCATAAGTAGCGCTTACTCGGGGTCGCCACTGGAAGTTATCGATCCCCATACGGGCAGGGAGTGCGGTTCTCCTTTCGGCCAGCCGGAGTTCGATGCCCAATCGCATGGGCCATTGCTCTTTTCATACAAAAATACCGGCCCTGCATTGCCCAGCCGGTTGGCTCTTTTGGATCCCGCTAACGGACGGTTCCAAACGGAGCTCTTTATCCATGGTGGTCCGATCTCCGCCGAAAAATTCAGTCCTAACGGGCGGATCGTTGCCACCGCTTCCCAGGATCGCACCGTTCGACTCTGGTCTGTCCAAATGCGACCAGCCGAACCACTGAACTTGCCGGTCGGCTCCGAAGTCTATGAGGCACAATGGAGCCCCGCAGGCGATCGCATCCTCTCCTCGTCAGGCATTAGCAGCGGCCAAGTGCGGCTTTGGGATGCACGAACTGGCGCCACGCTTCAATTACTCGCCAACCTCGATGGCGTAATCTTTTGGGCGCAGTGGGCGCCCGATGGCAAGCGATTCGCGACCGCCGCTGTCAATGGCACAGCCCGCATTTGGGACGCGCAAACCGGCCAACCAGTGTCAGGTTCTCTTCGACACGAGTCCTCGTTGGAGCACTGCGCGTTCTCTCCCGGTGGCGAGTGGCTCGCTACTGCAGCCGATGACCATACTGTGCGACTATGGGACGGCCACTCCGGGAAACCCATTGGCGAGCCGTTGCTGCACCCGAACGCTCCGCTCAAAATAAGCTTCAGTTCCGACGGCCACCGCCTCGCGACTGGGTGCATCGATGGAAGCATTTGTGTGTGGTCGGTACCCGATGGCCGACTGGTTGTTGGCCCATTGCACCACGGCGGCATCTGCTGGGTCGCCGCGTTCAGTCCGGATGACCATCGCCTGGTATCCGCTTCCTCAGACAGCACCGCGCAGATCTGGGATGCCGCCACGGGCCAACCACTCCTGCCTCCCTTTCGCCATGAAGGCCCCGTCCTTTGGGCCAGTTTCAGCCCCGACGGACGCGCGATTGCCACCAGCACCGAATTCGGCACCACTCGCGTCTGGGATTCGGCGACTGGCCAACTGCTCTCTGCACCGGTTCGGCAGCCCGGCAAGGTTTGGTATGTCAAATGGAGTTCGGACGGACGTTTTCTCGTCACTACCTGCACCGATGGTTCGGCGCGCCTCTGGGACGCTTTCACCGGTCACCTCGTCGCCGAACCTCTCTCCCATACAGCCGAACTCCGCCGCGCCGATTTCAGCCCCGATGGTCAGCGCCTCCTGACAACTGGCTACGACGGTACCATCAAGATTTGGGATCTAACCCTCCTGCGGCCTCCGCTGCCGGTTCCCGTGTGGTTAAGCGATCTCGCCGAATCGCTCGTCGGAAAACGAATTGGGCCAAAGGATTCCGTCGAGTCTGTCCCGGGCAACAGCTTTGACCTGATTAAGACTCGAATTCAGCAAGTCAATCAGAACGACTACTACGCACGCTGGGCCCATTGGCTTCTTCATGAGCGCTTCGAACAGCCGGTGAAACCGTTTCAGCCGTAACGGTCCGCAAATTAATGACTTTTTCGGAAGCCCGAGCTCCGCGAGGCCGCCAGAAAACGCTTTTTGACCAGAAATTGGGGCGTCGCGGAGCTCGGCCTTCCGATTTATTTGCCGCGTTCTAATGCAATAAATTTTGCGCTAACCGCCTATCCCCTCAGCGGCCAGGCTTCATGTCGGCAACGAGTAGATAATTGCCTAAAGCATCGGCGACAACCCATTTGGCGACATCCGCCGGATCATCCAGCATTGCCAAGGAGACAACATGTTGACTGACCAGGGCCTCGGTCTGTTGGGCATTACTCGTGGTTTTTGTGTTAAAGGTCGTATCGCGGTCGGGTCCTGCAGTCGGGTCGATAATCGCGAACTTCGCCAGGGGCTCAAAGGTTCGGTCAGAGGCCCGCACGATTCCAACCAGGTAATCCCCTGCAGTAAAGCCGCGCAGATTCAGCGAGAGCATCGCCGGGCGGTTAGTTGAACCAAATCCGGATAGAAAAATGGCGGAGCCTTCGGCACCAAACGGAGCTATGGACGTGCGCGCGAGCAAAACCGGTCCTTTAGGCGTGGATGGAGCGGGTTTAGATCGAATTGATGATGGCTCAGGAGACTGGGCGGCTAAAGACCGCAGACCAAGCCCCAGCACCAATACCCCAACGCATGCCCTGACTCGATATTGCATAAAACATCTAACAAAGGGGACACTACTACCGCCCGCTTTCATGCCGCCGAGCATTGAACAGCTGAACTTCGAACATTGAACGCTGAACAAAAACCGACCCTGGAAGCTGGTTCAAAGTTCGAGGCTCAGCGTTCGAAGTTCAATGTTCATTTTGCCGCTTTACACTCTCTCCCCTTGAACTTTACACGGCCCTCTGTCGGGCAGGCAATGGGGCAAAGGTCCCCGGTCAAAGCGCAAAGGTATGGCAGCGAAGGTGCCGGTGAAAGAGCTTCGGCGAACCAAGCGGCTGCACTGGGCGCGGACTGGCTTCCAGGCAGCGCGAGCAAGGGGTGGAGAGTTGGGGACCGAACCTGACAACGAACCGGAACTCGATGGGACCGCGGAGATGGGACAGATTGTGGGGCGTTACGGGAGTTGCGAGACTCTTATTCTCATGTACAGCAGAGCTCATATGCTAATGTTCGCCACGCCCACTGTTCTCGCCACTGGGACATTCCTAGGGGCTGTGGGTTTCGAATTTCGAATTTGCCTTGGTTCGGAACTACCCATGGAGCGGTTATTGTGGAATTGGGACTAGAAATTAGGATTAGGATTAGGAGCAGAAGTAGGAGTAAAGGGAAGATGCCCTCACCCAGCCAACTCTTCCCCTGGGGTTTCTGGGGGAAAGAGGCCGATACCAGACCGGGTGAGGGCTAAACTGATTCGGCGTCTTTTGAGGTTGGAGGTGTGGCGCCGGGAATTGTTCCCGATTTTTTGCTTTTGGGTTTGTTTTAGCGTCCGGATTGCGATATTCGGGGCCAGGTGATCGTCAAGTATTAGAGCGTCTATGGACCCTAAAACCAGGTTCGGGAGTTTCATCATTTTGACCGTGCTGCTGGCGGGTTGCGCCACCCCTCCGGTGGAATATTCCTTCGCCGAGGTCTCGGATCTGACGCCAAGACCAGAGATGCCCGACCCGCTGATGATGCAAAACGGGGACAAGGTTTCCTCTCGACTCCATTGGGTGAAAACCAGAAGACCCGAGCTGAAAGCGCTGTTTGAACACTACATGTATGGGAAAATCCCGCCGAAGCCGGCCCACCTGAACGTCCAGGTGCTGGGGCAATTTAGCGATTTTCTTGAAGGCAAGGCGACGTTGAAGCTGCTGCGGCTGGAAACCGGCGAGACAAAAGCTCCAAAAATTGACCTGATGTTAGTTGTCCCCAATCAGAAATCAGCTCCGGCGCCGGTTTTTTTGGCGTTGAATTTCTGTGGAAACCAGGGTTTAACGGCCGACCCACGCGTGCCACTGGCCCGTGGCTGGATGTATGAGTGGGGAACTGGGGTAACAAACCACGTCGCAACCGAGGCATCGCGTGGCGCGCAAGAAGCGAATTGGCCGCTTAAACGCATTGTCGAGCGGGGTTACGCCCTGGCCTCCTTTTATAACGGTGATGTCGATTCCGATCGGCAGGACGTTAGCGATGGCTTATATGACTGGTTGGCAGACGATGACCCGGGAAAAAACAACCCGACGAATCGCGGCAGCATCGCTGCCTGGGCCTGGGGTTTTCAGCGCTGTGTCGATTACCTTGTTCAGGATTCCGACCTGGAGCCGGAAAAGATCGCCGCCTTGGGCCACTCAAGAAACGGCAAGGCCGCCTTGCTAGCCGCCGCATTCGACGAACGGATTGCAATCGCGTTCCCACATCAGGCGGGTTGCGGTGGCAGCGCGCCAAGCCGCGGCAAAATCGGAGAGTCAGTCAAAGCGATTAATGATCACTTTCCGCATTGGTTCAATGCGGAGTTTAAAAAGTTCAACGACAAGCCTCAGCTTTTACCTTTCGACCAGAACTGTCTTGTGGCTTTGTGCGCGCCGCGCGCAGTGTTGTTTTCGGCTGCGGAAGGAGACCAATGGGCGAATCCGGACGGTCAATTCGAAGTCCTCAAGGCCGCCGATCCCGTCTATGGTTTTCTCGGCGTACCCGGCTTAGGCGCTGAGCGCAAGCCTGGCCTGGGCCAGCTCGTCGGTGCCCGCCTGGGCTACTATATCCGCGAGGGCAAACACTCAATGACCGCAAACGATTGGGAGATTTTCATGGATTTTGCCGATAAACAGTTTGGGCGGGGCCAGCGTTAAATCCTGAAATCGTTAGAACGAGCACGACAAAGAGTAGAACCAAGAAAAGATTAATGACGGTTAAATTGAGGCAAGTTGTGGGAGGTGTGGTTGCGCCGAAAGGGTTTAAAGCAGCTGGCGTGTTTTGTGACATCAAACGTCTGGGCACCGGCAAAGGTTCCGATAAAGGCCAAAAACGAGACCTGGCACTTCTGTTATCCGAGACCCCGGCGACGGTTGCGGGCATGTTCACAACCAACCAGGTTTGCGCTGCGCCGGTAAAGGTCTGCTTGCAGCGTGTTAAGCGGGGCCGGGCCCAGGCGATCGTGATCAATTCCGGCAATGCTAACGCTTGCACGGGAAGACAGGGCCTAAATGATGCTATTAAAATGGTGCGCTTTACCGAGAAGGCGCTAGCGCTATCGCAAGGCACCGCTCTGGTCGGGTCAACCGGCCGGATCGGAATCAATTTGCCGATGGATAATGTGCAGGCCGGGATTATCGAAGCAGCCACCGAATTGGGCTCTACGGTCGATCACGGAAATCGGGCCGCGGAAGCGATCATGACGAGCGACACGCGCTCGAAGCAGGTCGCAGTGGAGTTTGATGTGCGCGGCCTCCCGGTGCGCATCGGCGGCATGTGTAAAGGAGCGGGCATGATTCAACCCGGCATGAGCGCGACCGGGGCGCGTCCCCCGGCGACCCCGCTCCATGCCACCATGCTTTGCTTTCTGACCAGCGATGCCGCGGTTGAAGCGAAAATACTGCACGCGGCTCTGAACGAAGCGGTGGCCAAAAGCTTCAATCGAATCACTGTCGATGGAGACATGAGCACGAATGACACCGTGCTTTTGCTGGCGAACGGACTATCTCAACCGCCCAAAGTCCAAAGTCCAAAGTCCAAGCTCCAAAACTCAATTCCGGAGCCGATCATCAAGAGTCGAAAGTCGCAGGAATTTCAAATATTTCAGGCAGCGCTGGAGTTTGTCTGTCTCGAATTGGCCAAGATGATTGTCCGCGATGGAGAAGGGGTTTCGCGCTTCGTTACGGTGCGAGTCAGCGGTGCCCGATCGTTTGGCGAGGCCGACGCCGCGGCGCGGGCCATTGCCAATAGCGCCCTGGTCAAGACGAGTTGGCACGGAGGCGACCCGAATTGGGGCAGAATCATCGATGCGCTCGGCTACAGTTCTGCACGGGTGATCGAGGAAAAGGTCGACATCGGCTACAGCGCTCCCGGGACCAAAAGAGTGCTTTGGAGCCTCAAACGGGGTCAACCGACGAAAGCGACTTTTAAAGAACTCTGCACGGCCGTTGCATCGCCCGAATTCGATTTGCACATCAATCTCAACCTGGGCAAATCGGGCGCGCTGATTTACGCAGCCGATTTGACCGAGGCATATGTGGAATTTAACAAGGGCGATGTGAGCGATCCTGGGTCGCTGGGAGGATAATTATCCCACATTCCGAGGCCCGAAGTCCGAAATGCGAAATACAAAAATCTAAGCTCTCAACTGATGCAAGATTTAATCGCCAAAGCGACGACGCTGCTGGAAGCCCTGCCTTATATCCAAAAATTTAACGGCGCGACGTTCGTCCTCAAATACGGCGGAAGCTTCATGGATTCCCCGGAGCAAGAGGTGCGAGAGAGCGTTGCGCGGGATGTGGTTTTCCTTGAAGCCGTCGAGATTAACCCGGTCGTGGTGCACGGTGGCGGTAAAGCGATCACCCGAGCCATGGAAAAAGCCGGGTTGAAGTCGAATTTTATTCAAGGTCAGCGCGTTACCGACGAAGCCACGGTGAAAATCGTCGACGACGTCCTTTCCCGTGAGATCAACCCGGAGGTCGTCTCGACTATTAATTCATTAGGCGGCATCGCGAAGGGCTTCGCCGGCCCGGATATTTTCAAATGCCGCAAGCTCGTCGTAACCGGCGCTGCCGGGGAAACTCTCGACCTCGGTTTTGTGGGCGAGGTGAGCGAAGTTGATGTTACGCCGTTGCGCGACTGTATTGAACGCGGAATCACGCCAGTAATTAGCCCAACCGCGCGTGGCGAGGATGGTCGAATCTATAATTGCAACGCGGATGTCGCCGCGGCGCACGTTGCAATTGCTTTGAAGGCCAGCCGGCTCGTTTTTATGAGCGATGTGCCGGGTCTGCTGGAAAATCCAAACCGGCCAGACAGTGTCATTTCGCAGCTGAAGCTGAGCCGGGTGGAGCAGTTGAAACGAACCGGCGTCGTCGATAAAGGAATGATCCCCAAGGTCGATAGCGCTGTCGCCGCACTTCGCGCCGGCGTGGAAAAAGTTTCCTTCGTAGACGGGCGCGTGCCGCATGCAGTCTTGCTTGAGATTTTCACCGATGAAGGCGTCGGCACGGAAGTGGTGATGTGAGCTTGCCTGGTAGCGCAGAGTTGCATTAGTGATTTAAGAAAAGTGTGGCCTCCTGCAGAGGATTCCAGACGCGAAGGCCGCTACCGTTCGAATCAAACTGCTCTAGTAACGCGGAGTTTCACTCTGCTGTCTCGCGGGCTTTCAGCCTGCAATTACGGTTTCCAACCCTCACTTGAAGCGATTTGAGGAAGGGGCGCTATCCGAGTCCAGAGTAAAACTCTGCGTTACTTACCTCCACTGGTGCTTCGGGTATTTGCGCTGAAGTTCTTGTTTTACCCGCGGATACTGCTCCCGCCAGAAGTTGCCGAGATCTTGAGTGATTTGCACCGGACGCATATTCGGAGCCAGGATCTGGACCAGGATCGAAATTTTCCCCATCGCGATTCGCGGCGTACTGGTTACATCGTAGAGCTCCTGGATTCGCACGGCGATATGTGGCGGGGCTCCCGTTTCATACACGACCTTCGGTGTGCGGCCGTTGCTTAGGGTCAGCCGTTCGGGCACGTGCTTTTCCAGCAGTTCTTCCTGGGAGGGACTCAGCCAACTCTTTATAACCGCTCGCACCGGTTTGTCTTTGATGTCTTTATAGCCGGTAGCGCCGTGACAGAGTTGTTCGATGAGATGCCGTCGCTCCTCGGTACCAATGGGCGGCAAATCCAATTCCGGGCACCATTGACTGAGCAAGTTCAGACGCACGATCCACTGCTCGACAGCGTTATCCCATTCTTTCAGGATCAGATGGCCCGCAAGGACTTCTTCGGTCAATAGCCGGGCAGCCTCGTCCGCCGGCGGCGGTTCAACGCGCCGTCCCCCGATCGCCAGGTCCCTAAATCTGAGTTGCTCTTCGGCATAGACACGCTTGCTCGTCGCGTCGTAAAACACCCGCAGAGAGCCATTGATGTCTTCTGGGAACAACTCTCGCAACCACGGCTCTTCAATCGCCGTCGCCAAACTCAGCAGGGTGTTAACGGTTTTGTCCTTGCCTTCGACTTCGCGCACCTCGGCTGCCACGAGCAACGGGCTGTTCTGAACCGCGCTCTCCCGAGCCAGCACGCCCCGGCGGCCATGGACCAGATCGCAGCGCAACGTGCCGCTATCGACTCGTCGCCCGACCCGATCGCTGAACCCGATAAGAATGCATTTTTGCAACGCTTCGTCCGGAATCTCGCGAAGAGCCGTCTCCAGGCCCTCGCGTCGCGCGATGTCGAGGAATTGCTGAAACAGAGGACCAACCTGCCGCGCTGTGACCATGTGAACCCCCAGCCGACGACACGGTCCCAATTGGAAATTGTTTTTTGACGCGTAATTCCAGGCGCGCATCAGCATCCAGAAATCACTCGCGGCTTTGTCACCCAGCAGATCTTCGCGGTACCGCGCGGTCTCACGGTCAATATTGCGCAGCAGCAAGTCGCGGCCTTGCGTCAAAGCAGCAACCAGGCACGCCTGGTACACACACTTATAATCCTGCGCGGCCAGCAGCATCCGGGAGTAACGCGGGTGCAGTGGGAACGCCAGCATTTTGCGGCCAATCGCACTGATCTGATGGTTCGGGCCCTTTAGCGCGCCCAGATCACTCAGCAGTTCCTCGGCATGGGCCAGCGCTTGGGCGTCCGGTGGCTCGAGCCAGCGAAACTTGCGCAAGTCTTCAACACCGGCGGCTTTGAGCGTGAGAACGACTTCGGCGAGATCCAATCGCTTGATTTCAGCGGTTTCCTGCACCAGCCGATGCCCATGTTCCTCACGCGACCAGAGTCGCAGGCAGACACCGGGTGCGGTGCGCCCCGCGCGCCCCGCGCGTTGGTCCGCTGAAGCCTGACTGATCTTATCGATCAGCAGCGTATTGATGCCGCGATAAGGATCATAACGGGGAATCCGGGCCAGCCCGCTGTCAATTACGCACCGAATACCGTCAATCGTCAGCGAGGTCTCCGCCACATTCGTCGCGACGACGACTTTGCGTTTATCGTACCGCGCGACTGCGGCATCCTGGTCAGCCGGCGGCAGTTCCCCGTGCAATGGCAACAGAATGAAACCACGCGATTCGTCACAATGGCGGATTGCTTCGATCGTTTGCGAGATTTCAAAACCCCCGGGCATAAATACGAGCACATCCCCTTCGCCACCGGACCGCACGAACTCGCTGAAAGCCCCGGCTGCCTGTTCCCAAATCGGTCGCTTGTCGACATAACTCGGTGAGTCGGCAAATTCGATCCCCACGGGAAATGTGCGCCCCGCAGAATCCAGAACACGGCAAGGGCGGAGGTACTCCTCGAGGCGAACGGAATCGAGCGTAGCGGACATGACGAGGATCTTGAGATCCGGCCGCTGTGATTGCTGCAGATCAAGCGCCCGGGCCAAAGTTATATCGCCGTAAAGATGACGCTCGTGGAATTCATCGAAAATGAGTGCCGCCACACCTTTGAGCACTGGGTCCTGAACGATCTGGCGCAACAGCACGCCTTCGGTGACAAAACGAATGCGGGTCTCCGGTCCGCTGACATTTTCGAAACGAATTTGATAGCCGACCTCCCGGCCAAGTTCCGTCCGCCGCTCCCACGCGACGCGCGCCGCCAGCAGGCGAGTCGCAAGCCGTCGCGGTTGAAGAATGACAACTTGCCCGGCAGCCAGCAGTCCCTGATCCAGCAACATCTGCGGAACCTGGGTGGATTTACCTGAACCCGTCGGCGCCGAAACAATCACGCGTCCGTGCTCCCGGACACTGCTGACAATCGCCTGCTCAATTTCGTAGATGGGGAGTCGATCCGCCATGGAATAAGCATGTTAATCCCCTTCCAGGAGAATTCAAACCCATTGCCCAGGAAGCTTGGCACTGCCACTGCTATAGCAACCGCAGCGAATGGCCATTTACAGCCAAATATGCAGTATCGAAACCGCTGAGTGCCAAACTCAGGGTGTTCTCGTATTCTTATGAAAGAATTCCTCATCATCTGCGGAATACTCCTGGCCGTTATGCCCCAAGCGCTTAGCCTCGCGCTCGTCTGTATTTTGCTCGGCCTGATTTGCCCGCACGCGGAGGATTTCCCGGATTCCGGTGTGTAAGCTTCAACCTGTCAGAAGCTTGCTTTCCTTTTGGCCTTAAATCGTTGGGCGGACGAACATCCTGTACACCTGGTAGCCTGACTGTCCATTCTGTGGAAGACTCGAACTCATACGACCGAATGAAAAGAGGAGCCTCACGCAAAGCTCGCCAAGCCGCAAAGATTGAATTTGATTTTTGTCTGAAGCGGGACCTTCAGGCTTGGTAAAAAGCGTTGATCTGTTCGTATTTCACTTGCTTTGCGAGCTTGGCGCCCTTGGCGTGAGGCGTGGCTAAAATGCTTTGACAGTTTCTCGATGCGCCGTACCCTCCGGTTCCATTATGAGATTCGGCATAAATACTTTCCTTTTCACCTCCCCCTTCACAAACGATAGCACGAAGCTGTTTCCCAAATTCAAACGTTGGGGATTTCAAAGCATCGAGATCCCCATCGAAGATCCCTCCCACATCGATCCGGCTCACGTTAAACGCGAGCTGGATAAAAACGCTCTCGTCTGCGGCACGGCTTGCGCGTGCGTTGGCCCGGACCGCGACCTGCGTGGCACACCCGAGCAACAGGAGAACGGCCTGGAATACATGATGAAGGTGATTGATCAAATGGTCGTGCTGGACTGCCCGGCGTTGATCGGTCCCGTGTATTCGGCCGTCGGTCGTGCCGATGCCGTCCCGCCGGCTGAGTACAAAAAGCAATGGAAAACGGTGGTCAAAAATCTCAAGGCGTTATGCAAATATGCCGAGAGCAAGGGCAAGTTCGTTTACATGGAACCACTGAATCGCTTCGAAACCGACTTCATCAATACGTGCGACCAGGCACTCAAGATGGTCAAAGATGTCGGTAGTCCTGCATTGAAACTGCACCTCGATACGTTCCATATGAATATCGAGGAAAAAGACCAGGCCGCGGCGATTCGCAAAGCCGGCAAGTTGTTGGGCCATGTCCATGCCTGTGGCTGTGATCGCGGCACGCCGGGCAACGATCACATTGATTGGAAATCCATCGCCAAAGCCCTCAAGGACATCCGCTATGATGGCGACGTCGTGATCGAGTCTTTCACCACCGATGTCAAGGTGATTGCCAGGGCCGCCGCCATTTGGCGGCAGATTGAACCCACTCAGGATGAAATCGCCGTCAAAGGGCTGAAATTTCTGCAGAGGATCTTATGAAAGGATACCAGAACAACAATTCCCGACCCCTTACCCCGACCCTCTCCTCTTATGAAGGGGAGAGGGAGAAGCGAGGACAGTCTCGCTGTGTCAGTGCAATCGGGTCGCTGAGTCGTGCTGTGCTCCTCGCTTCGCTCCTGTTCGGATCAGGATTACCAGCCTCACTGCACAGCGCTGAAGCCGGTTTTGAGAGTCTCTTCAACGGGAAAGATCTGAGCGGGTGGGATGGCAACCCAAAACTCTGGAGCGTAAAAGACGGTGCTATCACCGGACAAACCACGGCACAAAATCCTGCCGGGGGCAACACCTTCTTGATCTGGACCAATGGCACGGTCGGCGATTTTGAGTTGCGATGTTCCTTCCGCCTGGTGCCGGGCGACAGCAAAGGCTTCGCCAATTCCGGCATTCAATATCGCAGCAAGGTGCTGGACCCAGCCAACTGGGTGGTCGGCGGATACCAGGCCGATATGGAGGCCGGCCCCAGCTACACGGGCATTTTGTATGAAGAGCGGATGAGCCGCCAGATCATGGCCGAGCGCGGCGAGAAGGTCGTTTGGGACAAAGACTGCAAAAAACAAGTCGTTGGCTCGGTGGGCAGCGCGGCGGAGATCGAACGATCACTAAAGAAAGGCGACTGGAACGATTACGTAGTTATTGCCCAGGGCAATCATCTGCAGCACTTCGTCAATGGCAAACAAACCGTTGACGTGACCGATAATTGCGAGTCCAAACGCGCGATGAACGGCGTCCTCGCGCTGCAGTTGCATGCCGGCCCACCCATGCTGGCCCAATTCAAGAATTTGAGGATCAAAACCTCCTCCTCCGGCAGCGCACAATCGGACGATCTGCAGCAATTGCAAGGGGCTTGGAAAATCGCCGCCGTCGAAATCGATGGCAATCCAGCCGACGCGGACAACATCGCCGACCTCTCCGTCACGATTAAGGGCAACTCGTACATCTTCAGTAACCGTGAGGGCGATCATCCCGGGACGTTCACACTGGATCCTTCCAAACAACCGAAGCAGATGGATATACGTCCAGGCGATGGCCCGGATGAAGGTCAGACGATGCTCGGCATTTACGATGTCACCGCCGATGGTTTCCGCGTTTGCTACGCCCGGGCCGGAGCCAGCCGCCCCGGCACCTTCAGCACCGAACAGGATTCCGGCCGTATCCTCATTTCTTATAAGAAACGAAACTCCAAAAACGTGGTCTTTATCGCGGGACCGCCTAGCCACGGCCCGCGCGAACATGAGCATCGCGCCGGTTGCTTGTTATTAAAGTCGTGTCTCGATCATTGTGCGGGGATGACTTCGGTGGTTTATAGCAATGGTTGGCCGTCCAACCCTGCTGAAGCGTTTGCCGACGCCGCAACCGTCGTGGTTTACAGCGACGGTGGCGGCGGCCATCCGTTGCTGCAGGGCGACCGGCTGAATACCCTGGGCGAGTTGATGAAAAAAGGAGTCGGCCTGGTCTGTATTCACTACGCGGTGGAACCGACGAAAGAAAAAGGCGAGAAGGAGTTCCTCGATTGGATCGGTGGCTGTTTTGAAATCAATCACTCAGTGAATCCGACCTGGACTGCGGATTTCAAAGAACTGCCGGCCCACCCGATTACCCGCGGTGTCAACCCGTTCAAAATCCACGACGAATGGTATTTTTACATGCGCTTTCGCGAGGGCATGCAAGGCCTGCTCCCGATTCTAACCGCCGTTCCTCCCGAGAGCACCATGTCGCGCTCTGATGGGTCGCACGAAGGTAATCCCGAAGTGCGTGCCGCGGTGAAAAAGGGCGAACCCCAACACATGGCCTGGGCTTGCGAACGGCAAGATGGCGGGCGCGGGTTTGGTTTCACCGGCGCTCACTATCATAAGAACTGGGCGAATGACAATTTCCGCAAATTGGTCCTGAACGCGATCCTGTGGACCGCCAAGGTGGAAGTGCCGAACGACGGCGTCGCCAGTAATGTCACGGAAGCCGATCTTCAGCAAAACCTCGATAAAAAATAAAACGAGCGATGGGGTGGGCACCCCATATTCGAGACGACTTCCGGGCTTGAAAATACCAGCTGCTGCATGATCACGGAGAACGGTTCTTTCGCGGGCAAGACCGTGGTGAAGAATCTGCCGGAAGCTCCGGTGGCGGCGGATGCTTCATTTCCATCCAGGGTTCGACCTGTCTGGATCGCCTCTTATCCACGCTCGGGCAATACGTTTCTCCGCATCATTCTGCTGAATCTATTCCACTTGCCCACCTACTCGATTTACAACATCGAGGGTCAAGGTTTCCCCGATCCTTCGGCCGCCGCTTTGGACGAAGCCCCCATTATGCCGCGCAACTGGCGGGAGCGCTTATCACAAGAAGCTGGGGCTACCACCACGCTCATCAAAACCCATGACCCGCCGGAAGGCTCTGGCCCGGCGATTTACGTCGTGCGCGATGGGCGCGCCGCCGTCAACTCCTACTATTATTATCACAAAAAGTTCGCCTTCGAGAAGCCGTCCTTAACTGAAGTCATCGCCGGCGCCTGTCAGTTCGGCCGCTGGAACGATCATTACCTCGCGTGGCGGCCTCGTATCCGGCAAAACACCTTGTTTTTGCGCTATGAGGAACTGGTCACCCGCCCTGACGAAATCATCCCGAAGCTTTCGCAGTTCCTAAGAATGGAACCCAAAGAAGGGCGCATTCCCACTTTCGAGGAGTTGAAGCAGCAAATGCCGACCTTTTTTCGGCGTGGCCAAAACGATGATTTCTTAAGCGAGTGGACTCCCGGACAAATGGCCCTGTTTAACGAGCTGCACGGGCCGGTGATGAAGGAACTGGATTACCCTTTGGCCAGCATCGGCGGAGACGACGGCAGCGCCGCTGCGGAACTGGCCCAGAGCGCCGCGCATTGGCACGAGTTGTACCTCGAAAAATTGCAGAGCCTCGGCAGTACCAGCGCGACCTGCCTGCAGCTTTATCGCGAAAATGAAGAACTGGGAAGGGAACTGAGGCAATTCTCCGAAGAGATTGAGAAAAAAGACGCCGTGCTTCGACCCTTATTGAAGAGCGTTTGGGTGAAAGTCGGTATGAGCATCGGGTTATTGCGCCGAGCGCGTAAAGCGAAGCGACGGCTCGGGGCCGACATCTCCGGCTCAACCGATCATACTTCCAAATAGTTAATCTCGCCTGACCCTATACCAATTCCGGTTCCTCAATTTCCGGCGAGCCCTTGACCAGCGGCGTCCCGTCCGGTGCCTCGGGATATTCGAAAATCTTCCCCTCGTAATTCCGTATCACGACCCGATCGGCGTTGTGGCTGAGAACGTATTCCGGATTGACAGGCACTTTGCCACCGCCACCCGGCGCATCGATCACGTACTGTGGCACCGCATAGCCGGTGGTATGACCGCGCAGCTGCTCCATGATCTCGAGTCCCCGTCGAACGCCGGTTCGCAGATGGGCAGAGCCCGCGATCAGGTCGCACTGGTAAACGTAATACGGCTTAACCCGGCACATCAGCAGCTTCTGCACGTGCGCCTTCATCACGACGGGGTCGTCATTGACGTGCCGTAGCAGGACGGACTGATTGCCCAGCGGGATGCCGGCATCCGCGAGACGGCCCAGCGCCTCCCGCACCTCAACCGTCAGCTCGCGAGGATGATTCGAATGGATGCTGATAAACAACGGATGAAACTGCTTTAGCATGTCGCAAAGGGCCGGCGTTATCCGTTGCGGGAGAAAAACCGGAATCCGGGTGCCAATGCGCAGGAATTCGACGTGTTTGATGGCGCGCAGCCGGCTCAGGAGGGTCTCCAATTTCTCGTCGCTGAACAAGAGCGGGTCGCCACCGCTGAGCAAAACGTCCCGAATCGCAGGGTTTTGACGAATATATTCGATTTGCCGATCGAACTCGGGATGAAAATCGTAGCCGGTTGCGTTGCTGACCAACCGCGAGCGCGTGCAGTACCGGCAATACGACGCACACCGGTCAGTCACCAGAAATAGCACGCGATCGGGATACCGGTGGACCAGGCCTGGCACCGGAGAATGAGGATCCTCTCCGCAAGGATCGCTCATCTCCCAAGCCGCGGTTTGGGTCTCCTCGATTCGTGGAATCACCTGCCAGCGGATCGGGCATTCCTCATCAGCCGGGTCAATCAGGTTGAAGAAGTACGGCGTAATTCCCAACGCCAGCTTATGGTTGGATAATGCCGTCCCTGCGTATTCCTCCGGCGTCAACGTCGGCATCAACCGTTGGAGTTGTTCAAGGTTCGAAATCCGGTTCTTTAGCTGCCAATGCCAGTCGTTCCAATCCGAATCCGGGACCTTACTCCAGTATCCTCGGGGCGCTGAATTGAATTGTTTGAGAGAATTTTGAAGGCGTTGCGATGGGGGTTCCTCGCTATTCCCTGAAGGTGTTTCGTTGTGCATTTTTTCCCTTACAGAATAACAACGGCACTATAGTTTTGTTCAAAAGCGTGTCAAGAGAGGCGTGCCTGCTGACCTGAAAATCGCGGTTAATTTCTTCATATACAGTGTCTTGTATCGGATTAGCAGTAACCATTACGTTCATCGCCCCAAGTCGACGGTCACCGCCAGGATTCAGCGCCAGTGGCCGTTGATCCAAACATAACCGTGCCCACGATGCAGCCATCGGCCGGGGACATAAACCGCATGTGGATGCGGCCGAATCGTCCATGCACCTCTTACCCAAACCCAACGCCCCTGCCATGACCAATAACCTGGCACCCAGTAATAATTGGGCCCTGGTGAGGCAACAATAACTTCCTGCTGTGGCGGTGGTGGCGCTTCGCTAATGACTGTGTCTGCTGGGGGCGTTGTGATAACAGTCGGCTGGGTTACAACATACGCATGGCGCCTCGCGCAACCGCTAAGGAATGCCGCCGCCACAACAGCCAAAGCCACCGGCAGGAAAACTGAATTCCGCATAAATCGAAATATTGACGAGTGCATCTGCCGAGATGTTCAGGGGAATATGGCCGCTAACTAAAATAGACAATATATTGTCGTTTCGCGGCCACGCTTATTGAGAAAACAAGACAATATATTGTCACTGTTAGTACCGCCGAAATTATCCATCTATCTCGAAGCCAGTTACTTCGCGAATGACTCCACCTCCGGCTGGCGAGCCTCGGCGGTACCGCCCGATAATTCGAACCCGCGCGAGATTGCCCCCGGTTCCTCACCGGCGTGCTGTTTGGCAATTAACACGTAAATGGAAGGAATAACCAAAAGCGTAAACAAGGTACCCAACGCCATACCCGCTACGACTGTGATACCAATAGAATTCCGCGCTGCCGCCCCGGCGCCGGTAACCAGCGTTAGCGGAAAGTGGCCACAGACTGTCGCAGCACTGGTCATGAGCACGGGGCGTAGCCTTACCAAAGCGGCTTCACGGGCTGCCTGAATTTTCGAGAGGCCACGGCGCTGCAGAGCATTTGCAAACTCGACGATGAGAATACCGTTTTTTGAAACGAGCCCAACCAACGTAACCAACCCTACCTGGGCATATATATTGAGGGTGGTAGTCCACCCGTTGGTCCAGAAAGGAACCCCCTGCCCCGGCATTTTGAGGAAGCTGAAGATCAGGGCTCCGAACATCGCCAATGGCACCGAACCGAGGATGATGATGAACGGGTCTCGGAAGCTGTTGAATTGAGCTGCCAGGACGAGAATGATCAGCACCACGGAGAGAACAAAGGCTGGCAGGAACTTGTTGCCTTCGACGCGTAACTGCCGGGACTCGCCCGTATAATCCAGTTTATACCCCTTGGGCAGGATTTTGGCAGCCTCAGTTTCCAGGAACCGCAGCGCCTCATCAACGGGACGCGTCGGCACACCGCTGATTTTTACCGCATTGAACTGCTGAAACCGGTTGAGTGACCGCGGTTCGGTGGTTTTCTTCAAGCTGGCAAAGGTGCTTAACGGCACCAGCGTTCCATTGGGACCTTTAACGTAGATGGATTGGAGCTGATCCGGATTCAGGCGCTCGACCCGTTTGAGCTGCGGGATGACCTTGTAACTGCGACCATCCAGGCTGAAGCGATTGACGAAATTGCCTCCCACCAAAGCTCCCAAATCGGCGCCGACAGTTGCCATGTTCAAGTTTAGCGCCGCGACTTTGTCGCGATCCATCACCAATTCCACTTGAGGTTGGTCGACCTTGGTGTCGATCGTTGGTGGAAAGGCGAACATCCCGCTTTGCGCGGCCTTCTGTTGCAGCTGTTGGGCAAATGGGAGGATATCCTTCGACTCTACGGTCGAGGCGATCACGAACTCGACCGGGAACTGTCCACCGCCGGGCAATGCCGGCGGGCTGACCACCATCGCCCGGATGCCGGGAATACGGTTTAACTTTTGTTGCACTTGCGGCGCTACTTGGAACACGGTGCGTTTGCGCTCCCCCCAAGGTTTAAGCACAAGGCCGCCAAAGCCGTTATCCGGAAACGTGATTTGGAAGGTTTGGTTCGCCTCGGGCACGCTCATTAATTCGCGATTGACTGCCTCGGTGTAAAACGTGGTCTGGTCAATTGTGGCATCAGCGGGGGCTTCGACTATCCCCAGGACGAAGCTTTGATCCTCGGGCGGCGCCAGGTCTTTTTGGCCCCAGGCCATAAGGAACATTGGCACCGCCAGCAAGCTCAGAGCGATCCAGACGACGTAAACGGCAGGTCTCGCGGAAAGCGTCGCTTCCAGCACACGCGCATAGGCGCGACGCAAGCGATCGAATCCATGATTAATCCGGCCGACGAGTCCCTGCTCCTCGCGCCCCGGATCCAGCAGCTTTGATGACATCACCGGCGAAAGTGTCAGCGCCACCACTCCGGAAATCATCACCGCTCCGGCCAGCGTAAAAGCGAACTCACGAAACAGAGAGCCGGTGAGCCCGCCCTGCAAACCAATCGGGGCATACACCGCAGCCAGGGTGATGGTCATGGCAATCACTGGGCTGACCAACTCGCGTGCACCTAGCAGCGCAGCGTCGACCGGTGATTTGCCTTCGCGAACGTGCCGTTCCACGTTTTCGACGATCACGATCGCATCATCCACGACGAGTCCCACCGAAAGCACGATCGCGAGCAGAGTCAGCAAATTGATCGTAAATCCGAATACTTGCATTAGGAAAATCCCGCCGATGAGGGAGATCGGAATCGCTACCAGGGGAACCAGCACCGAGCGCACCGAACCCAGAAACAGGAAGATGACCACCGCCACAATGAAAAGGGTTTCAGTGAGGGTTTTGAGTACCTCGTGAATCGCGTCTTCGATGTACTTGGTCGCGTCGTAGGCAATGCGGCCGCTCAGCCCAGTAGGCAGCTCCTTTTGGATCGAGGCCATTTCAGAGCGGATTTGCTTGATCACATCCAGCGAATTGGCGTTCGGCAGCGGCCACACTCCCATGAATACCGCCCGCTCACCGCTGAATCGCACTTCTGAATCGTAGTCTTCAGCTCCCAGCACGACATCGGCGATATCGCGCAGCCGCACCAGATGATCCCCGGACTGGCGAACAACCAGATTCCGGAATTCTTCGACGGAGCGCAGGTCAGTATTGGCGGTGAGGTTTACTTGAATGAGGGACCCTTTTGTATGGCCCACAGCAGAGAGGAAGTTATTCGCGACCAGGGCCTCGCGGACCTGAGCCGGGTTGATGTTCAGGGCCGTCAAGCGGTCCGGTTTAAGCCAGATCCGCATCGCGAATGTGCGTCCGCCAAGGATATCGGCCCGTTGAACGCCTTCGAGCGCCGTCAGGCGAGGCTGAACAACTCGGACGAGATAATCGCTGATTTGATTCGCCTGCAAAATGTCCGACGTGAAGCTGAGATAGGCCGAGGCGTATTGAGAATCAGCCGAGACAATATTAATGACGGGGACCTCAGCCTCCGGCGGCAGATCATTGCGGACCTGGTTGACTTTTGAGTTGATTTCAGCCAGCGCCTTGGTCGGGTCGTAATTGAGCTTGAGACGGACCGTAATGGTCGAGAGGCCCAGCTTACTGGCGGATTCGATATAGTCGATGCCGTCAGCGGCCGCGATCGCGCGTTCGAGCGGCGTGGTGATAAAGCCGCGAACCAGATCGGCGCTGGCGCCAACGTAAACCGTCGTGACCGTCACGGCAGCATTATCGCTGCGCGGATATTGCCTTACCGTCAGAGTCCGAATCGCCTGAACCCCGGCGATCAAAATGACCAGATTGACGACCAACGCCAACACCGGTCGCCGGATGAATAGATCCGTGAAAGATTTCATGTGCCTTTCAACTGTCCGGCGGCCTCGGCGCCAGCGTCGCTTTCGGGTTAATGTCGTTATTCTCCACGACCGCCATTCCAGTGCGGAGTTTGAACGCGCCGGCACTCACAATGCGGTCACCAGGTTTCAGTCCGGATTCGATGCTCAAGAAGTCGCCGCGAGCCGGGCCGGTGCGCACCAACTGCTGCCGCACCGAAAGTCCACCCTTGCCGCTCGCTGCCGGAGCGTTGGATTCAACGACATAGACTGAGTCGCCATAGGGCGCGCTGAGCACCGCGGTGCTTGGGACCACCAGCACGGGTTTTTCTTCCGGCAGCAGCACCTCGGCACGGGTGAACATTCCCGGGCGCAGCAACTGATTCAGGTTTTGAACGGTGGCCTGCAGACCAATGCTGCGTGTCGCCGGGTCCAGGTCCGGGTTTATCGTCGTGAGCGTTCCCTCAAAATGTCGGTCGGGAAACGCATCGATCGTGAGCCGCACTGGCATGCCGACACTTAAGCGCGACAACTCCTGTTGGGGCAGTGAGAAGTCAGCATATACCGGCGACAGCGACTGCAGCGACACGATCGGTTTACCGGTGTCGAGATATTGACCCAGGTTAACCTGCCGAATACCCAGGCGTCCGGCGAACGGTGCGCGGATGGTCTTCTTCTCGATCGTTGCCCGGATCGCATCGGCATTGGCTTGCGTCTGCTTCATCGTCGCCTCGGCGGTATCAAGGTCGGATTGCGAGACGGTGTTCTCCGCGCGGAGCTTGCTGACGCGTTCGAGGTTGACCCGCGCCAAATCCAATTGCGCTTCCATCGCGCGCAGCTGAGCTTGCTCCGAAGAAGTATCGAGCCGAACCAGCAGGTCGCCTTTGGCGACCACGGCGCCCGGCTCAAACGCAATCTCGTTCACCAATCCAGGAACTTCCGTCGTGACATTTACGCCCTGCACCGCAGTGATTGACCCGATCGCGCCCAGGATCCCCTGCCATTTCTCCTCCCGGGCGACAACCGTGGAAACCGATTCGGGCGGTATCGCGAAACTCTTGCCCACCGCGATAAGCTTTTTGACCTGGAGAGCCTTGACGCCCGCCAGCCCGCCGATCACAGCGAAAACAATCACCACCGCCAAGACTAATTTCCGTATCATAAAATTCCTTATCAGTGATTGCGACCGTTGCCGTTGGTGCTTTTTTGCGGCCGGCTAGCCCCTGCAAGAAACAATCTTACCACGCGTTTGGCCGTCTGCCGATTCAGAGGACAATCGGGGACCAGCAGCCGGATCATCACGTAATTATTTAAATGGCCGTAGATTCCCATCGTCAACTCGTCCGCCGTAAAATCTCGCGACAGTTCCCCCGACCGTTGGCCCTGTTCGATGAGCGAGCGCAGGAATTCGAAATTGCGCCTCCCCTTCTCCCGGCAACGCGTCTGGCCGGGAGCTTCGCCGGCTGCCGCAAAAGCCGTCGCAAACGCCAGGCGCATCAGCTCGCGGTGCTGTAAGGAGAAATCAAAAATAGCCGCAACGACTTCTTCGAGCTTCTCACCGGTACTCTCCCCATGCGTCGCGGCTTCTTGCATCAACCGCAACCGTTCGTCGTGGGCATGATCTACCAATGCCTGGAAGAGCCCCGCCTTGTCCTTAAAATAATAATACAACGCCGGCTTGGAGACCTGCGCCGCATCGACGATCTCCTGCACCGACGTCCCCGCATACCCGCGATTGGCAAAGCTCTTCAGCGCCGCCAGCAGCAGTTGGGCCCGCGTGCCGGTTAGAGTTTCATTGACCGATCTCCCCATAACCTACCGAACGGTAGGTAGGATCCCGCCGGCTGTCAAATACTTTGCCGCCAAAAGGACTGGAACTTTCGGCCCAGTGGTGGGGTTCGCCGCCGGAAGCGCCGTTAAAGATTTATTCGCGAATCGAACGGCACGGAAGCAAGGCCGTGAATCTCCGCAGGTCTTGGAGCCAGTCCTCTGGCACTGTCAATCGAGCATCTGCTCGCCCAAAGGCCAGAGGATTGGCGCACTCCAAAAGCTGAAGCACAGAGATACGCCGCGTTTCCGCCGTGCTCTCGCTACGATTTCGGCGGCTGTGCTGTCGCAGGCTGGGCCAGCTTGCTGTGGCGCACCCCATAGATGAAGTAAAAGACCATGCCGATGGCGAACCAAATTACGAGACGTATCCAGGTCCTGGCCGGTAGGCCGTACATCAATAGCATGGAAGAAACAGCTCCCATCGGCGCGACGAACCAAACCCACGGTGTTTTGAATTTGCGGGGAAGGTTGGGTTCGCGAACGCGCAACACAAGGACCGCCACCGAAACGATCGCAAACGCCAGCAGCGTGCCGATATTGCACAGCTCACCTGCCTCACCGACATCTAACACGCCGCCGACCAGGGCGACGATGATCCCGGTTACAATGGTAATAACCCAAGGAGTTTTAAAACGTGGGTGGACGTTACTAATGAATGAGGGAAGCAGACCATCTCGTGACATAGTCCAAAACACCCGGGTTTGGCCGAGCATCATTACCAGGATAACCGAGGAGAGACCGGCAATCGCACCTAGTTTTATGATTCTTGCCAGCCAACCCATTTGTGCTTGGTCGGCCGCCATCGCGATCGGGTCGGGAACATTCAGCTGTGGATACAGGACTACGCCTGTCGCGATGCCGGAAACCAGGATGTAAAGAATTGTGCAAACAATCAGCGAGCCGATGATGCCAATCGGCATGTCTCGTTGAGGATTCTTGGCTTCCTGCGCCGCGGTGCTGACAGCGTCAAACCCGATGTACGCAAAAAAAACCAGGCTTGCCCCCCTGATGACCCCCGACCAGCCGAATTCGCCCCAGGTGCCACTATTGGGGGGTATAAACGGATGCCAGTTTTTGGGGTTAATCGCCCAAATGGCGCCGCCGATGAACAGCAGGACCACGGCGAGTTTGATCAGGACAATAATGTCGTTAAATCCAGCCGATTCTTTGATGCCGATAACGAGCATCAAGGTGACGACAGCCACAATAAAGATCGCTGGGAGGTTAAAAATGGCGGTGGCGTGGGGAAGCGTCAGTGGGTCCGTTCCTAATACCCTTATTTGATCGAGAAGACTTGTGCCGCTAATGGCCGTCCAACCCGCCCGCACTTTCAACGAGGCAGCCAATGCCGCTGGGATGTCGATCAAATGGGTGCCACGAGCGGCTGAGAGCTCCGGGGGCACCTGGATTCCGAAATCCCTCAGAAACGACACGACGTAACCGGACCAGCCGACCGATACCGTGATCGCGCCCACGGCGTATTCCAACGCGAGGTCCCATCCGATTATCCAGGCGAAAAGCTCGCCGAGAGTCGCGTAGCTATACGTGTAAGCGCTACCCGACATCGGTACCAGAGCGGCAAATTCGCTGTAGCAAAGCGCTGCAAAAGCGGAAGCGGTTCCAGCGAGAACAAACGAGAGCACCACGGCCGGCCCTGCATTGGCCGCGGCGGCGTGACCCGAAAGCACGAAGATTCCAGTGCCGATAATGGCGCCGATGCCCAACATGGTAAGGTTCAACGGCCCGAGAGCCCGTTTTAGACTCTGGTCGGTAAGCGCCTCGGCTTGTAGATCGGTAACGCTTTTGCGGCGGAACAAGTTCATGGATATTAGGTGCTGGAATCGCGTGCTATCGCTCAGTTAAATGGGTTAGTGCCGCCCGGAAGTCAAGGAAACGATCGGGCTGAACAGTATCGCCTCAGTTATGGGTGGGGCCGCATCGCCGAAGCGGCCTGGCCACTGCGGTTCCGGCGAAACCGGGCTACCCGGCTGAGGCCTGCGCCGCAGGCACCGGACCCGCCGCCACCAGTTTTTTCTTCTGCGGGTCAACGGTTAGATTCAGACCTTCGAGGGAGCGTGAGCCTAACAACAAAAGGTCACCCTTTTCTGCGAATACGATTTCATCGACCGTAAAATTTTTCTCCAACCGTACAATAGCGAAGCCGACACTGCGTTTGACTTTTTGGCCGTTCGCCATCAAAAACTCGACATCTCTTTTCTCACGTTGTATGCCCAGCTCCTCCAAAATCTCTTTTGAGACCCAGGTATATTCGCTTCCAGTGCCGACCAGCAGTTTGGGCAAAGTTGCCCCCTTAGACCGATTCGAGACGTTCTCGATGCGGCATTCCACGTAAAATGTGCCCACATCTTTCTCTATCATTCAGCAGTGAATATAGGGCCTCACGATTTAAGTGCACACATTACCTGTGGGCAAGGGCTAAAGTCAATCAATTTTACCGGCCCCTGCCAAGCTCCCCTTCCACAGAAAATAAACCGGTACCCCCGCCAGGACGATCGCCAATCCGGGCCACGAGGTTTTGGTCTTGTAAACCAGCAATACGAGACTGATCGCGGTCGCGGCCAAAATGTAGAGAATCGGCACCACCGGATAGCCAAACGCGCGGTACGGACGCTCCACATTGGGCTGTTTGCGTCTCAATACAAAGATCCCGATAATCGTAAGGACGTAGAAAATCAACACTGCAAAAATGACGTAATCCAGCAGCGTGCTGTAAAGATTGCCGTATTGTGGCGCGCCACTCGCGTCGACCGAGCGGGTGCGCGGCAGCACCAGCAAACAGGTCCAGACGCATTGAAGCACCAGGCCTACCGCCGGCACGCTTTGCGCATTGAGGTGGCCCGTCGACTTGAAAAACAGCCCATCCCGCGCCATCGCGTAATAAACACGTGCTCCGGAGAGAATGAGTCCATTATTACAACCAAAGGTCGATACCATGATGGCGATCGCCATTATGATGGGGCCAGCGCCGGAGAAAACCGTATTGATCGCTGCGGTCGCCACGCGATCATCCGGCGCATGCTGGATTTGGTCCAGGGGCAGGAGTCCGAGGTAAGCCAGATTCGCCAGAATATACAACGCCGTGACCAGGCCCGTCCCGGCAGCCAGAGAAAGCGGCACCGTCCGCCGCGGATTTTTCACTTCACCCGCAATAAAGGTGACGTTATTCCACGCATCCGAAGAAAACAGCGAACCAACCTGGGCGACGCAGAAGGCGATGAATAGTCCGAAAGCGCCCGCGGCAGCCGTAACTGCCGGAACGAATGAAAAATCTGGTGTGATTCTGGAGACGCCGCGCGGAGTCCATATGTCAGTAAAGTTCGCTTTGAAAACCGCGTCATTGCGGCTCAACACCAACCCGATCAGGATGAGCGCCAGCAGCGAGAGTGTCTTGGCTGAAGTGAAAATGTTCTGGATGACTTTGCCGACCTGCAATCCCCGCGTGTTGATGTAGGTCAGGAGCACAATTAAGCAGATGGCGACCAACTGTTGGGTCGAGAGACTGACGGCGTAGCTATCCGATAAATTGATCGGCGGAATGATCCACGCGGTCGGAGAAACTGCCGGCACCAGGACTCCCAAGTAACGCGAGAACGCTACCGCGACGGCCGCGATCGTGCCGGTCTGAATCACCAGGAACAAAGTCCACCCATATAAAAATCCCCAAAGCGGGCTGTAGGCTTCGCGGAGATAGACATATTGTCCTCCTGCTCGTGGCATCATCGCCGCCAGCTCGCCATAGCTCAGTGCCGCGCTAATTGTCAACGCGCCTGTGACCAGCCATGCCAGCAAAAGCCAGCCCGTCGAGCCGACCTGCCGGCTGATATCCGCCGAGACAATGAAAATGCCCGAGCCGATCATCGAACCGGCTACCAGCATAGTGGCGTCCAGCAACCCGAGTCCCTGAACGAGCTTCGGTTCTGGCACGGAGACTGGAGCTTGGGCCTGTGGCATACGATTAACTCGTTGAGATTGGCTTCGATTTGTTCCTCAGCCGGCTACGGCGGAACCCATAGAGAACATAAATGACCAGTCCGGCCAACATCCAGATAAAGAAGCGCAGCCAGGTGACTGCCGGGAGCTCATACATCAAATATCCGCAAGTGAGAATTGCCGCCAAAGGCACCCACGGGACCAGCGGCGTCCGGAACGGGCGCGGCCGCTGCGGGTCAGTGTGGCGCAAAATGATAATCCCGGCGGCGACGAGAACGAAGGCAAAGAGCGTGCCGACGTTTGTGAGATCGACCAGTTCGCCAATGCTGGCGACCGATGAGCAAAAGGCGACGATGACACCAGTAATGATAGTGGTGATGTGGGGCGTAGCAAAACGGGGGTGTATCTTGGCGGCCCACGGCGGCAGCAAGCCGTCGCGACCCATGGAGAAGAATATTCGCGGCTGCCCAGCCTGATATGGAATCAGGGCGGAGGTAGTGGCCAGTATCCCCCCTAGCGCAACGATGCTGGCGGTCCATTTCATGCCACGAACCAGGAAGGCATCCGCCAAAGGCTCAGCGGTCCCAAGCGTATCCCACTTGGACATGCCGGTTAGCACAATCGCGACGGCGACATAGAGAATAGTGCATATTGCCAGGCTGCCAATGATGCCGATCGGCATGTCGCGTTGGGGGTTCCGCGTTTCTTCAGAGGCAGTCGATACAGCATCAAACCCGATGTAGGCAAAAAAGATAATCGCGGCGGCTCCGGAGATCCCTTTCAAACCGTTTGGCGCGAAGGGTGTCCAGTTCTCCGGCTGAATACAGGTCACCCCAACGATCAGAAAGAAAATGATGATACCGATTTTGGCCAGCGTCACAGTCGTATTGAAACGGGCTGTCTCGCGAATGCCGATCAGCACAACCCACGTCACCAGGACCACGATCGCAAAAGCCGGCATGTTGAAAATAAATGGAATGCCTGCAATCCGCGGAGCGGTTGCCCAAGCCTCAAGATTTCTCGAGCCCAGTTCGGCAAACCCGGAAAAGTCCAATCCGCCTGGAAGGAACGGGTTCAGGGAAAAAGTCTGTATTGCCGCAACGGCTTCCAGGAATCGATCGCGACTCTGGAATACTGAGCGGAAGTCGGTGCCAAACCACGCCGGCCAATGGAGGTGTAGGCCATTCAAAAAGCTTTGAAAGTAACCAGACCAGGACACCGCGACGGCGGCATTGCTGATGGCGTATTCGAGAATCAGATCCCACCCGATCAGCCACGCGGCCAGTTCGCCCATTGTCGCGTAAGCATATGTATAGGCCGAGCCTGACACCGGCACCATCGCGGCAAATTCCGCATAGCAGAGCGCCGCAAAACTGCAGGCAACAGTCACGATCAGCAACGAAATTACCAACGCAGGCCCGGCGCCCAACCGCACACCGTCACCGGCCGCCGCGGTTCCAATACTCGAAAAAATGCCGGCACCGACTATCGCACCGACACCCAACAGGGTCAGCTGCAGCGGGCCTAGGAGCCGCCGAAGCTGATGTTCGGGCTGCGAGGTTTCACCCACCAGAATGTCGAGGGATTTGCGCCGAAACAGTTCGTGGGGAAACATGATTCGGCCTCAATCTCTCGTTTTCTCGGCTGGCATCCTCAGAGCAGATTTGACTATCGCCCTTTGCGCAAGAAAAAACAGCTCCGCGGAGTCCCCCAGGTCTTGGAGTGCGGCAGAGGTCTACCGCACTCCAAAACTTGCCGGCTTGTCAGGTCGCCTTGGGCAGCGTGCTCACGTTGACGAATTCTACGCCGAGTTTCTTGAGCGCGTAGCTGCATTCCTTCAAATAATCGCCGTAGCAAAGCATCCAGTGAAAACCTTTCATCTGCTCGAGAAGTGCGTTGGCATCGCCATGGACACGGACATCGACCTGGCTTCGGCAGATATCGAGGAAGGGGTTGCCGACTATCGTGCCGGCAAAGCCCAGCCATTGTTTGCAGCCGAAGTCGGGCACGAGCGTGGTTGTGAGCTGGCCAACTTTCATTTCGACTTTCGGTGCAGCGCCATAGTCGCTCTCGAAATGAGTAAAAATCTTTGTCCGCTCGGGACGATGGCCATCCATTTTACGCGGAGCAGTGCAGTGGGCCAGGGTGACGATGCCATCGTGCGGGAAGGTCGGATCATTCAGGAACACCGGGCGGCTGCTGATATAATGGAGCAGAATGCCTGAAGGAATAACGACGAAATCCGACTCACAAAAGGCGAGATAGGCCTCGTCATTCAGCAAGGAGAGGGGCATGCAGGCCGTCGTTCGGCTCATGCCCATAATAGTGCCCATACATTGGTTCACCGTAATCGCATCCGTTCCCGCCTCGTCGAGAATGTCTTTGAAGACTTCGGTCAGGACAAACGCGTTGTTGAGGAAAGGACGCGCGGTCTGAAGCGAGAGGCGCGGTTCGCGCAGGAGCCGGCCCGCAGCAGTCTCACTGCGGCGAAGCAGGGCGGTATCCTGGAAAGCCGCTTTCAGGCGTTTCTCGAGTTCAGGGTACGGATAATCCACCAGTTCCAGCTTCCAGGTTTCGCGTGCGATCGCCGGGGCGCGATGTCCACCCTCGCCCCAACCTGCGGGGCCCCCGATGCAGACAATCCGTTTACCCAGCGTGTTTTTGAGTGCCGCGTGGGTGCGCAGCCGCCACAGCAGTTCCTCGTTTTTGTCGACGACGACGTCATGGACATCAATCTCCAGCGGGCCGTATTCGTCGACCGTTTTCCGCAGCAGCCGCGGATGGACAATTTCGTACCAGAGGTACACCGGGCCGGGGTCATGACGCAGGAACATGAGATTGAAATGTTCCTTGCGGAGCAGCTTTTCCAAACCCCAGCCCCCGGCGGCATACAACAGGAGCGTATCGAATTCAGTGCGCTCCAGTCGGGCGGCCGCTTCATCGCCGCTCTTGGCGGAGATGATCGGCAGGAATTCGAGCGGAACCTCTGCTTGCGCCTTGAGCGCGGTAAGCTCCGATTCAATGTGCGTTCTTTCCCGGGCAGCATCGTTCTCGCTCTGGATGCCACCCCAATTGCGCCAGCTGGTATGCTCTTTGCGTTGCGGCGTTTCGTAAGTCAGCACGGGTTGCACGCGGAGCGGCTTGCAATAGCGTGGGTGACGCGGCGGACCGGAGTCCGCCTCGGCCGCAGCGACATCAAGGGCGGACATGGCCAACCCGCCCGCGGCGAAAGCACCGACGTGGTAGAGGAACCGGCGGCGGTTTACGGCCTGGAACTGGGGGAGGGTGAACGGGCGACAACCGTGGCAGGTGCAGCAACTGTGGTGATGGTTCGTGCTCATAGACACCGGGAGGTTTAATTTCGTTGATTAGTTACTTGAATATTATTCACACTCTTTTACAGGTCCACTTTTGACACAAATGCCCTGGATACGGCAAGCTCATTTCGTCTCATTTCTGAATGCTGAAGCCTTGCCTTCCTCACCCAAACACTGCAGGCTCGGTTCATGTTTCGACTTTCTGCGAAACCACGTTGGTGGCTGGTAGCTTTGCTTTTATTATCCGGCCTGTCACAACTCTCGGCCCAAACTCAGACAAGCACTTCACGTTGGGAACCCGAAATTCAGGCGTTCGAGACCCACGACCGCACCAATCCTCCGCCGCGGGATGGCATTCTGTTCATCGGCAGCTCCTCATTTCGTCTCTGGAAAACTTTGGCGCAAGACTTCCCGGGCAAACCCGTCATCAATCGCGGTTTTGGCGGCTCGGAAATCGCTGACTCAACCGCCTTCGCCGATCGGATCATTTTTCCTTATCACCCGCGCCTGATCGTGCTGTATGCGGGAGACAATGATTTGGCGAACGGCAAGAGCGCGCAGCAAGTGGTGGCGGATTACCGGGCGTTCGTGCACGCCGTGCGGGCACGTTTGCCGGAGGCGCAGATTGCGTTCGTGTCAATCAAGCCGAGTCCATCGCGCTGGCATTTGAAAGAGCAGATCGAGTCGGCAAATCGACAAATTGCAGCCATCAAAGAAGACGGGCTGTTGTTCATCGATGTGTATGGGCGGATGCTGGGCCCGGATGGGAAGCCGGACGCTGGACTGTTTATGCCGGACGGCTTGCACCCGAATGCGAAGGCCTACCGGCTCTGGGCGGCGACGATCGGGCCGTATCTTCAATAGCTTTCGAGCAGAGTTGTGACAGCGACGTCGCAGTCAGAGTTGTCGACTCCACGGTTGGGGTGGCGGGAAAAACTCAGTTATGGCGTTGCCGATATGGGCTTCAATTTTTATTGGTCCAATATCGCGACTTTCCTGATGATCTTTTACACCGACGTGTTTGGCATCTCGGCGGCGGCGGCGGGATCGATGCTCTTTGCGATCAAGATCATTAATGCCTTCACTGACCCGATGATCGGCGCGGCGGCCGACCGCACCAAAACCCGATTTGGGAAATTCAGGCCTTATTTGATCTGGATGGCGCTTCCCTTGGCAGTGGCCGGCGTGCTCACCTATAGCACGCCGCCTCTGAGTCAAAATGGGAAACTGATTTATGCCTATGGCACCTATCTGTTGATGATGGTGTGCTATACTGGCATCAATATCCCCTACAATGCGCTCTCGGGCGTGATGTCGCCGGATCCGCAAGAGCGTTCGACCATCAACGGCTTGCGGTTCATTTTCGCGTTTGGTGGCAGCATGCTGGTGACGGCGGCGACACCAATCCTGGTAAAGCGGCTCGGCGGCGGGAATGAGCGGTTGGGCTGGCAACTGACGATGATGGTTTGGGGCATTGCGGCATCGTGCATTTTCCTGCTGACCTTTCTCAACACGCGCGAGCGTGTCGCGCCGCCGGCGTCTCAAAGGACCGACGTCACTCAAGATGTAAAGGACTTGGCACGAAACCGGCCGTGGGTGGTGCTGTTTTTCCTGGCGCTGATCATCATGATTACCATCACGCTCCGTACTTCGACCGCGGCTTATTACTTCAAGTACTACGTTGAACGGCCGGATTTGATGGCGGCATTTGTGCCTGCATATATGGCGGCTGCGGCGGCAGGCGCTTCGCTAACGCCGGTGCTGACCAAGTTTTTTGATAAGCGGCTGCTACTGATAGTGCTGATGAGTATCACAGGCGTACTGTCGATCGGGTTTTTCTTTATCCCAAAAGACCAGATTGCGTGGATGTTTGTGCTGCAGGTTGCGACGGGCCTGGTGCTGGGGCCGAAGTCGCCGCTGGCTTTCGCGATGTACGCAGACACGGCGGATTTCAACGAGTGTTGTACCGGGCGCCGAGCGACCGCGATGACTTTTGCCGCGGCGACTTTTTCGCAAAAACTCGGCACGGCGCTGGCCGCGGCGGTGATGGGCTGGGTATTCACCGCGCTTGGCTACGTCCCCAACGCAACTCAGACCTCCAGGTCACAAACAGGGATTGTGCTGATGATGTCGTTCATTCCGGCGGCGTTTGCTTTTCTGGCGGCGGGGATCATGCTCTTTTACAAACTGGACAATCGACAATTAGCGCAGATTCAGTTGGAGTTGGCGCAACGCAAGGCGGCTGAAAAAGCTGCAGTCGCAGTTTCGGCGTAGCGGCAGGCGTCTCGCCTGCCGTGGAGGGCGGGGTCCCGCCGCCTGGGTCAATGCTGCTGAGGTCACCGGAAGCGGAAAGCGCGGCTGAAATGAGAGTGTTCGAAATTTGTCTTCGCCGGGCAGGATGCCCGGTTTTACGGCAGGCGAGACGCCTGCCGCTACGGGCATTGCAGAGTTAATTATGGTGCAGATCACGCATAATGGTGAGCGGGTCGAATTGAGCAGTCCGACGTTGATGCCGCGCGCGGCGGGGTTTCTATGGAATCGACGCATGATGATTCAGGCAACCTGCCGCGGCTATGCGATAGGGCAGTTCATGCAGCCGGAACCGGCCAAATACTCTTATGCTCCAAATCTCGAGGCCAAAACTTTCATGCAGCCGGAGCAACCTTATTACGCGCATCACCCGGGCCGGTTTTTTTATGTTAAAGATGAAGAGACCGGCGCGCTGTTCTCGGCGCCTTACGAACCGGTGCGGGCAACGCTCGATCATTATCGCTTTTCTGTCGGCCAACGCGATCTGCGGTGGAGCGTTGAAAAGGACGGCATTGCACTCGAGATTTGTTTAAGTCTCCCGGCCAGCGACGTTGTCGAGCTTTGGGCCGTGCAGGTGCATAACAAGTCAGGACGCGAGCGGCGAGTCAGTGTTTACCCCTACTTCACGGTGGGCTACATGAGTTGGATGAACCAGTCGGCCCAATACCGGGCTGACCTCGGCGGCATTGTCGCCACGTGTATGACGCCTTATCAAAAGGTGGCGGATTATTTCAGAATTAAAGATTTTAAGGACAAAACGTTTCTGCTGGCGCAGGAGATGCCGGCCGCCTGGGAAGCAAAACAGGAAGCGTTTGAGGGCGAGGGTGGGTTGCACAATCCCGCAGGCATTCTGTCCGAGGAACTCGGCAAAGGCGATGCGCTTTACGAAACACCCGCAGCTATCCTTCAGTATCGACTCCGGCTGTCTGCAGATCGGAGTCGGGATTATCGATTTCTTTTTGGACCAGCATCTACCGATGGTGAAATCGGAGCACTCCGCGCCAGGTATCTGCATGCCGAGGGTTTCGCGCGCGCTGCGGCGGAATACTCAACGTACATAGCCGAGGGCAAAGGTTGTCTGACTATTGAGACGCCGGATCGGGAGTTCGATCATTTCGTTAACCATTGGTTACCGCGGCAGGTCTTCTACCACGGCGATGTGAATCGACTGACGACCGATCCTCAGACTCGCAATTACCTCCAGGACAACATGGGCATGAGTTATCTCAAGCCTTCCCTCACACGTCGGGCTTTTTTGCACGCACTCAGTCAACAGGAACCGAGCGGCGCGATGCCTGATGGAATTCTTTTGGTCGAGGGAGCGGAACTTAAATACATCAACCAAATCCCACATACAGATCATTGTGTTTGGTTGCCGGTTTGTCTCAGGGCGTACCTGGACGAAACGAATGACGACGCCATTTTGGGGGAACAGGTAACCGATCGCGAAAGTCAAACTCGGACGATGTTCGAGCGCATCACGCTTGCGATGCGCTGGCTGTTGAGAGCTCGCGACCATCGCGGATTGAGTTACATCGCGCAAGGCGACTGGTGTGACCCGATGAACATGGTGGGCTACAAAGGCAAAGGCGTCTCCGGCTGGTTATCAGTGGCGACGGCCTATGCGCTGAACTTGTGGGCGAAGATTTGTGAGGATCAAAACGCCGGCTCTCTTGCCGAAGAATTCATAGTGGGCGCCGCTGATATCAACAAAGCGGTGAATGCTTACCTTTGGGACGGTCAATGGTTCGCTCGCGGCATTACGGATGAAGGCAGGACTTTCGGAACAAACAGAGACCCGGAAGGCCGCATTTTTCTAAATCCTCAAAGCTGGGCGATCCTGGCCGGGACAGCCAATCCTGCGCAACGACGGCTGATGATGACGGCCATTGAGCAGCAACTGGAGACACCTTACGGTGTGATGTTGCTGGCGCCGGCATTTACCGCAATGCGCGAAGACATCGGGCGGGTCACCCAGAAATTTCCGGGTTCGGCGGAAAATGGCTCGGTTTATAACCATGCGGCGGCCTTTTATATTTACAGCCTTTATACCATTGGTGAGCAAGACCGCGCCTTCAAGCTCTTGCGCCAGATGCTTCCTGGTCCCTCCCCCGAAGACTATGAGCGAAGGGGCCAGTTGCCGGTGTTTATTCCGAATTACTATCGTGGTGGGTACTATCAACACCCACGAACGGCCGGACGCTCGAGCCAGTTATTCAACACTGGCACCGTGTCGTGGATCTATCGGTGTCTGGTGGAAGAACTGTTTGGATTAAAAGGTTCTAAAGCGGGTCTCCAGATCAGGCCTCAGCTCCCAAGCCAGTGGCCGGGGGCCAGGGCCGTCCGCACATTTCGCGGCGCCACCTTTAACGTAGAAATGAAACGCCAGTCCGGCGCTTCCAAGACGATAATTATGGTCGATGGTAACAAGCTGATTGAAGACACTGTCACCGCTATTCAAGCCGGCCGAACGTACAACGTAGAGGTCAGGTTTGGCGCCTCGACTGAGCCATGAGCGACTGACTTCTCAGCCGAGGCCGATGAGCGATGCTATGCCAAGTTCGGTAGACATTCACGGTGCTCCCACAGAACCGGCGCTTCCCTCGAGTTGCCCAGGCGCCTGGAAGCCGGTCCTCACGCTGCTGGTGCTCGCCCCCAGCATTGGGGAACTGCTTTCCGGCTCCTCGCCTCCGTTGCAGTTTTTCAATCCGATTTTTTTCCTATTGCTGGTGGGATTATACGGATGCGGTGCGTTGCTGGTGCGCGAAACGGCGGCCCGGCGCAGCCTCAACTCAACGGGCATTCTCTTATGCGGCGCGGCTTATGGGATTATCGAAGAGGGATTGATGTGCAAGAGCTTCTTTAATCCTCACTGGACTGACACCGGATTTTTGAGTGTATATGGCCGGGCTTGGGGTGTGAATTGGGTTTGGGCGTTCGGTTTGACGTTCTATCACATGGTCGTGTCGATAACGGTGCCGATTTTCCTGACAGAGGCATTGTTCCCGGCACGCGCCCGCGAACCTTGGATCCGGCGCCGCGGCTGGCTCATCACAGCGGCTTCATTCTCTCTGGTTACGCTTCTGGGGTTTTGCGCATTCGATAACCGCCAATTTCATTTAATTGAAATCAAACAGCCGCTGGCGTTAGCACGACGGTTCAACGACTCAACGGAGGCACTCGATCGGTTTATCGGGAGACAACTCAACCGCAAGCACCGGGAGGTGATTCGAAAAGCTGTCGCATTGCAAAAGGATTCACCGGATTTGGCACATGCCGTACAGGATGAACTCAATCGGCTTCTGCCACGCGCGGACTTGTACTCGGAGGAAAAGTTTGCCGGTGTTACCTTGCCGGACAATTTAAAAGCGCAAGCAACGAAACCGAGGCATGGGGATAAACTGGTGGAATTCAATAGGGGGCTGCTGGAAGCGGCGTATCCGGAGATGCTGGCGAGGAGACAGATTTATCCCTTTCGGCCCAGCTGGAGGTTAACACTAGGGTCGGTTGTGGCGATCGCCGGGTTGGTGCTGCTGGGGCTCAGGCAAACTCTTGGAGGACAATCAACGGGGTCATTGCGCAAGCCGTGGCGCGCAGGTCTGGGCTGTACTGTGGGGTTTGTCCTGGTTGGCTTCATCATCCCTTCTCTGGTCGAGCACGGGACCAGAATACCGCCAACGGTGAATTGCGTTCTTTGGTGCGTGATTGGGGTTTTGATTGGGCGTCTACTAGCGCGAACCAACGACCAGGGAGATTACTTGTGGCGGCGAGGACTTTGGGCCATTGGCGTAATGACGCCGTGGATCTTCTTCGCGCTCCTGTTGGGGATATTTGTAGGTATGATAGGTGCGAAGAGTTTTTCCGGGATGGTTATTGTGGCGTTGGCGTTTGGGTTGGCGATTCTGAAACTGGCACTAAGCTGGAGAAGCAGGCTGGTATTGAGTGCACAATCCAATTCCCCTCATCCCGCCCCTTTCCTAAGGGGAAAGGGTGAAACACGCTGAACACGCTGAGCCTTTATGCTCTCAGGCGCGAGGAGGCTCTGCTTGGACGGTTACGATTGAGAGAGCGTAGTCCGTTCAGGTGGCGCTGCCCATGGTGTCACTGAAGGTCGCAGTGGTCAGGGACATTCCGGTCAGGTGCTCGTTTACCCATTTGATGCCGGCGCTGCAGGCGCCGAGCAGATTCGGGTCAGGGGCGGTCAATGGCAGGATGCTATCTTCGGCTTCGCTGTACATCGGCATGAGGTTGCCTTCGTTTATGGCACAGAACCGATCACCGGCGCCGATCGCCAGCAACATCTTGGTATAGCTCTCCAGGTTTACTTCGCCTTCGCCATGCCCGCAGAATTGGTGTCCGCGTTGGGACCAATCTTCGGATATCATCAGAGTGGAGGAGCCTTGCAGAAACTTAAAGTTTTTGGCATGGCTGCCAATCACGCGTGGGGCGACGTACGGGCTGGTGAAGCGTTGCAACCATCCTTCACCCGCCCAGCAATGACTGGGGTCGCCCCAAACGCAGAGGCACTTGTCATAATCGGTCGCCAACAGCAGCAGGCCGAAATCGCGCGCGCAGATAGCGCCGGTGCACGGATGCAACTCTTGCGCCAGATAGGCTCCAAGGGAGTTCGCACGGGCCCGGATTTTGGCGGTCTTGTCTCGAAACCGGTTGAGGCCCTCACCGATTAGCTTGTCCCAGCCAAAGAACCAGGGATAGCCGCTGTGGAGGACGGGGTGGCCCCACAATCCCCAGAACCAGCCGTAGATGCGGATGCCGGCGGCGGTGCCGGTTTCGAGCAAGCCCAGGAGATATTCCTCTGACCAATCCTCCACATATTGTGTGCCCTTAGCGAGCACTGAGCCGGGAACAAATTTTTCGGCGTATTCGAGTCCCCAAGTGGCGCTCAAATGGGCGTAGGCGGCACAGTGAGCGCTGATGGTCGGCGCGACAATTTTTAGTCCGGCGAGGATTTGTTTGATTTCGGTGGCCGAGCGGAAGGCGATCCGGCAATTATCGCCGTGGCCGGGACCGTTGAGGAGGTAATTGGAGATCATCAAAGAAACGGCGCCGGATTGAGTCGCATATTTGCCGACAGCTTCCAAGGTCTTAAAGCCGCCGACCAGCTGGCCGGTTTCGACGCCTGCAACGACGCTGACCTGCTTGCCGCAGCCGAGATTGAGTCGAGCGCGTGCGGGATCGAAATACGTATTGAGTTCTTTGAAGAACAGAGGGTTCATGACGCGAGAGTAACTCGCGAGATGTGAAACTGTCCAATGGATAAGCTGACTTAAAATCGGCGGTCCTTGCCCAGCCCAGAGCTGCCGCCAGGAGGCGGCTTTGATTTCGCAAGTTCTAATGCTATTTTGATCATGGCCAATGAAAACTTCTCTTAGCATCGGCGAGTACTTAATCCAACGCCTCTATGCCCACGGTGTGCGCCATGTTTTCGGTTTGCCTGGCGACTATGTGCTGGGCTTTTACGATCTGCTCACCAAGAGTAAACTGGGAATTATCAACACCTGCGACGAACAGGGCGCTGGTTTTGCCGCGGACGCTTACGCGCGGGTTCGCGGACTCGGCGCGGTGTGCGTGACGTATTGTGTTGGGGGGCTGAAGGTGGCCAACACCACCGCGGAGGCGTTTGCTGAGAAATCCCCAGTGGTCGTTATCAGCGGCGCTCCGGGCATGAAGGAGCGCGAAAAGAACCCGTTACTGCACCACAAAGTCCGTGAATTTGACACGCAGAAAAAGGTGTTTGATCAACTAACGATCGCATCGGCGGTCCTGAGCGATCCCCAGACGGCGTTCCAGGAGATCGATCGTGTGTTGCACGCGGCGTTGCGTTACAAGCGGCCGGTTTATATCGAGTTGCCGAGGGATCAGGTCGGTCTGCCGGGCATACCTCACCATCGTCCACCCGATTTGCACGAGCGCAGCAACATACATTCCCTGCAAGCGGCGCTGGCGGAGGCCAGTGAGATGATCAATGACGCGCGCAGGCCCGTCATTCTCGCCGATGTCGAAATTCATCGTTTCGGCCTGCAGGACCAGGTGCTGAAACTGGCCGAAAGCACGGGCATACCTGTTGCGGCGACGGTGTTGGGCAAATCGGTGATTGGCGAACAGCACCCCTTCTATATTGGCATTTATGAAGGTGCAATGGGACGCGACGATGTGCGGGAATATGTCGAGGGGAGTGATTGTCTGATTATGCTCGGGGCGTTCATGACGGATATTAACCTGGGCATTTATACTGCACGGCTGGATCCGGGCCGCTGCATTTCGGCCACCAGTGAAAAGCTTTCGATCCGTTACCACACCTACGAAGATGTCCGATTCAAGGATTTCATGCGCGGTTTAGTTGGGCTGCGCCTGCGTCCGCGCAAGCTGGGCAAAATACCGCGTCCGGCCTCGATCGCGAGTTTGCGACGCTTGGATGGCCAAAGCAATTCTCGGTCGCTTACGCCGTTCAAACGTGAACCATTGACTGTGCGGATAACGGTGAAGCGCCTATTTGAAACACTAAACAGTTTCCTCTCAGAAAACACAGTGGTGGTTGCGGATGTTGGAGATGCCTTGTTTGGGGCGACGGACTTATTCATCCGCGGCCGGACCGAGTTTCTTGCGCCCGCCTATTACACGTCGATGGGCTTCGCAGTGCCGGCGTGCATTGGGGCACAAGTCGCCAATCCAAAACTACGGCCTTTGGTTCTGGTGGGTGACGGCGCGTTTCAAATGACCGGGATGGAACTGGCTACGGTAGCCCGCTATCGACTCAACCCGATCGTCGTGGTTTTGAACAATAATGGGTATGGAACAGAGCGCCATATGCAGGATGGTCCATATAATGATCTTTGGCCATGGCGTTACAGCAGGATCCCGGAAGTGCTGGGGGCTGGACGCGGATTTCTAGTGGAAACCGAGGCGGACCTCCGCCACGCCTTGACCGAGGCGCAACGATTGACCGAGAGCTTCTGCTTAATCGAAGTGCGTTTGGCGCAGTTGGATCGTTCGCCGGCCCTCGACCGGCTTGCAGCCCGACTGGCTAAACGCCTGTAAAAAAAGGCCGGGTCGTTTGACCCGGCCGTGGCAAAAATTTACAGCGAGATTACTTTTCTTTTGTATCTTCGGCTTTCGCCTCGTCAGCAGCGTCGAAGGCATGCTGCAGGGCAACCAGGTCTTCGCCCGGCTTCAAGGCGTCGAGGACTGCTTGCTCGGCCTTGAGCTGCTCGGGCGAGTAATTGGCGGCCTTGATCGACAGACCGATCCGGCGATCGCCCTTATCGATCTTAATCACGCGCGCAGTGACTTCCTGGCCGACCTTAAGCACGTTTTTGATCTTGTCGACACGATCTTCGCTGATCTGTGAAATGTGCACCAAGCCATCAATCTCATGCTGCAACCCGACGAAGGCGCCGAAGCTGGCCAGCTTGGTGACACTGCCGGTGACCAGGTCGCCCACTTTATAGAGTTGATCGATGCTGGCCCACGGATCTTGTGTCAGCTGCTTAAGACCAACCGCGATTCTTTGGTTGGTTTTATCGACTTCGAGGACGACGGCTTCGACCTCGTCACCTTTCTTCAAGACCTCGGAAGGATGATTGATTTTGCGCGTCCAGGAGATGTCGGACACGTGGATCATACCATCGAGCCCTTCTTCGAGTTCGATGAATGCACCGTAACTGGTTAGATTGCGGATCTTGCCTTTGACATGTGTTCCAGGCGGATATTTCTCCTGTGCACGGTCCCAAGGATTAGCTTCGAGCTGGCGCAGACCAAGAGAGATTTTTTGTTCTTCACGGTTGATGCCCAGAACGACGGCCTCAATTTCCTGGTCCTGCTTCAACATGTCGGAAGGCTTGGCAACGCGTTTGGTCCATGACAATTCGGTGACGTGGACCAGGCCTTCGACTCCCGGTTCCAGTTCGACAAACGCGCCGTAAGGAACCAGGTTAACGACCTTGCCCTTGACCTTCGCGCCGACGGGATACTTCTGTTCGATGCTGTCCCACGGATTCGCCAGCTTCTGCTTAAGACCCAAACTGACGCGTTCCTTTTCGCGATTGATGTCCAGGACGACGACATCGATGTCCTGGCCTACTTTCAGCAATTCGGAAGGATGACCGATGCGGCCCCAGCTCATATCGGTGATGTGCAATAGTCCATCGATACCATTCAGATCGATGAAGGCGCCGAAATCGGTAATATTTTTTACAGTGCCTTTGCGGATATCGCCTGGGGTCATCTCCGACAGGAGCTTCTGGCGACGTTCGAGCCGTTCCTGCTCGATCAGTTCGCGGCGCGAGAGGACGATATTTTGCCGTTCCTGATTAATTTTAACGACTTTGAAATCGTAGGTATTGCCGACGTATTGAGTCAGGTTCTTAGGAGTGGCGATATCGATCTGAGATGCCGGTAAAAATGCTTCAACTCCGATATTGACCAGCAAGCCGCCTTTGACGATGGCCTTCACCTTGCCGGCAATGGTTCCCCCTTCGTTGCAAATCGTCAAAATCCGTTCCCAATTCTTTTTGAACTCGGCCTTTTCCTTTGAGAGGACGACCATGCCTTCTTTGTCTTCGAGCTTCTCGATGAGCACATCGATTTCATCTCCAGGTTTTACGGTTTTGATGTCTTCAAACTCATTGCCTGAGATGACCCCTTCGCTTTTATAGCCGATATCCACCAGCACTTCTTTGGGGCGGACTTCGATGATGGTACCTTTGACGATATTGCCAGCCGCAAAGGGCAACGTGCCCGTTTGCGTCATGGCCTCTTCCATTGTGAGCATAAATAAACTAAACGACGACGGATTTGTTTCGGACAAACCTTAGGGGAGACTTGGTCAGCGAGTGCTTTCCGAGCTCCATTGCCTAACGGACCAAACGTTGCCAGGGCAACGGAGGTTGAGGGTTAGGTTCCTGGTTAACTTTCTTTTCTCAGCCTCAATGAACATCCGCACACACGGTGTTCAGGCGAGAAAAAAGATAAGCCTCCAGACCCTGGAAGCAAGCGCGAATTAGGCAAAAGTCCCAGGGCGAAAAAACACTTAGTAAGATCTTTTCTGAAGGCGCTTACAGAGAATTGATTCTAAGTTGTTCAAAGGTAGTGTGATACCTTCCAATTTTAAGGAAAATCCCAGGTCGGCAGGGGATCGTAACCCTCTTGACTCCTCAAGATAGTGTGTAGTACAACCGGCCATACACAATTAGAAGTGGTCAGCCCGATATGCGTTGCCCGAAATGCGGTTGTCAGGACGATAAGGTGATTGATTCGCGCGCCTCGCGCGAGGGTGCGACCATCCGGCGACGCCGGCAATGTGTTTCTTGTGGCTTCCGCTTTACCACCTATGAAGAAATAGAGCGCGGAGGCTTGGTTGTGATCAAACGTGACGGCCGGAGGGAGGAATTCTCAAAGGAAAAATTGATCTCAGGTATCAGGAAAGCGTGCCAAAAACGCCCGGTAAGTCCGAAGGTCATTGAGGATTTGGTAGAACGTTTGGTCAATGAAGTTACCGACAAATACGAACGGGAAGTGCCGGGGGAAGTTATCGGCCGACTGGTAATGGAGGGATTGCGACAAATCGACGAAGTGGCGTACGTGCGATTTGCGAGCGTTTACCGGCGTTTCCAAGAGGCGACTGATTTTGTGCAAGAAGTCAAAAAACTCGGAGGAAAAGAATGATTGCATTGTCCAGTGACTGTTTACTGTTTCAGTTTTCCAGCGGCGAGAGTGTCCCTTTTTCGGCGGACATGATCTCGATCGAGCTTATGGGTGAGACGGCGCGCTGGCTCGATCCGGAGATAGTGAAGCAGGCAGCCAAAGCAGTGTTCCATTATTTCAGGCACGAGTTGAAGCGGAAGAGCGTGTCGGCGGAGGATTTTGCGGCGAGTTTGGAAAAGGTTTTGCGCGGCTTTAAGCCGGAAATTCAGGCGCCAGCGGAGCCGGTGCAGCAATCGTTCCTGGAATCGGACTTATGTCAATTGGCCCGTGACACGGGCGAAGCCCGGGAGTTGGTCTTCTTTCCACGGCTTCGCGAGGAATTACGGCAGCAACTGCGTCAGCAGCCAAGTGTTCTGCGGTTCCGTGGCCTAAGGAGCTGCGTGAAACACCTGGTCGGTGCGGACCGTTGGGGCATCCGATGCCAGGATCTTGAAGAACAGATCGTGTCATATCTGCGTGGATGCCTGGATACCGAGGACAAGCCGACTGAGTTTGCGCTGATTGTAGAATGAGGTAAGCAGTTGCTTTCGATTTGCCACCTAGAAGGTGGGATCTCTTCCGCGAAAAAAGAGCTGAAAATTTCCTGGTCAGCGCCAGCCGGGAATCTGTAGAGCGGCCGGAAGGGACGTCCGAATTTGATTGAATGTAGCTTGATTCTTGTGTAAGCAACTGGGCTCGAATCCGAGCGCATGGAAAAAGAGCCGAATATTGGAATTTCCGAAGAATTCCGGGTCGCGTTTTCGTACTGTTGGCCGCAACGACCGAACCAGGTCCGCTGTGGCCAGGCTCGTTCTCTGGGTGAGGTTCGACTGATGGCCCTGTGCGCTTCTGCGGCATCTTGCTGCCCTTATTGATCTGCTTCGCATAAACTATGCTACGGCGCGACCGATTGATTCGGATGCAGATTCACCAATTTCTGGACGCGGGATTGTTCGCGATCAGTTTTTGGCTGGCCTACGCACTGCGGGCAAACCCTTTCCTCATCCACTACTTTCACCAGGACCCTGTCAGCCCGTTCGAGAGGTATAAATGGTTGTACTTGATTCTTATTCCCTCGGTGCCTTTGGTGCTGGAAGCGCAGGGTTTTTACGAGCGGCCGATTCTATATGCTCGCGGGACGACGGCATGGCAATTGTTCAAAGGGTGTGTCCTGATTTCCTTGGGCATGGTGCTCACACTGTTCGTTTTTCGTAGTGAGATCGCGCGGTGGGTGCCGGTTTGGTTCGGCGGCATCAGTTTCGCCCTCGTGTTCGCCAAGGAAGAGTTGTTCTTACTTGCTTTGAAGAGCAAGCTGGCCCAGGCGCAGTATCGGCGGCGCTTCATCCTGCTGGGGACAGTGGACGAAACCAGCCGAATTCGGGACAAACTGGGCGCGCGGTCTCGTGAAACCCTGGAAATTGTCGCGGAACTGGACTTGAATAATGTCCCGATACAGCGAGTCGTGGAGTTGCTGCACGAACATTCGATTAATGGTGTTCTGGTCAGCGCCAAACGCGCGCTTTTTGATCAGGTCGAAGCGGCAATTCGCGCTTGCGAATTGGAAGGAGTCGAGGTCTGGCTGCTAGCCGATTTCTTTCGAACCCAGATCTCGCATACCAGCATCGATGATTTCTACGGTCATCCGGTCCTGGTATTTCGCACGACACCGGGGGCTTCCTGGGAAAACGTTCTCAAGCAAGTGATCGACCGCCTCGGCGCGCTCCTTGCACTGGTCATTCTGGCGCCCTTTTTACTCCTGTTCGCACTTGTGGTTAAGATCGGCTCGCCCGGACCAATCTTTTTCCGACAGCAACGTTCCGGGCTGAATGGACATCCTTTCACGCTGTATAAGTTCCGCACGATGATCACCAACGCTGATCAACTGAAACATGAGCTCGCCGCAATGAATGAAATGAGCGGACCGGTTTTCAAATTGACGAATGACCCTCGAATCACTCCTTTTGGGAAGTTCCTGCGCAAGTTCAGCATCGACGAGTGGCCCCAGTTTTACAACGTGTTGCGCGGCGAGATGAGCCTGGTCGGACCACGACCGCTCCCGGTCGACGAGGTCAGGCGTTTCAACGATCTCGCCCATCGCCGGCGCCTCAGTGTGAAGCCCGGCCTTACCTGCCTTTGGCAAATCAGCGGGCGAAATAACGTCAAAGATTTTAAGGATTGGGTCCGACTCGACCTCGAATACATCGATAATTGGTCGTTGTGGCTGGATGTTAAAATCCTTTTGCGCACGGTGCCGGTAGTGCTGGTGGGTAACGGCGCCAAATGAGCCGCCGCCGCAAAACCTCGGCGAACTCGCACCAACCGACCAGTGTGGTTACCGGGGCGGCGGGTTTTCTCGGATCGCACCTGACGGATTTGTTGCTCAGCCGCGGCCATAAAGTTATCGGCATCGACAATTTCGTCACCGGAACGGTCGACAACATCGCGCATCTCGGGGGGAATCCCAATTTCAAGTTCATCCAACAGGATGTAACCGAGTTTCTGTTTTTGGAACCGTCGGTGGATTATGTGTGGCATTTTGCTTCGCCCGCCAGCCCGATTGATTATCTGGAGCTGCCGATCCAGACACTAAAGGTTGGCTCGCTCGGCACGCACAAGGCCTTGGGTCTGGCCAAGAACAAACGCGCGCGATTCCTGCTGGCGTCGACTTCAGAAATCTATGGAGATCCGCTCATTCACCCACAAACCGAAGAGTATTGGGGCAATGTGAACCCGATTGGACCTCGGGGTTGTTATGATGAGGCGAAAAGGTTCGCCGAAGCCCTCACTATTGCCTACCACAAAGAGCATCAGGTAAAGACGCGGATCGTGCGCATCTTCAACACGTATGGTCCACGAATGCGCCTGAACGATGGCCGCGTCGTGCCGGCCTTCGTCAGTCAGGCCCTCAAAAACAAACCGCTGACTGTTTTTGGCCTGGGCGCCCAAACCCGCAGTTTTTGTTATGTCTCGGATTTAATTGAGGGGATTTATCGGCTCATGCTCAGCGATTATGACCTGCCAGTGAACATTGGCAATCCGGTGGAGCTATCGGTCCTTGAGTTTGCAAAACAGATCATCCGCGCGACGAAATCACGCAGCAGAATTGTTTTTAAGCCTTTGCCCCAGGATGACCCCAAACAGCGACAGCCGGATATCACGAAAGCGAAACGCCTATTGGGTTGGGAACCGAAAGTGCAACTGGCGGAGGGGCTGGTTAAGACAATCGAATATTTTCGAGGGAAAGTGAAGTAAGAACGCCGGTTCTGGTAGCGCTCGTTACTTTTAGCTTGGCAATCCTAACGGCACGCGCTTCCTTTTACTTGTGATTCATCCGACGGCCGTCATCCATCCAAAAGCCCAGCTTGACTCCACAGTGCAGGTTGGACCCCATGCGGTGATCGATGCCGGCGTCGAGGTCGGCCCGCGCTGTATCATCGGGCCGCACGCTTACCTGACGGGCCACACGAAAATCGGTGCCGATAACAAATTCTTCGCCGGCTGCGTCATCGGCGAGGCACCGCAGGATTTGAAGTATAAAGGGGCGCCGTCGGGCCTGAAGGTGGGCGATTTCAATGTCTTTCGCGAGTGTGTGACAGTGCATCGGGCGAATCTGGAGAGTGACCAGACCGTGATTGGCTCGCACAATTTGCTGATGGGGTGCTGCCACATTGCCCACGATTGCCGGCTCGGAAACTATGTCATCGTAGCCAATGGGGCACTGGTCGGAGGGCACGTGCATATTGACAATCGTGTGCTGATTTCCGGCAATTGCCTGGTTCACCAATTTGTACGAGTCGGCACGCTGGCGATGATGCAGGGCGGCTCGGCTATCAGCAAAGACCTGCCGCCGTTTACAGTCGCGCGCGGTGATAACACCGTTTGTGGCCTGAACACGATTGGCTTACGCCGAGCCGGGTTGTCGCCCGCCAACCGCCTGGAACTGAAACAGCTTTACCACGCGTTGTTCCGGTCCAAGCTAAACCTGCGCAAAGCCGTCGCGGCTGCACGTGGCAAGTTCTCTGGTGAATGCGCTAAATTGATGTTGGATTTTATTGAAGCCTCAAAACGCGGCGTGTGTTTCGACGGAGGTAACACAGAGTCGGACCAGGAGGAACCCGATTGAGGGTTCTTGCCCCGCTGTTCAGCGCTTCGTCGTTTCCGCCATTAGTCTTGCCAGCCGCAGCGCCATCTCCATCGCTTGCTCATAATTCAAGCGTGGGTCGAGCTGACTCCGATATCCGCGTTCCAAATCCTCTTCAGTGACACCGCTGGCCCCGCCAATACATTCGGTGACATTATCTCCAGTCAGTTCAAAATGCACTCCGCCGAGGGGGCGTCCGCAATTCTTCAATATCTCAAAGGCTTGCTCCAGTTCACGGATAATATTTTCAAAACGCCGCGTTTTTATGCCACTTCTAGTGGTTTCGGTGTTTCCGTGCATGGGGTCGCTGCACCAGAGCACCTCTTTACCGGCGCGTGAAATCGCCTCAAGCAATGGCGGCAAGCAATCGGCGATTCGATCGGCGCCAAAACGGAAAATGAAAGTCAGCCGACCAGGTTCATTTTGCGGATTGAGAATCTCCGCTAAAGCCAACGCCTCCGCAGGAGTGACTGACGGTCCAACCTTGACACCGATCGGGTTGGCGATCCCGCGAAAATATTCGACGTGTGCGCCATCCAGAGCGCGGGTGCGATCGCCGATCCAGGGAAAGTGCGTCGAGAGATTGTACCAACCGGTGCGCCGAGGCACTTGCCGCGTCTGCGCCTGCTCGTACTGCAGGTGCAAACCTTCGTGGCTGGTGTAGAAATCGACGCGGTTGATATCTGCCAGCACCGAGCCGGTCAAGGTCTCCATAAACCGCAGAGATTCGCCTATGCTTTGCACCATACGCATGTACTCCGCCGCGTGCGGTGACTTGGCGACGAAACCGAGTTCCCAATACTCCGGATGATGCAGGTCGGCAAACCCACCCTCAATGAGCGCGCGGATGAAATTGATCGTCAACCCTGAGCGTTCGTAGGCGCGCAGCAGCAGTTGCGGGTCCGGGGTGCGGTCATTAGCGGTGAAGCCAGACCGGTTGATCATGTCGCCCCGGAAGCTCGGCAGGCTCGTACCGGCGCGAGTCTCATTATCCGCGGAACGTGGTTTGGCATATTGCCCTGCAAAACGTCCAATGCGCACCACCCGTTTTTTTCCGCCCTGCACCAGCACGAGACTCATTTGCAGGAGGATCTTAAGCTTGCTCGCGATGGCCGACGATTCGCAATCCTCAAAACTTTCGGAACAATCACCGCCTTGAAGCAAAAATCGCTCGCCGCGAACGGCCTGGGCCAACTGTTGTTTGAGGTTCTCGATTTCCCAACTAGTGACGAGAGGTGGGAGACGAGACAATTGCGCCAGCACGCGCTGCAATTGTTCGGCGGCGGGATAGGCTGGTTGCTGGCTGGCGGGTTTGTTTTGCCAGGAATCTGGCGTCCAGTGCGTCTGCATTTTGACGGCAGCCAGCCTTGCTCATCCGATTGGAAATGTAAAATGGAAATGCCGGCAAAAATCGGGAGGGAAGCGGGGGAGGTTGCTATTTTGCACCAACTTTAGTTTGACTTAGGGCAGAGGCATGCGTCATGTTGTCGACCATGAAAGCCCCTGTCTCGTGTCGAAGTCGCACGCTTTTGTCCGCAGCGTTCTTGCTCGTTTCCGGGTTTGCCGGATTAAAGACGGCATCGGCTCAAACGTTTTTAATCAATAGCAATCAGAGTTCGATCACGATCTCCGGCACCGTGTTGGGCACCCAGATCATGAGTCAAGGGCCTAGCAGTCTCACCGCGAAAGTCGGGGGAACACTGGAAGCAGCGGTAGCAGGTTCGTCGATTGAATTCGTGGGACAAAGCCAAATTCACGTAAATAACAGCGGCACTTGGCAGCCCAAAGCAGACGGCACCGCCGGGAGTGAGCCGGCAAACTATGGCGCGATGGGCACGACCATTTTGGGTAGCGGCGTCGCCGCTCTGCGAGATGTGCTGCTGGATCTCACGAATGGCTCGATCGCGATCAACAACGGACAATTTGATTCGAGCAGTCTGACTTTGTTTTTTCCTACCCAGGCCACCAGCACTTTTGCCTATAATGTTTCCGGCTTGCTCAGCCAACATGGGGTCGAACTCCTCACCGGCTATGCGACTAACAAAGTGACGACCATGGGCACGATCAATGGGCCCGCCGGACAGCAAACAATTACTATTCCGGTTAATGCGACGTTTGTCTTCAGCCTGGTTAGCGCCGGTGATACAGTTGTCACACTTAAAGGCCAGTTAGTTGCCACCCAGGCGGCTCAAGTCCCTCCTCTTGTTATCCAATCTTTCACGGTGCAGAACCAGATCATTGCCTTGCAGTGGCAGGGCAGCGCCGGACAACAATTCAAAGTCCTTTCCTCCTCCGATTTTAACACGTGGCAAACCAATCTCATCAACGCGGCTTTTGCCAACGGGATCTATACCTGGACCGCGCCTGCCACAAACCCGATTCAATTTCTTCGGCTGGCCAGGTGATTCTGCGGCTTACACGAAATAGTCGCGTCGGTTACTGACTTAGTCGATAAAACCGCTGCGGTCCAGAGATCGAATCTGTGAGGCTATTCTGACCGTTCACTACCATCGGGCCGGGCAAAATGGCGCTCCAAGACGCGGACGAAGCAAGGTTGGTCGCGGACAATAAAGTGAAGCCCGATGAATTGGTCGGCCAGGTGAGGATCACGTTTCCGGGAATGGGCGTAATTCTCAGTTGTGGCGGCGCCTGCACTGCCAGGCTAAACAATGTCCCGCTTCCCCATTTACCTCCATTACATGCTGTCCCATACAAAGTGTTCCCCGACAAAAGTAATCCGGCAGTCGGATTCGCACCGTCGATATTGGTGGAAAAAATGCCGCCGATTGCCGTGAAATCGTGAACTGTATTAAAGCCGCTCCCATCTGTCCTGACGGCAAATACAGTCCCATTGCCATGCCCGCCGCCGTGAGCCGCAACCCCATAAAGTGTGTTGCCGAGCAAAATCAAAGCGGCACCCGGATTCGCGCCGTCGACAGTCCCGGTAAAGTTATAAATCGGATCAAATGCGACCGCATCAGTGCTTAGAGCGAACACGGTACCCGCGCCTTGCGTCCCACCCAATCGAGTCGTCCCAAAAAGCGTGTTGCCCCAAAGAGTCAATCCTGCCTCTGGATTAGCGCCATCGCCCCCGCTGAAACTGTACAGGGTACTAAATCCCATGTCACCGATCTGTAAAGTGAACACGCTGCCATAGCCCCATGCACCACCATTTTCGGTTGTGCCGTAGAGCGCGTTCCCAGCCAGGACCAATTCCGCCTTAGGATTAGCGCCATCGCTTCCGCCGGTGAAACTGTACAAATTCGTAAAGCCCGAGCCATCGGTGTTCACCGCGAATACGATACCCCCACCAGGACTGCTATGATACGTGGTGCCATATAACGTATTGCCTGAGGCGACAAGTCCTCCAAGCGGATTGGCCCCGCCGTCGCCGCCGGCAAACGTATGCAACACTTTAAAATCGCTCCCATCCGTATTTACCTTGAAGACGGTTCCCGCGTTCGCAGTTGGACTTCCTCGATAGACAGCCGTCCCATACAGCGTGTTGCTCACTAACACCAACCCAGCATTCGGGTTTCCTCCATCAGTGCCACCGCTGAAGCTGAGCAACGTGATCAACCCAGTGCCATTAGTGCATAATCGGAAAATCGTCCCCTGGCTGGAAGCACCCCCGTAACAAGCCGTGCCATAAAGATTGGTCCCCGATAGCAATAATCCGGCGTAAGGATTGGCCCCATCGCTGCCGCGGGTAAAACTATAAATCGATCGCAGTGATTGCGCTGTCAACTTCTCGGGCAAGAAACCAAGCGCAACGGCCAGCGCTGAGGCCGCGAGCAAAGCATTGAACCTCGGGTTCATGTGACTGGGACTCCACGCCGATAATGGAACGATTCAAGGCCGATGTAAAGCAACGAAATGTGTCAAAATCACGCTTGACATAGCTGGGCTTAATCAATTTGATACCATTATTGCCGTATCTGCGGCTCCAGTCGCATGATATGGTTCCTAAACTGGCTTAATTAGTCTTGGCTTGTAAACTCGGGTCCGTCGAGGTGGTACCTCGGCTAGCCGAAGATTGAACCGCCTTTTAGCGACGAGCCTCCTTCGCGGGGATCGGGCATTGCCCGGAGTTGCTCGTCGAGATAGCCAGTATGTGCGGTTTTGCAGGCTTTCACAGGCCCCGCGACTTTCAGATAGATGCTTTGGTGCTAGCGAGGAAGATGGGGGACCGGCTACGCCACCGTGGCCCGGATGACTCAGGTGAGTGGAGCGAACCTTCTCTTGGCATAGCGTTGGCGTTCCGACGTCTATCGATCCTCGATCTTAGCGAATTTGGGCACCAGCCGATGCTCTCGAGTGACGGCCGGTTTGCCCTGGTGCTAAACGGTGAGGTTTACAACCATAACGCTCTCCGAGCTGACCTGGCTCAACAAGGACACTCTTTCCGCGGACATTCCGACACGGAAGTGCTCCTGGCGGGCATCGCCGCCTGGGGGCTGGAAAAAACCCTTCAATGCTCAGCCGGGATGTTCGCGCTGGCGCTCGTGGATATCCCTCGGCGGCAGCTTTTGCTGGCCCGTGACCGCCTTGGGGAAAAACCGCTGTTTTACGGCTGGAGCAATGGCCACTTCTTCTTCGGATCGGAACTTAAGGCTTTTCGACCCCATCCCGGATTCGTCCCCGAAGTAGATCGCCGCGCGTTGACGCTGTATTTGCGGTTCGGATATGTTCCCTCCCCCTGGTGTATCCTCGCCGGTTTTCACAAATTGTTACCGGCACACGTCCTCTTACTTCCGCTTGATGGCAGTGCCAGTCCCGGCAGAGAAACCCTTCGATCCTATTGGTCACTGCCCAAACCGGGGGAGCGCGGAGTCTTTGCCGGTTCGCCCGAGGATTGCGTGGGTCATTTGCGGGAGTTGCTGCGGGAATCGATCCGACTGCAAATGCTGGCGGATGTTCCTGTGGGCGCGTTTCTTTCAGGCGGAATAGACTCCTCGACGGTGGTTTCGCTGTTGCAGGCCGAGGCGAGGGTCCCGGTGAAGACGTTCAGTATCGGCTTTCCAGACTCGCATTATGACGAGTCGATGCACGCCGAGCGAATTGCAAGGCATTTGGGAACAGAGCAAGTCACCTGGCGCTGCGCGGACTCCGAGCTGCTGGAATTGGCGAGGCAGGTTCCGCAGGTTTATTGCGAACCGTTTGCCGATGATTCGCAATTGCCGACGCTTGCGCTGGCCCGCCTGGCACGGCGACAGGTAACCGTGTCGCTTTCGGGCGATGGCGGTGACGAGCTGTTTCACGGCTATGGGCGCTACGAGAAAAGTCTTGAGCGTTGGCAACAACTCAAGCGCCATCCGGAAATCGGCACCACCGCCCGGTGCGCAATATTGGCTGCTTCTGCGGCAATTTCACTTCTGGCGGAGTCGCCGTTCCAACGTAGATGGACCAGCCGGCTTGCGAAGGCACGGAACCAATGGCTGGCGCAATCGCTGCCCTGTTATTACCGGCACCGGATGTCGCTTCACAAGGCGCCAGACCTGTATTTGAGCAGGCCCGAAATCACGAAAGACTTCTTTGATGAGATGTCCGACATGCGCGGCCTCGAAGAGCAGGACGTGTCGTGTTTGAGTTACCTGGATTTGAACACGTACTTGCCCGACGACTTGTTGGTCAAAGTGGACCGAGCCGCGATGGCGGTTAGCCTCGAGACGCGCATGCCTTTACTTGATCATCGCGTGGTGGAGTATGCTGCCCAAATTCCGGATGCAATTAAGCGGCGCCACGGTCAGAACAAATGGCCGCTGCGAATGATCCTCGCGCAAAGCGTTCCCCCAGAGCTGACCGACCGACCGAAGATGGGATTTTGTACGCCGATGGGTCGATGGTTGCGCGGCCCTTTGTTTGAGTGGGCCGAAGCCCACTTGAGTGAAGACCGGCTTCGCAGGGAGGGCTTTTTCGCACCGGAGGAAGTGCGGAGGCTATGGCGGAAGCACCAGCAAGGACCGCGCGACGCAGGCCTTTTGCTCTGGGGCTTGCTAATGTTCCAAGGGTGGTACGAGACTTTCTAACCGATGGCGTTCATTTGCTTTCTGGTTCCAGCAGTGCAACGTTGTTGCATGGGAAAGAGGAGATCCCGATCTACTCGACCGAGGCAGAGCCGGCCCAAACCGCGAGCCAGCACGCAGGATGTGGTAGGGCAGGTGCTCACCGATAAGAATGTCGCGCCGAAATGGCGTCAACATTACCGGCGGTTGCTCGAATTGCGCGACCACTTGGTGCAGCAACGCCGAGACCTCGCCAAGGACGCGCTGGAAGAGCAACCCACTTTGGGCACGCACCTGGCCGATGCCGGAACTGATACGTATGACCAGGACTTCGCCTTAGGGATGCTCTCTTCTGAACAGGATGCATTGTATGAAATCGAAGAGGCGCTGGAGCGCATTCGCAATAGGACCTATGGCATCTGCGAAGTGACGGGACGGCCGATCAAACCGGCGCGTCTTGAAGCGATCCCCTGGACCCGCTTCGGCGCCGAAGCCGAGAACCAGCTGGAGCGGCAAGGAATGCGACGTGGCCCACACCTCGGACCACGCGAGGGGGTGCCCAAAGACACTCCGGGTCATCACGAGCGCGAAGCCGAATAGTCAGCAGATTTACTCGACCAATATTCAACACTAAACATCGAACACTGAACATTGAACTCTGAACGGAATGTCCAACCTAATTACCAGCTTGGTGGTTTCTAACTTCTAAGTTCGATGCTCAGTGTTCGATGTTCGCTTCTCGATTTTCACCCCGATCTTCCCATGTCGACTCCTACAAATTAGTGCAGCAGCGGCAGTGGATTGGGCACGCGGATCAGTTCGGCATCAAGCTGCAGATAATAGTCGAGCCGTCGATGAGTCTCTGGCTCATCAATTTCTTTTGCCATCAGCAGGTAGGTCGCGTAGTGGTTGCCTTCGGATTCGACCAGGCCCTGGTAAAACGCGGCCAGCTCCGGGTCACGCGAAACGAGTGCCTGCGCCAGGACTTGGAATTTCTCGCAACTGCGTCCCTCAATCAGGCTGCAGCAGATGAGATGATCGATCACCTGGTGACGCGCGCCGTTGCGAACCGCGCGCATCAAGCCGCTAATCCAGGCACTCGGATAGGCTTGCCCAAACGGAATGTCGCGCTTCTTCAGTAAATTCAGCACCAATTGGAAATGTTGCAGCTCCTCGATGGCAATCGCATTCAAATCGTCAACGCGCGGGAAAAGATCCCGAAATTTTTCCAGGTTCAGTGCGCTGGTCGCCGCTTTTCGCTCCAGATGAGCATGGTCGACGAGCACCGCAGGAAGATTCACCAGCACCTTGGGCAGCCAGGTCGTTGGGATCTTTTCACGAAATAACAGCATTTCGGATTTCTTCTAGTCTCCTTCCAGAATTGCCACGGCGGTGGCATGTGCCGTGGTGTGGCTAAGGCTGATGAGCAGTCGCTTGGCGCCGCGTTCTTTCAGCAAAGCCTGACCTTTGTCATGGAGAATCACGAAGGGCTCGCCGCTTTCTTTCCGTCCCACCTCCATGTCATGCCAGCCAAGCTGTGCACCGATTCCGGTCCCGAACGCTTTGGAAATCGCCTCCTTGGCGGCAAAGCGCGCGGCTAGAAACGGACCCGGCACCCGGTGCGACAAACAGTAATTGATTTCGTTCGGATGCAGAATGCGATTGGTGAATCGATCCCCGAACTTGTCAAATGAGCCCTGGACGCGCGCTACCTCAATTATATCGATGCCGATGCCGAGTATCATTTTTTAAGTCCAAAGTCCAAAGTCCCAAAGAACGCCAGATCGCTGCACGACGAAGGTGATGCTCTCAATAGGTATGCTCTCAGTAACACCTCGCTTCAGCGAGGTGCAGAAGCAGCAAAGACTCGCCCCAACCGCTTCAGCGGTTTCCAAACAGGCCGCCCGGCCCCTCAAGGATTGGGAAACCGCTGAAGCGGTTCCGATCGGTTTCGCACGCACTACCCCCAGCTGAAGCTGGGGGTTAATGAAAACAGATAGCCCTGGCAAGTCAATAGACGCGGATCGACCCAGCATACGTACCGGCACCTGACCTCTTCGTTCTCTTTGTTGCCTTCTGTTCCCTTCTGATCGGGGTTCCCGTTTCATTTGTATCCCTCCATCAGGCGCAGCATTTCTTTCACGGCGTTTCCCATCCCCACCAGGACCGCGTGGCTCACAATGCTATGGCCGATGTTTAGCTCGACCAGGTGCGGCACCCGATGCAGTAGCGGTAAATTCTGATAATTCAGGCCGTGCCCGGCGTTCACGCGCAGGCCAAGTTGATGAGCTTGTTCTGCAGCAAAAATCAACCGTTGCGATTCTTTGTCGCGTGCAACAGGGTTTGCGAAAGCTTCAGAGAACGCCCCGGTATGCAGTTCGATAAACTGGCTGCCGGTGCGGGCCGAGGCTTCGATTTGCGGAGGATCGGGCGTGATGAACAAGCTGACTTCGATGCCGTGGTCGTTCATCCGTTTGCGCGTTTCACTCAATGCCTTCAGGTTCGCGGTAACATCCAGGCCACCTTCGGTCGTGACCTCCCGCCGCCGCTCCGGCACCAGGCAGACGATGTCTGGCTTGAGCTTGAGCGCGATGGTAATTATCTCCTCGGCGTTGGCCATTTCGAGGTTGAGCCGCGTCTTAATTACTTCGCGCAATCTCCAAACATCGCGATCCTGGATGTGGCGACGATCCTCACGCAAATGAGCCGTAATACCGTGAGCCCCGGCGGCCTCGCAGGCGAGGGCTGCGACGACCGGGTCGGGTTCACCATGTCCCAGTCCCCGATAACGAGCTTCCCTGACCGTCGCGACGTGATCGATGTTTACACCTAATTTCAACATGGCATGGCAAATATGGGTGAGCGGCGGTAGTGAGCGCAACCGCTTTTGGCGCAAAAGCGATGAACTGTTCGATGTTCGATCGTATATTTCCCATCGCCCAGTTCCCTCCCAAATGAGCCCGCGAGGACGCGGGTTGTAGGCTTACGTCGTCCTCTACTAGGTTCACGGGAGGAGGCCGTTCGCTCAGGAATTTCCTTTGCCGCAGCGCTCATCCTTGGCAAATTAGGTGACATTCGATGAAGCGGCCCCTGGCGATCATCGCATTGTTTTATGTCCTCGGCTTGCTACTGGGCGATTGGCTGCAGCCGCGATGGTGGATGCTTGGTGTCAGCGGCCTTGTCATTGCCGGCGGCGCAATCTTCTGGAGCAAAGGAAGGCCATGGCTGCTTTGGCCATTGGTTGTACTCGCGAGTTGGACGAACCTGGTTTGCCGGACCGCAATTCTTTCACCTCACGATTTACGACGGACTCAACGTGACGCCCCGCAGCTCGTCACGCTTCGCGGCTCGTTGGCGGAAACGCCGAGCCAACGAATTTACATGCGCGATGACCAGGAAATCTCGCGCTGGCTGTCGCAGATTACAGTCACTGAAATCCAGGGGTGGCAGCGGGATTGGCGACCAGCATGCGGGTCGATCCTGGTCGTCACACCGGGACTTGTGCCGACAAACTATTTCCAAGGTCAGCAAGTCGAGGTTACCGGCGTACTGTCAACTCCTCCTGGTCCAATGGCCGAAGGTCTTTTCGATTATCGCACGTATCTGCGACGGCAGGGCATCTATTATCAGCTGAAGTGCGAATCGACAAATGACTGGCGGCTTTTGACACCAGGGAACGAGCCGCCGCTGAGCGACCGCTTTCTGGCCTGGGCCCAAGAGACATTGGCGCGGGGACTGCCGGCAAAAGACGAACCGCTGCACCTGCTCTGGGCGATGACGCTGGGTTGGAAAACCGGCCTGACCAGCGAGGTCTCCGAACCGTTCATGAGATCGGGAACCATGCACATCTTCGCGATTAGCGGTTTGCACATTGCGCTGATTGCGGGGATCCTCGTCAGTATACTGCGCGTGCTGCGTCTCGCGCGCTCGTGGTGCGGCGGACTGGTCGTACCCGCGATCTGGTTCTATACGGCAGCGACCGGCTGGCAGTCTTCGGCGATCCGCTCGGCAATCATGATGACAATCATCATCGGCGGCTGGGCGTTGCACCGGCCCAGCGATTTATTGAATTCCCTCGCCGCCGCCGCGTTTATCATCCTCGTTTGGGACCCGCAACAGTTGTTTGGAGCCAGTTTCCAGCTTTCCTTCTTTTGTGTGCTCAGCCTCGGTTTGCTGCTGCCTCCGATACAGAAGCGCTGTGATGGTTGGCTTACCCACGAGCCGCTCTTGCCGCCCGAACTGGTTCCGCGCTGGAAGCGCAGGGTATTTGTGCCGCTGCGCTGGGTGGCGACCGGGCTGGCAACCTCGCTCGCGTCCTGGCTCGGGTCGTTGCCGCTGACGGCGTATTATTTTCACCTGTTCAGCCCGGTGACACTGCTCGCGAATTTGTTAATAGTCCCGTTGAGCAGCCTGGCGTTGGCGTGCAACGTGGGAAGCTTGCTTTGCGGCAGCTGGTTTGGCTGGGCCACGGAGCTGTTGAATCATAGTGCGTGGTTTTGGATGGCCCTGATGATCCAAATCAGCGACTGGGCAACGGTTCTGCCCGGGGCATTTCTGTACGTCCGCAGTCCCACGCTGGTCGATATGATGATTTATTACGTGCTGCTGTGCGGCGTCCTTTCCGGCTGGTTCTTGCTGCCCAAACAACGCCGCTGGGCATTGGCAGCAGCCGGATACGTCACGCTCTTTTATCTCGGACGATGGCAACTCGATCTTCATTCGGCTCGTTTGACGATCCTTCCGTTCAACGGGGCTTTGAGCATTTTCGTTCGGGCGCCTCGTCTTGCCGCCGAGCTGCTGATCGATCCCGGTAACACGAATTCGGTTCAGCTGACAACCAAGCCTTACTTGCGAGCGCAGGGAGTAAATGCGTTGCCGCACCTGGTCCTCACTCACGGTGATGTGCGGCATATTGGCGGCGCAACACTGATCACCGAGCTGTTTGCCGTGAAGGAAGTCTGTGCCAGCCAGGCACGTTTCCGTTCAGCGGTTTATCGCCGCGCCATCAACCAATTTGAAAAGAAGCCGGGGCTACTGCGAACGGTTGAGGAAAACGAGCGCGTCGGCGGCTGGGCAGTATTGCATCCGGCGAGCAGTGAGCGGTTTGCGCAAGCCGATGACAATGCGCTCGTGCTAAAGGGCAGCTTAAACGGGACGCGAGTGGTTTTGCTGTCCGATCTGGGGACGCGCGGCCAAAAGGCATTGCTGGACTGCGGCGCCGACCTGCGGGCCGAAATTGTAGTGACGGGGTTGCCGACCGGAGGGGAAGCACTTAGTGAGGCGTTGCTCGAGGCGATCCAACCGCAGGTAATCATCGTAGCGGATTCGGATTATCCTGCCTGGGAGCGGGCACCACCTAAACTGCGGGAACGATTGTCGTCGAAAAAGATCCCGGTGATTTACACACAAACCGCCGGTGCAACGACGATCGAATTTGACCGACTCGGCTGGAACATCCGCACAATGCAGGAAACCGCCACTTCCGGTCGGCGTGGCCCGTAGCGGCAGGGCGTCTCGCCTGCCGTAGAGCCGGGCATCTTGCCCGGCGGATGGACTTCGAAACCTGGACCCAAGACCCTTCCATCGCTGAAAAGCATTGCCCTCCAATCCGAGCGGCGAGACGCCACCCTCTACGTCAGGCGAGGACGCCTGACGCTACGGCGTAATCACCACGCGCACGTCTTCCCCGAACTGTTCCAAACGATCGAGCGTCTCATTGATCGCTCCCGCTTCCAGTGGCACTGTGCGTGTCACCACCTTCCTGAGATCCAAGTGGCCTTGTCTCGCCCATTCGACTAATTCCGACAACTCTCCCATCAAGTGATCCGATACGCCGATGATCTCGGCCTCTTTGTTCAGCAGTTCCTGGTAGGGCGAGATCTCGAATGGCTTATTTGTGATCCCCGCGAGGGCTGCCCTGCCACGAGGTGCCAGCGAGAGCACCGCTTGTCGCATCGTGAGTGGCAGACCGATCAGTTCCAAAGCCGCATCGACTCCCCGTCCACTGGTTAGGCGCAGAATCTCCTCAACCGGATCGACCTTCGCCGCATTAACCGGCACCGCGCCCAAACTCTCAGCCAGGGCAAGTTTAGCGGTTTTTACATCAACCCCAAACACAGGGCTGGCCTTGAGAACCCTGGCCAACTGAATCGCCGAAAGGCCCAACCCGCCGACGCCAAAAACCGCCACCGATTCTCCTGGCTTGATCCGCGCCTTGCGCAACGCATGCAATGCGGTCGAGGACGAACACATCAGCACCGCGCCGTGCTCGAACGGGACCTCGGTCGGCAGCCTGACAAGATTTCTCTCCGGGATCGCGATGAATTCCGCATACCCGCCGTCGCGATGCTTGCCAATCATCGACGCCGCTGGACAGAATTGTTCAACTCCATCGCGACAATGAGCGCATTGGCCGCAGGTCACCAGGTAATGCACGCAGACGCGATCGCCCAGCCGAAACTCCCGCGCATCGGCGGCAATCCGCTCAACAACTCCTGCGACCTCGTGTCCCAGCGTGAGCGGCAATGGACCCGCCGGCGAGATACCTGCCCGGTAATGCGCATCCGAATGGCAGATACCAGCCGCCTTGACCCGCACAAGCACGTCGGCCAACCCCAACGCCGGCAGAGGCACTTCCTCAAGTTCGAGGGGGCGTCCAGGTTCCCGCAGCCGAATTGCTTTCATGGTTCGATTGTAGCGGCCGGCACCCTTAGCTGCGAGTCTACTCCTGTGCCGCAACCCGGTGTTTGTTTCTTGCAGGTTGTAGGGTCGAGTGAGCCGAATTCGCAGTAGGCGTCGATCCATTAGTCCCATTGGTCGCATTGCCACCCCGCCAAAAAATTTTGCTGTCAATCCCCAAACCCCATGTTAGGCTTAAGCTGTTGATATAGTCACTGTAAGAACCTATTAACGCAGGTCGGGCGCGGCGTGCGTGCGGGCCCCAAGCAGCTCCGGGTCCTCCGCGACTTGCACCGCAAGAGAAAGAGCCAGTATGAATCCAAACGGAACCATCAGCGAAATCCTCAGCCAAAAAGGCAACGCCGTCTGGACCGTCCCGCCCGAAATGATGGTGTTTGACGCTATCCAACTCATGGCCGACAAAAACATCGGCGCGCTGTTGGTCACCGAAGCAGACAAACTGGTCGGCATCATTTCCGAGCGCGATTACACCCGTAAAATTGCTCTCAAAGGCAAGTCTTCCAAACAAACCCCCGTCCGCGAGATCATTTCCGGACAGATCTTCCAGGTGAACCCCGACAACACCGTCGAGGAATGCATGCGCCTAATGACCGAGCATCGCATTCGTCACTTGCCGGTCCTCGAAGGCGCCAAAATCGTCGGCGTCATCTCCATCGGCGATCTCGTCAACTGGATCATCTCCGCCCAAAGCAGCACTATCCACCAGTTGCAAACATACATCTCCGGGTACCCGACGGGGGAATAACTGCGTGAGTTCTTCGGGTACCTAATCGGCCTCCGCAGCGGGGGCAATTTTGCTCGGCAACCTGTTCAAGGGAGCCGCCAAACGTCCTTCATGTACCATTCATAGAACCGGTTGACGGCGGGGAAATGATCGCAGCAGAACCCGAGGGGAGCGTACGCCGCCTGACAGACTTGTGGCAGCGGGGGGCCTGCTGGGGCAAAGCATTTCGCAACTGGGCCGGGGCTCAGGACGTAGATAATCAAGCCGGCTGCGAAGGAGAGCAGGTAGGTGCTGAAGCTGAAGCTTCCGGACTGATTGGAGTCGGCTGGTGTTGGCTCGCCGGCAGTCATCGTCTGAGCTTCCATGACGCCAATGTAGTCCTTTCTCGCGTGGCTGGAAAGAGGTGCTGGACTCGGCCTTTTGCGGAGACGTCTCGGGCGAGGTTGAGTCTTACGGCTTCATCAACCTGTAAAAGTCGCTGGATCCGGTCAATGCCACCATAGCTTGATTAGTGCCCTGCAGCCCGTTGGCTGCGTTGGTCACGGTGAGCCAGGTTCCAGGCGCAAGACTGGATGAAGATTGAAGAACATATCCGGAGACAGGTGCGAGCCATTCCAAAAGCATATTGGTGGCATTGATAAATGTCGGTTGAAGCTTTGGAGCGTCAAATCCGCTAAATGTAATCGTTGCGACGTTCGGGGAGCCGATGCTCACACAGACGTTGGCAGAGCTGGTAATTGTTGCCGTAAGAGTCTTGGTGGTGAACGGGTAGCTCGCTTTAGGTTTCACCGTTAAAGTCGCTGAGGTTTTTAAAGCAGGGATGGTCACTGTCGATGGCAGCAGCTCAAAATCTGTGCCATTATGCGCGGTGCCACTATAGGCTATCGTCAGTTGGCTTTGGTTGCCAACGGCCGTTGGGAGTGTCAGGATCAAGCTGCCGTTAGTCGTGCTTAGGATCGAGAGATTCGCAACGCCCGCTGCGATCGTCACCGGGACGGGAATTCCATCGCAAATTATCGCTCCGTTGGCTGAGGAGGAGATTAAGGCGATCGCCATAGACATAATAGCCAACCCGGTCTTGACCACAGTTTGGGCATTCAGGGTTAATTCTTTCATTTTAGGCCGTTCTTTTCAGGATTTTGGGCCGTTTCCGGCTGAACCGCGTTCCGTTCTGATTCGAGCATAAGAGAAAAAAGATCGATTCTCACTGCAACTGCGGGGGTCACTTGCTTATCTCATAATCCGAGGAGACGTGCAAGAGCGTTTTCTGCCAAAGGGGCAGGCTGGACCAGGCTGGATAAGACCCATAAGACGAATAAAAGGCGTGGCTCAAAACATCCCTAGACAATGGCCCAAAATTCTGCGTACCATTTTTTTCAAAAATTATTTTGCATTTTTTGAATACACTGTTAGAAAGAACACAGTTCGGTTTTCCAGTCTGTGCCGTTTTTTTAATTTTTGAGCAGGTTCCGCTTGGGCGCTTCTATTCCTCACGACCAAGTTCTCGGAGTCAGAGAGAATTCGTGTTGGAATGAATGTACCGGTATTTCTAGCTACCGCAGGGCGAAACGCTAATAGCGCCGAGTTGCTTTATGTGTGGGATCAAGCCACACCCGAAGCAAAGGCGATTATCGTTTGCCTGCTTATCTTCTCGATTATCGCGTGGTCGGTGATGATTTCCAAGGCGTTGCAGATGCGCCGGGCCAAACGCCTCAACCTCCTCTTCAATAGCGAGTACCGCACGCAAAAGAACGTGCTGGACGTCTATGACCGCCGCGTGCAGGCCGATGGTTGCCCGATGTTCATGGTGTACCAGGCCGGGAGCGTCGAACTCGATACCCGCTTGAAAAACCCGGACGGCAATGGACGCAAACGATTTGTTTCGCTCAAGGGGATGGAACACGTGAAACGCTCGCTGGAAAACACGGTCGCACAGGAATCGCTGAAGCTGGAGTCGGGCTTAATTCTGCTGGCGATTGCCGTCAGTGGGGCGCCTTTCCTGGGCCTGTTGGGCACCGTTTGGGGCGTGATGAGCACCTTTGGCCATGTCGCACAGCAGCAAAGCGCGTCGCTGACAGCGATGGCGCCCGGTGTGGCGGCGGCGCTGATAACCACGGTTGCAGGGTTGCTGGTCGCGATCCCATCGATGTTTGGATATAACTGGCTGGTGCATAACCTGCGCGTCCTGACGGTCGAGCTGGACAACTTTGCGCAGGACCTGGTCTCCAAGATGGAGACGGAGTATTTGGAAGAATGACGAGCTTGGGTTGCAGGTTGCAGGTTGCAGGTTGCGGGTTCGTATTGCCTCAGTTGTTGGTGGGGCCGCCTCGCCGAGACGGCGGGGTCACGGCGGTTTCGGCGAAACCGCCCTGCCTGACTGAGGCCATACGCCGGTCCAACAGACCAGTCCAACGAGCAACCTGCAACCTGTAACTGAGGTATGCGGCGCTTTTCACAACGCAGTGCACTGGTGACGTTGAGCGAGATCAACATCACGCCGTTGCTCGACCTGGCGTTTGTGTTGCTGATCATCTTTGTCATCACGACGCCGCTGCTGGAGCAGAGCATGGACCTGCGGCTGCCAAAAGGCGGCAAAACCGACAAGAAAATCGAACAACGCGACGTTCGGACCGTTGAAATCAGTCCGAAGGGCGTTTTTGCGCTCAACCGGCAGCAAATGACACTGAACCAGATCGAAGCCAACCTGGTGCGGGACTTTCAGTCGAACCCGAACCTGGTCATCTATATTCGAGCTGACGAGAAGTGCCTGACCCGAGATCTCTACGCCGTGATCGATCGCTGTCAGCGCAATGGGATTACGAAGTATTCACTGCGGACGGAGCCCGAGAAGAAATAATGGATCGGTTACAAAAAAAATGCGCGATTGGGTCGGCAGGTGGGCATCTGCTGCTGGGGGTGGTATTGTTCGTTGGGCCGGCGTTCCTCTCTTCGGCGCCGACCAAACCGGACGACTCGCAGATCCTCGATATTGTCCCATCGATCCTGGTTGATGCGGCGATTTCCGGCGGTGGAAACCCCAAGGGCGCGAGGCCGCCGGCGGCGCTGCCGCAACCGCCGACTCCTCCTCCCGAGCAACCGCAGCCAAAGCCGGAGCCGGTTAAAGTCCAGGAACCCGATCCGCCTAAAGACAAAGCGAAAACAAACCAGCCCGAGCCGGAGCCGGACTCATTGGAACTGAAGGACGCCAAGAAGAAGCCTTCCATCACACTTACCCCGACCATACGCAAGCCTAACTCTTCAAAGACCTCGAAACAGAATTCAGCGTCCGACAGCCAAGAGAAACAGTTTGCCGAAAATCGGCGAAAAATGGCCGACATGATCGCTAAAGCAGCAGGCAGCCTGAAGGACGACATTTCATCGAGCACGAGCATCGAGCCGTTAGGCCCGGGCGGCGGCGGCCCGGTGTATGCCGGCTACGATCAATTCGTGCGCAGCGTTTATTATCACGCCTGGGTACCGCCTGAAAGTACCGCCAGCGACAACGCGATTGTAAAAGTGACGGTCACGATTGCGAGTGACGGCAACGTCACTTCCTCCAGTATTATCAACGCCAGCGGCGATTCGGCGGTTGACTCCTCCGTTCGCCGCACTCTGGATCGGGTCACCTTCATTGCTCCCTTCCCAGAAGGCGCCAAAGACAAACAACGGGTCTACACTATTAAATTTGATCTAAAGGCAAAACGATTAAACGGATGAAACGAAGCAAAATACTTTTCGGAACCTTGTTCTCTCTGGCGTGCTTAAATGCGACTCCGTTGTTGGCGCAACGCGAACTCGAGGTTAAGAAGGAGCTCGAAGTGCCGGGCCTGGCGAAACCGATTTACGTTTCGATGAGCGGCATTACCGGCGAAGCGGCTCAGGTGTTGCAGTTTGATCTCTATGTTCAGGGCTTTGCCTTCACCAATGCGGAGGGGGCGCAATATTTGATCGACGGCAGCAGCGCCGACAACCTGAAGGCGCGAGCCTCGGACAAATACAACAAGAACACGCTGGTTTCAAAGGCTTACTCAGGCGCCCCGCTGCGGCGGCAGGCGCACGCGTTTGCCGATGATTTTGTGCAGGCCCTTGGGCGCAAAGGGATCGCGCAAACCAAGATCGTTTTCAAAGGCGAAAACGAGGGAGGCAAGAGCGAGGTATATATTGCTGACTTTGACGGCTACAACGCGCAACCAGTCAGCCAGGATAATTCAACGATAGCAGCGCCGGCCTGCGTGCCCGGACACCTGGCGGTCTATTACACTTCGTATCGGCTCAATCACGCTGATATCTATTTCCAAAATATTCAAAGTGGAGCGCGGAAGCTTTTCGCGCGCTACGGCGGCTCGAACATGAGTCCCGCGCCGTCACCGGACGGCAACCAGGTCGCGATGATCCTCAGCAAGGATGGCTTCACCGACCTGTATGTGGGCGACGCCGGCGGAGGGCTGCCGAGGCGGCTCACCAAATCGCCGCAGGACGAATCATCGCCTTGTTGGTCACCGGACAGCAAATGGATTTGTTTTGCGTCGAAAGACCGGGAGCGCCGGTCGCTCTCGAAGATATCTCCTGCAGGCGGCGAAGCGCGCCGGATCCCGATAGCGTTGGCGGCCAATCCGACGGAACCGGATTGGTCTCCCGATGGCAAATGGATCGCGTTTACGTCGCAGTATCGTGATTTCGCCATTTGCGTGGTACCCGCGGGCGGTGGCGATGCGATTAATCTCGTCGCGGGTGAAGACGCGTCGTGGGCGCCGAATTCACGGACGCTCATCTTCGCGCGCCGGCATGGCGGGCGTTATACGCTCTCTCTGCTTGACGTGTTTACCAAACAAGTAAAGGATGTTTCCCGAATTTCGGGAAGTACTTCCCAATCACAACCCAGTTGGGCCCGATAGCCCGATCCGAACGAAAAGACCATGAAACTAACCAAGTTTACTTATTTGCTGGTGCTAGGTTTAATCCTAACCGTAGCCGTTTCCGGTTGCCGGAAGAAGCCCGGCTACATGACCCGGCTTCCCGGTGAAAAAGCAGGCGCGGTGGGCGAGCCTGCGCCAGGGCAACCCCTGGGATTTGATACCAACACCACAGCGGCCGCCGAGGGGATGCCGATGTCCGACCCCAACTTGCGCAAGGATTGGCCGCGCGACCGCGAGATCTTCAAGTCCGATACGGCACATTTTGATTTCGATAGCGCAGTGGTGAAAGCGGCCGACAAGCCGAAGGTGGCCGCCGTGGCGGATTACCTGAAATCGAACACGCGGGATGCTGTTGAGGTCGAAGGCCATTGTGACGAACGCGGGACCGAAGAATACAATCGCGCTTTGGGCGAGCGCCGTGCGCTGGCGCTGAGGACGGAATTAGTCAATTTAGGCGTCGATCCGGGCCGAATTGACACAATCAGCTTTGGCAAAGATCGTCCCGCCGATCCCGGCCATGACGAATCCGCCTGGAAACAGAATCGCCGTGGGGAATTCATCCTCGAGAAGCATCCGTAACCAACATGTAGCGCGGACGCCCTGTAGCGGAGGCGTGTGGACGCCCGCCCTACCGTCCGCGTTTCTTTTTCAGCTCTTTCTTCAGCTTCTCCAGCGGCAGCGTATTCACCACGTCCTCTTTGGTTAACCAACCCTTACGCGCGATACCTGCGCCCAGGCGCAAGAAGCCGGCTTGTTCGAACCGATGTGCGTCGCAATTGATGACGCAGCGAACTCCCTTGCTTTTGGCGAAAGGCCACAAGCGCCAATCCATATCGAAACGGTAAGGGCTCGAATTAAGCTCAATCCAGGTACCGGTGGCCGCACAGGCCTCGATTACCGCGCGTTGATCCACTTTGTAGGCCTCCCGTTCCAGCAGCAAACGACCAGTCAAATGCCCCAGCATATGTACGTACCGATTCTGCGCCGCCTTGATGAAACGAGTGGTGTTTTCAGCTTCCGATGAACCGCCACTCTGGTGGATGCTGGCGACCACCACATCGAGTTCTGCCAGCAAGTCATCCGGAAAATCCAGTTTCCCATCACGTAAAATATCCACCTCGCCGCCCGTTAGCAGCCTGAACGCGATCCCCTGGTCCGCCAAATTTTCGTTGATCGCCTTGATTTCTTTCAGTTGCTCCCGGACTCGCGCGGGCTCAAGACCATTGGCCTGCACCGATGACTTCGAATGGTCGGTGACTCCCCAATACGCCAGACCGAGTTCGCTCATCGCCTTGGCGATCTCCTCCGGCCGCTGATGTCCATCACTCCAGGTCGAGTGATTATGCAACGAACCCTTCAAATCCGTCCACTCGACCAGGCGCGGCAAAGCTTCCTTTTCCGCCAAGGCGATTTCGCCCATATCCTCGCGCATCTCGGCGGGGATATAGTTCAAGTCTAGTTCTTGAAAAATTTCTTCCTCGGTTTTGCAGCGCACAAGCAGCTTCGGATCGCGGGTTTCGCTCTTCGACCGGAACAGGCCGTATTCGTTCAGTCGCAGTCCGCGATCGATCGCCCGCTGCCGCATCACGATGTTGTGCTCCTTATTGCCGGTAAAATACATCAGCGCAAAAGGAAATTCGGCATCACTCACGACTCGCAGATCCGCTTGAATGCCGCCTTCCAACACGATGCTGGCCTTGGTTTCGCCTTTCGCCATCACGTTCAGGATCCCGGGCAACCGCACAAAGAAATCGAGCACTGCCCCAGGTGCCTTGGAAGAGGCCAGCAGATCAATATCGCCAATGATCTCCCGATGCCGGCGGAGGCTGCCGGCGGCGCTGCAACGGATCACGTCAGGATGCGACCGCAAAGCCTCCAGCAGCGGCTCGGCAATCGGAAGCGCATCACTAATCAGATGTTTCGAGGCGTAAGCCCTGCGACGAGTAATTCCGGCACAAATATTCGCTGCGGTCTTTTCGCCAAAACCTTTGAGCTTGGCGATGCGCCCATCTTTGCAGGCGGCTTCAAGCTGCTCGACGGTCTCGATCCCCAGTTCATCGTGGACTGCTTTGATCTTCTTTGGACCAACCCCGGGTATCTCCAACATCGCGACTAAGCCCGGGGGTGTTGCCGCCTTGAGTTCCTCGTAATAGGCCAGCTTCCCGCTCGTCACGAGCTCTACAATCTTCTTTGCGATCGATTCCCCGATGCCTTTGACTTCGGATAAACGGTTTTCGGCAATCACTTTGTCCAGTGGTTCGTCCAGCCCTTCCACCGCGCGCGCGCCATTCGTATAGGCGCGCGCTTTAAACGGGTTCTCCCCTTTCAGTTCCAACAGCGTCGCGACGTTTACCAGGATTTCGGCGATCTGACCCTTGTCCATACGCGTAGTTTAGCTCATGGCGCTCGACCCGTGAAACCTAAAACGTGAAACCTAATGCCTGATGGTGCTCGAAGCGTCTTGGACTGCGGTAGTCCTCTACCGCTTTTCGTCAAATGATAAAAGTGCACCACAACATTTCCCGACATCCCTGCCACCCCTAAAGCGCCAGAGCCGGCGCACTCCAAAACCTTGCGGATTACCGACGTGCATCTGCCTTCCGTAGAGGACCAAATCACCGTAACATGCCCGCATGTCGAGCCATCAACAGATTCCGTCCGCCGTCACTATTGCCGGCTCTGACAGCGGTGGCGGGGCGGGTATTCAGGCAGATCTGAAAACGTTTGCTGCGCTGAACATTCATGGAACCAGCGTCTTGACTTGTCTCACTGCGCAGAACCCCAGGCGAGTCATTGGCATCGAACCTTGCAGTCCGTTCATAGTTCGGCAGCAACTGAAAGCGGTTTTCGAAGAACTCCGCCCCGTGGCTGCCAAAACCGGCATGCTTTACTCCTCTGAAATGATTCATCTAGTCGCGAGCTTCCTCCGGCGGCACCCGCTTGCTTTAGTGGTCGATCCCGTGATGGTTGCCACCAGCGGCGCCCGGCTCCTTAAACGTGAGGCAATAGCCGCTCTTTGTAAGGAATTATTGCCTCAGGCCGCGGTAATTACCCCGAACCTGGCCGAAGCCGAGTTGCTCACCAAAATGCGTCTCAATTCACCCGAGGATCTGCGGCACGCAGCCAGGCAGCTTCATCAACAATTTCAATGCGCTGCCCTCGTCAAAGGCGGCCATTTGCGCGGGCTCAAGCAAGCCGTCGATATTTTCTATGACGGTAAACAGGAATTGATGCTCACAGCGCCTTTTGTGAAGGGCTTGAAAACTCACGGGACCGGTTGCACCTACTCCGCTGCGATAACCGCATACCTCGCCCGTGGCTTGTCCCTGCCTACGGCCGTCTGCAAGGCGAAGCAATTCATCACACAAGCAATTCTCAATTACCAAACCACGTCAGGCCATCCGCTCCTCCGGCAGTAAGCTTACTGCACCTACAGCCGATATTTATTCATCCTCGTCTTCGTCCTCGATCTTCCTGAATTTTTCGCGGACGACGCAATCCCTTGTCTCCCACAAAAACTGCGTGCGAACTGCTGTCAAATTCGCTACTTCAATCATGTGACCAACGCCCGTTCCATCCAGAATCTGGCGCTCATTGGCTTTATGGGCACTGGAAAATCCGCGGTCGGGCGATTGGTCGCTGACCTGTTGCACTTCACCTACCTCGATACCGACCGTGTCATCGAAGCTCGCGCCGCCAAGTCTATTACCCAGATTTTCGAACAGGACGGCGAACCAGCCTTTCGCGCGTACGAGCGCCGTATCGTTCAGGAATTGACTCACCGCCGAAAGACCGTGATCTCTACCGGCGGCGGTCTCCCGGTTAATGAAGAGAATCTCGCCAGCTTGAAAACCCATGCACTGGTTGTCTGTCTCTGGGCCTCGCCCGAAACCATCTTCGAACGTGTCCGCGGCCATAACCATCGCCCTTTGTTAAACGAGGCCGATCCGCTCGCAAAAATTCGCGATCTCCTCTCAGTTCGTGAGCCATATTACCGGCAGGCCGATGTGCTGGTGAACACGGAATGGCGCTCGGTGCGCGACGTCGCAGTCCAGGTCATTCATCAGTTTCACATAGCCCAGGCGGCCCATCGATGAAAGAGGCGATCCGCGAACGGGCGCGGGAACTGGGATTTGATGACTGTCGTTTCACCACGGCACATGCCCCGGAGACTGCGATTCATTTCCAGAAATGGCTCAACCGGGGCTTTCAAGGGGAAATGGCCTACCTGGAACGAAATGCACACAAACGTGTCGACCCGCAACAGGTGCTTGCAGGTGCCCGCAGCGTGATCACCTTGGCCGTCAGCTATCATCAGCCAGAAAGCGCAGCTGATAAGGCTATCTATAAGTCCCATTCGTCCTCTAGGTCCTATAGGTCCCACCCCCCGCCAAACCCCGCAGGCATCATCGCCCGTTACGCCCAGTACAGCGATTATCATGACATCATTGGAACCCGGCTAAAGCAGCTGACCCGGTTCATTGATGACCTCGGCGGTCCAGGTACCCGCTCGCTGTGGTATACCGATACCGGGCCGTTGCTCGAGCGTGACCTCGCCCAGCGAGCCGGCCTCGGCTTTATCGGCAAACATACCAATCTTATTAGCCGGCAGCTGGGTAATTGGTTTTTCCTCTCCGAGATTATAACGACTTTTGAATTGGAACCCGACCCGCCGGAAACCAATCACTGCGGCAAGTGCACGCGCTGTTTAACCGCCTGCCCCACCGGCGCTTTGCCGGCTCCGTTTCAGTTGGATGCCCGGCTCTGCATTTCCTACCTCACTATCGAATTGAAGGGCTCGATCCCGCTCGAACTGCGCTCGTTGATTGGCAATCGCATTTTCGGTTGTGACGATTGCCTCGCCGCCTGCCCCTGGAACCGGTTCGCCCGCGCCGGTGCGATGATGAAACCCCACACTCGAGCGGACCTCGCCACACCGGACCTGATCGAGCTTCTTTCCCTCGACGAGCAGGAATTCGGGCGCCGCTTTGCCGGCACCCCATTGCTGCGCCTCAAACGACGCGGTTTGCTGCGCAACGTCTGTGTCGCCTTGGGCAATACCGGCGACGCGTCCACCCTGCCCGCCCTGCGCGCAGCTGCCGCAGACCCTGAACCCTTAATTGCCGAACACGCTCGTTGGGCAATTCAAAAAATTTCAAGTCTTTCCAACGATCCGGTTGTGCAGTCCGGATCGCCTATAAATAACGATCAAAAATAGTGCAGCCGATTGCCATGGGCCTCTCCGAGTCGCCTGCATGCCTTTGCCCCTGGTCGTAATCCTCCTGACCCTTTTCGGGGACGGTATTACCTCAGTATGAGCGTAGAATAGTCCAATGTCCGTTCGTCCTGGTCAATTGGTGCCGATACCATGGAACGAAACCATCCGGATCCCTCGGGTCACAGACCACCACGTAGGCCCGATACGTGCCATCATGGTCGTCGATCAACCGATCGATCTTCTGCTCAAACAAAACCCGCACGCTGCGGGCGAACCACCCAAACTCCCCACTCCGCAGCTTGCCGGCGGCGAATCGCATCGTGTGTTGCCGACACAACGCCGCAATCTCTTTCCGGTCCCGTTCGGTAATCGAACCCGGCAACGAATTAGACCTGCTTGGCAGCAGTGCATGCCACAAGATGAATAATACCACCGCCAAAGCAACCAGCGGAATCCAGACAAATCGGAGACGCGACAGGCCACGACGTCGACGGGCCGTTTCACTCGAGAGTTGTTCCTGCTCCATAGTGGCCACCAATGTTGAGATGAAATAACGCCGTCCTATGGCCCCTAGCATGCGCAATAAGTCGCGCCGCACACCCTCTTTCGCGGCGAGGCGGAATTGCCTCGACCCGGATCGTTGCGGCGAGGTCATACATCTCTGGTGTAGCCCTGCACCATTGAAGAGTCCAGCGCGATCCCGCCCGCCCCTGTTTTCTCTGTCATTTGCCATCTCCCATTCGTCTTATCGCGTCCTATTGGTCCTATCTCGTCCTATTCCCCCCCCGAAATCTTTCTCGCCCTCCCGCCCCATCTCTGCCATTATCCTCCCGGCCTGCGGCGAACTGTTGGCGTCCCGATGTGCCCATCTGGAGATATTGCCCCGGAGTGATAAAAAGCGTCTCAGCGAACGCGACATCTGCACGAAGTTCATCACCCCGGCGCTCACCCGTGCCGATTGGGACCTGATGAATCAGATCCGTGAGGAAGTCTCCTTTACCAAAGGCCGTGTCATTGTCCGCGGCAAACTCACCGCCCGCGGCGAGCCCAAACGCGCCGATTACCTCCTGTACTACAAACCCGGCATCCCCCTGACCGAGATCGTGGGCCAGGGCGGCCCCCTCAGCCACGCCTGCATCCAGATCGCCCGCGGCTTCAATCCATTCCTTATTCGCTGACAAAGTTTCTCCACAACCCCGCATTATTGCCCCACCACCCGAAAATACCTCTCCGGCACCGAGTAATAATGTCGCCACGTCACTGCTGCCCCCTCATTCGTAAGACTTCCCAGCGAGACCCAATCGGTCAGGTTCGTCGATGTTTGCAGCACCGCCCGCGCACCAATCGGTATAGGCGCGACCCAGCTGATTCCCTTGTAATTCCAAAGATTCGGCGCGTTCCTATCAAAAAACCATTGATGAATCGTGAGCTGATTCGTGGGGCCGGTTAACTGACCTTGTGGATAAACCACAAACGGGTTCGTCGACATATCAAAAGACGCCCAGTGAAACTCGAAAATATTGGTATATATGCTCTGGTTCTCCTCATATGTCTCTACGGCCGGGCCAAGTTTGCTAAATGCGATCTGGATAGGCGGCCGGATAACACCAGGCCCCAGCCCGCCAATGCCCGCGGCGCTGTTCCACCAACGCTCCGCCCCGCTTCGCACGAAAAACGGAGCACTGCTGTTGCTCCATCCCGCGTCTATTGCCGAGAAAAGGAAATCCGGCGTCGCCGTAACTCGTTCAAGTTGCTGCTGCCCAACCACCCCGTTCGTGAAAAACGTGTCAATCCACTGATTCGTATAACGCAAAAAACTTCCTGACGCTGCATCATACGGGTGCCGAACAAAGGTGATTTTCTCAATGCCAGGTCGGTCGGCCAGGTTGACGTACGACAACGCGTTCGATCCGACCCCATGCACATCCGGTAACAGAGCCTCCAGGCTCACCCGGTTCGCGCTCAACAAAAATCGAAGCCCTCCCACGTCGTCCTGTGACAGCCTCACGAAATGCGCACCGGCGAACACCCCTTGGGAAAATGCGTCATTCACACCAAACAACGGCCGCAGATATATTCGCCATTGAGCGATCGCACTCGCATATGCATCGATCGGGTCTACGAGCATTGACTGCGCCCATGAAACTTGCGGATTTGGATCCAATGGCTGGACCACTGCCACATACCCCGTGAACAGGTTGCCATTAACTCGATGGCTGATGCTCAAGGTCTCCGGATCGTAATTCCTTTCGACGATGTACCGCGGAATTGCCCAATCCCTCCAATCCAGCTCTGAGTTTTGAGTGAGAAATGCAGGAGACCATTGCCGTAGAACAAACACACTCCGCTCCGGTTCCCCCAATCCCATTTGCTCGATAATCAGAGCAATCGTCGCAGTCTTCAGATCGTAAATCTGTCGAACCGCCGCCTGATAATTAAAACCGTAGCTGGAAGTAAAGAAGTTGCTGAGAACGACATCCGAAGCCCGCGGTAGATCGTTAAACACCTGAAACGCCTGTTCCACCGCATTCACCCCATTCGAACCGAAGTAATCCACGAACGATCGGTCAAACCCGTAAGTCACCACCGGCACATTCCACCGGTAACCTTCCGTGATATCGACAGGTCCTCCCACATCCCACCCCATCCGATACGAATTCGTCCGGTCCATCCAATCTGCATACGGCCCCATCAGCGCAAACCCCATCAGGTTCGTCGCCGCTGATGTTAACCCCATCGCGAAAAAAAGTAATCGCCAGCGGCAAATTCGCCGCGCCGCCCCCAGATTTGCCCCCATCACCTGTGATCGCATACCATCCCCGAACACCAGTTCCAGGAAGACCGGACCCTATCACGTGGTTGAGCCCAAGCAAAACCAATTCTTGGCCGCCCACGCAGCTTTACGCCCACACAATTTCATCCATCCGTCCCATTCGTCCCGTCGCTCCCATGCCGCCTATCTTTCATGCGTCACATCTTCCCCAGCACCCCATCTCTCAAAAATCCACCCGCACTTCAAACCGCGTCCTTCACGTTTTACGCCTCACGTTTTACGCCTCGCCTTTCACGCCCCACGTTTCTTCCCTCGAGCAGATCTTGTATCCCTCCCGTTCCTTGCTAGATTGGTCGGATAAATGAGCACAGCCTTGAATGACCAGGTCCAGGCAGCGGCGGCGTGGATCGGCAAGTTACGAACCGAAATCGGTCGGGTTATCGTCGGCCAGGAACATTTAGTGGATCGGTTGCTCGTCGGCTTGCTGGCCAACGGCCATGTTCTGCTCGAAGGCGTGCCTGGCCTGGCAAAGACCCTCTCCGTCCGCACGCTCGCCGCCGCCATTCACGCCTCCTTCCATCGCATCCAGTTTACGCCGGACCTCTTGCCCGCTGATATCGTCGGCACCCTGATCTATAGTCCGCAGGACGGCAAATATCACGCCACCAAAGGCCCGGTCTTCGCCAATTTCGTCCTCGCCGATGAAATCAACCGGGCGCCGGCAAAGGTCCAATCCGCGCTGTTGGAAACGATGCAGGAACGCCAGGTGACTCTCGGCGGGGAAACCATGCCATTGCCCACGCCTTTTCTCGTGCTGGCCACCGAAAATCCAATCGATCAGGAAGGCACTTATCCGCTGCCCGAAGCCCAGGTCGACCGGTTCATGTTCAAAGTCCTGCTCGATTACCCGTCCTTCAAAGAGGAACGCGACATCCTCGATCGCATGGCCTTTACGACATCGGAAATTCGGACGCAACCCGTGATCGCCCTCGAGGAAATCCTGCGCACCCGCAAGCTCGTCGACGAAATTCACGTCGATGAGAAGGTGCGCGATTATATTGTCCATCTGGTCTTCGCGACCCGCAAACCCGAGCAATACAAGCTGGATGTGAAACACTTCATCCAGTTCGGCGCTTCCCCGCGGGCGACGATTTACCTGACGCTGGCGGCCAAGGCCTGGGCCCTGTTGCAGGCCCGCGCCTATGTCACTCCTGAGGATGTAAAGAACATCGGGCCCGATGTTTTGCGCCACCGCATCATCCTGACTTACGAGGCGGAAGCCCAGGCGGTGACCACCGATACGATTATCACTAAAATTTTTAACGCGGTTCCTGTCCCTTGACCCTCACTGAATTGCTAGCAACGGTTCGCCGCATAGAGGTGCGTACCAATCGCCTGGTCAACGACATGATGGTGGGCGCTTACCTCAGCCATTTCAAAGGCCGCGGCATGGACTTCGAGGAGCTGCGCGAATACATGCCGGGTGATGAAGTCCGCGACATTGACTGGAACGTCACTTACCGCATGGGCCGGCCGTTCGTCAAACGCTTCCGCGAAGAACGCGAGTTGGCCTTGATCATCGCGCTCGATATCTCCGGTTCTTCGAATTTCGGGTCGTTGCGCCAGTCCAAGCGAGAATTTGCCGCCGAGGTCGCCGCCACCCTCGCCATCTCCGCTACTCGCAGCAGCGACAAGGTCGGATTGCTGTTATTTACGGATCAGGTCGAATTGTTCTTGCCGCCGCGCAAAGGACGAACTCACATCCTGCGCATTATCCGCGAAATGCTCTTTTTTTCACCGAAGCAGCGCGGCACAAATATCCCTGCGGGGCTGGCGTTCCTCAACCACGTCGTGCATCGGCGTTCGATTGTCTTCCTGCTGACCGACTTTCTGCACAGCTTCAATAGCACTGGGCTGGCGGCCCGCTCGGGCCGTGACACGCTTCAAGAAATCGGCCTGACCAATGCCCGGCATGACCTGGTCTGCGTGCATTTGCATGATCCGCGTGAGAGCACTTTGCCCTCCGCGGGCCTGGTCACGCTCGAAGATGCCGAAACCGGCGAGTTGCTCGAAGTCGATTCC
>DATJGF010000111.1:0-22366 GCA_035495315.1 Candidatus Limnocylindrales bacterium
GGTAGTCGCGGTGGGGCAGAGTACGAATTTGAGTGTGGGGATATCGGCTTGTCCGCCGTTGAGTTATCAGTGGTATTTCAATGCGACCAACCTTTTGACGGCGGGTACGAATGCGACGCTGGAGTTGAACAACGTGACGGAGGCAGATGGAGGCGAGTATTTGGTGGTGGTGAGTAATGCTTCCGGTAGTGTGACCAGTGCGCCGGCAGTGCTGACGGTGGTGGTGCCGGCGACAATCCTTACCCCGCCTGCCGATCAGGCGGCAACTAATGGCGAAACCGTCCTTTTCGTGGTAATCGCGGAAGGCACCGAACCATTGAGCTATAAATGGTATTTTAACGAGACCAACGAATTAGCCGGGGCAATTGGCCCGACTTTGATGTTGAATTCGGTGACTACCGAGCAGGCCGGGACTTATCGCGTCGTAATAACCAACCCCTACGGCACAGCGACGGCAGCGGCTCGACTAAGTGTCAATGAAACTGCAGCCATTATCAGCGGTCCGGCGAGCTTGACGGTCACCAATGGTGCAACCGCCATGTTCACGGTGACGGCGGTCGGCACGCCTCCCATTAGTTACCAATGGTTCTTCAACTCAACCAATCAGCTTGAGGGGGCGACCAGTTCCACTCTGACGCTGGCTAACGTGACGGTCGCCGATATGGGCACCTATTCAGTGGTAATCTCGAATCCTTTTGGTTCGGTGCTTAGCCAGGCTGCATCACTTCGCGTGCTGGTTGCGCCACAACTTGTTAGTTTAACGCGAAACCAGAATGTCGTCTCCCTCACTTTCTCGACTGTGAATGGCCTGCTGTATAGCGTGTATTACGTCGATGAAATCAGCTCAACCAACTGGATTCTCTTACCGAAAGAAACAGGACTTCTAGGAACGGGATCTCCGATTACTGTGCAGGACCCCAAGGCTACCGGGGCGCTGCGGTTTTATCGCGTCGTGGTCGAGTAAGCCCAAAACCTTAAGTGACAACCTCGTTAGGCCTGTCTATGCTCGTCCCGCAATTGGTCATGATGAAAAGCAAACGACGACAGGCACTCGAACTCGAAGCGGAGTTGATCCGATTGAATGCCCTGGTTCGCCAGCGCCGCAAGCAACTGGCTTTTCTGGAAAAGTGTCCCAATCGGAATTGTGAGTGCCGGCTTGTTTGGCGCCAGGTAGTCGAGAAAAACCTTCGACAACAGGTCGGAAGAATTCGCCGCACGGTAAAAGGCAGTCGGCCTCAGCGCTTCACTAAAAAATCACCGGGTTAGTGATTGCTTCGTGTTGGGTGTCTGCTCCGGACGAGTTTGTCATCGGCTCAGGGTCAAAGCAGTCCGGTCGATTCACTCAGGCTGCGGCAGACGATCACGCCTCGAGGTAGGTTCTCAATCCCTATGCGGTCCATTACTGGTATTTTTAAATGAGCGGCAGGTATACATGCAGACTCACGGCCCCTGGCTGGAATGACAAGGCCAGGCGTTCGCTTCAACAATTGGTTGAGCGCGGAGCGGGTCAAGGCCTTCCGGTCGTCTTTGATTTTGACAACACAATCATCAGCGGCGACGTCGGAGAGGCAACGCTTGCGATCCTGGGGGCGGAAGGCCGTCTGACTCCGACAAATGTGTCGAAAAGCCTCAGCCCTGTAATCCAGGTGCCAGGAAAACCCAAGGTCTCCTTAGAGCGGTGCTCTGACGTTATGGAGTACTACGAGGCGTTGCTGTCACCCACGGCCCATGGGCCTGACGATCCAGCCCCTTTAGCCAATGGTTACGTTTGGGCAGCGCAGGCCCTCGAAGGATTGACCGTCGCAGAAGTTTGCGCCGCAACCGCTCGTGTATTCAGCATTGGACAACGGGGAGGCGATTTGCGCATAGACGTAACTCCAGGCAAGACCAGTTATCCCGCACCACGATTTCGAGAGGAAATGGTTGAGCTAATCGCCCATCTGCTGCGGTTTAAGTATGAGATTTGGATCGTGTCGGCGAGCAATGTCTGGAGTGTCCGCTGGATGGTGTTGTACGGGCTCAATCCTCTGTTGAGAAAATATGGCATACGCCAGGGTCTAAAACCCAAGCACGTCATTGGGGTAACGACGCTCTTAACCGACGAGTTGAATCGACTCTACAAGGATTCGGTTCTTCTTACACAAAACTCGGCCTATGCCGCCATGCGCCGCAAAGCGCTCAAGTCGGTTCGCCTCACCAGGCATTTGCAGTATCCGGCATCGGTTTATTCGGGAAAAGTGGCTTCCATCCTGGATGCAATCGATCGCAACCCATATCTGTGTGCCGGCGATAACCCATCGGACCATCCCATGATGCGAATCAGCCAGTACCGCCTGTGGATTGCCCGCTTGGAGAAGCCTGGGGCGCAACGAGCAACCACCAAGTTAATTCGCCAAATGGGAACCGCGGGATGGATTGTTCAGACTTGTTCGGAAACGGACGGGCCTCGCTTTCTGCCCAGCCTCGACGGTGCTCTTGACTCCAGGAACGTCGACAGGCAACTGACGCGATCCGCCGCAATTCTGCGTCGTCTTGACCGTCAGCTTCCGGTCGCCGACCTCCCGCATCAACCGAAGCTCGAAATGTCATAGGCCATCGCGGCTTCAATCCGACCCTAATCGGAAACCCCGCGCTGAGCATTCTTCATGAATCGTTCGAAATGGCGGTGGGCATAGGCCTGGTAATCGAAATCCAATTTGGAAATTCGCGTCTGCAAAAAGCCCCACATTGCCTCGCGCATATCCGAAGCCAACCGCATGATGTGCAATTGTCGGAGGTGAGCGGGCCGCGCTGTGCCGAAGTAATACTCCAAAAGCCGGTGTTCCTGTTCGCTCTCAAAAAGATTATTGGCCGCCAGGTTGCCCAGGTCGAAGAACAAATCTCCCACACCGCCATATTCCCAATCGAGAATCCAAACCATGGCTTGGTTATCAACTAGGTTGCTGGACAACAAATCATTGTGGCAATGGCATACGCGATCAGGAACACCTCGCTCATGCTCCAGCCGCTCCAGAATCCGCAACGCGCGACGGATATTCCGCGGAAACACGACCTTGTGTTTGCAGCCCAGGGCGTAATAGCTCCGCACGGTTTCAAAGGCAGAAAAGGTTCCCGCTCCAGTTGCCTTTTCATGATATAGGCGCAACGACGCGATCACTCGCCTCAGGACCACGGGATTTTTCAACGCTTCAGGCGCCAGCGCTCGCCCAGGGACAAAGCGAGTCACCAATGCCCCCTTCCGCGGAAAGAACGCAACCACTTCCGGCCCGATTCCAATGGCATGGGCGGCCTTCAAGCAGGCGTGCTCGGCTTGGCGGTCAATGCCGAGCAACTTGGAATTGTCTCCCATGACTCGCAGAACGAACCGTTCTCCTTCACAATCCAGGCGGTAATTACGGTTGGTTAGACCGCCCTTCAATGGACGCACTCTGACTTGTTTCCCTCTCAGCTGGGGAATCTGTGCGACCAGCGCCGTTGCCTCGGCTTCCAGATCACTAAACGAGAATTTTTTTTCGTTCTGGATCAAAAGGGGCTTTCAAGTATGCAGCCGCAGGAAAGCGTTTGCCTGAGACATTGATTTCATAGCGACCTTCCTTGATGAAATCGGGACTAACACCATCCTGGCACTTCACGTAACCCATCCCAACCGCAGCGCCAAGCGTGTGGCCATATGAACCGGACGTGGTGTAGCCAACCGCCTGGCCGTTGCGATAAATCGGCTCGCTGCCCCAAAGCACGGGGCCGGAATCTTCCAACACAAACGTCACAAGGAGGCGCTTCAATACAGCTTGCTTCTGCCGCACGAGCGTATCTTTTCCGAGAAAGGGAGCGTTCTTTTTCCAGCCCACCGCAAAACCAAGACCCGCCTCCAACGCGGTGTCGTCGGGAGAAATGTCTGCGCCCCAAGCACGATAACCTTTCTCGAGTCGCAGTGAGTTGATCGCGTAATGGCCGGCATTGACTGCTCCGAATTCCCGCCCGGCTTTCATTAGCGACTCATACACGAGCACACTCTGGCTCGCCGGTATATGAAGCTCCCAGCCTAATTCACCAACGTACGTAATACGGACCGCCCGTACCGTCGCCGTTCCAATGTCGAGAACCTGCGCGGTGCCAAACGGAAAAGCCTGGTTGGAGAGATCAGTTTCCGTGACACGGCTGAGCAACGCGCGCGCGTTCGGGCCCATCACACCAATGACGCTGTAAGCCTCAGTCACGTCGGTCAGATCGGCTTGCTCGCCGGATTGCAGGTTCCGGCGTATCCAATCCAGATCACGCACGGTTTGAGACGTTCCGCTGATAAGGTAAAACTCATCCGCAGCAACACGAATCACGGTGAGGTCGCTTTCGAAGGTGCCCCGGGAATTGAACATGCCGGTGTAAACGGCCTTGCTGATGCGCACATCAACATCGGCTCCGCAAAGACGTTGCAGCATGTTGAGCGCATCCGGTCCTTTGAACAAATACTTTGAAAAGCCGCTTTGATCAAAAACGGCAACATTCTCGCGGCAGGCGCGATGCTCGCGCGCATGGCACTCAAACCAGTTTTGGCGCCCAAAAGAATATTCTGCCACGGGTCTGACATTGCTGGTCGCGAACCAATTGGGTCGCTCCCAGCCATTCTTGCTACCGAAACAGGCGTTTTGTTTTGCCAATAAAGCGTGAAGCGGGGTCTGGCGCACGCCGCGGCTGCTTTCAAACTCACGGTTAGGCCAGGCCATCTGGTAGTGAAGGCCGAGCACTTCGGTCACGCGTTCACGCAGAAAAGTGCGATTGTTGGCCCAGGGCGCGAACCGTCGGATGTCGACCGACCAAAGATCGAGCGTGGGTTCGCCGGCGAGCATCCACTCGGCCAAGTACTTCCCCGCACCGCCTGCGCTGGCGATACCCACGGAATTAAATCCCGCGGCAACATACAGGTGGCGTATCTCTGGCGCTTCGCCGATGATAAAATTATTGTCCGGCGTGAAGCTTTCCGGGCCATTAACAAACTTGGCGAAGCTGCATTTCTCCAGGGCAGGAATGCGATGCTTCCCGTTGGCCAGCGGCACCGAGAATTTCTCCCAATCCGGCTCCAGCAATTGAAAGGAGAATTTCTCCGGAACCTTGTCAACCATCCAGGGTTTGGAGGATTCCTGAAAGGCGCCAAGCATTACGCCATCGCCTTCGCCTCTAAAGTAAATGCATAAGTCGGGATCCCGTCCGACCGGCAATTCATCAAACGCTCCGGCGAGTGGTTCGGTGACGACATAATGATGCTCCACCGGATAAAGCGGAATCGTGACCCCGCAACTGAGACCGAGTTCTCGGGTCCACATCCCGCCGCATAGCACTACATAATCCGCCCTGATGATTCCCTGATCGGTTTTTACCCCCGTGACATGCCCATCCTTACTGTTGATTCCCAGGACTCGAATGCTTTCGAAAATTTTAGCCCCGCGTGAGCTGGCGCCGCGTGCGAGGGCGATGGGCACTTCCTTTGGAATCACCTTCCCGTCATGGGGTAACCAGGCTGCACCCAACACATCATCGACACGCAGCAAGGGCCACCTTTCCTGCGCGGCTTGCGGACTGATTAAATGTGCCTCGACGCCGAAAAGTTCCGCCATGGCCATGGTGCGGCGGAGTTGAATCATGCGGTCTTCGGATTTTGCCACGATCAGGCTCCCGACTTGTTTCCATCCTACCGAATGCCCGGTTTCCTGTTGCAGTTGCGAGTACAACTCGACCGTATATTTATTGATGCGAGTCATGCTATTGCTCGTTCGGAGGCGCCCCACCAACCCCGCCGCGTGCCAGGAGGTTCCGCCGCCAAGCTGACCCTGCTCAAGCAACACCACGTCCGTCCAACCGAGTTTGGTCAGATGATACGCGACGCTTGTGCCGATGACGCCTCCACCGACAACGACGACTTTCGACTCTGGCGGCAGGGATCGGCTAGACTCCATAGTAGGTTTCGTAAACGCGCGCCGCTTCCCGGCGGGCTTCCTTCCAACTCCAAGGGTTTTCTGTAAATCGATCCGGGCTGAGGCTCTTTACATAGTCCGATGGTTTACCCTCGAAAATTGATTCGTAAACCAGCCGCCCAATGCCGGCCGAACCACTAATGCCATGAGCATTACAGCCTCCCGCCATGATAAAACCTGGGACGCGACGGCTTTCGCCTATGATGAATCGCCCATCCGGCGTAAAGGTCGGCCAGCCTCGCCCAACTCGGGTTTTCTCAACACCACGGGTTTGCGGCAAGAGCCGCGAGAATTGTTCCTCGAAGCTATTCAGCACAGCCCAGTCCGGCTCCACTGGAGGCGGTTGGGCATTCAAACCATACTCCCGAGGATCCGTTTGCATCGACTGTGCCTCCCAACCTCCCAGCAAAAGTCCACCTTCGCAGGGGCGGCCATAGAGCGTCAATTCCGGCACGCGAAAGCACGGGAGGTCCGGCACCATGCCTTCAACTGGGACCGAAACGAAATACTCATGGCGCACCGGCACGATAGGCAATTCCAAGCCGACCAGCTTGGCAACATGGTATGCGTTGGCCCCAGCGGCATTGATGACGTAGCGGCACGACGCGATGCCACGGCTGGTTTTGACTGCAGACACACGCCCGCTATTGCTCAGAATCTCTTCGACTGTGGTATTCGTGGCGATCCGAACGCCAAGCTTGCGGGATTGGTAAGCGTAGGAACTCGCCACAGCATAAGGGCGCATATAGCCATCAGAAGGGCACCAAAGAACCGCCTTAACATCGGCAAATTCCATCGCGGGCCAGAGCTTGTGCGCAGCGGCATTATCTATCAATTCAGTCTCCAGCTTCGCCTGATCGGCGACGGCCTTGAGTTGGTGTAATTCCGCAACTCGCTTTTCGGTTAGAGCGATTCGCAACGAACCAACTTCGTGCCACTCGGGTTGCACCTTGGAGTCACGCTGGAGTTCCCGGAAAGTGGCAACCGAGTGCATTGCCAGAAGCGTGCGCTCAAGCGTCGAGCGAGGTTGCCCGCATAAGCCGGCGCCCTGAGCGGTCGTTACTTGGGCCACATCTGCGGCTCGCTCAATCAGCAGGATATCTTTAACACCACCACGCGCCAGGGTGTAGGCCACACCGCAGCCAACCGCTCCGCCGCCAATGATGACAAATTCCGCGTCGGAGATATGGCTCATAATGGGTTGGCTCATTTGGCAAACTGCTTACAATAAGGGTCCCCCGACTGTAGCATCACGTGGCTCTTGGTAGCAACCGATTCCAAAGAGGCACGAGCATAAGACCCGCCAATGCAAGGCATGTGCCACTCCAACAAAAGAGCGCGGTTCAGATATTTTGCCCCTTGCCGAGAAGCGAACCAATCGACAAAGTCTTTTGCGCCCTTCTTGTATTGCAGAGATGGTGGAATTTGACAGCTGCTGGTTCATGAATTTGACATCCGGATCGTTTCGGCGAGCAATATTTCGAGCGTGCGTCCTGAAAAAACCGCATTCGCAGCATGCGACCAGAACCCTGATGGATAAGCGATGCCGGAGCGGATGGATTTGGCAAACGCTCCATACCAGAAGTCGACCTGGTCTCAGTGCGGAATTATGAACACCGTAGCCGCCGATACTGGTTCAACCCTTCAAACTAAAGAGAATACGAGCCTCGGACGGCTGGTATCAGTCGATGCTTACCGCGGACTCGTAATGTTTCTGATAATGGCGGAGTTGTTAAGTTTCTGCAAAGTCGCCAAAGGCATTCCGAACAGCGGTTTTTGGAGCTTTTTGTGTCATCACCAGAGTCATGTCCCGTGGATTGGTTGCTCGCTGCATGACTTGATTCAACCCTCGTTTTCATTCCTGGTTGGCGTCGCGCTCCCGTTTTCGCTGGCCAGCCGCAGGGCGCGGGGCCAGTCCTTCGCGCGAATGACCTGGCATGCTGCCATGCGCGCGCTCGTCCTGGTGTTGTTGGGGGTTTTTCTTCGTTCAACCAGTCATCCCCAGACCTATTGGACTTTCGAGGATACGTTGTCACAAATTGGACTTGGTTACCTGTTTCTTTTCCTCTTCGGCTTGCGCTCGAATCGTGACCAGTGGATTGCCTTCGCCATACTCTTGTTTGGGTACTGGGCGGCCTTTGCGCTTTATCCCTTGCCCGGGCCCGAATTTGATTATGCAGCGGTGGGGGTGCCCGCGGATTGGCCCCATCTTATGACCGGTTTTGCAGCGCATTGGAACAAGAACAGCAACTTCGCGTGGGCATTCGACACCTGGTTTCTTAACTTGTTTCCACGAGAGAAACCGTTCGCCTTTAATGACGGCGGCTATGCGACCCTGAGCTTCATTCCGACACTGGCGACGATGATCCTCGGTTTGCTCGCCGGCGGTGTCCTGCGCAGCGAACGCCCTCAGTGGAGCAAAATTAAGTGGCTGGCCGGGGCGGGAACGATTGCACTGCTGATTGGAACGATGCTCGGCGCGCTGGGCATCTGTCCGGTGGTAAAACGGATCTGGACCCCGACTTGGGTCTTGTTCAGCGGCGGTTGGTGCTTTCTGCTGCTGGCAGCGTTTTATCTGGTGGTTGATGTCTGGCGGTACCGAGCCTGGGCTTTTCCGTTGGTGGTGATTGGGATGAACTCAATCGCCGCCTACTGCAGCGATCATTTGTTCGACGACTTCATTTCCAACAATTTGACCATCAATCTTGGACCAAGGGCTTTCACATTTCTCGGCGAGGTTTACGAGCCGTTACTCCACGGGGCAGCCACCCTGTTGGTCGCATGGCTGTTGTTGTTTTGGTTATATCGACGAAGAATATTCCTGCGGATTTGATGGGGTTTCGTGTGCCTCTAATCGGATAGTAAAAAAAGGGCACATCCCAACCAGGCTGTGCCCTTTAACGTTGTAACTACGGCGTCCGGTATCACCCGGACACGCAATCGGACTCATTCTCCTTGTTTCTGCTGGGCGCGCGCGGTCCAGTAAGGTCGTCGCGCCACGTGAGGACAATGCGCGTGGAAAGGATTTTTGTAAAATTTGGAAGTTACGGAGGCTTATCGTGTGATTTACGGATAGATCCGCATCGGCTACTTCCAGGCACCCATCAGGATTGGACTGGGAGAGGCGCGGCCTGAGTCACGGGGCGCCACAAAGCCGAAATATGCAAAGCCAAACCGCGCATCGCGCACACTGCCAGCAAGGCGAAAAATAGCCCGAACACCACATGCAGAATCTGCAGCGCCGCATACACAGCTGCTACAGAAAAACCAAACAACAGTTGCCGGGCCGGGTTGAGCGGTGTCGTCGCCGGATCGGGTATCATGTAGAGCGTAAAAATGATGAACGCTGCGCTGGTCATCGGCATCAGCGGGACCAAAAATGGAGTCCCAAAGAGGTACGCGCGCAACAATGCCTGCAAGATGAACCCGGCAACCCAGCCGCCCACCAATGGCAAGCGCCCGGTGAACAGCGCGTGAATGATGATACCGCTCAGCAGGACAAGCATCGGTACGATCCAGTCCCAGCGTCCGGTGATATTCTCCGTGAAATGATAAGGCGGCGCGAAGCCCACCTCCGGAAATAGCAGCAGCGTTGCACCAACCCCGAAGTTCGACGGATTAAAAATGTGTTGAGTCTGACCATTGCCGACCGGGGCACGGAAAATGAGTTTTGAACCAATGGCGAGGACGACTGCGAAAATCACCGGCCAAAGTCGCTTATTCGGATAAAGCAACATCGCCGTGGCAAGTCCGGGGATCAGGCAAGCAGGAAGAAAATTCACAAAACCGCCGAGGCTACCCGCAAAACGGACTTTACGGTTTCGGGCTTGCGCGTCCACCCATTCCAGCAGCATCGAGACGCCGATCGCTGTGAGAACTGCCGTAACTGGAGTTGCCCAGGATTGCTCAAATCCCAGCACCGCGTGGCCGAGCACATTCCAGACAATCATCAGTGTGGTGAAGTACCAGAGTGCGAACAAACGCAGCTTCGGGTTTGTCCTCGGGTAGAACAGCAGCGTTGTGTTAAACAATTCTGTCTTCATCGACCTTCTGTATGCTGCGCTATGGCGGCGACACGTGAATGGACCCTTTCAAAAGCTGCCTCAGCGGTCTGCGGAGCACTCGGCGTGCGATCACTGATAACGCTGGTGTCCCCGAGGGTAATATGGTGCCAGCCAGGCACCAACTGCTGTGTCGCTTCCGCGAGCTGCCCCTGGCGGTTGCGCCATTTGAGCTGAACCAACAGAGGCTTTGCTTGATCCCACTGACCCAAACCGAAATGAATCTCGGGACTGCGACGTCCGGAGTGGCCGGTGCCACCATCCACTTGTGCTACAAGGTGACGGCCTCCCGGCAAAGTTACTTTGGCACAGGCGCCAATTGCGGGAGAGCCGGACGCGTGTACCAGCCGCAGGCCCAGAAACGCGCCCGGATGCGGAGACTCATTCCTAAAAAAATATGAGGGCCCCCATTGGTTAGCCGTGACGAAATCCAACCTGCCGTCGCCGTCGACATCTGCGATAGCAATGCCGCGGCTGACCAGTGGTTCGGCTAAACCCACTGGACGCGAAATGTTGTAGTATCGACCATCGGTTGCTCGAACGAAAAACGGGTTGCAATCGTGACCGCTGAGGTCCGCGCCGGGCTTAAAGCTGGGCCAAAACCGGGGATTGTGAACGATCCGGTCATTGCTGGTGCCAAGCGCCTGCAATTCGGGCCAGCGGTTGATTTTCCCTTTAATGAACCCGCACGCCTGCATCGCCTCGAGCACACCGTCGTTGTCGAAATCGGCTAAGCGCGCTTCCCAGCTAAACCCGCTGCGTGAAAGACCCAACTCCTCGCTCGCGTTCACGAAGGGAGCAATGCCTTCTTTCATCCGGTTGATCGCGCCTGTGTTTAACCAAAGGAAGTGGCTTTCGGTCAGGCCGAATCGAGTCGCAATATTACTTACATAAATATCGAGCAGACCGTCACCATTGATGTCGCCGAAGTCTACCCCCATGCCTTTGAAGGAATCATGACCCAACACGCACGATTTGGGCGTCGTGAAATCACGTTTGCCCTCCAGCAAGGCGAACTTCAAATGGCCCGGCGTTGAGCGGTTGTGCAGGAGACGATCCGGGCCAAAGTCGTTCGCGATGTACAATTCCGGCAACAGGTCGCCATCAAGATCCGCTGCGCCCATTGCCAGGGTCCAGCCTCGGGCAATCTCCTCACTGAACACATGCTGAACTTCGTTATATTGCACTGAGGGAGTCGCGCCACTGCTTGCGGCGTGCCAAAGGAAGACGTGCTTGTAGCCCCCGTTCAGCGCCTTGGACTTGCCTTCATGCAGGACTTCAACTCCGGCCGCCTTGCTGTCCAGAATGCGCGCACCGTCCGGAAAATAATTCCCCACAAGGAGATCGATATGCCCATCCCCATCGAGGTCGGCTTGTATCGCGGAATTGGAGTACCAGCGTTGGCCACCTGGGCATAGTTCGATGGCAACATAATCGCCTCTCGACAATGGAATAGGTGCTGAATTTGCGCCGGTCCCTTTGCGCAAAAAAAGCACAGGCGTGCGCCCCCAATAATACACCAGCACATCCATGAGGCCGTCTTCGTTGAAATCTCCGGCGAGTGTTCCCATCGGCGCGGTGGTGGTCGAATCGTAGGGCAAAGGCTCAGGGCTGAGAGTAAAGGGCTTGTAGCGATCGCCTGTGTGCGGCACCGGCGCGATCGTGACCAGGTCAGTGCGCGGATCGACGTAACAGACATCATTGGGCAGGCCATCTCCATCCAGGTCAGCCAGTGTTGCGGCGGCACCCAGCGACGAAACCCACGCCGCAATTCGCTCCAGGCTGGGATGGACCTGGCGCACATATTTATACGGCGGATGATCTGGTAATTCCGGCAGGGGAGAACGTTTAAAACTGAATCTGGCAGCAAGCCCGGCCAGTTCGTGGGGGCTCGGGGCAGGGAGTTTGGCCATGGGGTAACAAAGGCCCGCCAAAACCACCGCGACTAACGCACTAAGATACTTCTTCATGCCTTGCCGCCAAACTTGGCCGCGACTCAAACGAATGGGTCAGCAAACGGGGGCCCCGAGCCGCCGCATTGACCAATGGCGTCGAGAGGTCAGAGCGACGCCGCCGGCGCGGAGTTCGTCGGAGCGGCCGCCGCACTGGAGCCTTTGGACCAGCCTCGGCTGACTCGCAGGACTTTCTGAACGCAGATCTTCATCAGCTCCTTAAGGTCATTATAGGTGATCTCTTTGCGTCCCACCCATAGGATTTTGAGGATAGCCTTTAAGCTGAAATCCATGCAGTAGCCCATCGTGATTAACCGGTCCCCGCTGTGGTGATAGTCGGCCGGCGCCATTTCTCGAACGCCGGCGCCGTTGTTCCAGGTGTTGTAAAACCTGAACAGAGCGGCGACCGTTAGCGCGTCATAAATGGCTTCCTCGCTCCACCCCACCTCCTTTAGGCGGTTAATGTCTGATGATTGGATCGATGACGGGTTTTCCGTCAGTTTGCCCAAGTACTTGAAAAGCTCTTTATGAGCCAAATCCAATCGTGACGTTTCCACGTCCCGCAAAACCTGATCAACCAACTCCTGTCCCAAAAACTGCGCCGCCACGGGCGCGTGAGCGCAACTGCAAAAGCCGCATTGGTTCCTTGAAGAAACAAATGTCCCGATTAATTCCCGCATGCCGGGCGAGAGCGGTGAAGGGCCGCGCATGATTTCGTCAGTAAACCTCACCAGGTGATCGGTGCTGCGTTTTTTAAACCGAAAGAGATGCATGATTTCAGGGACCGCTCGGCCGGTCTCGTTGATCTTGCCGAAGGCGATCTTCATCATTCCTTCTACCGGACGATTTTCAATTTCTTTGAGGTGCATGTGGGGGTTGATTGGTTGGCAACCGCTGGCCGCCGGCGGGGCTCACAAACCGCCGGCGAGCAGTGGCCAACTTGCTGCAGACTCAGAGTACGACATCACGCAAACCCTCCACGACTAACCTCTCATCGCCGGAAGCCGTGGAATGCGATGACAATAAACATTTATTGCTGACGAAAAAACAATTTTGGGCTAGTCGGCCGGAATCCGGGGCTCAGCGGCTACTCTCCGGGCTAAATGGCTGGCTCTTTAATGTATAATATCAGATCCCTTGTGCGTTGAATTCGACCGCTGACTCGGAGACGATAGCCTTTATGCAACAGTGGTTTGTGCTCGCCCTCAAGCCCTCAGTGGTCAAACGGGGCATCAAATACGCGCTGATCGTCGGTTCGATCTTGATTCTGATCAATCACAGCGATGCGATTTTGAACCACCAGGTGACAGTGTCCCGGTTCTTGAGGATGCTTTTAACCGTGCTGGTTCCTTACACTGTCTCGACGCTATCGAGTGTGGGCACGCTGCTGGACCAAGGGCGCGCCAATGGGGCGTCAGAGCAAAAGCAATCGGCCACCCATTTGCCTCATTGATCAACATGGTTTCTCCTCATGGAGCCAAGGTAAAGGCCTGTAACTCTGCAGTGGCGCATAATCGCGCTGCGGAGTGTTTTGCGATAACGGTCGCTCTGTTTATCGCCGTTTGGGCCGATGCCGCTCAAACCCCGCGGCAGCCGGCGGCGACCGGTAGTCGACCGGAAGCCGGACTTGGCTCTTTCCCGGTCTCCATCAACGTGGATGCCGAAAAGCCACACGGTGAGCTCAAGCGAATCTGGCGTTTTTTTGGCGCGGACGAACCGAACTACGCGACGATGAAGAATGGGCGGAAGTTGATCACCGAGCTCGGCCAACTCGCTCCTCGCGAAGTTTATTTCAGGGCGCATAATCTCCTGACTTCGGGTGATGGGATACCGGCACTGAAGTGGGGTTCGACTGGTGTTTACAGTAAGGATGCGCAAGGAAAGCCAGTTTACAAATGGACGATCCTGGATGCGATTTTCGATGGTTATTTGCAGCGAGGGGTCCGGCCTTACGTTGAAATCGGTTTTATGCCGAGGGACCTTTCAATCCAGCCGGAGCCTTATCAGCACCATTGGGCGCCTGAGGCCCCTTACGCTGCGATTTTCACCGGGTGGGCTTACCCGCCTAAAGATTACAAGAAATGGGGTGAATTGGTTTATGAGTGGGCGCGACATTGTCTCCAAAGATATGGACCGGATGAAGTGAATTCCTGGTACTGGGAGGTGTGGAACGAAGCTAACATCGGTTATTGGAAAGGAACACCTGAGGAGTTTCTCAAGCTCCATGATTACGCGATTGACGGTGTCCGGCGAGCACTGCCTCGCGCCCGAGTCGGTGGCGCGGATACCGCGGGCAGCGGTGGAAAATTCACGCGGGCATTTCTGGATCACTGTCTCTCAGGTACGAATTACGCCACCGGTGAACGCGGAACCCCGCTGGATTTCATCTCGTTTCACGCCAAGGGTGCTCCTACCTACGTGGATGGCCACGTCCGGATGGGCATCGCAAATCAGCTCCGAACCCTCAGTGACGGTTTTGAGATCATCGCGTCCTCTCCGGAACTAAAAACCAAACCCATCATCATCGGCGAGTCTGACCCCGAGGGCTGCGCGGCGTGTCAGGGTCCTTCGCTCGCATATCGGAATGGCACAATGTATTCGAGCTACACCGCGGCAGTGTTCGCGCGTCATTGGGAACTCGCCGGACAATATGGTGTGAACCTTGAAGGCGCTCTGACCTGGGCCTTTGAGTTCGAAGACCAGCCTTACTTTGCCGGTTTTCGTTCCCTCGCCAGCAACGGTTTGGATAAGCCGGTGCTAAATGTGTTTCGGATGTTTAGCCACATGCGGGGGCGACAATTGGAAGTCACTGGCGATCACACGGTGCCATTGGGGACAATGCTGAAGGAGGGTGTGCGCGCGCAACCCGATGTCTCAGCATTAGCCTGCCTCGACACAAACAGCTTATGCGTTCTGGTGTGGCATTACCATGATGATGACGTGCCCGGTCCGGCTGCCAGCGTCGACCTGAAGATTTCGGGATTGCCTTCGCTCAGCAGCAGTGGGAGCTGCCGACATTTCCGCATTGACGATGATCACAGCAATGCGTTTCGTGCGTGGCAACGGATGGGTTCTCCCCAACAGCCGACGCCAGCGCAGTATTCACAATTGGAGCAAGCCGGTCAGTTAGCCATCATAGCGTCACCGTCAAATGCAAGCGTCAGTCCGGGCGAGATCCGCATTGAATTGAATTTGCCCAGGCAGGCGGTTTCGTTGCTGGAGTGGACGTGGTGAGCCAGGTCCTTAGCGCACGCTTGTGTGATTCGATCGATTTCGCGACCCTTGCCGCCTAATGGCTATGAGAAACAATCCCGTGACACGCAGAGGTTTTCTGAAAGACGCCGGCGTTTTAGCTGCCCCTCTCCTGGCCGCAGTCGACGCGCCCCCTCTGGTTGCGGCGGCGAATGAAACCGGTCGAGCGCTCAAAGTGCTTTGTGTCGGAGGCCACCCCGATGATCCTGAGTCCGGTTGTGGCGGAACTTTGACGCGTTACGTTGAATTGGGTCATTCGGTGACGATCCTCTATCTCACACGGGGAGAGCGGGGCATCCGTGATAAGGGCCTCGACGAAGCGGCGAAAATCCGGACAGCTGAATGCGAGAAGGCTTGTCAAATCATCGGTGCGCGTCCGCGTTTTTTTGGGCAGATCGACGGCGCGACCGAACTTACGCGGGGGGACGTGGACAAGATGACTAAAATGCTGGGAGAGGAGAAGCCCGATGTCATATTCACGCACTGGCCGGTCGATACCCATATGGACCACCAGATCGCGAGCATGCTCTCGATCCGCGGCTGGATGAGTTTGGGCGAGAGGCCGCTTTTGTATTTCTTCGAAGTGGATACCGGGTCGCAATCGCAGGGCTTTTTGCCAAATACCTATGTGGATGTCAAGCCGGTGCTGGCGAAGAAAAAGGCCGCGTTGTTCGCGCATGTGAGCCAGGATGGGCAAGGCATCTGGCGCGAGCACCACGAAATCATTGCGCAATGGCGCGGACGCGAGGCTGGGGTGTCAGCAGCGGAAGCCTTCGTGCATCTTGATCGCAACGGCCCGAATAGCAAATTGCCTGGCCAGGCATAAGGATCGTTATTGAGCCAATGAAGCGGGCAGGGATTATCGGCGGGATCGGTCCCGAATCAACCATCGAGTATTATCGTCTGCTGGTTACCTTGTATCGGGAACAGACGCAGGATGGAAGCTATCCTTCCTTGATCATCAATAGCATCGATATGCAGCGGATGAGAACTGCTATCGAAAGGGATCAGCTTCCCGAGGTGACTGAGTTTCTTCTGGAGGAGATCGCGAGGCTGGTAGATGCCGGGGCAGATTTTGGTGCGTTATCTGCCAACACACCTCACATCGTTTTTGATGCGCTGCGCCAAAGATCGTCGATACCTTTGATCAGCATCGTGGAGGTCGCCTGCGAGGCTGCTGCGATACGCGGGTTGAAGCGGCTTGGGCTGTTAGGGACTCGCTTTACGATGCAAGGTCGCTTTTTTCGTGACGTGTTCGGGCGAGCCGGAATCGCCTTGGTCGTGCCCGCGCTCGCGGAGCAGGATTACATTCACCAAAAGTATATGGGCGAGCTCGTCAACGGCCGTTTTCTTCCAGCAACGCGGGAAGGAATGCTGCGTATTGTTCGGCGTTTAAGAGAGCAGGAGAACATCGACGGGGTAATCCTTGGCGGAACGGAGCTGCCGTTGCTTCTGCGGCAAGAGGATGAGCCAGGCTTTCTGTTGCTGGATACCACCAGGCTGCATGTGGCGCGAATCGTAGCCGAGATGATCGCTCCATAATGGTTTTCCGAGCGTCACTTGATGATGTATACGACTGGTTGCGTCGGCAACATTTGGGGGCCATATTGCCTGGGCAAACCACCCCATATGAATACATGGAAGAAATTTTTCGCGGCTTCGCAAACGGTCGGCGCGTGCGAAGCTTTCACAGACCAAGCCACAGGGTTCACCGGCTGGCGCCTACGGCTCGATGCCGGGCGTGCAGTTCCGACTCCCGCTCTGTCGGGTGAGAGTCTGTTTGTAGGAGGCGGCTTTGGCAGCTTTGAGTTTTATTGCCTTAATGCCAGAACGGGGGCGAGGGCATGGGAACTGCGGACGAAAGACGACGGGCCTACTGCGGCGGTATTGTCAGACGGCCTGGCCGTTTTTAACACTGAGAGTTGCACGCTGGAAGTCGTGGAGATGGTCACTGGCAGAGTCGTTTGGGAACGGTGGCTGGGCGACCCGCTCTTGGCACAACCTGCCGTGATGGACGGACGAGTCTTCATGGCGTATCCAAAAGCCGGTGAACATCGCTTAGGCTGCTTCAGTCTCCGGGATGGACAGCCACTCTGGTCAACTCGAATTGACCACGACGTCATCACGGCTCCGGTGGTTGCGGAAGGCAAGGTTTATTTCTCTACATTCGACGGCACGGTGTGGTGCCTCGATCCGAAGACGGGCAAAGTGGATTGGAGCCAACAACTGCAGGCCACCTCTGCACCATGGATTTACCAGGGTGATGTCTTTGTGGCCCACCGCGAAGACGCGCCCCAAGGTGCCCGGCAGTCAGGCGACCCTGCGCGCACACAAACGGCGGAAGCTTTGGCGAATGAACCGGAGGTGCCGAGGGAGCGGATTAGTCGACACGACTCTGGCAGCGGGCACATCAAATCGAGCTGGGCGGCTAAATCTGCTGCGTATCTTTCCAGTTCTTCTGGTGCTGCACGGAAGCAGTTCTATGACCAGATAGATAGTTCTGTTGGGTTTGGGAACTCCCCGGGAAGTGCAAAAATGCACATGGCCGAAAAGCTCATTGGGGAAGGTCATGTAAGCCGCGCCTGGCGCTTTCAGGGCTCCCGGCCTGTAGTGGTAAACGGCATCCTTTACGATACTGCCGGCGACCGATTGGAGGCGAGCGACGCTCGCTCTGGAGAAGTTCTATGGTCTTGGCATGATGCTGCGCCGACTGAAGGTGAAAGGCGGCTGACTCCTCCGGCTGTCGCCAACGGTCGCGTTTGGGCTGGCACTTGGGATGGCCGGCTCATGAGTTGGGATGCCCTGACAGGGGAGGTGCGGTGGGCGGTTCAGGTTGGTGGTTCGTGTCACTGGCAGCCGGCGGTGAGCGATGGCTGGGTGTATGCAGGACTCGAAAACGGCAGCCTTGTAGCCTTTTCGACTCAGGACGCGCTGGACACGGATTGGCCGATGTGGGGCGGTGGCCCTGGACATAACGGCAAGCCCGTGCCGGAAACTCGCCCAAAGTTTCAGGAGTCTGTCCAGGTCCCCCCAGTGAGGGACGATGCCGTGAAGAGCGGATTACGAGAACCAGCGGCCGTTTGAACGTTTGAACTATATGAGACGACGCGCAATGGGCTTCGGGTAAGACGAGGATTCATTAGTCGTGGCACACATTCACTGGGAAATCAGTCGATAAAACATTTTGCCTGCCGCTGGAAACGGCAAGACTACTTGCTGCTGCTGACCGATAGAAATAGGCGCGTTCGGGACCGTTGTCCAATTGCTTGGCGAGAGGTTAGGGTTTTGCTGAACGGAGTAGGCCGTCTGCTCGACTTGCCATGAGAACACAATGGTGTTGGTTACGGTCACAGTGGCTGTAAGTTGTGGCAATCGTTGCAACTGGAAGCCTTCAAGGCCGACCAAGTAAGTTCCACCGCCGGGAGGCACATCGGGCGTAAGTATGAGGGAATTGGAATAACCAAACTCGCCGCCGTCATTTCTCGCCTCGTAATAGGTTTTACCATAATTAGAGTCCCAGACTCGAACCTGCACCAACGTTGAAACAGGCAGCATATATCTGATCCCGCCGTAGAAGTACCCAGGGTTGGTTGAAAAGGTCACGGGCATGTTAAGAGGCGCCAACTCATCCATAGAAGATTGCGTGTTGGTACTGAAAAACAAGTCAGCAACGTAGGAACTAGGTCCCAGAACCAAGCCATTTGAAGCGTTAGTAACCGGAGCGTTCACATTGGCCGCAGCATTCTGGAACACTATCACACCCTGTCCGAACAATGTACTCGCAACCAAAGAGAGCGTGATAATCAGCAGAGACCTCATTCGGAGTCCTGTTATGGGTTTCGGTTGACTTCGTTAATCCAAGTGGACCAAGGATTGAAATCCTGAGATCGATCAGCGTATTGCTGTACAGTCCAAAAGCTCCAGTCGTCGCTTGGATCTATTGAAGTATAGGAATAGTCACCCCAGCGGTCTGTATAGATATAGCTGATGGTTCCGGCTTGAATGGTAAAAGGTCCTACAGCAATTACTGAACCAGCGAATAACCACGAGTAATAAGCGCCAATATAATGAGTTGTCCCGGAACCAGAATAGCCGATTACTACATCTCCAGAACAATTAACGGCCAGAGCTTTCGACACTGAACGGGTTTCTTGTGGGGTGATTTGCATAATCTGATTTAGCTTCGTAGGCTTATACTTAACTGAATATGTGCTAATCCATTCCCCCTTTCAGCATCAGGAGGATTTCTAGCCGAAAAAACTAAGCAATAACAAGAGAAAAGTTGTTTAGGGTAGTCAAGAGGTTGACTCTGCGGTGCCAGGTCTTTCAACCGGCGGGTGAGACTGCGGGAGCCTAAGCCGGCTGGGGCTCTGGTGGATGCCTTTCCTGCTAAAAACAGGTTCACGTCAGCGCTGACAGAAGGTGGCGAAGCTCCTCATCAACTTGCGCCTTGTCAGAAAGGGTTTGGCCGATCTCGTTTTTGATCACTTCGCGAAAGCGGCGGCGCAACCGGTGAATTGCGACTTTTACGGCGTTTTCATTGAGCCGGAGTTGGCGGGCGGTTTCCGCTTGAGAGACGTCGTGGATTTCGCCGGTCAGCCAGGGTTTGAGAGCTTCGAACTGCTCGCTTTTGCCCGCGGCCTGTTGCTCGCTGGTGAGCGTGGCCAGGGAGTGCTCCAGCGTCGTCAAGGCCCACTTGCGGTCGAACTCGCGTTCCGGGTTGGGCGCCGCGGCATCGGTCAGTTGCGCCCCGGGCGATGTATCGGCGCCTGAATCGAGCGACTCCAAAAGGTGGCCGGCGCCGCGTTTCAGGCGATGGTCGTGCTTGCGCATCTCCATCAGAAAGTGCTTCACCGCCCCGAGCAGGAAAGAGCGGAACCGGCCACGACAGGGCTCGACCCCATCGATGCCGTGCCGGCCGAGCAGCCGCGCGAAGAATTCCTGGGTAAGGTCACGCGCCGTTTCTTGATCCGGCGCATTGCGACGGATGAAGGCCGAGACCGGTGCGTAATAAGCGGTGCACAACTCGCTCAATGCCGCCTTGGCTTCTGGCGAGGCGCCTCGCGCCTGCAGCACCTGCGTCCATCGCGTGGTGCGAAAGGCTTCGGGACGCGATGCCGGTTCATGGAAGCGTTCAGGTTCAGTCACGGCTCGATCGGCAGAGTTTTCATTGAGTGCAGCGCCTGCTCGATGGACCCAGCCAGCCCGCTGCCCGCGATGTAGTTTGTGCGCTCAATCTCATGCGGAACAGTTTTGATTGGGGCCGAGTGGAGCGGTTCGACCAAAATCCGCAACTCGACCCCAGGCTGGACGGTGTAGCTTTGACTGGAGTCGGGTGTTTGAAAATCCACGAGGCGAATGGCGCGTTGATAGCCGGAGCGCACCCCCCGTGGGAGAACCGTTTCGACTCGGCGATAAGCCGGAGTGGCGAGCCACTTGCTCGAAGTAAAGCCGAGCCCGAGATTCACGTTCCACTGAACAACACTGGTTTGTTCGTTCGCGACTGACCCGGGGAGCCCCCATTGCGCAAGCGCCTGCCGTGCCTCGGCATTGGTCATCACCGCAAGTTGAGATTGAGCGATGGGGTAGAACGTAATCGTGCAAAAGGGAATGTCGACGCCGCCGGCTGGACCGACTTTGAAATAGGCGCTGAAGCCCGGGTCGATTGTGGGCACACCCTTATCCCAGCGTACAAACAAAACGCTCGCGATATGGTTCGCCGGCACAAAAAAATCGAATGCCCAATGCAATTCCTCCGGCACGTTTGTGCTGAAGGTGACCTGGGATGGACCGATGACGAATTTACCCTGCACCGCGGAGGCTGCGGCACTGGCTTGGGCCTCGGCGTGCGCATGCCGCGCCTGCTCCTCTGCGATCAGGGCCTGCCTTCGTGCATTCATTGACCTGGGCAGGCCGACTACAAGGTAGAGAATAGCGAGGCCAACAGGTATGGCAAAGAGTGTGAAAATTGTCGGGACGAACCACCTCCAGAAGCGATCGGGTTTGGTTTTTGAAACCGGTGGGACAGCTGCGGAACCGGCGGAAGATGGACCAGCGGTGGCAGCAATCGTCTCGACCTGCTTCTTTACTTCAGCAGCGCTCTTCTGGCGGTATTCGCGCTCTTTCTCCAACGCGCGGAGCACCACTTGGTCCACGCGGGCGTCCACCGCTGATTTTTCCGAAGGCGCGCCGAATCTGCCGAGCGGTAATTCGCCGGTTAACATTTCATAAAACACAACGCCCAGGGAATAAATGTCCGCCCGTTGGTCGACGTCCTCTGGATGTTCGAGTTGTTCCGGGGCCATGTAATGCGGAGTGCCGAGGGTTTTGCCCGGTTCGGTCAGAGTTGAAGCGCCATGTGGGCGACGGTTTGGAGGCTGCCCTGCAACCGACGACTCGCTGACCTGACTTTCCATCGAGACCAGCTTCGCGATCCCAAAATCGGCGATCTTCACCCGCCCTTTGGAGTCCAGCAGGATGTTTTCCGGCTTGATGTCGCGGTGAAGGATGCCTTCGTTGTGGGCAAATTGGAGCGCATCGCAGATTTTAGGTACGAGAGCCAAAGCTTGCTGCGGGGTGAATCGCCCCACGCCCATGGCCTGGCGCAGGTTCACTCCATCGACAAATTCCATCAGCAGGTAGAACAAGCCATCAGCCTGACCGAAATCATGCACCGTCACGATGTTGGGATGATTGAGTCGCGCGAGCATGCGGGCTTCGCGTGAGAATCGCTCTGCGAAGGTCAGGTCGGCGGCGAGCGATTGGGGTAAAATCTTCAGGGCGACAAGTCGCTCCAGTTTGGGCTGGCGCGCTTTGAAAACAAATCCCATCCCGCCCTGGCCGATGAGTTCCAGGATTTCAAGGTGAGGAAAGGCTGCGGCCAATTCTTCGCGCGTGGGTGGCCTTAGCTTCGAGTCTCCACCCTGGCTGGCTTCGGTAGCAAGCGAGGCCTGCAACAATAAGCACTTGGGACAAAGCCCCTGTGGTGCTTCGGCGAGAATCGCCGCACCACAGTTCGAACAGACCTTTGGTTGAGTCGCATCGCTCATACCTCTTCCTGAGACCTCTTGTAGGGCAGGTTACAATATCTTTCGTGATTCGATCCACTGAGTTTTGTTCCGGCAAAAAAGACCCC
>DATJGF010000112.1:0-26569 GCA_035495315.1 Candidatus Limnocylindrales bacterium
AAAATTGGTGCGCATAGCAGGACTTGAACCTGCACGGGTTGCCCCACTACCACCTCAAAGTAGCGTGTCTGCCAATTCCACCATATGCGCAACCGAGCGAATACAATGAAGCAGCCGGAGGCGGTGCGCGCAAGACAATTCCTGGGAATGAGAAGCCGAACAGAGCCGAACAGAAGACAACTAAGATAACCAAAATAACCAAGAGGTGTTGAGATTCTGGGGTGGCGGAAACGGGCGACGGGACACCGCTTGCACTCGCAGGTGAGAACGGCCGCGCTACGATTCTGCTCAGCTGCCGAAGACGTCGAACAGTCTTTGGAATCCGCGCCATGGACCGGGCGGGCCGGGCTTGAAGAAGGCTTCGCGGGCAGGGCTCAAATCGATCTGCAGCAAAAAGCCAATGCTGTTAGCGCCGCGGCCATGCGACCGGATTGCATCAATCCCGTAACCATACCCCACCATCATGCGCCATGTGGCGGAGGCGTAAAACACCCCGCCGCCGACGCCTGAGTTCCAGTTGCCGGGCTGCTCGAGGCCGGCGAGGTAATCGACATAGGCGGTGGAAATCGTCGCGGCGAGGTTCCAGTGGCGGTTCCTATCGATGGGCAGGATGTAATTGCCATTGAACAACGCGAAATTTTTAGCGCTGAGCTCCTGGTAATAATAACCCGGCAGCGAGAGCGGAAACTCGGCGATCATCGGCAGAAATCCACCCAAGCGGTAGGCGCTGAAACGATCGGCGTTGATCGTTGTGCCGGAAGTGATACTGACGCTGAAATTTTGGTGCGATTTCGGAAGAGTATAGGCCAGATAGGCTTCACCCCAGAACAGATGGGACTGAGAGTTTACACTTCGGTCGCCATACCCGTAGACGCCGCTGTGCGTTCGGAATTCCCCTTGATACCAGACAGACAATTCCATCGCGAGGGCTGGAAAGAGGGTCGGCTCGCGGCCGCCCCAACGCAGCCCGGTGCGTACTTTAAAATTACCCATGTCCTCCGGCAGGTTGAAATTCGGGTCGGTGTTATCGGTTTCATCATAGGCGGTGTAATGCGCCGTGCCCCGAACCAGCCCATTCAGGGGAATTTGGCTGCCTGGATTGAACAGATGATAGATACTCAGGCTGAGTTCGCCGTCATGGCCATCAAAGGATTGGGCCGGCAAGTATTTGCCCTGCTGGATCTCGTTGTAAACATCACCGAACCCGCCGCCGGCAAGGCCGATGCCGAGATCGGTGTTCTGGCCCAAAGCGCCGCGTATGCCCAGTTCGGAATCGAGATAGGTCGGAGCGATGGCGAGCCGAAGGGTGAGATTGGTCCGCAGGAAATCGGGTTGATTGCGGTAATAAAACGCGTAAGCCGACAGCGGCGGGTGGCCCTCGAACGCGGCGTTATAACCGAACTGAATAAGTTCGCGTTTGACCGGATCAATCTGTCCGAAAGTAGTTGCCGGGCCGAAACAAGACGCCCACACCAGAATGACCAGCCATCGCCAGCAACGAATCACCAGCATTTCCTAACTGAAACATCATTACGCAGCAAGAAGGAAGGAGGGGCAGCAGAATGACGAATGACGAATGACGAATGGCAGAGCCCCACTTGGGTCCGCTGGCAACTGACAACCGACCACTAACCACTCACCAATAGAGTTGCCGTGGTTTGTTTCCGGGCTATCGTAGGACCATGAGCATCGCCAGGAAACTTTTGCACACACGCTATCGTCTCAATGACCTCGAGCGCACCGTCAAATTCTATAAGGAAGTTTTGGGCCTTCAGGAAGTGCGCCGGCATACATCGGGTCGCGGGTCGCAACTGGTATTTATGAAAGCCCCGGAAAGCGAGGAACTGCTCGAGCTTTGTCATTTCCCTGGCAGTGGGCCGGTGCAGGTGCAGCCGGATTTGACCCATTTGGCGTTTGAGGTCGATAGCCTTGAAAAGTTTGGGGAACACCTTGCAAAACTGGGATTGAAGTACTCAGACGGACCGCACCTCCGCCCGGATGGGGGTGGCATTGCTTTTATTGATGCGCCCGAAGGCTACGAGGTCGAGTTGATCCAGATGGCGAAATCAGGGCCGGGGTATTAAGGGCAATGAGACACGAAGCAGCATCGAGCCATGGCCGTGGGTTGACGAGCTTGAGGGCCGTGAGAGAGAAGTAACTTACAGCAGTTGAAGCGCCACCTTCTCATTAACACCCTGCTTTAGCGGGGTGCCTAGCGGGCATAAGTCGGTTCCAACCGCTTCAGCGGTTTTTTAGAGGGACGTGCTTGGCGCTGGTTCAGCCTACCCTGAAACCGCTGAATGAAGCGGTTCAGATCGGTTAATCGCGCGCCGACTCCCAGCTGAAGCTGGGGGTTAATGACAGCGGCCGGGCTTGCGAGCAGGTCTGGCCTTCTAGCGGTAAAGAAGCGGACTCGTTGAACTCCTCCTTCCGGACCGCGGTGGAACGTGGCTTTCAGAACTCGTCTTTTCGAGCGAAAACTTTGCAATTCATAGCGCGCCAATTTGAATTCACCTTCCCGCGCCCGGCGCTGGTGATGGGGGTGCTCAATGTCACGCCTGACTCTTTCTCCGATGGCGGTGAGTTCTTCGACCCTGACGCGGCCGTCCCGCGCGCCTTCAAACTTGCGGCTGACGGCGCCGGGCTCATCGATATCGGCGGTGAATCGACCCGCCCAGGCGCCGTGCCGGTGACCGAAGCCGAAGAATTGCGCAGAGTGATGCCCGTTTTGGAGCAGCTTTCCGGCCGGCTGACCATTCCGATTTCAATCGACACTATGAAAGTAGAGGTGGCGCGGCGGGCGTTGGCGGCCGGGGCGAGCATCGTGAATGATGTCGCGGCCAACCGGGAGGATCGCTCGATATGGGAGCTCGTGGCGGAGAGCGGGGCCGGTTACGTCTGCATGCACATGCAAGGGACGCCGCAAACGATGCAGATCAACCCGGTTTACAGCAACGTGCTGGAGGAAGTCACCCGATTTTTTGGCGAGCGCCTCGCCGTTATTCAAAAATGCGGCGTCCGGCCGGAACAAATTATTTTGGATCCCGGGATTGGCTTCGGCAAGCGGATGGAGCATAATATGCTATTGCTTGGCAGTCTTAAGGATTTTGCCCGCTTTAGCAGGCCAGTATTGGTAGGCGTCTCACGGAAATCCTTTCTGGGGCGAACTTCGGGCGGTTTGCCGCAGGCGCGCCTGCCGGCCGGCCTGGCCTGTGCCTGTTTGGCAGTGGAGGCAGGAGTGCAGATGATTCGCGCGCACGATGTGCAGGAAACAGTGGAAGCAATCCGGATGACCGAAGCGATTATCGCCAGTCGAAAACATTAATGCTGGAAATGGTCTATAGCCTTTGGCGGCCCGTGGTGGAGATAATGATCCTCACGGCGGGCCTCTACTGCTTTCTGCGCTTTATCCGAGGCACTCGCGGGGCGCCAGTAGTGACCGGTTTTCTGGTCGTACTGCTGACGTTTGTCCTCGTCAGCGTGCTCCTCAAGTTGAAAGTGCTCCAATATTTGTTGGGGGCGTTCTCTACCTTTTTCATCCTGGCCGTCCTCGTTATCTTCCAGCCGGAATTGCGCCGCATCCTGGCGGAGTTGGGCAATCTGCCGCTGTTTGCGACTGCGCACGAACAACGCCAGAACATCGAGGTGATTATCCAGACGGTCGAGCGCCTGGCCGACGTACGCATCGGCGCGCTCGTTGCGATCGAACAATCGATCCATCTCCAGGCCGCAGTCGAATCAGGCATTCCCGTTGACTGCGAGGCGACCCCTGAAATGCTGGAGACGATCTTCTTTCCCAATAACGCGATTCACGACGGGGGCGTTATTCTAAAGGGGGATCGGATCGCCTTTGCGGCTTGCATCTTCCCGCTAACCCAACGGCAGGACTTGAACAAGTCCCTGGGCACACGGCATCGGGCCGCGATTGGACTTTCCGAAGAGACCGATGCCGTGGTTGTGGTCGTCTCAGAAGAGACCGGCGCCATTTCTTACGCCTATAAAGGCCAGTTGGTGCGGGGGATCACTTCAGAGGAACTGCGGGCGTTTCTGACCTCGGTGTTTGTTACACCAGCGACACGCTCCAATTTCTGGGGCAACTTTCGCTTCAAGGAACGAACCAAGCCCGGCCCGGTGCTCCTGGCTAAAAGCCAGCCACCGGCAACCGTCGCGAGTTCATCGACCGGGATCGCCAAATGATCGACTCTCTACGCAATCTCGTCTTTCACGACTTCTGGTTGAAGCTTTTCTCTTTTGTCCTGGCCGTCCTCACCTGGTTTATCGTCAACAGCATGGCCAACCAAAAAGAGGGAATCGCCACCAACCCGCTCTCTCTGGTACCTCCAGAACAGCGCGTCCTGAATCACCTGCCGGTCGTGATTCTTTCTTCGGCGGAGGATGTGCGCAGCTTCCGCGTAAGCCCGAAAGAGGTCGACGTCACCGTGCAGGGCGATCCCATGGCGTTGAAGGAGCTGCAACCGAAAGATGTGCGGGCGTCAGTCGATCTCACTGGGATTGAGACCGCGCAACATTTGCGAAAGCGGATCGAGGTTGCAACCCCCGCCGGCGTCACCTACGTAAAAGTTGATCCTCAAGAGGTGCAGGTTCTGTTTCCGTCGAAAAACTAACCCACCAACGCGCATGCCATCTCAGAAAAGAATTTTCGGCACCGACGGTGTCCGCGGCACCGCGAACATCGAACCGGTGACAGCGGAAACGGCGCTCAAGCTGGGCCGCGCCGCCGGGCATGTCTTCAAAACCCTGGCAACCCAGCCGCCGGGTCGCGGGCGGCACAAGATCGTGCTGGGCAAAGACACACGACTTTCCGGGTACATGCTCGAGAATGCGCTTTCCTCCGGCATTCTCTCGATGGGTGTCGACGTGCTCTTCATTGGGCCCCTACCGACCCCTGGCGTCGCCTATGTGACGCGCAGTCTGCGCGCGGACGCCGGTATTGTTATCACCGCATCGCACAATCCCTACGATGATAATGGCATCAAGTTCTTCCGCGCCGACGGATACAAGCTCGACGACAAAATCGAATTTGAAATCGAAAGCCTGGTCTTCAGCGGGCGTATAGAAAACATCCGGCCGACGGCCGATGAGGTCGGCAAAGCAGTCCGCATCGACGACGCGCTGGGCCGCTACATTGAATATGCCAAGGCGTCGTTTCCCCGCGGGATGACACTGGAAGGGATGCGGGTCGTGGTCGATTGCGCACACGGAGCCGGCTACAAATCAACCCCGTGCATTTTGCGGGAATTGGGAGCCGACGTCATCACGTATGGCAACCAACCCGATGGCAAGAACATCAACAAAGATTGCGGGTCGATGCATCCCGGCCTGATGTGCCAGAAAATTTGGGAGCATCGCGCCGACATCGGGATCGCACATGACGGCGATGCCGACCGCGTCCTGATGTGCGACGAGCAGGGAAAATTGATTGATGGCGACGATATTCTCGCGATCGCAGCACTGGACCTCCTGGCGCAAGGCGCGCTCAGTGAAAAAACACTGGTGGCAACCGTGATGAGCAACGTCGGGCTCGACGCCGCGTTGCAAAAGGCTGGCGGTCGAGTTGTCCATACCCCCGTCGGCGACAAGAGCGTAATCGATGAAATGCTGCGCCACGGGTTTAACCTCGGCGGCGAGCAAAGCGGGCACATTATATTCCGCGACTTCAGCACCACGGGGGATGGCATCGTCGCGGCCTTGCAGATTTTGCGAATCATGAAGGCCAAGGGCGCCCCACTTTCGGAATTGGCTAAATGCTGGACGCGCTTCCCGCAAATGGTTACTAATATCATCGTCCGCGAAAAACGACCATTCGAGGATCTGGACGGCGTACAGAAACTGATCGCCGAAGCCGAAGCTGAATTAAAGCCGTGCGGCGGACGTCTGCTATTGCGTTACTCCGGGACCGAGCCCAAAGCGCGTCTCTTGGTCGAGGGGTCAGAAAGCACGGTAGTCGAGAAGTGGTCTATGAAGATTTCGGAAGCGGTGAAGCGGCAGGTTGGGGCCTGATCGGCCCAGGGCTTGAACAAACATTCAAAGACTAAATCTGGAAAGCGGGCCGGAGTTAAGGCAATCGCCGAACCGGTCGTGGCGGTTTACGGCCAACCGGACAGCCGACGAGGCCAGGTCCCCGCCGAATCGGTTCCCACCATCATCGCCAGCTATTGGCGTTTCCTTTTGGCGGGGGTTATCAATTGCGTTCAGACCGGCGGCTTTGTGCCGTCCCAACGATTCCTTATCTCCAAAATGATCGCGCCGGTCCCCAGCGATTATCAGGGTGAAATCCTCGAGCTGGGATCCGGAACCGGAGCGCTCACCCTCCGACTTGCGGCTCGCTGTCCGCGTGCCCGCATCCTCGCCTGCGAGATCAATCCCGTCCTGGCCCGAGACTTCGAATCGCGACTCGTAACCGCGGGCCTCGATAACCGGGTCCGGGTGGTTGCCGAATCGGCCGAGGGTGTGCTCGCCCAACTGCGCCACACTGGTCCCAGGCGCCCCGACTTCATCATTTCAGGTATCCCGCTGGGAAACCTCGACCGAGAGACGGCACTGTCCCTGATTCGCAGCATTCATCGCACGCTGGCATTCGGCGGCCTCTACATCCAGTTCCAGCATTCGACCCTGGATCGGAAAAAGATTAAAGCGACCTTCTCCCGCCTCCACACCGTGCCGGTCTTTCTCAACTTCCCTCCCGCCGTCATTTATTACGCGCTAAAATAAACCCGGAAGGCCGGGTTTCTATCGTCCTTGCCTCGGAAGGCCGCGTTCCACGAGGCCCATTCCGATTAGGCCCATTTCGATTGGGCTTCAGAATTTCCCTTCGTAAATGGCCTCGTTGAACTCGGCCTTCCGGCTTGCCTATATCTACTACGCGGTCAAGTAGAACAGGATGCTAGGAACAGGATGCTAGGAACAGGACGCCGGGAACAGAAAGCGTGGTCTCCCTCTCCCCTTCTGAGGTCCCTTCTGAGGGGAGAGGGATTAAGGGAGAGGGGTTACCTTCGTCATTCGTCATTCGTCATCTCTCATTAATATCTCCTCCCTCAACCTCCCTACAAACTGGCTCGGCAAGTGCAAGTCCAGCGACCCCGCCACCATTCGTTCCGGCGCCACATGCCCGTCGCAAAAAACGGTCTCCGCTTTTTGACTGTGACGAAAGTGGCCATTGGGATGATTGGTGCCGTTATCGACATAGTACCACTCCTCGAGCAAAGGATTGCTGGGCGAAGCGGGAGCTTGCCACGTATTCACCTGGGCGGCATCGGCCAGAAGCACCTTGACGCCGGGCTGTCTCAGGCGACTGCTGTTCACCGGCGTTTGCATCGCCGGCGCGGAGAGAAACAAATTGTACCCGTAACCGTAAGACGTGGTCGTCGCCTTCAGCTTGAATTGCCCGGAAAGATAGTTCAGCGCGGGACAAAGCTCGACGCCACGCCCCTGCAAGTACGAGTAAAGAACTCCCGGGCGCGCATCGAAAATGCGCTGCCCTTCCGCGCCGGGCCCCATCCAGCCAAACCAATAAAGCTGTCCGCCATTGGTGGGAATTCCGCCATACCGGAAACAAGCCCCGCCATTATCATCCCAATACATATGTGCAGCCAGACCGAACTGCCTCAGGTTACTAACACACCGGACCTGTTGGGCCGAAATCCGCCCGCGAGTCAGCGCGGGGAGTAACAATGCCGCCAGCAAAGCAATAATGGCGAGCGCGACCAACAGTTCAACGAGCGTGAATCCGCAATAGCGCACGGCTCTGCCATTTTGGGTAAGCCCTTTCATGGCCGCTGCGCTCGAATCCGATAAAATGCTCCGACGCCAGGTGGATTGGTGTCCTGCAAGGTGAGATTGGAACCAGTCCCGGCCGTCGACGCGCTCGCGGATGTCCACGACTGAAAATCTCCCGTGCGTTCGAGAGTGTAGAGCCAATTGGTGCGCGTACTGAATTGAACCAACCATTGATTGTTTGTCCAGGCACCAACGACAGTGCCGACTGGTAGCGGTGGCATCGTGACGAGAAGGTTATCCACCTCGCCATGGGCCAAAACCGAGTCATAGCTGTCGCCGATATCGGAGTAGCTGCAGATCGCCACGGTATCGACGCGAAAATCGGTGAAGTTCGTATCCAGGACAACGTCACCGATAGGCCCGAAAGGCTCGCCGTTGCGAGTCATTACTGTTGAAAGTGTCTGGTTTGTGCCGGAATAACTCAGTCGGATATGGAACAGATCGTTGGTGGTCATCTCGAGCAAAGCAAAGCCGGACGCAAAGGCGTCGTTACTTGAAACGATGCTCGGAGAAAAACTGGGTGAGACCGGGCCAAATTCCGGATAATAGCCAGCCGGGAAGTAATCGATTTCGACGAGGTCCCGCGGGCCATGAACCGGGTCCAGCCCGGTGTCGCGCCAGAAATTTGGGCTCGTGGCCTCGGCGAAATTCAAAAAGCCGACAGCAATTTCAGCAGGGCCGGATTTCGCATTCGTCGCGATATCCGAGAGACGGATGTCGAATTCGAGCGCGAAATCGTCGTCTTTGGCGAGCACGTTGCCCAGCGGACGATAGAAATAACTGTTGGGCAAGGACGAATCCCACGTGACCTGAACGTTCTGGTTAAGGCTATCCCAGTGAAAAAGACTGGCATCGCCATACACTTTCCATCCACGCACTGAAGGATCCGTTGAAAAATCCTCCCCCAAGGTAGACGCGCTGGAGTGACAAACGAACAGGACTGACATGACGGCCAGGACGAATATTGATCTACGAATGTTAAACATGTGCTGATCTTTCAATGGCTTCGCGGTTGCCCGCAAAGCGGGTTACATTTTGAGAGACCAGCGCAGGGTCTGAGCAGCCTCTGCCGGAACGCCGGCTTCAGCCGGCTTTGAGTTTGATCCAACAAAAAAGCCCTCAGTCCCCGGCAAATTGGAGAATGAAGGCATTCGACGAATCCCGCTCACGCACTCACGCAAGCGGCTGGCCTCATCCTTCTCTTGTCGGAGAAGTTTGGCCCGAAAGAGAACGCTTCGCCGCCGATGCTTTCACGAACTTACCTTCACATGAACCTACCTTCACCAATAGAAGGGATGCCTTCTCTCTTTCCCCTTAAGGGGAGAGGGCTGGGGTGGAGGGGTCTGCTTCAGTGCATGAAAGAGTCGGCTTTGAGCCTCTCCTGGACCATGACGAGCACAGCCAGACCGATATCCTGACTTCGGGCCTTAGAACCTTACCCCCGCCTTCCCGATCCCAATGACCAGTGGCTCTTGCCGCGACTCCGCAGCTGGGAGCTTGTAGCCCGTTACAGTGGCGCAACCGTCCCCGATTCTCACGGGGTTCCCTGACGCCCGGCTGTGACTAAAGGTGGAAAATGTTCCACCGCTATCAAAGAACAATGCCTTCCTACGCCTGCAGTCCGGCTTTGCCAAGCACATTCTTTCCCCATTCGTACCGGCAGTCGTCTCGCCGGCCGTAGAGGGCGGCATCTTGCCGCCCGGATTACTGCCGCTAGACCGTAACCGTGTTCGTAAATGGCAACCTGCCGACCGACACCCGCCGGGCGGGACGCCCGGCTCTACAGCAGGCGAGACGCCGCTACTACAGCGCCTTTACTGAACGTGCCGCTGATGTTATTGTCGCCGCGCGTGAAGGACCAGCAAAGCGAAGTGCCCCCTGCCATTGGGCCTTCTCCTTCCCTTCCTGCAGTTGACCTCTCGGAGGCGCGACCGATGATCCAGGTGGAAGGCCTAACCAAACTTTACGGCGAATTTGTCGCCGTGAACGAACTCTCCTTTTCTGTGCAATCAGGAGAGGTCTTGGGCCTTGTCGGTCCAAATGGCGCCGGCAAAACCAGCACCCTGCGCTGCCTCTCCGGGATCATACCCCCGACTCGCGGGTCCATACGCATTTGCGAACACGACCTGGTGCGAGACCCGATTGCCGCCAAGGGTCAACTTGCCTTTTTCACCGATGAGCCGCGCCTGTTCGATTATCTCACCGTTCAACAACATCTCGCCTTCACCGCGCGTATATATCAGGTCGATAATTATCAACCCGTTGCCGATCAACTGCTGCAAGAGCTCGAGTTGGCCCCAAAAAAGGACGCCCTGCCCGGCGAGCTTTCGCGTGGGATGAAACAAAAGCTGGCGATTGCGTGCGGTCTGCTCCACACGCCCAAAGTCATCTATTTCGATGAACCGCTGACCGGGCTCGATCCGCTTGGCATCCGCCGGATGAAGGATTCCATTCTCAAACGCGCGCGCGAGGGAGCCGCGATTATCATCAGTTCGCACCTGCTGCCCCTGGTCCAGGAGATCTGTTCGCACATTTTGATATTGAAGAACGGCCAAAAGGTGGTCCACGGCACGATGGCAGAGATCACACAGCGATTCTCGGAGCAACCTGGCGACGCAAATCTCGAAGAGGTCTTCTTCAAAGCGACCGAAGATCAAGCCAACCCATGAATCCAGCGGCGAACCAAACCATCATCGCCTGCAGGAGTCGACGTAAGGAGACTCTGATCCAGGGAGACAAACCGTGGCGGAAAAGGCCTCCTCTCCCCAGCCCTCTCTTCCGGCGGAGGAGAGGGACAAGACGCCGAGCGCGTCCGCCATTCATAGGTACAAAACGCGAACGATTTTGCTTTCGACGAATTCTCGACCTTACCGCTTTCCTGAGGTGGCGAAGATCCAAATTTCCTCCGTTGCGTACTGGTCATGGAAGAAACCTGCTGCACGATGGGTCTCCCTCTCCCCTTCTGAGGGGAGAGGGCCGGGGTGAGGGGTCCTTCGCCTCTTCGCGGGACAGGGACCCGTTCACACCGCTTAGGATCATGCCCCCCGACTGTTTCGCTCGAGCTCGTCTGATGCGCGCTGCTCGAGGCGTCGGGCCTTAAGAGTCCCACAAGCCTCTCCATGCTCTCGGCCCTTCTTTATCTTCAATATCACTCGCTAAGAAACCGCACGCTCCTGCGACTAAAACGGTTACGCCAGCCCAAATACCTGATCGGTGGCATCGTCGGCGCCATCTATTTCTATTTCTACTTTTTCCGGTATTTGTTCGTCCGACAAGGTTCGCCCGCCAGCGTGACCGTGAGCACAGTGCCCGGCGACATCGCCATATATGAAGCTATCGGCGCGTGTCTATTCCTGGCGGCTGTTTTGCTGACCTGGCTAGTGCCCCATGAACGCGCGGCATTGGCGTTCAGCGAAGCAGAGGTCGCCTTTTTATTTCCAGCGCCCATCAGCCGCCGCGGCCTGATCCACTTCAAGCTGATGCGCTCGCAAACCGCCATCCTGTTCACCACTTTCTTCCTGATGCTGGTAACCAATCGGTTCGGCGGCAAATTCTGGATACACGCCGCCGGATGGTGGCTGATCCTGTCGACGTTAAACCTCCACGTTTTGGGTTCGTCATTTGCGCGAACGATGTTGCTGGATCGGGGGATCAGCAATTGGCAACGCCGCCTGATCGTCGGTGGCATTTTAATGCTGGTCGCGTCCGCCGTGTTCATCTGGGCCGGCCGCACGCTGCCGCGCCCGGACTTTGGCCAATGGGACCCCTCTCAACCGCTCGATGTTGTATTTGGCAACCTGCGAGAATATGGCCATCAAATCCTCATCGCCGGCCCAGTCCCCTATTTGCTGTATCCTTTTCGGCTGGTAATCCGCCCGTACCTGGCTCCGAATGCGCACGCGTTTCTGTTCGCGTTGCTGCCGGCGCTGGGCATTTTGGCGGCGCATTACTGGTGGGTCATCCACTCAAATGTCGCCTTCGAAGAAGCCTCCATCGACGCCTCACGCAAACTCGCCGAGAAGATCACCGCGATGCGCGCCGGTAACTGGCAAACGTCCAACAAGATGGTCAAAAGGCGACGCCCTCCCTTTGAACTGCGGCCAACCGGCGCGCGCGTAGTCGCGTTGCTATGGAAGAATCTCATCAGCGCGGGCCAGGCATTTACGTTGCGCACCTGGATAATGCTTGCGGTGCTTGGGACCATGCTTTGCGTCATCGTCGGCCAGAGCGCGAGCGCGTCGGGTTTAGTGCCCGCCCTGGCGATGGCCGCGGGGGTGCTGCTGGTCTGGTCCCTGTTCATCGGGCCGCAAATGTTGCGACAGGACTTGCGCCAGGACCTCCCGCTGGCGGATGTGCTGAAGATGTATCCGCTCCCGGGCTGGCAGATCGTTCTGGGAGAATTGCTCGGGCCGGTAATTATCCTAACTGCTTTGCAATGGCTGTTGGTTCTCATCGGAGTTGGCTTTGCCTCCCGGACCGATTTGGCACTGTTGACCGGCTGGCATAGTCTCGGCTTTGGCTTAGGCATCGCCGTGCTGGCGCCGATGCTCAACCTCGTCACGCTGCAGATCCCCAACGCTGCCGTATTGTTGTTTCCAGCATGGTTCCAGGCAGGCAAAGATGGGCCGCAAGGGATCGAAGCCACCGGTCAGCGCATCGTCTTTATGCTGGGTCAATTGATCGTGTTTATCCTGGCACTTATCCCGGCGGTGTTGGCCTTTGGAGCCGTGTTCGTCTTGGTGAAATTCCTGGTTTCTTCGGTGAGCGTCGCAATTCCGCTCGCCTCCCTTGCGGCCGCGTTAGTTATCGGTGGTGAGGCCGCACTCGGTTTGCTGCTGCTTGGCCGCATTTTTGATCGGCTCGATGTCTCCTCCGAGCTTTCAAAATGAACGTCTGAGCGTTCCGCCTCGCAGCCCTTCGTCACCACGGGTACATGCTGACGGCCGTTGCCCAAGAGCATCGCATGTCGTTGCGTTCGGAAGTTTGTCCTCGGCGCTGGGCCAGCGTCGCCGTGACGGTTGGGTCGTCGAGCAGTTCGTTGAACTAGTACTACCGCCGCATCGTGCCGGGCTACTTCTTTAATGCCCCAAAGACTTTTTGGAGCATGTCGGTCGTTCGCGCCACAGGGTTCTGTCGTATCTTCTGCTCTTCCGCCGCGACCATTTTGAATAGTCCGTCCATGGCTTTGTTGGTGACATAGGCATCAACATCCATCGAATCCTTGCCTAGCAGAGTACTGCCCACCGTGCCGCCAAAGCTCCCCAAGCCCTGACCGACATTCGCTTTTTCCATCAGGTTCTTGTAGGCCGCCGTAACGCCGGTCTGCGCCGTCGCCTTTTGAACGATGGGGTAGAACTTGGCATACAGGTTCGTTTGGGTCGTCTTTTGAAAATACTGCGTCGCGGCATCGTTGGGACCGTTGAGAATAGCCTTCGCGTCTTCGATGGTCATTTGCTTGAGCGTATCCGCAAAGACACTCCCCGCTTCCGGCACCGCTTGCTCGGCGGCATGGTTCATCGTGGTGACAAAGTCATCCGCCAGCTTGTCCTGCTTCATGGCCCGGAGCGCCGTCTCAACCTTCTGCAATTTCTCCGGCATGGGGATTTTGACGTTCAAGTTGGTGAGAAAGCCGCCGTCATGGCCCAATCCGGCGATGGCTTGTTGTAACCCCTTCGCCAAAGCATCCTTCAATCCCTGGACCATCTGGTCCTGGGAAAGTCCTGCCAAGGTGCTTTGGGCCTGACTGACCACGCCTTGCGGCTTGTCTGGTGCCGCGTTGGCGGTGCCCGCCCCATTAGTCGCGGCTTCCGTCACCGGAGGCACAACCGTATCCGCTGCCTTGGCCCCCGTGTCCACACTTGTTTTGGCCAAGTCCGTCGAAGCCGCCACCGCGTTGGTTCGCTGCCCGCCCGGCTTTTCTGCCGTCTTGTCGGCTTGTGTTGTCGGAGCGGCTGGGTTCTCTGTTTTTCCGCACCCGGCAGCCAGTGCCAGCACGCCGCCCACAGTCAGCCACAGGATTGTTTTGTTCGTCATACTCATTTTCCTTCCGCTAAAGTTGTCGGGACATGCGCACTCACGCTGGTTGTTCGTCTAATGCCTTCTTGGAATTGTGACGATAGGACAGTGATTCGTTCCGTGGATACTGGTATGCCACAGAATAAGAGTGTGCGCCGGTTGCGTGATTCCGTCTATCGGGGAACACCCCCATGCTCTGCTAACCACCCAAGCGTTGATGTGCGTCTGGAAGTTGCACCGCCGCGAGGTCAGCGTCGCCGCAGCCATGCTCGTGCAGGCATGCGTATACCAGTTCCACAAGCTCGTCCACCACCACGGTAAGCGCCGCCCCTAAGCCGGAGCCGACCAGCGTGATGGCCACTGCCTCGGTGGCAAAGCCAGCGCGTGCGCCGGGGATTCAGCGACGCAGTTCAACCGCCGCCTATGCGCCATAACTGCGAGTGTCTCAAGTGGAATTCGGACGCTTGCACAGCAGGGCGCGGTGCATACACTTGTCGGGGTTAGGCGCTTCTGAGCGTTCCCCTTGTGAACGAGAGACTGTATAAGCCAACCGATCTGCCAGGCGTCATCGAGGTCTACAGCGCTTCGATTCGTTGCTTGGCCGCACTATTCTACTCGCCCGAGCAGATTTCCGCATGGGCACCAGCCACACCCGATGTGGAGCAATGGCAGCAACGCCTTGCTTCACTTCATACCATCGTGGCCGACTGCGACGGTGTTCTCTCGGGTTTTGCTTCCTATAGGCACGACGGCTACCTCGACTTTCTTTTTACCCATCCCGCGTTCGCTCGTCGCGGCGTTGCCACACGGCTCTACTTACGCGTCGAGTCAGTGTTACATTCAGAAGACTGCCCGAGAGTTTTTACCCACGCCAGTCTTGCAGCCCGGCCTTTTTTCGAACACCACGGCTTTCATTTGGATGCCGAGGAGTCCGTTGAGTGCCGCGGCACATACCTCCGCCGGTTTGCCATGCACAAAGCGCTGAGAACTGGTCACTCCAGTGTCGGTCACTCCAGTGTCAGTCCTCACTATTGACACTTCGCGAGCGGAGTATTATATCTTGACAATGCCGCGGGAGCTGCGCATTCAATATCCGGGAGCCATTTACCACGTCTTAAACCGCGGCGATCAGCGCGACAACATCTTCCTCGACGACCAGGATCGACAAAGGTTTCTGTCCACCTTGGAGGAGGCTTGCCGAAAAACAGACTGGGAGGTCCACGCCTACTGCCTGATGCGAAACCATTTTCACTTGGTCATTGAGACCCCCCGAGCCAACCTGGTGGCCGGAATGCATTGGTTGTCCGGGGTCTACACCAAGCGATTTAATATCCGGCATAAACTCTGCGGGCACGTGTTGGCCGGGCGCTACAAAGCATTGATTGTGGATGGCGGTGACAACGGTTATCTGCGCACAGTTTGCGACTATGTCCATCTCAACCCGGTGAGGGCCAATCTGCTCAGTGCTGATCAACCGCTGGAGAGCTTTGTCTGGAGCAGCTATGGAGCTTACCTCAAGCCAGCGGGTGAGCGGCCCGCTTGGTTGCGGGTGGACCGACTGCTGGGGGAGAAGGGTATTCCCAAGGATAGCGAGGCAGGCCGCAGGATGTTCGCGCTCCAGATGGAGCGGCGACGAGCCGAGGAATCGGCTGCCCGATATGAGGAAATTCGCCGGTCTTGGTTCCTGGGTTGCGATCGATTTCGGGAGGAACTGTTGGCCGCGGCCGCCGAGCGAATCGGCTTGAACCATTACGGTTCGGAGCGCTATGAGACTGGTGTGCAGAAAGCCGAGCAAATCGTCGCGCAAGAAATGCAGCGGCTGGGCTGGACCGAAGAGGACCTCCGGGGTCATCGCAAGGGAGACCAGCGCAAGGTAATAGTGGCCCGGCGCCTCAGGCAGGAGACAACGATGAGCCTAAAATGGATCGCGCAGCGACTACAGATGGGCAGTTGGACTTACGTTTCAAATCTCCTGCACAGCCCATCCCCCGCTAAAAACCAAACCCAGCAGCAACTCCCACTGTGTCAATAGTGAGGACTGACACTTGGCCTTGGCCTCGTAGGTGGACTTCTTGAGCACACCATTTACGCGCGCAAGCTCTTTCCAAGCCGAGCCAGGCGAGGCCTCCGCGAGAACGAGGTTGCCCTCCTTAATTCCATCCCAGATGATCATCTTCTCATCACCTGCTGTAACCAACAGGTTTCCCACTTCAGCCCCCATTTCGTGGTTTTCATCAAAAATGTCTCCGGATTCTCAATTCATCTTGCCTGAATCCAACTCGAACGACCTCACCTTTTTGCCTGAACGAAAATACAGATTTCCTTTATTCAAGGCGGCTGTCGAGGTGCAGGTGAAGAAACTCTTGGTGTAATCCTTGGTGGTGTAATCGTCTTTCGTCAATGAGTTGATGGTCATAAGCTGGGTCCTTCTCCCGCTGCTTTCGCACATAGTGAAAAGGACCTTGTTCGACTCGGTGATTGGACTGGGACTGCTCTCGTTATAAAGGCTGCGCCAGGGACGCTCGACTACCGTTTCACATTCACCGGCCCTCTCTCCAACCCATAACGTAAACGCGACTGTTTACAAGGAGCGGAGCGGAAACACCAAAACCGACGTTGGTTCTCCAGAGTTCCTTGGGCGGCCACCCCGAAGAGCCTGGGATTGTGCCGGCGCGGTCCGGGCCATGCCACTGGAACCAGCTTGCCGTATTGGTCGAACCCTCGGCGCAACAGCTCACGACCCACGCAATGGCGAGGTTAACCAGCAGGCAACGCACTTTTGCAAGAACGGACAGCATCGAAGTAGCTTTCTTTCCGAGACGTTCTCAAAATAGTCTATACCAACAGAGACGTGGAGTTCCGCCTTAGCATTCAAGGGTGAGCCGCCGAATTCGTGGCATTTTTGGCGGAGTTGGAGGCCAGCCAACCCCGAGGTGTCAGACCCGACGAAAGGCCATGTGCCGCTCCAAAGCACATTAGTGGCGCTAAACCCGGTGCGATTAAAAGTGGGCGGTGGCGACAAACCCTTTGAAAGGGTTCGATCCACCGAGGACCTCGTACACCTCGATAAATGGAGGTGTTAATGAGATGAAGCAACGGGAGCAAAAGCGCATTCGCATCCACTTTTAATCGTGCCCCGCTAAACCGGAGAGCCAAGAAAAGGAGTTGCACCGCTTCAGCTTTCGCATTAATTTTTTGAGACTGCTATACGGCCTCTGGTATCCGTCGTCGGTTAAATCCGTTAAGGCGAGGTGAGGTTAGCATTAGCCACCTTTGCGCGATGAGCTCAGGTTCTAAAACGAACCCTTTTCCGGTAGTAGGAGTTGGCGCCTCCGCGGGAGGTCTCGAGGCCCTCACGCATTTGCTCCAGCACCTGCCCGTCGACACGGGTATGGCTTTTGTGCTGGTGCAGCATCTGGACCCCGGCCATCCCAGTGCCCTCACTGAGCTTCTGGCCCGCACTACCGCAATGCCGGTCCGCGAAATCACCCATAATCTCCGGATCCAGCCCAACCACGTTTACGTCATACCGCCCAACGCGACCATGATCCTGGAGCAGGGCATGCTCAAACTCCAACGCCGCCAGCCGAAGGGTGGAGCCCGTCGCACCATCGATCGTTTTTTTGAATCCATGGCCCAGGATATCCACGAACGTGCCATCGGTATCATCCTCTCGGGTACCGCCTCGGACGGCACCCTGGGTTTGGAGGCTATCAAGGCCGAAGGCGGGATTACTTTTGCCCAGGACGATTCGGCGAAATACGATTCCATGCCGCGCAACGCAATTGCAGCCGGTTGTGTGGACGTTGTGCTGTCTGCCGAGATGATGGCGGAGGAACTGGCGCGGATCGCCCGGCACCCTTCCTTGAAAAAGGCACTGCAGGCGCAGGAGCAACTGGCTCCCCACGCTGAGGAGGGCCAGGTAGTCGGCCCGGCAGAGAAGCCCATCCCCCCGGTCCAAGAGGAAGACGGCTTCAAAAGAGTGCTGCTCCTGCTGCGCGATCATTCCGGCGTCGATTTTTCCCTCTACAAGTCCCGGACCATCCATCGGCGCATCAGCCGCCGCATGGTCTTGAAGAAAGTCGAAACTCTCGATGCCTATGCCCGAACCCTCGTCGGCAACCCCCGCGAACTCGACGCACTTTACGGCGACATGCTTATAAGCGTCACCAGCTTCTTCCGCACCCCGGAGGCTTTCGAGGTGCTGAAGCGCAAAATTTTTCCGAAAATCGTTGAAGAACGCCGTAGGGATTCCGTCCGCGTCTGGGTCCTGGGCTGCTCGACCGGGCAGGAAGCCTATTCCATGGCGATGGCGTTTTCCGAATTTGCCGAGGGGATCGTTGGCGCGCCCAAACTGCAAATGTTCGCCAGCGACCTCAACGAGCCGTTGCTCGATAAAGCCCGCCAGGGCTTCTACGCCAGCAGCCTCGTCCACGATATCTCTCCGCAACGGCTCCGCCGCTTCTTCACCGAGGAGCTCGGCGGCTTTCGGGTCATCAAGCCCTTGCGCGATACCATCATCTTCGCGAAGCACAATCTCCTGACCGATCCGCCCTTCTCCCGCCTCGATCTCATTAGTTGCCGCAATCTGCTCATTTACCTTAACCCCGATTTGCAGAAGCGCATCTTTTCCGCCTTTCACTACGGCCTTAATAACCGAGGCTTCCTCTTCCTGGGCATCTCCGAATCCGTCGGCCAGGCGAGCGATCTCTTTGCACCAGTCGATAAAAAGCTTCGCATCTTTGTGCGTAAACCTGGGATCACCCCAGTGCGGGGTCTGCCGCCCGCCGCACTACCCCACCCTGAAAAAAGGGAAGGCGCCCGCGCTCATCCCGCCGCGCCTGCCGATGCTCTCACGGCCGAGTTGAATGCCCAGCGGGAAGCCGATCGCCTTCTCGTCAACCAATTCGCCCCGCCTGGCGTCCTCATCAATGCCCAGTTGCAAATCCTGCAATTCCGCGGCTCGACGGGCGCCTTTCTGGAGCCAGCGGTGGGCAAAGCCTCCCTCGACCTCCTCAAGATGGCCCGCGAAGGGCTCAAAACCCCCTTACGCACGCTCATCAACCAAGCCAAAGCCAAGGATAACGCTGTCCGCAAGGACGGTATCCAGCTTCGTCGCGATGGTCAGGTCCGGCTGGTGAACCTCGAAGTCATCCCGCTCAAAAATCTGAAGGAACGCTGTTACCTTGTGCTGTTCCATGAACCGGCCCGCGTCGACCCCGCTGAGGTACAGCGAGGCGGCAAATCCGCCCAGTCCGCCCGTTCAGCGAGCCTCAAGACCGCCGCCCCCGCCCTGCGGCGGCGCATCGCCGAGCTCGAACGGGAAGTCACCGAAGCCCGGGATTACCTCCAGTCGATCCAGGAGCAATATGAAGCGGCCAACGAGCAGCTGCAGGTCTACAACGAAGAGGTCACCTCCGGCAATGAAGAGCTCCAAAGCATTAACGAAGAGCTCGAGACCTCCAAAGAGGAACTCGAGTCCAGCAACGAAGAGCTGACCACCATTAACGAGGAGCTCGCCGGCCGCAATGCCGAACTCAACCGCCTCAATGCCGAGTTGCACAACCTCGATGCCAGTCTCAACACTCCCATTCTCGAGTTGGGCTCCGATCTAAGCATCCGCCGCTTCACCCCGTCTGCGGCAAAGGTTTTTAACCTCCTGGCCGGCGATGTCGGCCGGCTATTGGGCGGCGTGCGCCACAACCTCGAATTACCCGAGCTGGAAAAGCTGCTCACTGACGTCATCGCCAGCGGCCGCCCGGTCCGGCGTGAAACGCGCGACAAATGGGGTCACTGGCACGAGTTGCGTGCCAACCCCTTCCTGACGCTCGATAATCGGATCGACGGCGCGGTCCTCCTCCTGCTGGATATCGACCCGCTCAAGCGCACCGAGCAGCAGATCCGCCAGGAGCGGGACTATGCACAGGCCGTGATCGAATCGGTGCCCCCGCTTCTCATCCTCAAACCGGGTTTGCAGGTGCGCGCAGCCAATGAGGCCTTTTACCACTCTTTCCAAGTCTCCCCCGAGGAGACTGTCGGCCAGTTGGTATTCGACCTTGGAAACGGCCAGTGGAATATTCCCAAACTCCGCAGTCTCCTGGAAGAAGTCCTGCCCGAAAACCGCTCCTTTAAAGATTACGAAGTGACCCACGATTTTCAGAAGCTTGGGCGGCGGACCATGTTGTTGAGCGGCAGACGGGTCCAACATCTCGATTTGATCCTCTTGGCTATTGAAGACATCACCCAACTCAAAGAGGCCGAGAAAACGGCCCAAAAGGCCAAAGCGGCTATGACCCGTTACGCCTCCGACCTCGAAGGGTTCTCCTATTCCCTGGCGCACGATATGCGTGCCCCACTGCGCGCCATGCGGAGCTTTACCTCTTTGATCGAGCAAAAGGATGGCCACCGCTTGAGCCCAATGAGCCAAGACTATCTTGAGCGCATCGGAACCTCCGCCGAGCGCCTCGATGAGCTCGTTCGCGATTCCCTAAGCTATGCTAAAATCGTGCGTGAGGAAATGCCTTTGCACCCGGTCGATGTCTGTCAATTGTTGCGCGGCATGCTCCAAACTTATCCGAACCTGCAACCTCCCGAAGCCGAGATCCACATCGACTGCGATCGTGTCCTCGTTCGCGGCAACCCGGCCGGGCTCACCCAGTGCTTCTCCAACCTCCTCACTAACGCCGTCAAGTTTGTGGCCCCCGGCGCCAAGCCATGGGTGCGGATCTGGGCCGAGGACCAGGACGTCCGTTTTCGGATCTGGGTCGAAGATCGCGGGATCGGCATCCCGCAGGACGCACGCGAGAAGATTTTTGGCATGTTCCAGCGCCTGCACCGCTCCGAAGAATACCCGGGCACCGGCATCGGGCTGGCTTTGGTCCGCAAGGTGGTCCAGCGCATGGGCGGAAACGTAGGCGTGGAATCCGCTCTGGGTCAGGGCAGCAAATTTTGGGTGGAACTGCCGAAAGCATAGCGCCTGTGAACGACACCTGTATTCTCCTGGTGGAGGACGAGCCAAATGACATCCTTTTGCTCAAAATCTCCTTCGAGGAAGTGGGTATCACTTTGCCTTTGCAAGTGGTTACTGACGGCCAAATGGCCATCGATTACCTCAGCGGGGCGAAAGCTTTTGCCGACAGGAAGCAGTTCCCCATGCCTTGCCTCATTCTCTTAGACCTGAAACTTCCACGCAAATCCGGCCTGGAAGTCCTGCAGTGGATACGCGAGCAGCCTGCCCTCAGGTGCATCGTTGTCATTGTCCTTACCTCCGCCGAACATGAGCAGGATGTGGTACAAGCCTACGAACTCGGCGCAAACTCCTATCTCGTTAAACCCATGAATATCGTTCAACGCAATGAAACGATGCGCCTCCTTAAAGGATGGTGGCTGCAGTGCAATCGCTTCGCACCGTTGCCCCAAACCATCGTCGGGAACGCGGCCCTATCCTGATGTTTGCCATCCTCCACCGGCGACCTTAGATCCCCTTTCGTCCTTTGTGTCCTTTCTGTCCCTTTGCTTCCCCAGCGACCTCCCCCAACTGAGAGAACCACCCCATGGGCGTGGAAGTGGGCAGCCTATTGGTTACATTGACCGCGCCGACGAGCACCAGCGCGTGCACCGGGATTTCACTGGTGCAGTGCAACCTCAGTGTTACCACCATGTCCTTCGGCGGCGTGGGTAAGTTCCAACGCTTGCACCTCCGCGGATGCCGGATAGACTGCTTCGCATGAAATACCGAGTCGGGGAAAAAGTGGCCTTTAGGGTTCAGGCTCCTATCCAAGAAAACAAGAGTGGTCCTCGACGTCGTGGGGAATATGGTCCGCAAAATTGCGGTATTGGGACCGTGAAGTCAGTGGTCGAATCGGAAAATTCGTACATTTTATCCATGGCGGGAATGGAATACACCGTATCGGAAGACGAGATTCTCGGCAAGGCGAGTTGGAATGCAGAAAGTGGGAAGTGGCAGATTGATCCGATGTAATCGGGCGCAATGGCCCGTTAACCACACTCTGATGGCGCTGGGGAGTAGGCATGCCGACAGGAGGGTGGTGTTTAGAAGGCCAGCGTCGCCAGAGCCAGGCCCGCTAGGCATGGGCATTTCTGGCTCTATACGCTTTAAGCATCGCCTTGATTCCGGTAATGGCGATTTGTCGAGGGACAGAGACGACCTACCTCCGTTCGCCGTATTTTCTAGGGTGCATCTGGGCTGGCGGTTTGCTGCTGACGGGGGTTATTGCGGTTCGCGATACGTCTTGATGCGGGGTCTGTGAGGTTGAGTATGCGGAAACATATTGAATTTAGGACACGCAATCGGAAACACTGATGGTCAATCAGCGTAGAGCCGCTCTTGAATTGTTGCTGTTTCTGGCCGCGTTCTTTGCCGTCTGGACGGTACGCGCTACCTTGTTCTACCTAGTTGACGAGTCAATTGCCTCCTCAACTTGGCGGGCCGCATATTCCAATCTGCTCAAATTGGGCCTGTGGGTTCTGCCCGCCGCGGCCTTCGCCTACTGGCTGAGGAGTGCGCCTCCCGCAAAGTACTTGGGCTTGTCCAGTGTACCGAGCCTAAGCAACGGGTTGGTGTGCCTCGCCGTCACGGTCATCTTCCTTCTCGCGGTCACGCTGTTTGACTTGACCATCGGCAGAAAGTCCTTCTCCGCAGCCAGCTTGGCACCATTGACTCCCACGCTCGCGCTGCTTCAACTGGTAATCTCCCCATTGTTCGAGGAAATTCTCTTTCGAGGCTTGGTAATGAACGAGCTTATGACCCTTGTGCCGTCCTATGTCGCAAATGCGCTCACCTCCCTGCTCTTTGTGGGCGCTCATCTTCCATACTGGCTATCGCATGTCGGGCCGACTCCGGCGATGTTGGCGAACGCCTTTGGTGTGTTTGTGTTCAGCGTTGTGGCCTGCTGGTTATTTGCAAAGACCGCATCCATTTGGCCTCCGACATTCGCTCACGTCGCCAACAACATCTTGTCATCCTCGTTGGTTGCAAACCATGCTTAGGAAATGGCTTGGCCTACGAAATGACCTAGAATATCAAGCAATGGAAATGGCGGTAATGGCTAGCATATTGCAAAATAAGGCCAGCCGAGCCTCGCTTTCAGGGTTACTGAAAGGGCATGAACGAGAAGCGCGAGCTTCCTAAAGTGGAAGCAAATCCAGCTACAAAGCACAAAGCCGTATTGGTCGAGACCGAAGGATTTCAGTGCATGGCCTATCAAGATTGCTATGGAAAGTGGCGCAGTTTTTACGACCTCCAATTGTTGTCTGGCAAAGTCGAAGTCGTCACCTTCAGTCGAGAAGGCTAGATTAAATCCTTTATTCGACCACCGCGAGTTAGTTGCGCTCAAGTCCGGATCGCCGCGCAACTCCGGCACCGCCTCCAGCAGGGCCAGCACCGTCTCGTTGAAAATGGAGAAGTCCTCCCCCGCGATGAAGTCATTGATGACGCCTCCTTTTTGCGCAGCCGGAAGGATTTGCGTATGCCGACGCAGAGCTTGCCGCCTGACACTTGGCCCCTTTAGGACTGACACGTACCTACGCGGAACTATTACCTTCGGGCGGCGCGGTATTGTTCGAGAGTTGTTATGTTGACAGGGACTCGGTTGAGGTATTCCTGGACCAGGTTGGGGTCGAGGGGTTGTTGGAGGTAAGGCGCCACCTGGGCCGCTTGGCGCGGAAGCAGACCATTGTTTGCGGCGGCAAAAGCGAGCGCGGCAGTCTCGAGGGCGGTCTCGTTCTTGTTCACGCTGTTTGAGCTGCTGCTGTTGATTCCGAAGCTGAAATGCGTGTCGTATTCGTCGTCCGCCGGCGGAGCAATTTCATCGATCGAAACACGGCTGAGCTTGCCCGAGGCCACGATTTGATAGCGCTGAAGGATGGAAGCATCTACTGAGGAGCTCAAGAAAGGCTGTAGTTGGGATAGTTCTGTAGGAGACATTCCGCCATTGGCTTCACCGAATTTTTTGAGGGCTTCTTGCATCATGGCCACAAATTTGCCTTTGGCGCGACTGCGCAAGCCGGACATCGCCTGGCGGAATTCCTCATCCGTTTCCAATTGTTTGAACTCACTGACGGCATTTAACCAATCGTTCTGGACTAGAAACTGGAGTTCGGGAATCTTCTTTTCGGGCAATTGGTCGAGCCGTTGGCGCAGTTGAGTGGCGCGGGAGGCGAGGCCCTTGGCGACCGAATCGATCTCGGCGTCATTCATTGGATTAGAGCCGGCGGTCTTCAATCGGGCCAGTTCGTGCGAGTCGCCGCGGAGTCGGGCGACTTCGCCACGGAGCCTCAGGAGTTCGTTAGAAGGATTTCTTTCAGTGGCCACTTCGGGGGCGGCCGCCCGGACCAGCAGGTTGGAAAGACGCTGGTTTTCCTCGGCGAGTGGCTGGACCTGAGCGGTTAGAGTTTGGTTCTGCCGCTGCAGAATTTCGTTGGCTTCCCGCAGTTTGAGCTGGGAGCGATATTGCACTACCAGCGGTGTCGCGACGGTTGCGACGACAACGGCGCTTACGATTCCAAGTTTCAGTTTGGTCATACCCATAATTTTCAAGACGGTTAAAGTTGTGCCGGTGGTTGTCGCCGCAGTTGCAACCGCTGCCCCGGCGATATTAACTGCTAATCCGGCCGGCGCCGCGCTAACCGCATTGGCGGCAAATACAGCGGCTAGCGCAGCGGTCGAGGAGCTCACTCCCCGGCGAGCCAAAAAACCACGAAGCTTTTCCAAAGCGCGGCCAACGCGTTTGCGCGCCGCATCCTCGCTCAAGCCAAGCCGGGCGCCGACCTCGGCGAGCTGGCGGCCTTCGAAGTAGCGAAGCAACACGGCGTTGCGCTCGTTTTCGGCCAGCTCATGCATCGCTTCGTCCAGAACTGGACGGATTTGATCCCAAGCGGGTTCGGGCGCTGCTTCGCGCAACAGTTCTTCCATAGAATAGGCCTCCTGCTCACGCGCCTGCCGCCGTTGTTCGCTACGGATCATTTTTGCCGCAGCAAAGCGAGTGCTGGTGTATAGCCAGCCGGCCAGAACGCTGGCCCTGGCTAAGCTTGAGGCTTTGCGAGCGAGATCCACAAAGACGCTTTGCGTAACATCCTGCGCCAGATGGGCATCGCCGCCGACCTGACGCAAGGCTGCGGAGTAAACCAGATCGATGTGCCGTTGCACCAGTTCGGTGAAGACTGCTTCACTCCGGGTCTCGGCATAGCGAGTAAGCAATTCGGAGTCGTTCATGGTTTCCAGAATATAGCACCCGTCGATTGCAAAACCGGACAAAAAAAGAACGGGAAGAAACGGCCGCTGTCGGTCCTGAATGGCGTAAGGTCAGAGTTTCTTACGGTATTGGGCAGCGTGAGGGACTCCCTGAAGATATGCCGCGGCTTATTCAAAGGGTGGATACGCTGAGGAGCCAAGCTCGCAAGAGTGCGGATCGCCCGCGTACACCGCGCTTGGGACGATGGGACGCGTGTACACCCCCAAACTAGCCCTCTCCATACCCTTATACAAACTCCTCCCCATCATACCGCGTCTATCTGCGCCTCAGCTCCTGCCGTAATTTATCTTGACATTCCGGATCGGTTCTTGGCACAGTCGCTCAATGCCACGCCAGGCGCGCCTCCAAAACATCCCAATGTGATGTATCACGTCATGAGCCGCGGGAATCCTCGTCAGGACATCTATCGGGACGATGCCGATCGGCTTGAAGTCGAAGCCTGCCCCTTTTTTCTCTCGGTGTTACATCAAAATTGATGTTGAACAAACATGGACTTCACGGTAGAGTTCTACACTACGGTCGCAGGCCGCATTCCGGTGCAAGAGTTCCTGGATGAGTTGAAAGCCAGTGATGCGGATGACTTTGCCGCGGTGATGGCGGGGCTAGCGAAGCTGCGAAATCGCCAATATCACCGGGAGCCTTTGTGCAAAGCGCTGGGCGGCGGTTTGTTCGAGTTACGCCACGTGGGCAAACTAAACAGTCGTGTATTGTGGTTCTACATGAAAGGGCGACGGATCATCGCCGTGCATGGGATACGCAACAAGGGCCAAGGGGTCTCCGCGCGAGACGTCCATGCCGCGAGGCAACGCATGACTGACTGGCTGGAGAGGGAACAATGAAGAAGACCAATTTCGATCGTTACCTGGAAGAACAACTGCAGGACGCGACCTTCGCTCGCCGGTTTCGCCGTGCGGGGGATGCCTGGGACATCGCCCTGCAGCTGGCAGCGTTAAGAAAACAGGCGGGCATTTCGCAAAAGGAGCTGGCGAGGAAGTTAAGAACTTCTCAGCAGCAGATCAGCCGCCTGGAATCACCGGGCTACGAAGGTCACTCGCTTAGCATGCTTCGTCGCGTGGCCAACGCGCTCGGCGCCACTGTCCGCGTGACATTCACTGTTTCAGATACGGCACGAGGCGGAGTACTCTCGGAGGCACCCCCCCCTTACAAAACGCGCAAATCTGCTTGAGTGAATTACAGCATCACGCCTATTTGCCAAGAAGGACTTTGGCAAAGACACCGGCTATTCGCACTTTTTCGTCACACCGAAGTGTTGTGTGATGTTACCTCCAGGGTTGAAGTCGCCGTGCCCCTCAGTTATGTTGGCCCGCTAACGTTGCTATGACACTTACTGAAAAACTACTCGCGCGTGCATGCGGCAAACCCCGGGTGCAGGCGGGTGACAATGTCTGGGTTCAGGCAGATATCCTGATGACCCATGATGTCTGCGGCCCCGGCACCATCGGCGTCTTCAAACGCGAGTTTGG
>DATJGF010000113.1:0-52781 GCA_035495315.1 Candidatus Limnocylindrales bacterium
CGGTTTCGCCGATGGTCTCAACAATGGAGCCTTGTTTAATTATCCGTATGGTATCGCGGCAAGTAGTGAGGGAAAGCTGTATGTCGCTGACTCAGGAAATAACGCCATCCGCGAGATCTCGCACGCCGGATTGGACTGGACCGTGACGACTATTGCCGGACGGACCGGGGACATTGGCGGCGCCGATGGTCCTGGCAGCGCCGCCACTTTTAATTTCCCAACTGGGGTTGCTGTCGACAGCGCCGGTAATCTTTATGTCGCCGACCAGAGTAACCACACGATTCGCAAAGTCGGCCCGCAACCAACCGGGTGGATGGTGAGCACTATCGGCGGCATGGTGACGAACGCCGGCAGCGCCGACGGCATCGGCACTAATGCATTGCTTAAAAAACCTTGGGGCCTTGCGGTGGATAAAGGCGGAACCATCTTCGTCGCCGAATACGGGAACAGCACAATTCGCAGCGGGGTTGCAATTTCAGTTCCTGCGCCGCCCCTGCAAATCGCGCTTTCAAACGCTCAGCTAACCCTCATGTGGCCCGCCTGGGCCAGCAATTATGTGCTGGAGGCAACCGGTCAATTGGATAGTCCCGGTTCCTGGGTATCTATTACCAATGGAATCGCGCTTTCCGGCCAGTACTTCGTCTTTACGGATTTTAGCGCGGGTGCTTCAGCCTTTTACCGGCTGCGTCAATGAAGAAAAGAAATGGCGCAGCCCTTCCCCTCAATGACAGGCTGCGCCAATCGGGCATTGCCCACAGCTCCCTAAGTAGAGCGTTAATGGTGAGAGTAAGGCAAAATGATATTCCTTGGCTACACCAGCGATTACGGAGGGGCGTCGGTTGAAACACGGATACGTCGGAAGGCCGAGGTCGTTGATTTATTTCCAGAGTCGGAAAATCTGGCGACCCGTTCTGGCCGGGATGCTAACGAACACCCCGCTGAGGTTCGTAACGTAGGTATATGGGCTGGAGCTCCAGGAAGATGAGATCAAATCTGTTTGTTCGAGTTGGAAATCCTGGGCGAATAGCGGCCACGCCAACACGGCATTCGAGCCGGATGAAACAGCGTTCAGGATTGGCCGCGGCGGGAGGGCGTACGCATTGACAGGAGGACCTGTGGTCGAGCTCTCGAAGGCCCCGATGTCGCGCGCGGCAGCTCGTGGACGCCACATGCGGTTGGAGGTTTCATTTAAATAGTACTCTTTGCCCGGCAGACCATAGGGTGCCGGATTGGCCGTCCCAACACAGGCGCTACCGGGCGCTAGGGAATAGTCCCCGAGGGCAGGATTACGAAATCCGGGGGCGGTGGTTTGCACGGACTCAATTAAGCTTCCCGGCGCGGCGTTGGTTTTCAGCCAATTATTTACGCCGCTGACCAAGGCATTGGCGCTGTTTTCGACAAGAGTGGGCCGGGTTGTGCCCGAAATGATGTTATCAGATATTTCCACAGAACTCGACGGTTGCCTGGCTTTCCTGGGTGCCTCCGGTTAACCCGTCATCATTCAACGTAAACAAACAATCTTTGATGTAGAGATTCGTCGTGCCGTTGTAGTAACGAATGCCGGCAGAGTTTTTCGACGCAGTGCGGCAGTTTCGGAAAACAATCCCCGAGATGTTGTAGCTGTGGGCACCACTAAATTGCCAGCCGCCGCGGCCGCGATCCCCAGCGGTGTAGCTGCCGGGGGCACTCTCCACCAAGGTCGTTCCGAAATCCCAAACTGGCCGATTGAGCGGGTCTTGGGCGCGGATAGTGATCGGGTTTGCAGGTGAAGCCTGCTTAGTCAGATAAACGCGAAAAGCGTAAGCCCCGGGTGCAATGAGGACCTCGTCGCCTGGATTGGCAGACTCGATTTTTGAATAGGAATCGCCGGGGGTGACATTAATCACAGCCGCATTGCTGCTGCAAATAGCCCAGCAAAAGCAGGCAACTGCCGGCAATAACCTTATTCCCCGCGGCCACCGATTCAAGCTCTGCATGCCTCGGGGTGTAGCACTTTTGAGACCATGCAATCACAGGGCGGCATAACCAGTTGACTTCAACGCTTTTTCAGTCAATCGTGCGCCCATGAACCTCGTAGCCGCATTTTCGCAGAGTTATTTTTTTGCTCTTTCCTTTGGTCGCCTGCACGTGCTCTCCGGACTGACGCTCGCTGCCATCCTGGCTCTATTGGCCCAGTTTCACGTTGAGGCGGAAACTTCGTCTGCAAAGGGTTTCCTACTGGTGGCCAATAAAGGTGATCATACTTTGGGGATTATCGATCCGGAGAGCTGCCGCCAGGTTGCCACCATAGAGGAAGACGGCATCACCGGGCACGAAGTCGCAGCGTCGGTTGATGGTCGACGCGCGTTCGTTCCGATTTACGGCAATTCGGGCGTTGGACATGCGGGAACCGACGGCCGCCTGATGCGGGTGATCGACTTGGAGCAACGGAAGATCGTTGGAACTGTAGATTTCGGCAAAGGTGTTCGTCCTCATTGCGCGGTGGTCAATCCGAAAACCGGTTTGCTCTACATCACTACCGAGCTTGATAACTCGGTCACGGTGATCGATCCCCAGACGCTCAAGATCATAGGTACCATCCCTACCAGCCAGCCGGAGGCTCATATGCTGGCGGTCACGCGGGATGGGCGCCGCGGTTACACCGCTAATGTGGGGCCGGGGACTGTCTCTGCGCTTGATTTGGAAGCGAAAAAAGTGATCGCGGTGATTCCCATCTCGGCTACCACGCAGCGTATCTCGTTATCTGTCGACGATCGCTGGGTGTTTACGTCGGATCAGACAAAGCCTCAACTCGCTGTGATCGACACCGCTTCCAACAAGGTCAAAGGGTGGGTTGCGATGTCCGGCACAGGCTACGGAACAGCGCCTACTCCAAACGGTCGCTGGCTGGTTGTAGCTTTGCCCGGCGTTAACAAGGTCGCCGCCGTCGATTTGGATTCAATGAAAGTCGCGCACGAAATCGATGTGCCGAAAGCACCGCAGGAAGTGTTGGTCCGGCCGGATGGTGCCGTGGCCTACGTCTCTTGTGACGCCAGCAAGCAGGTTGCGGTCATCGACCTGCAGAATTGGAAAGTGGATAAACTCATTGATGCCGGTCCTGGCGCTGATGGTTTAGCCTGGGCGGTGAGATGAGCCGCAAATCCCTTGTGCGTTAGCCGATTAACCCAACCGCTTTACGCAGGGCCGCTGCTGCTGCAGCGCACGCTTCATCTTTTGACATTTTGTTTACCGCCTCATTGAATGGTTCAGCGCGTACTGGCCCATCGTAGCCAATCTGGTTGAGGCACCGCAGAAACGTCGCTACATCGATACGCCCGGTAGCGCATGGGAGCTCGCGGTGATTATCCAATTGCTGATCCTTGGGAATACTCCCCGGCGCATCATTCAGGTCCACCGCAATCACATCTCGACCATTGAGAGCCAGTATATCCGACGGTTTGTCGCCCGCATGCCACCAGTGCCAGCTATCCAGAACCAAACCAACGTTGCTGAGGTTAATCTCGGCGATTAATTCTCTAAGCTCCGCCATCGTATGCACAAAAGGATAGAGCCGGGCGGACCACGCCGTTTTCGGTCCGACGTATTCCAGGCCTAAACGCACCTCCTGCTCCTGCAAAACTTTCGCAACCTCGCGCAGTCGAGTGGCATGCTGCCGGAAATTTTGGAGGTAGGTCAGCCTGGCATCAGCAGGTGACAACCAGGTAGCAGTCCGACTTACGCCGGCGCGCTTTAAGCCGGTCGCAAACCGCGGCAGCTCTTTTAGCGATTCGCGAAAGCGATTCTCATCCAGCCTGAACTCGACCGGCAACCCCGCCGAGCCGAACGCCAGATTCTTGTTCCGCATCAAAGTCTTCACCTCTGCGAGCTGGTCATCGGACAATGAGGCGAGGTAACCGCCATCGGCCGACACCGATTCGAATCCGTGTTTCGCGGCGAGTTCGATCGCCTCGTGCTGATTCGCGGCGATGCCGATCGACCCGCAAGTCAAGTCCATCGTCATCTTGCGTGGCTTGGCTTCAGCCCCATGCAATGTGCAAAGTGTTTGCAGGAGAGCGCCACCCGCCAAACCACTCAGTGCTGCCGTTCGGATAAAATCCCTGCGATTCGATGCGTTCATGGGATGATTATGTCAATTAAGTTCACTCTCGTCGAGGAAGTATCGCTCACCATTCGAAAAGCGCCGCAGCAGCGCACTCCATAACCTAACGGGCGCGCTAGCGTCTTGGAGTGCGCTGCTGCTGCGGCGCTTTAGAACGCTTAAACGGCTTGTAAAAATTGGGTGACAATGTATCTTTGTGTTCTCGTGTCAGTAAGGAAACCTCCTTGGCCGCACGCGCCAACTCATCAGTTAAGCCAGCGAGGCACCTACTTTGTAACCTCTGGTACATACCTCAAAGCCCATTATTTCCGCCGGACAGATCGCCTCGTTGTGTTGCATCGTGGTCTACTCTGCATTTGCCAGGATTTTGGTTGGGACCTCGAAGCCTGGTCAGTGTTTTCGAATCATTACCATTTCGTAGGACATTCCCCGGCGAAAGTTCGTGATGCGACAAATCTGTCTCAAATGTTGGGTGTGCTTCACACCAAGACCGCCCGATGGTTAAACGGCCTTGACGGTACCCCACAACGCAAGGTTTGGTATAATTTTTGGGACACGCGGTTGACCTTTGAACGATCTTATCTTGCGCGCCTGAACTATGTGCATCAGAACGCGGTCAAGCATGGCCTTGTGCCGGTGGCCAATCTGTATCCGTGGTGTTCGCGGCCTGGTTCGAACGGACCGCTTCACCAGCTCAGGTGAAGCGCATCTACCGTTTTAAGGTCGAAGGGTGTGCATGTATTGGACGAGTTTGAACCGTGCACTGAGTGGTAAGGCGCTGCTGCCGCGGCGCTTTGGCTTGTGTCTTGACCCAAGAAGCGTTTATCCTCACGGCATGAAACCGAACAGCGGTGGCGGGTTTGACACAGCTTGCCCCTCGTTAATCGGCACCGCACGCGCGATGGTCGTGTTCCTTTGCTGCGCATGGCTGCTGGTGAGCACGTCCATGCTCACGCTCTGCGCCGCCGAGTTGCGCGCCGGGCTGAGCAAAATCGATATCACGCCAAACCAACCGGTGCGAATGGCCGGCTACGAAAGCCGCAAAGAGCCGTCGCAAGGCGTGCATGATCCCCTTGGAGCCCGAGCCTTAGCCCTGGAAAAGGACGGGCAACACCTCGTGCTCGTCTCGCTCGATAACCTGGGCTTCTACAACAAAACCGACGAGCCTTTCCGCCAGGCAATTCTCCAGGCGTGTCAGCTCAAACCTTCTGAATTGTTTCTTTGCGCGATTCATACTCACAGCGCACCCACCCTGGGTTGGGAGAATGACAAACTGCCCTCAGCCAATGTCGCTTACACCAAAGGACTGCAAAACAAGCTCGTGGAAGTCGTGCGGGATGCGCTCAGAGTATTGGAACCGGTTCAACCCAGCATCTGCTTCGGCGCTTCTCCAGTCGGTGTCAATCGCCGCGAAATCGTTCAGGACGGCGCAGATAAAACCAAAATTGTGCTCGGCCGCAATCCGCTGCGAATGACCGATCGCGAAGTCCAGGTGCTCAAACTAACTCGACCGGGTGCAAACAAGCTTGCAGGAGCGCTTTTCGTGTATGAAACCCACAGCACATCACTAGGACCCAAAAACTACCTGGTGAGCGGCGACATTCACGGAATTGCCGAGCAGTTTTTGGAAAGATACTACGGCGATGATATCGTCGCACCTGGTTTTGCGGGCGCATCCGGTAACATCGATCCTTGGGTGCGGGTGTTGCCGGATTTTCGGACCAACAACGGCTGGATCCCTGAACCAGTGCTTATGGGTACCATGCTTGGAGAAGAAGTCGCCCGCGTGTTGGAGGGAACTCAAACGGCTCTCAAAAATAGTTCCATACGGACTGCCATTAAGACGGTAGAGTTACCCGCGAAGGAGCCTGCCTCCGGCGCTGGCGCTGGGGCCCAATCGAGGGCGCCGATTACCATCACGGTGGGGCATCTGGGTGAAATTGCGTTTGTCGGTTGGGGTGGTGAGGTTTTCAACGAGATCGGCAAATCGATCAAAGCCGCGTCGCCATTCAGTCATACTTTCATTATGACCCATTGCAACGGCGCGGCTGGTTATTTGCCGACACGTGAGAGTTACCTGGAGGGTGGGTACGAGGTTCAAAGCAGCGCCTTTGGCCCGGGGGCGGCAGAAGGGCTCGCGGATGAAACGCTGAAAATGCTGCGCGAGCTCCACCAGGCTGGGGAATGAGGAACCGCGATGAACATACAACCTTTGTTGGCCTGTTCGTTAGCCTGTCTGTTCGTTAGTCCGTTTACAGCTCGAACAGAGTCTGCGGCGACCGGACCTCCCGAAGTCGCCGTTCCACAAGCCTCCAATTTGCCTTATCGCAACCGATCGCTTCCCCTCGAACAACGCATTGAGGATCTGCTGGGCCGAATGACGCTCGAGGAAAAAGTCGGCCAAATGAATATGCCGTGCGTTTATGAGGAGGCACTGGGCAAGAACATTTCGGAAAAAACCGCTGCCGTCCAAAAATTCGCAGCGGGCAGTTATCTTGAAGGCTTTGGACCGGGCGGAGGTTTTTTCACCCTTCCCAATACAATCCTGCATGAAGGACCTCGTCAGCAGGCAGAATTCCTTAATCGATTGCAGAAGATTGCGCTGGAGCAAACGCGCCTTGGTATCCCGCTGCTTGAGACGGAGGAAGGCACCCATGGCTTGATGTGTCCAGGTGGTACGATTTTCCCGGAGGGGCCGGCATTGGCCAGCACGTGGAATATGAACCTGATTTCAAATATTTATGCCACCGTGGCCAGAGAAGGCCGCTCCATCGGGATCCATCAGACGTTCACGCTGGTGATCGAGCCGATCCGCGACCCACGGTTAGGTCGTAACGAGGAGGCCTTCAGCGAGGACCCTTTCTTGTGCTCGCGTATTGCCGAGATGATTGTTCGAGGCGAGCAGGGCGCTGATATGGCGGCTGACGACAAGGTGGTTTCCGGCCTCTGTCATTATCCAGGCCAAAGCCAACCGGTTAGTGGGTTCGAGCGTGGCGCGATGGAAATTTCCGACCGCATGCTACGCGAGGTGTTCCTCCCCTCCTGGCAAATGGGAATCCAGAGCTGCGGTGGGCTGGGAGTCATGGCGACCTATCCGGCAATCGACGGGGTCCCGACTCATGCCTCAGAGAAATTGCTGACGCGAATCCTGCGACAGGAGTTTGGGTTCGATGGACTGGTGCTTTCGGAAGGCGGCGGCATTGGGACCCTGGTCTACGAAGGGGTCGCAGCGACGCAAAAGGAGGCCGGCGCGCTGGCGCTCGCCGCCGGGGTTGATGTGGGGATCTCCTACGAATCCGGTTATATGATGGATTTATTGGCCAGCGTCCGGGAAGGCGGCGTTGCGACGAATCTCGTCGATCGAGCCGTGCGCCGAATCCTTAAGCAGAAATTCCGTCTCGGCCTTTTTGAACGTCCCTACGTCGATCCGGAGCGCGCGGTGCGCGTCGTTCATCAGCAAGCTCATCAGGACCTCGCTCTTCAAGCTGCACGCGAGGGCATCGTGCTTTTGAAAAACGAACGTAATTTGTTGCCTCTCACCAAAAATTTGACGTCCATTGCCGTAATTGGACCCAATGCCGACGAACCCAGAAATCAGCTCGGCGATTACGTGCCGAACGCTATTACGCAGCATGTCGTCACTGTTTTGGAAGGCATTCAAAAGGCAGTCTCGTCTGAAACCAAGGTGACCTATGTCAAAGGCTGCGAAGTAATCGGCCCGGGTGTCGAAGAGATCGCCAAAGCTAAAGCCGCCGCCGCAAAAGCCGACGTTGCCATCGTTGTGCTGGGTGAAAATGAACGACGCGCTCCACGGCGAACGGCTACAGACGGGGAAGGGTTCGATGCCGCAACCCTCGAGTTAACCGGCCTGCAGGAAGAACTGGTTGAGGCCGTCAAAAGCACTGGAACACCAACAATTGTAGTTCTGATCAACGGGCGTCCATTGGCAACACGATGGATTGCTGAACATGTTCCGGCGGTGATCGAAGCCTGGCTTCCGGGCGAAAAAGGTGGCCAAGCACTTGCCGAGGTCATCTTCGGGGACTTCAATCCAAATGGACACCTGGCGATCACAATTCCAAGGCACGTCGGCCAATTGCCGGTTTATTACAATTTTAAACGCTCAAAGGAATATTGGGTCAAAGGCGGTTGGGGCCATCCCTACGTGGATCTTGAGCCTACGCCGCTGTATGCGTTCGGACATGGATTGAGCTATACCCGTTTCGGTTATTCGAATCTGCGATTTAACGCGAACGAGATTCGCCCGACCGCAACCATCGAGGTCAGCGTCGATGTTCGAAACTCGGGTTCTTTGCCAGGCGCCGATGTAGTCCAGCTCTATCTTCAGGATGTGGTGAGTAGCGTGTCGCGCCCGGTGAAGGAACTGCGCGGGTTTAGCAAGATCGCTTTGAAACCAGGCCAATCCAAGACGTGCACATTCAAATTGGGTCCGGACGACCTTGCACTATACGATAAAGACCTACATCACATCGTAGAGCCGGGCGAGTTTCGGGTCTTAATTGGGGCTTCCTCTGAAGATATTCGGCTGCAGGCAAGTTTTTGGGTGAAGCCGTAGTGTCTGTTTGGACAACACCGCCTTACGTCGTCTGCTACAGAATTGAGTTTTCTAATCAAAAGCCTTTAATCCCGCACGGGCTCCGCCTAGAGTCGATCGAATCTCTGACACGATGAAAGCTCTGGTTCTGAAAGATTACAAACGATTCGCGTATGAAGATGTACCGACGCCGACCCCCGCGGCCGATGAGGTGCTCGTCGCGGTGAAAGCTTGCGGCATTTGCGGCAGTGACGTGCATGGCATGGATGGAAGCACAGGCCGCCGATGTCCCCCGATTGTTATGGGCCATGAAGCCTCGGGGGTTATTGAGAGCATTGGGAAGGGGGTCACGAATTGGGCGCCTGGAGATCGAGTCACCTTTGATTCGACCATCTATTGTGGTCAATGCGATTATTGTCGACGCGGTGAGATAAACCTTTGCGATAACCGGCGCGTTCTGGGTGTGTCGTGTGAAGATTACCGGCAACACGGCGCTTTTGCGGATTATGTCACCGTGCCGCAACGAGTTCTTTATCGCGCCCCCGACAGGCTGCCTTTCGAGCATGCCGCGCTGGTGGAGCCATTTTCGATCGCGTTGCATGCGGTGCGCCGTTCGCCTCCGGATTTGAACGATTCTGTCGTCGTGGTCGGTGCTGGCATGATCGGTTTGGCCCTGGTCCAAACCCTGAGCGAAACCGGTTGTGGAGCGTTGATGGCTGTGGACGTGGCTGAGGATCGCCTGAAGCTGGCGGACGAATGCGGCGCGACCTACACCATCAACTCGTCGAACCAAGATGCGCGAGAAAGGATCCTGAGCCTGACACACGGAAGGGGAGCAGACCGTGTTTATGAGGCCGTTGGTCTACCTGCAACCGTCGATCTTGCGCTCCGGTGCTTGCGCAAGGGCGGCGCCGCAACGCTCGTTGGCAATGTAAGCCCCAAAGTGGAATTCCCGTTGCAGGTCGCTGTTACTCGCGAACTGACCATCTATGGCTCGTGCGCCTCTCGGGGCGAATACGCGATTTGTCTCGAGATGTTGGCCAGCGGCGCGTTGCGCCCGGGTCAGTTGATCAGCGCGTCGGCGCCGCTCGCTGAGGGAGCAGCGTGGTTTGAAAGGCTCTACCACAAAGAACCCGGATTGCTGAAGGTTGTCCTCAAACCCTAATCCAGTTATGCCCTCCCCATTCGATCTCAGTGGGAAAGTCGCGATCGTCACAGGCACGAGCCGTGGCTTGGGTCAATACCTTGGGCGTGCGTTGGCCCGGGCGGGAGCGGACCTGGTGCTCACGAGTCGTGAGCCGAGCGCGCTGCAATCATTTCAGACAGAAGTTGAAGGCCTTGGCCGGCGGGCGCTGCCGTTGTCGCTCGACGTCAGGAGCTATGACAGCATCCGGAAGATGGTGGTGGATGCCCTCGCCCATTACGGAAAAGTAGATATTCTCGTCAACAACGCCGGTTGCAATGTTCGCAAGCCTGCGCTGGAAGTCACCTGGGAGGATTGGAACCTGGTTCTCGACACCAATCTGCGTGGCACCTTCTTTGTCGCGCAAGCGGTGGCTCGGCACATGATCCCCAGAAAATACGGCCGCATCATCAATATTGGTTCGGTGACTTGTGTTGCCGGCTACGCCGGGCTCGGGCCGTACGGCGCCAGCCGCGGCGGGGTGAAGCAACTGACAATGAGTTTGGCCGATGACTGGGGCAGTCACGGCATTACCGTGAACTGTTTGGCGCCGGGTTGGTTCAAGACCGCTCAAAATGCCGTCATGTATGAGAATAAGGAGTGGGTCGATTATTTGTGCGATCGCATTCCGCTGAAGCGTCCCGGCCAGCCTCAGGATCTCGACGGGGCAGTAGTATTCCTGGCTTCGGACGCTAGTGCCTACGTTACGGGCCAAACGCTCCTGGTTGATGGCGGTATTTCAACCGGGGCTACTCGGGCTCTGCCTTCCAAACGGTAGCAGCACGCGTCTCGCGTGCTGTAAAGCCGGGCATCTTGCCCGGCGGGAAAACCTGCGGATAAGTGCCGTGTCACTGGCGGCCCTGAGCCGAAATCGGACCCCGAGAGGCCATCCTTTTGTCAGGGAAGATGGCTGACGCTACGATTTGCTTTACCTGGCGGCTCGGGAAGTCCTATATTCCCGTCACCAATTCAACGAACAGGATGCTCATGAAACGTTCATCGGTTCCTCTTCTCCTCACCTCAATGGTTTCCCTCGGTGTGGTTGCCGCACCCGCCCCCCCGGAGGATGGCAAGTTACGGATCATTTGTTTCGGCGCCCATCCGGATGATTGCGAAATCCAGGCCGGCGGTGTGGGCGCGATGTGGGCCGCTAAAGGCCACCATGTAAAACTGGTGTCCGTCACCAACGGCGACATTGGCCACTGGCGTGAGGCCGGAGGCCCTTTGGCCCGCCGCCGAAAAGCGGAAGCGGAGCAGGCGGATAAGATACTCGGCGTTACCTCCGAGGTTCTCGACATTCACGATGGCGAACTGCTTCCGACACTGGAGAATCGGCGAACCATTACCCGCCTGATTCGCGAGTGGAAGGCAGATATTGTTCTTAGCCCGCGACCCAACGACTATCACCCGGACCATCGATACACGGGCATCCTGGTGCAGGACGCCGCCTATATGGTGACAGTGCCATTCTTCTGTCCGGATGTGCCGTACCTTAAAAACAATCCGGTATTCATGTATTACCCGGACGGATTCCAGAAACCCAACCCGTTTCAACCCGACGTCGCGATCTCGATAGACTCGGTGATTAAGCAAAAATTGGATGCATTGGACATTGCTCTGGAATCGCAATTCTACGAGGGTGGCGCAAACGGATACCCAGAGTTGATGCCCAGCGATCCGGCTAAACAAAAGGAGCGTCACCAGGAGGTGCGCGGCCATTTTGAAAAGCGTTTCCAGGATCAGGCCGAGCGCTTTCGGTCAAAACTCGCCGAGTTTTATGGTGACTCGAAGGCTAAATCGGTGCGTTATGCGGAAGCTTTTGAGATTTGCGAATATGGAAAGCAACCGAACCAGGACGAGCTCAAACAATTATTTCCCTTTTTTGGCGAATGATCGCGCCTGGAGACCTGATAGCTGATGCCTACTGTGATTTTGCCCGCCTTGCGAACTCGCGTCGCCACGAGTTATGAAGTCATGGGCGCAGAAGTCGCTCAGGCAATTCTGTCCGGCATAAAGCAGAAACCCGATCTCCTCCTCTGTGTTTCGGCGGGAGGCACTCCGTCTGGCGCTTATAATTGCCTGGCGGCGCAGTACGCCCGGCAGCCCAGGCTTTTCAAGAAGCTGCGCGTGATTCAAATCGATGAATGGGGTGGCTTACCTCGTGATCATGCCGCAACCTGCCAGACTGACCTTCGGGCCAAGCTGCTGTCTCCTTTACAAATTACCACTGATCGGTTCGTCGGCTTCCGAAGCGACGCTTCAAACCCCGAAAAGGAATGCCGCCGTGTTGCTCAATGGCTCGCGGACAACGGCCCGATTGACATTTGCATTCTCGGGCTCGGCCTTAATGGCCACGTCGCAATGAACGAACCTGGTCGCGCCGGTCAGCCTTACGCACACGTCGCCAATCTCGCCCCCAGTTCTCAGGGTCACCCGATGCTTAAAAGCCTCTCCCGCAAACCCGCCTACGGCTTGACTCTCGGCTTGGCTGAAATCCTTCAGTCGCGAAAAATCTTTCTGCTGGTCAGCGGAAAAAAGAAGCGCGCCCCACTCCGCCGACTGAACAATCCCAGTGTCAGCTCTCGTTTTCCCGCTTCGTTTATCTGGCTCCACCCGGACGCGACCCTCTTTTGCGATCGGGAAGCCGCAAATGCTCTCTGAATATGCAAAATCCAAAACTCCCCCAACAAACTCAACTCGGGAATATCTCCCGTCGCCGCTTTCTGGCCAGGAGCAGCGCCCTTACTGCCTTCATGGCTCTCCCCAGTCACGTCGTGCTTGGCGCCGGAGAGGCTTCTCCGAATAACAAGTTGAACATCGCCGGCATCGGCATCGGTGGCCAGGGCGCTTCCGACCTCAACGACGTTAGCAGCCAAAACATCGTTGCGCTGTGCGATGTCGACTGGGATTACGCGGCCCATACATTTAAAAAATATCCTGATGCCAAACGTTACAAGGATTTCAGGGAGATGCTGGACAAGGAAAAGAGCATCGACGCAGTAGTCGTCGGCACGCCCGACCACAACCACGCGATTGTCTCCATTACCGCGATTAAGCACGGAAAGCATGTCTATTGTGAGAAGCCGTTGACCCGAACCGTGTTTGAGGCGCGTGCGGTCGCGAAGGCTGCGCGCGAGGCCAAAGTCGCAACGCAAATGGGCAATCAAGGCATGGCGTTTGAAGGCAATCGCTTGATCAATGAATGGTTGTGGGACGGAGCGATCGGGCCAGTGCGCGAAGCGCACGTCTGGTCGGATCGCCCAACCCATCGTGGAAAAACGCCGCTGTGGTGGGCGCAAGGTATCGAGCGGCCAAAAGACACTCCGCCAGTCCCACCCACTATGGAATGGGATCTTTGGCTCGGCCCGGCTCCGACCCGTCCCTATCATCCGGCCTACGCTCCCTTCCGCTGGCGCGGTTGGTGGGATTTCGGCTCCGGCGGCCTCGGCGATATGGGGATTCATAACCTCGCTCCGGTTTTTTCCGCCTTGAAGCTCGGCGCTCCTGAAAGCGTCCAGGCCAGTTCCACGCCGGTTTTCCCGGAGACGGTTCCCGTCGCCGCGATGGTGCATTATCAGTTCCCGGCGCGTGGCGAGATGCCCGCCGTGAAGCTGCATTGGTACGATGGCGGCCTTTTGCCCGAAAGACCCGCTGAACTCGAACCCAACCGCGAACTTGATCCCGAGGACGGGATTATCTTTGTCGGTGACAAAGGAAAAATGATCGTCACCGGCTGGGGTGGCGAGCACCCGCGTTTGCTGCCGGAGACTTTAGATAAGGAATACAAGCGACCGGCCAAGAGTCTGCCACGCTCGATTGGCCATCACAAAGAATGGATCGAGGCGTGCAAACACGGCTCGGAAACCCGCTCAAATTTTGATTTCGCCGGGCCACTCACCGAGGCGGTGCTGCTGGGCAGCGTTTGCATTCGCAATGGCGGCGAGAAACTGATCTGGGATGCCGAAAATTTGAAGATTACTAACGATCCGGATGCAAATAAGTTCCTGCATTACGAGTATCGTCAGGGTTGGTCACTTTGAGAAAATCCGAATTCATCTTCCTTGCCACCCAACACGGTGCCACCTTCGAGAGGTTCAAAGCGCTCGCGCTGGTTCGGCGCAGCTAACAGTTACCTTACAGGCGGTTTTTTGGACCTGGTGTCATCCCAAAATTCTTTTGTATCCCATCGTCCTGCGGTGAATCGACTTGCCGCCCACTTTCGTCTTTGAACGGCGGCGGCGAAAACGTATAAAGGCTCCATGCTAAAGTTGCCGGAGTTACTATTGCATGGCGGGCTGGTGCTGTATCTGATTTTGCTGACCAGCGCCGTCGCAGTGGTAGTCTTTATCGAGCGTTTTCTCCATTGTCACCGGGCCCAAATCAATTCTACGGAATTCCTCAACGGCGTTCGCACTGTGCTCAAGCGCAACAACGTCGTCGAAGCCCTCTCGATCTGCGATGCAACTCCTGGGCCGGTTGCCCGGCTCGTCAAAACCGCAATCCTCAACCGTGACCACGGCCGCGAACGTGTCCGCGAATCGCTTGAAGAGGCTGGCTTGGCCGAAGTCCCGCGCTTGGAAGAAAAGCTGAACCTGCTGGCAACTATTGCGCAATTGGCGCCCTTGTTAGGGCTGCTCGGTACCGTGCTCGGATTTATCCAGACGTTCTACGCGATGCAGCAAAAGGGGTTCAATGCGCACGTTGGCGATCTTTCCAGTGGCATTTGGCAGGCCCTGATTTGCGCAGCCGCAGGCCTCGCCGTAGCGATTCCCGCCCATGCCGGTTACAATTACCTGGTTAGCCGTGTCAATTCCATCGTGCTCGATATGGAACGTGCCGCGACTGAGATCGTCAACATCGTGACCGAGGAAGCGAAGGTATGAAATTCCCGCGAAATGCCCGGATCTTCAGGGGGCAATTGGATGCAGCCCCGTTCGCGGCGGTTTTCTTTCTCCTGGTCATCTTCGTCATGCTGGGCTCACTAATCTACACGCCGGGAGTGCCACTCCAACTCCCCGTTGCCAACGACCTCCCTGGAACCGATAAGCCGACCGTCTCAGTCGCCATCGATGGCAATGGCCGCCTCTACTACGAGAACCAAAGTATCGAGGAAACTCAATTGCGCGGTCGGCTGCGACAGGCGGTGAAAAATTCACCGGATATTGCGTTGCTGGTGCTCGCAGATAAGGCAGTCAGCTACGACATGCTCATGCGATTGACTATGCTGGCGCGCGACGCTGGCATTTCGCAGGCATGGCTGGCCACCCTGCCGCGCCCCAGTGCGGTGATTCAATGATGATTCGGCTTGCCGCTCTTCCGAACGGAACTGCCACTCCGATGAATGACACCCCCACGGAACCACGCCGATGGTCTGGCACACGCTGGTGGGTCATGCTGGCTGCCATCCTGGCCATCCAGCTCGGTTTGATTCTTTGGCTTGGCTCGCGAGGTCCTCTGCCTCCCCGCGGCCCCGCCGCTGCCCCCACGTTGCGTATCGCCGGGCCTGCCTTCGAGGACCTCGTTGCGCTCACCGATCCAACCTTGTTTGCTTTGCCTCATCAACAGGGCTTCGCGGGGCCCGCCTGGCTTTCTTTACATCGCATCGGTGCTGAACCTTTTGTTTGGTCCGAGCCAACTCGCTGGTTGATGCTCCCCGTCGAGCAACTCGGAAGCGTATTCCGAAGTTATATCGCCACCAACCAATTCGTGCCGCCCCAGCCTGCCTTTGTCATTCAACCCGAACCCATCAGCTCAGACCTGCCCGCCTTGCCCGGTCTCCCCGCCAAATCCATTCTCAAGCTGGCTGGTGGTTTGCGCGGACTCGCTTTGCAAACGCACTTCGAACTGCAGTCGCAAACAAACTCCGAAATCCTGACCAACAGTGTTGTTCAAGTGCTGATCGCACCCGACGGGCGTCCGGTTTCAGCTACTTTGCTTTCCAGCAGTGGCCGAAAGGAAGCGGACCAAATTGCGTTGCAGCAGGCCGCCCATTCCCGTTTTCAGCCGCTGGCGCAGGCGGCGGGGCAGCTTACGAACAAATCCAGCCGCTTGATTTGGGGCCAAATGATTTTCGAATGGCATACGGTTCCGCCACCCGCTAACAGTGTTCCCTCCACGCCTTAGCCTGCTTGCTTCATGGCCGTTCACAACCTCATTTTAACTTACGTCGTGGTGCTGCTGGTCGCCTTGACTGTGGTCGCGATTTACGCCGAACTCCGCCGTCGCCGATTTGAGCCGACCCCCAGCGAAGATCGCATCTTCCGCTGCGGCCGCTGTGGTTATGTGTATACCGATGATGCGGATGTTGAAAGGTCGCGTTGCTCGCAATGCGGCCTCATGAATGAAGCCATCGAGTTTTAAGAGTAGCGCCGATTGTTAATCGGCTGTGTCGCCGACTGGCAGTCGGCGAAGTTCAAATTGCCTCACCTTTCCACAAAAAGCCATCATCTGACCTGCACCCGGAAATATTGCGAGCTCAGCGCCGGTGTAATCGGATAAGGCGATATCGCTGCCGACACATTGGTGTAAGGTCCGGTCGGGCTCCCAGCCGATTGCAGCGTGCCCTCGGACCAAATGAGTTGCAGCTCGCTTCCTGATCTCGAAATGACGAGACTTATCGGTGGCGGATTGGTCAACGTGATGTAATTCGCGCGCGTCAGCACGTTGCTGCCCATCGGACCTGACACTGTCAGTTTGACGGTATTGGTACCGACCCCCAAGTAAGTGTGCTGCAGATTGCCCCCCCCAGAGTTAGTCGTTGAGTTATCACCAAAATCCCAGAACCAGTTGGTAATGGTTCCAGTCGAATTATCAGTGAACAGGACGGTTAGCGGCCAGCTGCCGGCTGTCGGAGTTGCACTGAAATCCGCAACAGGAACGATCGCTGCGGTGCCGGTCACCGTATTGGTCGAGTTCCCGCCATCGCTGGTCAAAACCACCGCGTTGCTGAAACTGCCCACGCTGCCTGGCGCAAAGGCAATCACCAGGTTGGTCGCGCTCGCAGGAGGGAGTCGAAACGGGGTTCCGGAAACGATGGTGAAAGGGCCGGTCCCAACAGCCGCAACCCCATTCGTGAGCGTCGCGCCACCCGAATTGGTCAGCAGGAAACTGGCTTGGGCGTTTGCACCAACCGCGAGTGTCCCGAAATCAAGCCGTAAAGGTGAAACCGTCAGATGTGCTCCATTTACCGCAGTCCCGGTCACCGCATTGGTGCTGTTTCCGCCATTGCTGGCGAAAATCACCACGTTGCTGAACTGTCCTGCAGTCGTCGGAGCAAATACCACTTGAACCACACCGGTTTGACCTGCCGGTATCGTGAAGGGACTGCCGCCGTTGAGCCTGAATGGTGACGTTGTGCTGGCGTTGCCGGTCAGCGTTTGTCCACCCGGATTCCCCACGCGAAAACTCTGTGTGCTGCTCTGACTGATGATCAGCGACCCGAAATCTTGCGTCGCGGGGCTGACCGTCAACTGCGGCGGCGTCGCCGTTTGCAAGAGACCGTAAACATTTAAGCGGTTGGAGAATGTCGCCATATACACCTTCCCGTTGGCAACTGTCGGCGCAACAAACTTGGCAAAGCTTCCCAGGGAATCTCGAGAGCTGACCATATCCGAATTCCAAAGTTCGTTCGCAATGTTCTCGGCGTTATAGGCGTGCAACGTGCCGGCGACAACCGCCTGATTTGCGTTGTTCGCCGTATTAATGGCCGCCCACACAATTCCACTTCCAGGGATATTGCCATTGGCTGATAGCGCCAGGATGCCTCCCGGCTGGCCGCTCCCTCCCTTGGTGCCACTCAGCGCAAAAGCGTTCGTCGAGCCAAATTTTCCGGCTGCCCGATCAAATTTATATTGTCGCAGCGAGTCAGATGACGCCGCCCAGATATAAGCGTAGGAGCTGCCGGAAACGTCCCACCACACAGCGCCGCCGTGAATCGAGTGTCCACCGAGCGACCAACTTTCCACAATATTCGTATCGCTCGAGGCCTGGCTTACCCCGCCCATATTGTCTTTGTTGACCAGATACAAGACGCCAGCCTTGCCCCCCGATAACAGCAGCGGTGTCCCCGGAATCAACAAGACCCCGCCCGATCCGAGATCCGCGTCGGCACCGTTCAAACTGTTCCAGTTGTAAGGTGCAAACCAGCTCGTCAGGTTCAGTTGGCCAGCCGACGGGGTGAGCTTGAGGAAGCATTCCCCAAAATTGTTGATGCCATCAAAGGAGCCGTTACCTGTTGTGATGTAAACATTCCCATTGGCATCAGCGGCTGGTCCCTGGTTACTCATCCACACGCCGGCGGCTGATCCGCTCGGCGTCGCATTGAATGAAGCCGGTGGTTGAAGCAGGTTCGATGTATTATACCCCACCACCCAACCGTGGTACGGACCCCAATCGCAATGCGAAGCCCACGTGATATAAACATAACCGTTGGCTAACAGCAGACCGGGTCGTTGGTTTTGTTTGTAGGGATCAAAGGAAACTCCGTTGTTTGCCGCGATCACTACAGGGCTGTTCGGCCGCTCCAGCCCAGTCGCCACGTCCAACGCATGCAGACGTTGAATATAACTGGTCCCCGATTCCTTCGTCCGCACCACCAGATAGAGTGTCCCGGTAGCTGGATCGATCACCGGCGTGCCGACAATCCCCATATTGCCCGAAAAATCTTTGTAATTGCCGCCGCATGCCCCGGTCATGTCGGTATTGCGCGGGGCGACGATGTTGGGCGGATTTATGAAACTGGCCGTCCAGTAAGGACTGGTTACTGACGCATCATCGGCATCATATGCATAAATCGTGTCGTTGACCGTTGCGACAATCACGACGTTATGGGTGCCTTTGCCCGTGATGTTGACGTTCGTCATTATTAACGGCTGCGCGTAGATCTGATCATCGACCGGCCGCGTATGCACCAGCCCGAATTGATTCGTGTTAACGTTCAAAGCCGTCAACACACTCTCCTGCAAATTCGCCCCAGTCCGCGCATTGTCGTTATGCTGTGTCAGCACCGCCACGACCCCGGAACTCGGCGGATTGGTCGTCAGCGTTTTAAAACTTTGCGGCGGTGCCGCCCAAACGGTCCCGGCAACATTTGCCGCCGCCGCCGTAAAGTAGTACGTCGTGTTGGAGGAGAGCCCAAAGACCGTTTGCGCAAATGCTGCCGGCTGGGCGCCCAGGCTCACACTCTGCGACCAGTTGCCCGACGTCGTCCCGCCATCGGTGGGCCCGTAATATAGCGTCACCACCGGGATGTCGTTCCCGGTATCCAGGATCTGCCCGTTGAGCGTCGCGCTGGAGGTTTGGACCTGTGTTGCCGGTAAATTGGCGATGGATGCGACAGTGATTGGTTGCGTAGTGAAACTCAAGGAAGGGGCAGCCCAACTGGTCCCGACGGAATTGGTCCCCGCCGCCCTAAAATAATAAGTCGTGTTCGGCGCAAGACCGGTCACGGTGGTTGAAAATGCACCCGATGCGGCTCCGAGAAAGATAATTTCGCTCCAGTTGGCCGGATTGCTGCCACCGTCTGTTGTTCCATAGTAGATCGTCACCAATGGGGCCTGGCCGCCCGTGTCTAGTACCTGGCCATTCAAGGTGGCGCTTGTGGTCTGAACGCCAGTCGCTGGCAGATTGGTTATCACGGCCAGGGCCGGTACAAAAACCGTAATCGTTGCGCTATTGGTTACAGAACCATTACTGTTGCTCGCGACCACTGCTACGCGGCTGTAGGTGCTGTCAATCGGCGGCGTGGTGTAGGTCCTGCCAGACGCGCCGCTAACCATTACCCCATTCGTATACCACGTATATCCGATGCTGCCCGAGCCTTCGGCTACTGCCAGAAAAGTCGCTCCCGACCCTGCCGGTGCCATCGTATTTGTCAATGGTACCGTTACGATGGGCAGGCTCGCTGGCGTATAAACCAGAAAATTGTCCCATGCATCAATCCCTCCATCCTGAAACGCGCGCAACGCCGGCCAGACAGCGTTGGTTTTTGCTATGTCCTGCCCCGAATTATTTCGAAGGGTTGAAAAGGTAACGGTGTTTGCCCCGGGGGTCAGCCCGTCCGCGCCGTAATCATAAAAGGCACAAGCCGCATTATAATTTCCAGATGCACCAGATATATTCGTCAGGCTTACCTCGAATTTATACCAATGCCCGACAACGGTCGTGAGATTCCCCAATGTATTCTCCAGGATCGCATTGCCCGTTCGATATTGTTCTCGCAACGATAAACTCGTCGAGCTCTGGGGAACGAACCTAAAACTCTCAAAGGCCACGCCTGGGTTATTGTTCAGTCCATTATTGTTCACGTTCAAGATCCCGAGCTGGACCTTATCGCCGCTGATCTGCCCATTCGCTTTGACCAGGGTGGATATAATGATCGCTGCGCCATTAGTCGAAAAGTCCCAGCTGCCGCTGTTGTAGGTCGCTGTGGTATCCGACGATTGAAAAACGCTTATGGCCCCGCCACCACCTGCGCCCGCCAAAGGGCTTTGCACAAATGCGTAATTGCCACCATTATTTCCTGCGCTGTCATTCCAGGAATTAAAATGATTCGCGTATTGTCCGGCGGATTGGAAATCTACGAAGGCGGTTTGCGCCAGTGTCTGCAATGTACTGCAGAGCCCAAGCGTCGGAATTACGAACAGTGCGGCGCTGCGAAAAACTGCGGAGCGGACTTTCCAAATAGAGACCGGGAGAGGGATTGGTTTTCCATGGTGTTGGTTTAACGCGCGCCAATCGGTGGGTGTCCGGCCCGCAGTGCAAGATGCGCCTGTCAGATGAAAGCAAGGCCAGCAACCCCTGATCTCGCCGGTTAACTGACGTACCATATCGACAAGAGAACCAAATTGACTATATCAGCATTTCTGAATGTGTCAAACACAATTCCTATCCGTACTTTTTCCCTTCGCCGAGGAGCCTGCTTGATTTGCCCCATTTTACCGCGCTTTTTATGCCCCTGGGCATAGTCTAAGGGAAACTCCCCGGCAACCAAAATGTCGTCACCATTTGCACGATCAGAGATGAGTCTTATAATGAGCATGTGAGCAAGTTACAGAAAGGTCGGTCAGAGCCGGGAGGCGCTGGACGAGAGCCTGAATCATTTCCACCCCACGAGCCCGCTTGGCAAGAGCAGCACGACGAGAAAATTTCGGCCCTCCAGATCCTGGATCGCGTGAAGCTTGAACTCGCCACCGAAGGCAGCGCCCCTTCGATGTCGCTCCTCCGCCATCGGATTGTCGAAATGGAAGAGTTGCAGGACCAGGCGCGGACTGCGGTTGAAAAACTCAGCGAGGCGGTGGAAAAGCTGCGCGCTCCGGCGTTGCGGTTGGGGACCCTGCTGCAGAAGCTCGCCAATGGGCGAGCACTGGTCTGCGTCAATGGCACTGAATATGTCTGCAATCTGGATCCTGCTTTGCCTGAGGCTTCCTTGGAAACCGGCACGCGCGTCTTGCTCAACGAAGCCTTCGCGGTAACGGATGCCTTTGGCTTCGATACGAACGGCCCTGTCGTACGGATTACGGAATTGTTGCCCGACGGCCGTCTGCGCGTCGGCAATGAAACCGGAATTTCCGACGCCATCGTCGTTCGGTCGTCGCTCCTTTCTAAAGAGAAGCTGAAGCCCGGTCTGGACCTTCGACTGGATACCCAGCAACGCGTTGCCGTTGAAATCATCGGTGGCAGCAAGCGGCTGGATTGGGCCGCGACCCGCGTCGAACCAGTGCCGTGGAGCGCTATTGGCGGCCAGCAGGAAGCTGTGCAAGGTATCCGGGATTGCATCGAGTTGCCGTTTCTCCACGCGCGCTTGTTTGAACGGTTTCAGCATCCGGTTCCCAAAGGGTTCCTCCTGTATGGCCCGCCGGGTTGCGGCAAAACGCTTCTAGGTAAAGCGACCGCGCACAACCTGCGGCTGCAACTTCGCGAAGAAACCGGTCAGGACCGGCAGGAATTCTTCCTCAGCGTGAAAGGCCCCGAAATCCTCAATATGTGGTTGGGCGAATCGGAGCGGCAAGTCCGCGATTTATTTGCGCAGTGCCGTGAAAAGGCCGCCGAAGGCCATCTCGCCTTTTTGTTTATCGATGAAGCCGAGTCGATCCTCGGCACGCGCCATGCCGTGCGACTGGGCAGCAATATTCTTTCGACATTAGTTCCTATGTTCTGCGCCGAGATGGACGGTTTGGAGCCATTGCAGAATGTCGTGGTCATTCTTGCCTCCAATCGCGCCGACCTTATTGACCCCGCGATTCTGCGCCCAGGCCGCATTGATCGCAAAATCCGCGTCCGCCGACCCGACAAAGGAGCCGCGCGTGAGATCTATCGCATCTACCTGACCGAAGATCTACCCTTGGCGGAATCGCGGGACGCCCTGGTCGATGCCATCGTCGAAGCCCATTACGCTCACACGGAAGATAACCGCTTTTTGGATATCACCTTCCGGAGTGGGCGGCACGATTACTTGTATCGCAGCGACCTCGGCAGCGGCGCTATCATCGCCGCCATCGTCGAGCGCGCCAAGGAATCCGCCATCAAACGCTCTATCAGTTCCAAGGCTGAAGCGCCAATCGCCGTCGAGGACTTGCTCGAGGCGCTGGCTCGCGAATACCGCGAAAACGAGCTCTTCCCACCAAGCGATATCACAGAGGATTGGCTGAAGCTGACCGACTTCGACCCATCCAATGTCGTTCGGTTGTCGCCTTACCGCTCCAGTGAGCGCGGCCAGTCGTGTGCGGCCGTTTAAGCCATTCGATTTAGCCGAACCGGACGCACACTCGCCATCATGCAGGAACCAGTCGAAATCCAATTCGGCACTGAGACAGAGTTTGGCATCAGCCGGGAACGCTCCGAGGGCCTCGATGTCGTCGCCGAGGCGATTGCCCTGGTGGGTGCAGCTACAGCTCCGGGCGTCCGCCGCCGCTGGGATTACCGCTGTGAAGATCCGCATTGCGATGCGCGCGGCTTCCGAGTCAAAGAGCTGATGCAGGATCGGGACGAGGCAAACTACTTTGCCCAGGATGCCCATCGTCGCCTTTCTGCTGACGCAATTCACAGTGACCTGGTGTTGCGCAACGGGGCCCGCTTCTACAATGACCATTCCCACCCCGAATACAGCACCCCCGAGTGTTCCTCCCTGCTGGAGCAGCTCCAGCAGGATTATTGCGGTGATCAGCTCCTGATGGAATGCGTCCGGAACCTCAACCAGGATTCCGACAATCCGGTGCGGCTTTACAAAAACAACACCGATTTCTGCGGCCACAGCTATGGGTGCCATGAAAATTACCTCCTGCCGCGTCGCCTGCCTTGGGAAGAGCTCAGCGATGGGATTACCGCTTTCCTCGTCACCCGCCAAATCATGTGCGGCGCCGGCAAGTTCGGCTGGGAAGACGAGGACAAATTCCTCGGCCCGGGCTTTCAGATCGCGCAGCGAAGCGACTTCTTTTTCGAGCTGCAAAGCATCGACACGATGCAACGCCGTCCCATTGTTAATACCCGCGATGAACCGCATGCCAATCGGCAGCTTTACCGGCGCTTTCATGTTATTCTGGGTGATTCGAATCTGTCCCTGTACTCCACCTACTTGAAGATTGGGACGACAGCGCTGGTCTTGCAGGCTTTGCTCAACGGCCTGCCGGCTAAACGCGTGCCCCATTTGGCCGACCCGCTCCAGGCCCTCAAAAGCATCTCACGCGACGCAACGTGGAAATGGCCTTGCGCCGCCGACGATGGCAGTGAGACTACTGCACTGCGTATTCAGCGCCAGTACCTCACTCTAGCCCGCGAGTTTTGTCCTAACCTCCTCAGCGAATGGGTGAACTTGATGGACGCCTGGGAGGCGGTCTTGAACGACCTCGAACAAGACCCGCTCAGCACTGCCGACCGGCTCGATTGGTCCGCGAAATACAGCCTGATCGACCAATTTCGCCGCGCCGAAAGCCTCGCTGCCGATGATCCCTGGTTGCTTAGCCTCGATTTGTCCTATCACCTCCTGGACCAGCAGCAGGGTCTCTTTTATGGCTTGATGGATCAAGGTGTCCTCAAGTTACCTTACCCGCTTGCCGAGATTACCGCCCACTGCCTCTGCCCGCCCTCAACCACTCGCGCCGCCGTTCGTGGCCGCTGTATCGAGAAGTTCGGAGCCAGCGTTCAGGCCGCCCAATGGGATCACGTTCTGTTGCGCGGCAGTCAGGGCACGATTAAGGTAGACCTGTGCAATCTGTTCGATCCGCAAAAGATTAAACAAAGTCTCGACGTGATTAACTCTGCCCGAACCGTCGACGATTTGCTTCGTCTGGACTTTGTCAGCCTGAGCAATGGATTTAATTACGCTTATGTCTGATCGCATTCAAAAACCACGACTCCCTGTCCCAGCCCCCGGCGGCGGTGGCGGCGAAGGCCCCAGCGCGCCCAAGGTGGAGAAACCCAATACCGAAGAGCTCCTCAAACGCATGCGCAAAGTCGATCCCGACCAGGCCAGACGCTACCGACAACGGACGGGTCAATGAGCGGCGATTTCCTGGCCCTGCTCGAAAAGAACTCCGTCCCCAGCGTCACCGCACCCATGGCAGCCCCGATGGCGCTCGAGGCGACGACGGTCTTTGCTTTCCATTGCTCCGAAGGTGTCATTATCGGCGGTGATCACCGTGCTACCGCAGGCCACATCATTTTTTCGGACAAAACCGAGAAAATCCTCGAATTGGATTCCCATTCCCTCATGGCGATCGCCGGTGTCCCCGCTGCTGCCTTCGAAATGGCCCGTACATTGCAGACCGCGTTCGAGTTTTACCGGCGCAGTCAACTGCAGCGCATGAGTTTGCCCGCCAAAATCCGCTCTCTCTCGCGGCTCCTCCGTGAAAACCTGCCCGCGACTCTTCAGGGAGTCGGTGCAGTCACTCCCATCTTTGCCGGCGTCGAGACCAACGAAGCCAATGCCAAACCGGTCATTTTCTTCTACGACCCACTCGGGGCGCATTTTGAGGCGGCTGCGTTTGCCGGCTCAGGTTCCGGCACTCCTGCCATTAAGAGTGTGTTGCACTACCTTGAGACGTGGGGAAAACCGCGCCCGGCCGATATGACGTTGGCGCAGGCCGCCGTGCTCGCCAACCGCTTGCTGATCACCGCCGCGGAATTTGACACCGCTACCGGTGGCGTCGACCCTGCCAATGGAGATTTTGCCACGATCAAGCTGCTCTCGAAACAAGGTACCCGCACGTTGTCGAACGATGAACAAGAGCAGTATTGGAAAGCCGCCCACGGCTGATCTCAAATCCGAAACTCGAAATTCGATGTGGCGAAGCACAAAAACAAAGAACCTACATGAAATGTAGGAGACGACGTAAGGAGACTCTGATTAGGGGCGATCGTCGGAAAATCGGAGCGAATCTGAGTCGCCTTACGTCGTCTCCTACACGGTTCGTGGACCAGGCCTATTTCCTATGACCGAGGAGCCTTATCGTTGGTTAGAAGCCATCAGCAACCGGCGGGAATATATCCGCGATCAATTTAAGAGCGGCACCCCCGTCTTTGCACTGTCCCGTCCAGAAGGTATTCTCCTGGTCGGCGTGGGCCAAAAACAATCCAAGGTTTTCGAAATCTATGACCGCCATGCGTTTGCCGCGCTTGGACATCCCGTCGACATTGAGCGCATTCGCCAGGCGGCGATTGAAGCCGCGCACCTCGAAGGCTTCAATCGTTCCTCAAAAGACGTCACACTGCGCCGCTTAATCAGCTTCTCCCTGAGCGGCATGTTAAAGAACGCTTTCGAGCAAGTCTTCGCTCCGCCGCTAATCGTCGAGTCCATTTTCGCTGAACTGGGAGATGAACCCGCGCACGATCACCTCGTTCGCGTCCACTTTGACGGCGACCATCATTATGAGACCTCAGGCGTATTGCTGGCTCACCGCGATCCCCAGGCCGAACGTGAAGCCGCCGAATGGATTCGCAAAGCCCTGCGACCGGAAGATCCCATCAATCGCGCGGCGAGTCTTTGCCTCGCTGCCTGGCAAGCCCTGGTCGACAACAAAAGCATCGCCGAACTGTCCCCGCCCACCGATCAAAACGTGCGCATCGAAGGCAAGACCGTCGAGGCCGCTCTCCTCGATCGCAAAATGCCCGGACCCGTCCACTACCGCACGCTGGATCTGTAGACCGCCTTCGTCCGCACGTTCAGCCGGCTCCGACTGGAGCTAAGCACTTCCAACCAACCAGCTAAGTCTGTAAAGTCCCGTGCAACTGCGCTCCATCACCTTTCACCCAAAAAGCTCGCTGATTGGCTTGCCGACGCCATCGCGGGTGACATAAAAAGGCCGTTTCTCGATCTCATACGCCAGCTTGGGCGAGATGCCGACCGTGCGATAAATGGACGCATGCAAATCCTCAATCACAACGCGGTTCTCTATCGTCTTGCACGGGCGCTCGTCGGCGGTTCGGCCATGGAGATAGCCCGGTTTGATGCCGCCGCCGAACATCAGAACGCAACCGGCATCGGTGAAATGCCGGTGCATGCCGTAAAATTTGATATCTTCGACTTTATCCGGCACATCAACCTGGTCTTTTACCTTCTTATCCGGCTTGCCTTCGATCAACGCGTCGCGGCTGAACTCGCTGGCCAGCACTATCAGCGTGCGTTTGAGCAAACCCCGTTCTTCCAGGTCGAGCACCAACTGCGCTAAAGGCGCATCGATCTGCTTCTTCATCGCCGCGGCCCGGCTATGACCATTCTCGTGAGTATCCCAGTTGAGAAACGGAATATACTCGGTCGTGACTTCGATGTAGCGCGCACCCACTTCCGTCAACCGCCGCGCCAGCAAACAGCCCAGACCGAATCGACCAAGCATCTGCTCCTCATATTTCGCGCCGAATCGGTCCTGCGAAGCATTGTACCGGCGTCTAGGTTCGTAATTGGGGACGTACTTGCGCGCGTTCTCGATCGGCTCCAATGAGAGATCAAACGCTTTGGCCGCTGGCGACCCCAGCAGGCGATGCGCGTTATCGAGCGAGCGAAGGAGCGAGGCTTTCTGATAGCCACTGCCATGCTCGCCAATCGGGCTGGCCTCGAGCAGCTTTTTGAAAAGTCGATCACGGTTCTCGAAACGTCCGGCCGTCATCCCGCCGGGCGGGCGAACGCTATCGGCAGCCTCCTCAGGGAACGGGATATTGAACGGCCCGTATTCGCTTCCCAGGAAACCCGCGGTCGTGAAGGCTTTTACCTCTTCGCCTTCACCGATGTCGAATCGTTGACCGATGTTGATGAACGGTGGCACCACCGAATTGAGCGGTCCGAGCGTGCGTGCAATGACCGCCCCCAAATGGGGCGCCGCGACCGTTTGCGGCGGCGCATAGCCCGTGTGCCATTGAAACTGGTGCCGGGAATGGAGGATAAATCCCAGATCGCCCGCCGTGTAGGACCGAATCAAAGTCCCACGGTCCATCACTTTGGCGAGGCTCTCCAGGCCCTCCGAGAATTTAATAGTGTCGACCGCGGTATCGATGCTGGGGAACGTGCTCAGAAAAGCGCTTGACGACATCCCTTTATCATAAGGCGTGTAGCGCTTGGGATCGAATGTCTCGGTGTGCGCCATGCCGCCGCCCATCCAAAGCACAATGACCGTGTCAGCCGTCGCTTTGAGACTCTCGGATTCTGCCTCGGCAGCCAAAAACCGCCGCGGATAACCCGCCGCCAACGCCGATAAAGTGGCTGCCGAAGCCCGCTTTATGAACTCCCGCCGGTTATAAGAAATGCGGTTCTTCATGAACTTAGTAGATCAATTGGAACTCTGGCAGCATCACGGTCGCCCAAAGCAAGTCCTCTACGCCCTCTTTTTGCGGAGGCTCTCCAATGAATTCTTTAGCTGAGGCCTTTTCCTCCGCCGTAGGGCTGCGCGCAAACGCCCGACGATAAATCCGCTCCAGCAGCTCGTCGTTCGTTACCGGAAACTCGACCATCATCAAGGCCGCGCGTTGCAGGATGGCCGACAACGTCTTCCCGTTAGTCAGTTCCAGAGCCTGGAGCGTCGTTGCGGCGTCGCTCCGGGAGGTGATCACTTGTTCCCGGTTGGGCCGGCCAAGCGCGATGGCGAGCGGATCCGCTGCGACAAGGCTTGCGCGAATTTCAGCCGTGGTTGCCGTGAATTCCGCCTTGGAGTACCAAATGGCCGTCAGTTGCGCGACCGCATCGCGAAATTCCTCGGCCGATAACCGGCGAATGCCTGGCCCACGAAATACATAATCCTTAGCCGCAGCTTCGCCCAGGCCCACCGAAGGCAATTGATACGCCTGAGATGTCACCATCAATTCAATCGTCTGTTTCAAATCATATCCATGATTGATCAGGTCCTCCGCCAGCCAATCCAATAGGTCCTGGTTCCATGCCGCCTGCTCCATATCGTCGAGCGGCTCCACCAGACCACGCCCGAAAAACCGCGCCCAGAGGCGGTTGACGATGGTCCGGGCCAGTCGCCCATCCCTTGGACCGGTAATGATTTCTGCCAGCTGCCTCAACCGTTCTGATTTCGGCGCCTTCGAATCAATCAGGCCAAGTTCAGCATAAATGAACCGGGGCCGGGCGGTCTGACCCGTCGGCTTGTCGCATTGGAACATCTCCAACGGGCCATCACTGAAGACACATGCCAGCCCGTAGGAATCCGCCAGCCTCCAATCGTTAATAAAACTATCATGACAAGAAGCGCATTTAAGGTTCACCCCCATGAACACCTGGGAAACGTTTTGCGCAGCTTGCATGTCCGGCAATTGGCTCGCGTTAACCACCCCTCGCCAGACGATGCCTTTGGTGAATCCCTCGCTCTCAGGCTTTGGATTGACTAATTGTGCTACAAATTGATCGAACGGCAGATTATTCGAAAGTGCGTTGAACAGCCACGTGGTAATCGGTTTCCTCCCGCCATCTATATAGCCTGTCCCGCGATAATCATTCCGCAGCAGGTCATTCCAAAATGAAAGCCAATGCTCGGCATAATTGAGTTTATCCTCCAGCAACGAACGGACCAGGCGGACACGCATCTCCGGATCCCCGTCCGACACGAACCCGCCTGGACCACCGACCGGCGGCACCAGGCCAAGTAAATCGAGGTAAACCCGGCGCGCAAAGAGCCGATCAGAGACCGGTTTAGGCGGCTTGAACTGGTGCGCCTGGAAGTAAGGCTCCAAAATCTGATCGATGGGATTCACGCCGCTTGTCGCCGAAATTTGAATTTCCGGAACCCGCCGGGTAAGATTGCGCGGAGGAGGTTTGACAAAGCTGATATCTGTGTCCCAAGACAGGCCCTGATCAATCCAGGCGCGCAGTAAACCCACTTGTTGGGGGGTAAGCCGTTTGCCCTTCTTTGGCATTACATTCTCCGGGTCCACGCCGGCCACCAATTCGATTAACAAACTATCTTGGCTTCTTCCCTTGAGAACAACCGCGCCAGAATCGCCACCTTTAAGCAACGTTTCGCGGGTGTCCAGCTGAAAGCCCCCTTTGTTTCGGCCACGACCATGACACTGGGTACAGCTCGTGTCCAAGATCGGTTTTATATCTCTGCTGAATACAACTGCGTCGGAAGCCGGAGCGGGCAAGTTTTCGGCTTGCTCCGGCGTTATTTTAGCGGCGGCGCTGTACCCAAATTCAAAAAGCATCAGTGCGCCAACGACATAGCGGCAATGCAGCATGGATTTGCGAAATTAACCCGAGCGTCGCCAAGCTGCAAGACAAGTAGCACCGGCCTCTTTGGTGCCGAGTTCCCAGCCGGTTCGAGCTCCGGAATTATCAGGAATGAGACTGGATGCAAAACTGCTCTCTTCAGCTTTGCAAAAGAGACTATGCCATCCGCTCGAGTCCTGGGGAAACGAATCCTGCTCGTTGATGATCAGCAGAGTGTCCGGATCGCTATCCGGCATCTGCTGGAAGTGGATGAGCACTCTGTAACCGAAGCACGCGACGGTCGAGAGGCCTTCGACTGTTTCCAGCGGGAGCATTTCGATTTAGTGATAGCGGATTATGCGATGCCCGAAATGGCGGGGACCGATCTGGCTACTGCCATCAAAGGGCTCGCGCCGAAACAGCCGATTATCATGATTAGCGCTTACACCAGCGAATTTATCGCTCCCGACAACCCTGTTGACGCGTTGTTGAACAAGCCATTCTCGTTTCAGGCATTGCGCGAGACCATTGCCAGGCTGCTCGGCAATCCTTCCAGAGAGCCTAGCGGGACCGTGGGTTCTTCTTCGACCGCGCGCCTTTAATCCGAGCGATGGCCGCTTGCACGATCGCACCGGCTTTGGCGAGAGCGTCGTCCAGCCGTGCGCAGTCTTCGAGAGCGGTCGCGTCCAAGGGCCGTTCGTCACTTAGCTCACGGGCGGCCTGGCTGCATTCGGCCCGAAGCAGGTGAAGTTCAAATGCAATTTCAGCGGCATAGTCCAGAGGCAAGGACCCAGGTAATTGGGGCGGATTCATTGGAAGGGAGGATTACCGGATTTCGGGCTCGTCGCATATTCAGACAAAACCCCGATATGACATCGGTGTTTGTCTGACATTGTACCGGCGACCGGGAATCTCGGATCACGATTTGCGCTGCAGTTTGTAGCTCAAGGTGCCGTAATAGCGCCGCTTCAAACCTTTTTTGGCGCGTTGCCGCTCTCGAGCCTTAACGAGGTGCTTCAGGCAACGCGAGGCATGGAGAGCCGGTTCGCCGCATTCGGTGCAGCGTTTGTCGCGTTGCATGCGCAACTGGTATTTTCGCTGCCGGGAGATTTGCAGCTTGGTGAACTCATCCTGGATTGGTCGTCTCATAGGTTTCTGCTTTGCGTTGGGTTACTCAGGCAATCGTAACTTCTAGGTTTTGGGGTGCGGAAATTTCCAATTCTTCATCAAACGTGATTCGGACACGCCTCTCTGTCTGGGAATGCTTTAGCGAAATCGAGCGTCCGTTGAGTTTGGCTTCGGCCAAGCTCACCGCCGAGCTATCCGCGCCGGCAAGCTCCAGCGTGCGCAGCCGCAGTTTCCCGTATTTAACCGTCACCTGGGCATTCTTGCGGCCTGCATCAGATTTTTCTTCATAGGAGCCCCACCCTTCGGCGGTGGCGAAAGCGCAACGGAAATGATTCGGTGACTCCGGATCGAAAACCCGCGGCTGAAAGCCCAGGTGGCGTTTGGGGCCGTGATAAGCGAAACCGCAAGCGGCCAGGAACACTCCATAGCTGGCCATGCTGCGCGCATAATGATCGCCACATTCGACTTCGTTCCACGGATTGCGGCGTGAGGCGTGATAGCGGTCGTGCACCGCGCGAGTAACTGCTAGGCCTTCGGTTAACATTCCTTCCCAGATCATATGGCCCGCAACTTGGTACTCGAAACCATTCATGCATTCGTTGAAGTAGCCTGCCGCCCAATCAGGCCCTTTTCCTTTGGCCTGGCTGTAATTCCAATCCGCGCGCGGGAAGGTGCACATCAGCAAACCGGCTTCGCCGGGCATCGCATACCAACGGCCAGGTTTGTAAACCTTGCGATAGGGTCCAACATCCGGCGTAAAATTATAGCGCCAGAGCGATGCCAGCGCCGAACGAGTCTCTTTCTCCGGCAGCAGCCGCGGCAAGCCAACCTGAAAAGCCCAACTTTGCCCGAACACCTGGTCGATTTCGCAACCGCTGCCCGAATTAATCGAGTCAGCATGATTCGGGTCGGGGCGATTCACAAAGTATTCCCGATCAAAAAGGCGGCTAACCAGGTTCTGCCGGCCGCACTCCAATATCCCATTGCAGCGACTCGCGAAGGTTTCGTCCCCGAGCTCTAGGGCCATCGTTTTGGCGGCCAGTAACGCCGCCAAATAGAGACCACTCAACCACGCCACCGGCCCAAACCAATCCGTGTCGAGCGTGTTATGCTGATTGCTCTCGATGAGGCCATCACCGTTATCATCCTTGGTAATAAGCCACTCGGTTGCCTTTTTTACCTTCGGCCAAATCGACTTGAGAAAGGAACCGTCGGTCGACATCTGATGCTCGCGCAGCACCCGAAGAATTGTGCCGGCCTGGGCGTCAATCGCCGGAAAATCATTGAATTCCCCTCGAAAATGAATCGACCCATCCGGCTGCTGGGCGAGGCCAAAATCGACCTGTTCCCGTGTTATCCGTTCCAATTCGGGAAACAGGCGCGACGGCGCATGTGCGTATTGCCAGACATGACCGCAAGTGCCTTCGCAACAACCGACTCCTTCCCAGGCATAAAACCGGCCGTTGCCCAGGCGATAACATGTCGACGTCGCCAGGATTGAAGTATTCAGAAACGTCCGGTCTAGAAACCAATAGGGCAGCGTCGAGTCGTACCACGTATTGTGCCAGAGCTGTGTTTGCGTGATTAACCGTTGGAGGTTCTCGACGATATAAACAGTCAGGGAATGCACTGAGTCAAAACGCGTCGCGTAATGGCGTCCTGGCGGCAGGCGGTCCAGCTTCAAATTAGGCATGTGCCAGGTCATCAAAAATGTCGCCCGATCTGTCGCCCCAGGGGCCAGCTTCATGGTCCTGCCGAGGGCACCCACAAGTTTTTCCCCAAACGGTCTGCGAGCTGGGTCCCTCGAGGATGGACCTGAGGAGAACAGGCCGGATGGCACCGTTTCATGGGGCAACATCGTTTTTACCAAATCGTGGGCCGTAGGTTTCAGCAAAGCCAGCCCCAGCGTGCCAAAATCGGGTTCGCTGGCCAGGGGGCCGAGCGGTTGATGCGGTTGATCACTGAAAACGATATCGTCTATGCCAATGTTTCCCCATGGGCCGCTTTCATTATCAATAATGCGCAAACGCGCGGTCTTGCCAGCCCACCGACGCACATCCCAGGTGCAGGGTTGCATCCGGTTATTATCCCGGCCTGTCGCTGAAAGAACGGTTCGCTCATCAATTATCAAATTGATGCACGTCTTTCCCTTATGGGCGCCGCCGCCAATCAGGAACGTGATATAATCGCGCTCGATCACAAAGGGAACGCTCGTCAATGTGCCGGTGGCCGAGTCCCGAGCTTCGACTGTGGTTCCCGGAGCGGTCGCATGCGTATTGACAACCCGCTTCCCATTGCCGCCGAGCGCGCCCTGATAGTCCGGTACCTTGGCCATCTCGATCGGGCCTGAGCCAAAAGCGGTCCCGGTCGTCGTCCATGAGCCGTAGGTCTCATGCTCGAAATCGTCGAACGTTATGTCCGGCCGGGAGGAAGGAGCCCGTGGTGGCGGCGCTTCGGCGCTGCATTCCAGCAGAAGAAATCTCGGTTGGCGGACCAGGCGATTGCGATGGTACCCCTCGCGGTTCTGCGAGCTAACAGGGCATACGGCATTCTCCAGCCAACCTGCGATTTCGACTTCCAGCGCAGCGGGGCCGTGATTCTGTGCTGTAAATTGCAGAATCGTGACGGGAAGCGAGGAGTCTTCGACATTGAGAGGAGTAAATGGGGAAAATGCCTCGAGGTTGACCGTCACGGGGATTTCGGGATCGCGGTATTCAACGTAGCCGATCGGATATTCTCCTGTGAAAGAAGTGTCCCGCCAGTGCGCGGCATCCAGGGGTTTAACCAGTTTTTTGCCAGCTGAGTTAATGCTCAGTGCGAAACCTTGCGGCGATGGCCCAGAGGGCACCAATGGCTTCGCATAATGGTCTGCCGCGGTGCTGACTCGTTGATTAAAGATGTCCCAATGCCAAAGCCTGCCATCACCTCCGAGGTACACCTGGCCGGCGCAGATCCCGCCGATCGGCATCCCGATTTTTTCCAGGTCCGCGCCGCGATACGTCGTCCGTTCTCCCCGGGCTGTCAGCGATTTTATCCATTCGGGTCGGAGCTTTTTGTCCGCCGGAACAAGCTGTTCAAAGTCAGCGCGCTCAAACGGGCCGGCAAAGGCGCGCCACGGTTGCATTGCCAACGCCCCGGCACTAAGTCCGGCCAGTTTAAGGAATTCACGACGTGGTGAACCGGTCCCAACTCCATGACCTGCGCAGCCGCAATGAGTCCCGCACGGCTGCTTGCGTTTGCTTGCAGCAATTCGAGTTTGATCGCGGAGCGGTTTCAAAAGCTTATAAACGCAAAAAGATTTTTCTCTGATAAAGGAAGCGGACGATCGCAAAGGTCATCGAAATCACTACTAGGGCTTCGACCAGGTCGCCAAACGCGCCAAGCCACTCGTGAACCGGGCCCCCGACGACCAATTCGGCAAAATGACCAAAGCTGATCAGGTGAAAGGCGAGGTAAATAGTAATCGCATTCATACCGATCCAAAGAAATGGGGTGCACCACCGTCGCCACTGCCAGATTTCAATCATTTGGTAAAAGGCCGCCAGGAGTAGACAAGCGTAGCCTCCCGCCACCAGCACATAGGATGAGGTCCAAATCTTTTTGATCACCGGAAATTGCAGGCCCCACAGAAATCCCACTAGGACACCGCTTACGCCCGCCACTAACAAGTAAAGGACCTTCTTTTGCTCGGGGACAGACGCGTTTTTGAGCAGCAGGCCGGCAAAGACGCCGAGCAAACAGGTGCCAATCGCGGGTAACGTGCTCAGCAAGCCTTCCGGATCGTAAGCCCCATCCCATTTCCGTCCGGGGAGATACTGGAAATCGATCTGCTGGGTCAGGTTAAGGCCGTCTTCAAAACGTCCGCGAACCAGGTTGGTCGTGGCGAGAAATTGCGCGCGGGTCTCCGAACTATCGGGAGAGAGGTTCATCGCGCGCAGGTGACGGGTCTCGAGATTAAAATCGCGGATCGGGACGAACGTTGTCAGTGCCCAGTAACCACCCAGCAAACAAACACAGGTGACGACCATGCCGCGCAATCGAAAGGCGCAGAAGATGAGGCTGGTAAAGAAGTAGGCCAGCGCGATCCGTTGCAGCACCCCCATCCACCGAACGTGATCCAGTCCCTTAGAAATGCCGTCGTAGACCAGCAGGCCGAAGATGTAGAGAATAACGCTCCGAATGAAAATCCGCTTTAACGCAGCCGCTTTGCCTTCCCGCTCGATCGTGCGCGACAAAGAGAATACCAGCGAGGCGCCCACGATGAAAACGAACAGGGGAAAGATCAGGTCGTAAAACGCAACACCTGCCCACGGCTTGTGATCCATCTGATGATGCAGCAGCGCCAGCGGGAAACACGGTAACGCTTTATACAGCGCATGGACGATTTCCTCTCCACCGACGATCCAAAACATGTCGAACCCGCGGAGGGCATCGAGAGACATCAGGCGCCGCGTGGGGCTTGGGACCTCCACGGTGCCTGGTACGGGAACACTGAGCGTCTCATTCATCGTGAGTCGGCAGATGTGATCGACGTCAATCAATCATACTTTACTCCCGACGTCCATTCTTTTTCGCAAGTCGCGACACCCTTCAAAACAGGCTTTGCAGACGACCATTTTTCGTGTAACTGGATGGAATGAAAATTGACTTTCATCTTCCTCGTAGCGCCGCTCTTCTCGTTCTCCTTAGCAGTTTTAGCGCGAAAGCCGCCACGGTCGGCACCGGACCCAGCTTCAAAGGTCCCGTCGGATTGCAGCTCTACAGCCTGCGGGAGCAGTTCAAAAAAGATGTCCCCTCCACGTTAGATGAAGTCAAAAAGTGGGGCATCACATATGCCGAACTGGCAACCACGTACGATTTGCCGCCAGAAAAATTCAAACAGGAACTCAACGCCAGGGGTATCGAGGCGATTAGCGCCCATTTCGCTTATGAACGTTATCGCGACGACGCCGAGTCTATCGCCAAAGAAGCCAAAGCTTTGGGACTCAAATACGCCGGGTGCGCCTGGATATCGCACCAGGGCGACTTCGACGAGAAGACCTGCCGGGAAGCGATTGCCGTTTTCAACAAAGCCGGCGAAGTCATGGCCAAGAACGGGATCAAGTTCTTCTACCACGTTCATGGCTATGAGTTTCAGCCCTACCAAAAAGAGACGTTGCTGGACCTATTGATCAAAGAAACCAAACCTGAACTCGTCAGCTACGAAATGGACATCTTCTGGATTGTCTTTCCCGGTCGCGATCCCGTTAAGCTGCTCGAAACCTACGGCAAACGCTGGGAGTTGGCGCATCTGAAAGATATGCGTAAGGGAACAAAAACCGGTTCGCTCAGCGGGCACACCGAAGTGGAAAACGACGCCGCCCTAGGCCAAGGATTGATGGATCTGCCCGCTATCCTGCGAGCCGCGGAGAAGGTTGGCATCAAATGGTACTTCATTGAAGACGAATCACCTTGGTCCGAGCAACAAATACCCCAGAGCCTGAAGTATTTGGAACAGGTGAAGTTTTGACGCACGTGAGTGCCGGTTCGGCTCAGCTTAAAATCGCTAAGGACTAATCCTCGCAACAGCGGCACAACCGTGGCAATCTCGGACGATGGCCGCTTACGGGCTTGCAGCTTTTACCAGCGCGTTCCTGCTGTTCCAGATACAGCCCTTAATGGGCAGGTATCTCTTGCCCTTGTTCGGCGGGGTTCCGGCCGTCTGGACCGCCTGCCTGCTGTTTTTCCAGTTGGTTCTGCTTGCCGGATACGGCTACGCACACCTAAGCGTGCGCTGGTTAAAGCCTCGGGTACAGGTTCTCCTGCATCTCGGCCTACTGGCTGTGGCGCTCGCCACCCTTCGAATTAATCCCAACGCATTCTCCAAGGCCCTGCCCGGAACTCAACCGATTCTCCAAATCCTCTTGCTGCTGAGCCTGTCGATCGGCTTGCCCTATTTCGTTCTCGCGGCCACTGCGCCCCTGGTGCAAAGCTGGATGAGGCGCACACACGCCGGCATCTCTCCGTTCCGCCTTTACGCGTTGTCGAATGTCGCCTCACTACTCGCGCTGGCCAGCTATCCGACCTTCTTCGAGAACCACTTTTCGCGCCCAGTGCAAGCCGGCCTGTGGCTGGCTGGCCTCTGGATCTACACATTCGCTTGTCTCGGTGCCGGAATTTTTGTTTGGAAAACGGCGAAGTCGCGCGATCTTGAGCAAACGCCTCGGCCAGCCGCAAAACCTCCCGCCAGGAATCGGCTACTCTGGCTATTGCTGCCGGCGTGCGCGTCGCTTCTGCTATTGGCGGTTACTAACATCCTCTGCCAGGATATCGCAGCCATTCCTTTCTTATGGGTGCTGCCGCTGACGGTTTACTTGTTGAGCTTCATCATATGCTTTGCCGGAGAGCGCTTTTACGACCGTAGAATTTTCGGCCTCGGTTTGTTTGCCGTTCTCGCCGTTTTCGGCACTGTGCTTAGCGGCATTCTCCTCGTTTCAACCGCTCCGCAGGTCGCCATTTATGTAGCCGGCCTGTTTGTCTGCTGTATGGTTTGCCACGGGGAAGTCTATCGGCTGAGACCTGACCCGGCCAACCTGACTGGGTTTTATTTGCGGGTCACTGCTGGGGGCGCGATCGGAGCCGTTTTTGTTGCCGTCGTGGCGCCGCTGATATTTAAGGACTATTTCGAGTTGCATTGGGGCATCATTCTTTGCGGGATGTTGTTTCTAGTTCTATGCGCGCCTCAACGCAAACCCGGCCGCGCCTTGCCGCCTCTAAACCTGAGTTGGGCTGTTGGTTGTCTTTTCTTGATCGGGCTCAGCTTGCTGTTGTGGCACGCCGCTCATTTGCACGACCAGATTCGGCTGGCGCGCACCAGAAATTTTTATGGTGTCCTGAATGTATTTCGGCATGACTTCGACGATCCAAAATTTAACCTTGTGGAATTGGTCCATGGCCGAGTGGCCCACGGTGTGCAGTTTCTGGATCCAAGTCGCGCATCCAGACCGACCCTGTACTACGCCCCCAGCAGCGGCATCGGTCGAGCGCTGACGGCGCTTCCGGGAGGACACCGCCGCATCGGCATCGTGGGGCTCGGGGCGGGAACGCTCGCGGCGTATGGCCAAACCGGTGACCAGATCGTTTTCTATGAAATCAACCCGGAGGTGGAACTCATCGCCCGGAACCATTTCAGTTATCTTCGAAATTCGGCTGCCAAAGTGACAGTTGTCCTGGGCGATGCCAGGTTGGCGCTCGAAAGGGAGCCCAGGCAAAACTTTGACTTGCTCGCCTTGGATGCCTTCAATAGTGATTCAATCCCGATGCATCTGCTGACTCGCGAGGCATTCGGGATTTACCAGCGACACCTCACCGCTAATGGTGTGTTGGCCGTCAATATCTCGAACCGGAGCCTCGATCTGGAACCGGTCATTTCGCGTCTGGCAGACACGTTGGGATTGCAGGGTGTCGTTGTCCAGCAACCTGAGAATAATGAGCTCGAGGGTATTCTGCCATCGACCTGGTTATTGTTCGCACATAACCGCGAGTTTGCCGAAACGCCCCCGCTGCGGGGGGTTGCAAGGGCCCTCAGATCGATGACTGATGGCTCCCTATGGACCGACGACTTTAGTTCGATGTTTTCGGTGTTCCGCTGGCGGGAAAGTTCCTTGCCACGAAGCACAACCGTGGCAGCACGGTCTGCTGTGCCCCAAAGACCCAAGGCGAAGGTGGCGCTGGCAATTCTCCAACTTCGCCAGGCCGTCGAACGCGATCCAAATTCCGCCCCAGCCCTCAACAATCTCGCCTGCCTTTTGGCTACGGCTGCCGACCCGCAACTGCGGGACGGCACCGAGGCCGTTCGACTAGCCGAGCGGGCCAGTGCGCTCACACAAAACAAGAACACGAGTGTCTTGAGCACCCTGGCCGCTGCGTACGCGGAGACGGGACGATTTGATGAGGCAGTCGCAACGGCCGAAAAGGCCCGTGCGCTCGCCGCCGCAAACGGTGAGCAGCAATTGCTCGACGGAAACAAACGGATGATCGAGTTTTATCGCCGGAAAGAACCATTCCATCAGGCACAGTGAGCTTGCATTTCCAGCAAGCCTGGCTGTACACGTTCCCTGTCTATGCCAAAGCGCGAGTACCAAAACCTGATCCTATATATGTCTCTCGGCATTGCGGCCTTCATAGCCGGTTGTGAAACAACTCCAAGCAGCGAAAAAGGTCCGGAACACACGAAAACTTTCTATGTGCAAGTTCAGGCATCAGTAGAGGGGATCAGAATTGAAACCAATAATGCGTTCGCTGGAAACGCGCCGCTAACCCTTCGGATTCTGGGAAATAAGGACGGCACATTCCACAATTTTGGAAATCCGCAGTTTGTGTTTCGTGCCTTGCCCCTCACAACGAATGGTATCGCCCCTATCCAGGTCTTTAAAGCCGGCACCAGCTCTTCGCCAGGAGATCGGATCCCAGGGTTGATCTTTTTTGATATGGCCCGCCCAACCGGCAGCTTTTCGGTCGATTCAGCCGCCGAAAATTAAAACAGCCGAACAGAAGGCACTAAAAAACTAAGTGCCTCGCTGGCTATTCGGGAAAGTAGATTTCTTCGTTTCCTTGGCTTTCTTCTCTCTTGAGCTCCGCTCTATGTTCCAACCGCACTGGTAAATTGTAATGGACGCCAGCCAATTTCAGGATTAAAGAAAGTGTGACCTATGAAAGCGCTGATCCTGCTGGTGCTTTGGTGTATTCTCTTTGTGCTCTGCTGGCCGGTCGCATTGCTCGCACTGGTGCTTTTCCCGATCGTTTGGCTGCTTTGCCTGCCGCTGCGCTTGGTCGGATTGATGCTCGGAGCCGTGTTCGCCTTTTTAGAGGCGCTTTTGTTTCTTCCGGCCCGGTTGCTGGGTTGGCGGAGATGAAATCTCGTTTCCGCTGTCGTCCTTCTCCCCTGAAAGAGGACGACGGCAGAGATAACCGAAAGCGTACGGAAGTGCAAAACCGCACCGTTCCGGACAATCAACCAGGCAATACTGGACGTCGGTGATGTCGCTGACTGGACAAGTGCGACACACTCGTGGGTCCGGCAGCGTTGCAGTGCAGGTGGAAATTGTACCGTGTCGGCGGGAGACCCATCGCGCATTATTCATAATTCAGAAACGGCACGTTGCATGCCAATCACGTAAGTATCGTGAACGACCTAACTCTTTGAGGAGATGGGCGTTAGTCCTTGCCCGCGCGCTGAGACTGTGGGTTGTGCAACGAATTCCGAATGCCAAGGCTAAATTTGAGCGATATGGACAAAAGCAGCCTTTTTCGAGCGTGGGGGCAAGTAACTCTTCCGATTCCCGATTAAAGAGATTTAGCCAGAAAAATCGGGTCCTTGCTGTCAACAAACCCGAATGGCAACCGATTGGCACAGTGGTTGCATAGCGCCGGAGTAAGTATCAACCGGGCGTAACGCAATCGGCGGCGGCTAGGTGTCGTCCCCGGTGACGGGCTGAGTGCCCAGGCGTTGGTTGAACTGCCGTGAGCGAGCAATGCAAACGAAACCCACCTGCACTTCCCCTGTCTCGGATTATTTAGAAGATCTTCATCGAAAGTATGTCCCCCTGAACGACGGAGTGGTCGCGACGTACATTCCGGAGTTGGCAAAGGCAAATCCCGATTGGTTTGGGATTTGCCTGGTAACGGCTGGCGGCGCGATTTACGAGACTGGAGATTCTCGGCAACGATTTACCATCCAGTCGATTTCCAAGCCCTTTGTCTATGGCCTCGCACTGGAAGACCATGGCCGGGCAGCGGTGTTGAGCAAGGTTGGTGTCGAGCCGACCGGTGATGCATTCAACTCCATCAGCCTGGATCCGGGAACGGGCCGGCCGCGCAACCCAATGATAAACGCCGGTGCTATTGCCACCGCCGGCTTAGTCGAAGGCTCCACCCCAGCGATAAGGCTAAAACGGTTGCTGGATATGTTCGGTCTCTATGCTGGAAGCGAGCTGGCGTTGGACGAAGCTGTCTACAATTCCGAAAGTCTCACTGGGCATCGGAACCGCGCCATCGGTTACATGCTGCGGAACTTTGACATTTTAACGACTGACCCAACGCCGGTGGTCGAGCTCTATTTTAGACAGTGCTCGGTCGCGGTCACCTGCCGTGACCTGGGCATAATGGCGGCAACCCTCGCCAATCGGGGGATCAATCCTGTGACCGGCAAACAGGCGATCCGCGGAGAATACGTTGAAAGCGTTCTCAGCGTCATGGGTTCCTGTGGCATGTACGATTACGCCGGTGAATGGATTTACAATATCGGCATGCCTGCCAAAAGCGGTGTCGCCGGCGGCGTCATCGCTGTTCTGCCAGGGCAGCTGGGGATTGGGGTTTTTTCGCCTCGCCTGGATGCGCGCGGCAACAGCCTTCGGGGCATCAAGGTTTGCGAAGATGTTTCTCGGCACTTGGATTTGCATCTGCTCAACCGGCCCAGCGTCGGCAAGGTCGCCTTGCGGATGAAGTGCACCGGCGCCGAATTGAAGTCGAGCCGCGTGCGCACACTCGCCGAGGCTACAGCGCTCAAGCAGTGCGGTCGCCGAATCGGGATTTATCAGTTGCAGGCAAATCTGACCTTCTCGACCGCTGAAGCTGTCGTAAAGGATGTCATCGAGCACGCCGACGAATTGCGCTGTTTATTGATGGATTTCAAACATGTTCTCAGTGTCAACGAGAGCGCATGCCGGCTGTTTTACCAGTTGCTGCAGAAGTTTGCCCAAGCCGGCAAGCCGATGCTGTTCGTGCACACCGATCGCATACCTCTGATTCGCCGGTATATGAAAGTCCGGCTGAAAGAGGGTTTTGATCGGATTTATCGCGCGTTCGAAGACCAAGATCCGGCGCTCGAATTTTGCGAAAATCTGCTGCTGGATAACACCCTCCCAGGATGGACAATGGACCTCCGCGTCGACCCGCAGCAGTACGAATTGTTCCAAAATTTGTCCCCGGAGGAAATTGCCCAGCTTGTCCCGCTTTTGCGGAGAAAAAGTTTCGATCCGGGCGAAGTGATTATTCAAGCGGGCGCGCCGGCGCGGGAGCTCTTCTTCCTAGCGCGGGGCCATGTCAGTGTATTTTTGAGTCTGGCCTCAGGCGCCCGCAAGCGGCTGGCAACCTTCTCGCCAGGGATGGCATTCGGAGAGATGGCGATCATCGAGCAGGCGCCACGCTCGGCCACCGTTCTTGCCGATACGTTGGTTGAGTGCGACCTCCTGCTGCTGGACGACTTCGCCGATTTGAACCACTCCCACCCGCAGATTAAGATCAAGCTGCTGGAAAACTTAAGCCGGGTCCTCTCCAGCCGGCTTCGCGAAGCGCGCCAGGAGCTGCAGCTTTTTAGCTGAGGGACTCAAGATCTTTGTAAACCTTTCGGCGTTACGGTGTCCTGCCTTTCCTGCTTGTGGGAAATTCGGAGTTCAGGTAATACCATTTTGTGAATCAGGAACGGGCGTTTCTCTGATCCAAATCAGAAACTGTCCTTATTGAAAGCTAACCCGTGATCTCAGTCCAAAATCTATCTAAACGCTTTGGAGCCCTGCAAGCTGTTGACCGAATTTCCTTTGAAGTGTCGCAGGGCGAACTGTTTGGTTTTTTAGGGCCGAACGGCGCGGGGAAGACGACGACGATTTCCATGATCTCCGGGCTGCTTCGTCCCGATGAGGGGAGCGTCACAATCGGGGAGTATGATTTGTGGAATTCGCCACGCCAGGCTAAGCGCTGCATCGGCCTCGTGCCGCAGGAGATTGCCCTATATGAGGAATTTTCTGCCCGGGAAAACCTGATGTTTTGGGGCGGCCTTTATGATCTCTCACGTGCGGAACTCAAAAAGGGGATTGACGAGATTCTGCAGCGGGTTGGCCTGGCCGAGCGGGCCCGCGAGCCGGTCTCGCGTTTTTCTGGCGGCATGAAGCGCCGTTTAAACCTCGCCGCCGGTTTGGTCCATCGCCCGCGGGTCTTGTTGCTGGATGAACCAACCGTCGGCATCGATCCCCAGGCCCGCAACGCCATTCTCGAGATCATCCGCGACATCGCGCGGCAAGGCACCACCATCGTTTTTACGACCCACCATTTGGAAGAAGCCGAGAAGCTCTGCGACCGCATCGCCATCATGGATCACGGGCGAATTCTCCAAACTGGCTCGGTGCGTGAGTTGGCGAAAGTCGTCGGGGACCGCGACGTGATCACGTTGCGCGGCCGGTTCTCGGCTGACGAGTTAAAGCAATGCCTCAAGGAGGCGCCGGTGGATGTGCTCAGTGTCGGTGACCAGTCGGCGACCTTGAGTCTAACCGGCGATCATTACGGATTGGCGTCGCTGGTGGAGCGTATGGGCAAGGCCGGGATCGAACTGGTGGACGTCTCGGTGCAAAAGCCAACTCTGGAAAGTGTTTTCCTGAAATTGACCGGCAGGGAATTGCGCGATTGAAAACGATACTGCGGCTGGCCCTTAACGATTTAAAGCGGGATTGGAAGCATCCCTGGTCGATGCTCTTGCTGGCCGCCTTGCCCCTGGTGCTTTCGGTTCTGATCGCGTCGGTTTTTGGCGGCAAAGGCGGTTCCGGGCCTATGCCGACGGTACAGGTAGCTATTCTCGATCAGGACAAGGATTTGTTGACGCGGTTGCTGCGCTCGTTGCCGAGCCAGGGCGAAGGCGCCAACCACCTCCGCCTGCATTTTGTCGAAAGCCGCCAGGAAGGTTTGCATTTGGTCGAGAAGGGTGACGTATCCGCTTTGGTCGTGCTGCCACAAAAGCTGACCGAGAATCTGCTCAATGGGCAGAGCAATTCAATCGACCTGTACGAGAACCCCGCCCAGCAGGTATTGCCGAAAGTTATCCGCGAAGGGGTGTCCCTTCTGGCCTTAGGCTTATCGGGTGCTTCAGAAGTGCTGGGCGATCCGTTGTGCGATATTCGGCAGATGGTCCGAAGCAACGATTTTCCCGCGGATCTAAGCGTTGGCACCGTCGCCTCTAGTTCTGCCCAGAAGTTACGCGGGCTTCGAACCTATCTTTTTCCGCCGCTGGTTGAATTTGAAACTCTCCCCGCGACAGATTTTGTGCCGGTTGTGACGAACACCGCCCCGGGGCCGGTCAGGCCATGAGTGATATCCTTTTAATCCTGCTGCCCGGCGCGATGTACTTTTGGATCTTGTTCATCGGCCAGGCACCGCTGCAGGAAGTCGTGCAGGAACAGGACAATCGGATCTTGTCCCGGGTGCTGGCATGCCCGGTGACACCCGGAGAGTATGTATTATCAAAGCTGCTCCGTTGTTTCACGCTCTGCACCTTGGCTGCAATCCTCTTGCTGGCCGTCAGTGCGCTGATGTTCGGTATGCGCTGGGGGAATCCATTGAAGTTGCTCGTCGTGATCGTCGCTTGGAGCGGGTCAATGACCGGGCTGCTGGGCGTCATTTATGCCGTGGCACAAACACGTGAACAGGCCAACGTCCTCTCGCCGATGGTGCTGATGGTATTTGCGATGCTGGGCGGAAGCATGTTTCCGTATGAAAACCTGCCGGCGTTTTTGAGGATGCTCGGTCAATATACGCCGAATCGTTGGGCAGTGCTGTTGTTGCAGGGAGTGGTCCGCTCCAGGCCTCTTCCCGAACTGATCAGCCCGCTGGTCGGGCTCCTGGCCCTCGGCCTCGTCGGCACCCTCCTTGCCTTTTTCTTGTTCAACCGGCGCTTGTCGCATGGAGGCCGCAAATGAATCTGCTACGCATCGCCCTCGGAGATTTGAAGCGCGTCGCCAAAGATCGACGCGCAATTTTGTGGCTGCTGGCCATGCCGCTGGTGATGGCTTACGTCTTTGGCAGCGCATTGCGCGGGGGAAACCCAACGACATGGATACCCGTCATCGTTCTGGATCACCATGAATTGGCCGGTCTGTTCATCGACCAACTTCGCGCCGAAGGCTATTGGATTGAACTCAAAGACGAGTCTGCCCAGGTCGATCTCAAAAACAAATGGCCCTATGGCATCGTCATCCCTGTCGGCTTTAGCGAAGCGATCCTGCAGGGGCACTCGGTCAGAATTCCGTTGGTAAAAGGCAACGCGGCGCCAGAGAAGATCCTCGAGGTCCAATCACGACTGTTGCACGCGATTGTGCGCTTCACGACCGCCTTGGCTTTGGCTGATATCAGCCATCGCTCATGGAACGAAACATCAAAAACCGCACTGAAAGAGGCTTTAGCGAGGCCCCAGTTGTTAACCGTCACGCGGCAAAGTCATCGCACGTTGCGGCCGCCGCCCAGTGGCTTCAGCCAGAGCTTGCCGGGAATGCTCGTCATGTTTGTGTTTCAGATGATCCTCACTTATGGAGGAGTGACGTTGGTGAACGATCGGCTCGGCGGCCAATTGCGCCGACTCTTAGCAACACCGGTGCATCCTTTTGAAGCTTACGCGGCAAAGGTTGGGGCCAGGGTTGTTTTGGCATTTTTGCAAGGGTTCGTTTTGCTGCTATGTGGCGCCGTAATGTTCCGGTTGCCTCTAGGGGATCATCCCTTGTTTCTGGTCCCGGTGGTCGGCTGCCTGGGAGTGGCCGCCGGAGCGCTAAGCCTGTTGGCCGGCAATCTGTGCAAAACGGAGAAGCAGGTCATCCTGGTGGCGATATTCGGAGCAATGGTGCTCTCGGCGCTCGGCGGGTGCTGGTGGCCTATCGAGATCGTCCCGGAAACTTTTAAGACCATTGCCAAATTAACCCCGAGTTATTGGGCAATGCACGGCTTGCAAAGCGTTCTGTATTTCGGCCGTTCAAGCGAGGTGCTCCTGTTCGAATGTCCAATGCTGCTGGGCTTTGCCGCGTTGTTCGGCTTGGCGGCGGTGGGATTGAAACGGTTGCTGGCACAGGGTAAAGGAGTTTCGAGCGCAGCTGGTTAGTTCCTCATCTTTGTTCTTCCACTTTGTTTTCCACTTTGTCGAACTTCGAACAAAGTAAAGACAAAGTGGAGGACAAGTGGAGGAGATTGGGAGCAGTTCGAAGTTGCACATCGGCTTAAGTATGCCAAGGTTAGGCGTCAAAACCAATACACGGCCTTGGCGGATCTGTGCCTTGTAGTCCGCCAGCAAGAACTTGAACGAGAAGTGGCTGGTCTCGAGAAAAAACTTTACACAACTACAGTGCAAAAGAATCAAGACTCAGTGCGGATAGAAAATTTTAATCGTGTTTGCGTCACCAAGGGCGCCATCGTAAATCGGCCACTCCCAATCGGTTGGTTTTTCAATCTGCGCGTCTTGGCGCTGGGAATGATGGTGATAAGCCTTTTGCTGGCTGCAGCGGCCGGTCGTGCCGGGTCAATCTTTGTGCCGAATAGTTCGTTTGAATCGCCAGCGGTCCCGCAAGTTTCGCCTTACGCCAGTCCAGAGATGGACGATTGGGAAAAGTCCCCGCAGCCTGTATGGTACGACCCGTCTCAAAATAACAATACACCTTGGGCCTACTTGATGGGTTGTTTCTACAATGTCCCTTTTCCCGGCCAATTTATTGGTAATTGTGACGGGCAGCAAGCGGCCTTTCTTTTTGCGGTTCCTCAAGCAGGTTTGTTGCAGGATTACGATACGATCGGCGGAACCAACACGGTCCCGAGTCATGCCTTCAACGCGAAATTCAATGTTGGCAGCGCGTATGATTTGACCGTGGGCCTCATCGGCGGTGGCGGAGGAATGCAACCCGGCGTGATGGTTCAACTGAGCCTCTATTACAGAGATGCCTCGACCAATCTGGTTACGGTCGCTTCGACCATTGTCACCAATAACCTTGATAGTTTTCCCAGCACCACCAATTTTGTGGATTTCCACGTGCAGCTGTCAGCCGTGCGCGAAACCGACGCCTGGACCGGGAAGAATATCGGTATTCAGTTGATGTCGTTCGCCGATTTCCAGAACGCCGGTGGCTATTGGGATGTTGATAACGTGCGCCTGACGGAGATCCCTGCGCCCAAACTGAGCAACGGCGCTGTCAGCAACGGTCAGTTCAGCTTTACAGTTACCAGCACGCCAGGTGCGCCATACCAGATCGAGGCTTCCACCACCCCCTCAATCAGGGCCAGTTGGACCAGTTTGGGCACTTTCACTAACTTGACGGGCACCGCAGCCTTCACCGATTATATTACTAACTTTAGCCAACGCTATTACCGCGCGCGCCAAATGTGAGGCACGGGCGCGCCTCTCGGCGATGCAATCAACTAGCATAAATAGAAATCGTCGCGCCTTCACCCTGACGGAATTGTTGGTGGTTATCGCCGTCATCGCAATTCTGGCCGCCTTGCTTCTGCCGGCTCTTTCCTCCGGCCGCGAAAAAGCGCGTCGAACAGCTTGTCTTTCGAACCTGCGTGAAATTGGTGTCGCGGTAACCCTCTATGCCAGCGATAATAACGGGAGCATTCCCTACGGGCCCAAGGCGGGAGCTTTCACCAGTCCGTTGGATTTTTATCCATCGACTGGTGCGCCGACGAGTTTGATTTCATTGAATAACGGCGCTCCCGTCGGCTTAGGCCTGTTATTGAATCAGCAGTTGAGTGGAGAGCCCAGGGTGCTCTTTTGCCCCGGAAGCGATCAGCCGCTCAATGCGGGTGAACAACTTGCCAACGTCGGTTTCCACCAGGCGCAGTGTAGTTTCTATTACCGGCACGCGGGAAACACACAGATTTTTGACCCGCCCGGCGGTAATGGGCTGCCGGGACCGAGCAAGCTCGAGGCGCTGGGCCGGAACCGCACCGGGCAGCCGATCCGCGCCTTGGTTCTTGATACGCAATTTCTGTGCGGACCGGGAATGGCAACATTCGGCATCGCTCCGAGCACGCACCATCAACAAAGATTCGTTAATATCCTCTTTGCCGATGGCCATACTGTATCGAGACAGAACACCGAGCAACGCTACACAGTGAATTTGGGGGATAACGTCAATTTGTACAGTGCCTTTGATATGATCCTGAAGGTACTGGAAACGGCAGATACGCAGGAATAAACGACGGCTGAGAGTCCTTCGCGCAAAGGCCACGAAGGCCGCAAAGGAAAGCCTAGAACTGATTATCCTGCCTGCGCGCACGTTGCGCACTTCGCTGTGAGGCTCCTGTTCAGGAGGCGCCCGGACCACCGAACGCTCTAAACGTTCTAAATCTCGGCTTGTTTTCGCCGGAAATGTTGCATATTGATGGGTAGGGCAGCAGTTACATGAATAAGACGGTTGTTGTGGTGCCAACATACAACGAGCGGGAGAATCTTTCGCCGCTCGTTCAAAAAGTTCTCGGGCTGCCGGTTCCCGTTGATTTGTTGATCGTCGACGATAACTCTCCCGACGGCACTGGCAAACTTGCCGACGAACTCGCGCTGAAGCATCCGGCCGTGCATGTCCTGCACAGGAGCGAGAAGAACGGGTTGGGCCGAGCATATATCGCCGGCTTCAAGTGGGCCCTGGAGCACGGCTACGAGTGCGTTTTCGAGATGGACGGTGACCTGTCCCATAACCCTGACGACATTCCTGCCTTTCTAGATGCAGCGCGCGACGCCGACCTCGTCTTGGGTTCGCGTTACTTGAACGGGATTCGGATTATCAATTGGCCGTTGAGCCGGTTGATGCTCAGCCAGGGAGCGGCGAAGTACGTGCAAGTGATCACCGGGATGCCCTTTACCGACCCTACCGGCGGCTACAAATGTTTCAGGCGCCGCGCACTCGAAGCGATCAATTTGGATGAGATCACTTCGAATGGTTACAGTTTCCAAATTGAAGTCACCCATCGCCTCTGGCGCAAGGGCATGAAAGTGGTAGAGGTGCCGATCATCTTTACCGATCGCTTTCAAGGCCGGTCAAAAATGACCGGCCATATCATCCGCGAAGCCTTCCTGATGGTGTGGCGGTTGTGGTTCCAAAATGGGATGCGTCGCAAGCCTTCTCCGCCATCGGCCAAACCGCCGCACCCTGCGCCGCCTCCGCTGCAAACTGAGCAGCCGCGAGAAAAGAGCTGCTCCGATGAACGCCCGGGCGAGGGCCGCAACAGCCCGGCAGGCCCAGCGGATCGGCAGATGAATTTCAATGCCCGCAACCGGTTGGATCCTGCGTAAACTGGTAGCGTCGGGCGTCCCGCCTGACATAGAGGCCGGCGTCTCGCCGTCCGGGTAAATGCTGCGCGCTGCGGTTCGGGGGTCCAGCTGTGGACCGGCCATTCGGTCCTGTCGCAGCCATTTGACAACATTCACTTGCTGCGGTAGGTGGAGATCCATAATACGCTATGAAAACTTACTTGTTGAAATCTATCGCATTTTCTATCGCCACGTTGCTCGCTTCATCGATGGCTTACGCCGCCGACAACAAAACACCACAGGTTGGGGACAAAGCGCCACTCGTCCAGGGCATCGACCAACACGGCAAGACCTGGAAACTTGAGGAGGTCGTCGGAAAAAAACTGGTCCTGCTTTACTTCTATCCCAAAGACGATACGCCGGGTTGCACCAAAGAGGCCTGCGGCTTTCGCGACCGGGTGGGTGATCTAAAGAAGGATGATGTCGAGGTGGTCGGCGTCAGCTTCGACTCACCGGAAAGTCATCAGAAATTTATTGAAAAGTACCATCTCAATTTTCCACTCCTCGCCGACACCGATGGCAAGATCGCTGATGCTTACGGCGTACGCATGCCTGGAAAAGAAATGGCCCGACGTGTCAGTTTCCTCATCGGGAAGGACGGCAAAATCCTCCATGTGACCGATACCATGAACGCCGACACGCATTTGGCGGAGATGAAGGACGCGGTCGAGAAGAGTAAGAAGAGTTGAGCGGCTGCGAAAGACCAGATTTCGTTGAATTGTTTTCTCTGAGTCCATCGCGTCTCTGCGGTTCACGTGGGTTGGAGTTTCGCGAGCGAGTGACTAAACCACAGAGACGCGAAAATCGCAGGAGAAAAGGCGGCTGTAAAACGACTTTCGAACTAATCGTCGTCGTCCCCCTCGGGATGAGTGAAGACGAATGCGGCGCGGATTGGCGGCGGCATGGGCGAATCGTGGCCGCGCACCGAACGCCAGACAACTTCGTTTAATAAAAGGTCATCCGCCGCATCTTCCTTGCTGAAGTTCATCTTGATTTGGCCGCCCCAGGCATGGCGCGTGTTCTTTTCATCCAAACTCACATTGGCCGGCAGCCCCTGATAAAGCTGCGGGTTGGCGGCTGATTGGAACGCGTTGAACATTGGGCGAGCCGCTGCGTCAAACTGCGACATCGGCTTGAGCCCGAGGATGAGCTCGATCGTTCGCAACATGCTGCTGGTGGAATACATCGTCGAATCCACCACGCGCCGTTTGGCGTAGGGACTGATTACGAATGCAGTCGTTCGATGAGCGTCGACGTGGTCCGGCCCGTTCTGCGCATCGTCTTCGACGACAAAGATCGCGATTTGCGGCCAGAATTTTGAGCGGCTGACCGCTTCGACCAACATACCGAGAGCAACATCGTTGTCCGCGACATAGGCGGTCGGAGTCAGCAAGCCGGGGGTCGCTCCATGCGTGTGGTCGTTAGGCAATCGGAGGATCTGGAGCCGTGGCATATCGCCTTCGGTCTCGAAGCGCTTGAGTTCCGAAATGAACCGCTCGGCCCGTTTCACATCGGGGTAACCCAGATCAAAGCCCCGGTACCAGGGATCGAAATGGCCCTCCAGGGTTTTGACGCGCGAGCGTCCAGGATCCGACAGTTTCGCCGCCGGAGTGACGAATTCCCCATAGCTGCGGTAGCTGACGCCCGCCTCTCGGGCCCGGTCCCAAATATAACCCCCGGCCGGAACGGCGATTGGAAAATTGCCCTCGCTCGGGTAGGGGAACTTGCCGGATTGATTGTGGCCATAATCCAGCGGCCAGGTCTTTTCGACAAAATCAGTCGCATAAGCGCCCATACTCCATTCGTGGCCATCGGCGCTGACTTCACCATCAACGTAGAAATTATCCAGCAACACAAACTCACGCGCGAGGGCATGCATGTTCGGCGTGACGCGCTCCGGGAACAAACAAAGCTTCGGGTCGCCATTGCCTTCGGGCATATCTCCCAGCACCTGGTCATAGGTGCGATTTTCTTTAATGACATAAAGGCAGTACTTGATCGGAGAGGCACCGCCCGGTTTTGTCGGAATCGGGTTTTCAGTCGAGGCCGTCGCGGCAACGCTTGCGTCGGCCCTCAGGGGAGTGCATTTGTAAGCTTGGGCGGTATAGCCGGTCAATTGTTGCTCGAACGTTTTGCGTGTAGGCAAATCGATGAGACTAAGCGTCCCGCGAAAGAGGCTGCCAATATATTGCACGGTTCGGTTGGTGCTCATTTCGTCCAGACCGGGTTGCGGTCCGAGGGCATTCGCCCTGGGCACGTTCCCTTTTCCATTGGCAATCAGCAATTTCTTGCCGTCCGGCGTTACCCGGACCGAGGTGGGATACCAACCTGCAGGAATAAAGCCCAGGGAACGCGCTTTCCCAGGCCGGCTGACGTCAAATACCGCGACCATATTGTTATCGGCGTTGGCAACGAAGAGCATTTGCTCGTCGGGCGAAAGCGCCAGACTGTTCGGCGTGGAACCGGGAGGTGCTTGCGGGTAAAGCGCGGCGCAAATCGTCTCGACTGTCCTGCCCCTGGCGGTATCGATCACGGTCACCGTGTTGCGGTTCGCATTGGCGACGAACAAGAACTGACCGGAGCGGGTCAATGCCATCTCGCAAGGATGTTCTTCAGTCGGCCAATGCGCGATGACGCGGCTTGTTTTCAGGTCAATGACGGCGACGGCGGCCTGTGCCCACAGTGAGGTATAAAGTCGCTGGCGTTTTTCATCGAGCCGGCAAGCATAGGGGAAGGCATCATTCGAATTGCTGCCGTAGAGGGCTGCCTGAGCGCGTTTGTCGGCGGCCGCAGTATCGAAATCGCTGGAGGGCGTGACCGGGGAAGATTTAAGAGCATTGGTGCTCGCGCTCAACGGAATGTCGGATATCTGCGGTTCTGCGCCGAGACGAACTTTCGTCACGCGATGGCCCCACACATTCGCCGCAAAGAGATATTCGCCGGCCTTGTCTACACATAGCCCGGCCGGAACCCCGGTCATGCCTGTCGGATGCAAATGAATGCGCCCATGATTCGTCACCGCCCCATTTTCAAATGTGAATGAATGGACTACCTCGTCGCCCGCGCCGCTGCAGAACAGGTGTTTGCCATCCGCGCTAAACGCCAGACCGTAGAAAGCCTCTTTGATCCGCGTTCGATCGATGACCGCCGCGGTAGTGAGATCGACAATCAGGATCTCATGCTGGCTGTGGCCTGCGTGCAATACCGCTGCAAATTGACCCGCCGGATGCACCGCTATGTTGACAGGGAAATCGCCAAGCTCGACTTGTCGCCCAACTGGCCGCAATGCCCATTGGTTGGGCAGCAGGACCGAGCCGTCAGGGCGGGGTCCGGGAAGGCTTGAAGCAGGGACATTCAATGTCGAGTGAGCACCCTTGCTCGGGCGAAAGTTTGAGGCTTGGTTTTCTCGATCCTGGTGCAAAGCGCAGGAGGCAAGAAATGCCAAGACGATAATTACCGGGAAAAAACGACACCGTTGCATAGTCAGGCTGACGCTTGTGCCATTGTTTGCATTCAGGGTAAAGACTGAACTGCGGCCGCGATAGGTGCAAAGTTCAAAGTCCCAAGTCCAAAGTCCAAAGTGCTTTGTTGGGCCGCAAGTTGGTTGTGCTTCGGTGTATGCACGGACGTACAGGAGGCTGAAAGTCTGCATACGGGGTCGACGGCGGGGCTTTGGGGGGTGTACAGCCGTCCCAGCGTACCAAGGCCGGTAAACACGGTCGATTCTCAACCTTGCAAGCGTCCCAGTACCGTCCCAGTGGGGTCCCAGCGTCACATGGGTGGCGTTATGGACTCAGGACTTTAGAGATGGAGACTCGTAGAACTCGCCAAAGGATGTTACTGAGGAATAAGGGATTGCTCAGCAAGCCGACAAGAACGTCGAGGATACGCCAGAAGAGAATGTCTGCGCTACGCCGCAGCCGCGATGCTCACGGCGCGGCAATCTGGCTCGCGGCCGTAGCGAGACCTCGCATCGATGCCTGACGCAACTCAAAGTGGCGGGTTTTGCCGCTGGTGGTTTTGGGCAGTTCAGAAACAAACTCAATTTCGCGCGGATATTTGTAGGCTGCGACCAGCTTTTTACAGTGGGCCTGAAGT
>DATJGF010000114.1:0-26543 GCA_035495315.1 Candidatus Limnocylindrales bacterium
ACCAGAGTCGTCAGCAATACCAATAAGGTCAGGCGCGCCTTGAATAAATCCGCATAAACCGCAAACCAGCCCTTCTCGATGGCAACGATACTGAGTTCGGGAGCAGATGGCGTGGAAGCTTGTGCAGTTATTTTCACGTTATCGAGTCTGACCAGCAGTGGACGGGCGTGGCTCAAAGCCGCCCAAAGCGCCTGATGGCGTGAAGGCAAGGAGTTGCTTGTAATTCAAGACTGATTTTCGATCCCGATAGGCGACGCTGGTCAAGATCGCTCCCAGCGCCAGTGTGATCGCACCGGTAAGGACATGCAATGTGGCAATATCGGCCGCTTTGTTGGACCAAATCGTGGCTGCGCCAAGGAGACCCTGGATAAGAACGAAAGCGAGCCAAATCAGAGCCGGCTTCGAGAGCGATGCTTTTTTGCCGGATCGATTTCTCGCAGCGAATGCACAACTGGCAACCGCGACGAGAATGAGTCCGGCGAGAATGCGATGGACCATTTGCAATTCGATTTGGAAAGCAGTTATGGGATTGGCGGCGGTCACTTCGATCCGGTGCTGATTGTATATCTGGACCGAACCGGGATCCACAGCCGGCCATAACTTGCCGTAAGCCAGGGGAAAATCAGGAATTGCCAGCCCGGCATGCTGATGGCGCATCGTCGCGCCCAGGATGAGCTGGCAGAGAATCAGGAAAGTGGTAATGAGAAAAAGAGGCGCCAACCGCCCGACTACACCGTGAAGTTGAGGTTCGCCAGGAGACACAGTCGCCATATCCGCTTCCCCTGCTTCTCGTTTTTGGCCCGTTGCTTTCCAATTTCGCCTCTGCCAAAAGGGGCTGGTGAACACAGCAAGCAAGCAGATCAACACGAAAAACAGTTGGGCCAATGTGGCATGAAAAATGCCGAGCTGATCTTTAAAGAGCACCACGCGCAAGCCGCCGAGCACCCCTTGAAAAACGACACCAAAAAATGCCAGAACTCCGAGCCGACGGAGCCACTTTGGACTGGGTTCGCAGCGCGGCCAAAACCAGCTCGCTGAAAAAGCGATGATGCCGGTCACTCCCGACACCACTCCATCAGCCCAATGACGTGGGACGATCAGGACGGTTAACAGCCCCAGCAGAGCAAGAAACAGCCCGCCCCAGCGCAACAGCGGTTGGGCCGATTTTCCGTAGAGCCAGAGTGCCAAAATGGTCGTAAACAAGCCTACCCCCGAGGCGAAGAGGCGGTGTGAATGCTCGTAAAAGATACCGCCTACCCAGCGGGACACGGGGAAGAAAAACATGTTGTACCCATAGGTATTTGGCCAATCCGGAACCGCCATGCCAACTCCGTGGCTGGTCACTAATCCGCCGACACCGACCAATCCCAGAGTCGCAACGGCGGTGAGGACGGCAAAACGATGCAGCGCGCGAGGGATCACTCGGCGTAAAATTTGCGATTAAGTCTCATTTACAAATCAAAACAGGTCAGGCACCTCGGTCGGACCGCCTGACCCGATACCGGCTCCAGACTGTGATGGCTATTTGGCTTCGAGCGTGAAGTCCACCTTGGCGGGGGCCCCCTCTTTAACCTCAATTTCCTGGGTCGCCGCGCCGGCTTTGCGGTGGTTTGCTTGAATGGTATATTTGCCGGCTGGCACATCGGTGATCTTGAACGAACCGTCTTTTTCGGAAACTGCAAAATACGGATGATCAAAAACGCTGACCCAGGCAAACATCCACGGATGCACGTCGCACTTGAACTTCAAGAATGGCTCCGGCTTCGCAAAAGAGAACGTCAGATCGCCCCCGCCGGGCATTTGTGCTACGTTTTGTTCTTTGTTCCCGGCCACCGTCGGCAGGTCATGAATGTTGTGCAACACTGGGTCAGAATTCTTGACGATGATTTTCTGGTCCGTTTGCACCGCAAGGATCTGGGGGGTGTACTCACATCCCTTTTGATCGAGGGTAACTGGTTTGGCGTTGGCGCCGGTGGACTTGCCGCTAACTCCCTGGAGGGAGACCACGACGTCGGCCAGACCGCCATTGCCACTAACGACGTAAAAATGAGTCGTCGGCATTTCGGTGTGCAGCTTGCCGCAGGTGGCGTCTTCTTTCAGGGGCGTAATATCTTTTTCTTTGGGCGGTGTGCCCTTCAGGGTGATCGTGCCGGTGATTTCGCCTGCGGTTGCGAACTGAAGCATGGCGAGGGAGGCGCAAAGCAGCGCAGTAGTTTTAATCATAAATAGTCTATTTTTGAAAAAAGCCGGTGGAAAATACCATTGGGCTAACCGGGGTGCAAGCAGTTTGTATGTGAGTTAACAAATGGGATTAGACAATCGAATGCAACTCGCATCCTGTCCGGGACCGGCCATCGACGAATTATTCAGCAGAACACTGTCGAGCGGTGAAGTTTCCGAGGCGTTGAGTTAAGGTGTTTGCTTTTGTTCCGGGCAACGAGCGATATTGGAAGCAGCGCGCAGTTGTTCCAGCGACGTCCTTCCGGCAGCTCGCCATCGTTGCAGCAGCCAGGGCTTTGAGCCCGCCCGCCGCGCTACCGCCGGCTGACGATTTCCGGAAGTTTGAAGATCGGCAGGAACATGCAGATGACCATCCCGCCCACGACCACGCCAAGGAAGACGATGAGGATTGGCTCAATCAGTGCGGTTAAACCAGAGAGCGTGGTCTCGATCTCCTCATCGAGGAAGTCGGCAATGCGTTCGAGCATGTTGTCGATTTTGCCGGTCTGCTCGCCGGCAGTCACCATGCGGATGATCATGGTTGGGAAAATCGGGTGTTTCGCGAGCGCATTGGAAATGTTCTCACCACGTTCGATGTCAAAGGAAGCCGTCTTGATGGCTTTTTCCATGATGACATTACCAACCGTTTGGGAAACGATCTGCAACACTTCGAGGATGGGGACACCGCTGCGGATCAGTGAAGCCAGGGTTCGGGTAAAGCGCGCCAGACAAATCTTATGCGCAATCGACCCGAAGATAGGCAACCGAATCCGATAAGCATCCCAGAACTGACGGCCGACCGGAGTTTTGATGAAGTAGAACCAGCCATATACTGCGCCGCCACCCACCGGAAGAATAGCAAAGATCCATTTCTGAACGAACTTGCTCAGATTGATCAGGAATTGCGTCGGGGCGGGAAGCTGAGCTCCGAAACTATTGAAGATTTCACCGAAAACAGGAACGACCTTTATCAAGAGGAAGATAGTGATCAGCACGGCCACAATGGATACGACCGTCGGATACATCATGGCGGATTTGACCTTTTTGCGCAGCCGCGCCGCATTTTCGAGATAAACCGCCAGGCGCGCCATGATTTCAGCCAACAAACCGCCCTTCTCGCCCGCAGCTACCATGCAGACGTAGAGGCGACTGAATACTTTTGGATGCTTTTGCAAGGCCTCGGAAAAACTATCGCCACCCTCGACGCGAGTGCAGATGTCCTTGATGACATCGCGCATGACCTTGTTGGTGGTTTGTTCCGCGAGCGCTTGCAGGCATTGCACCATCGCCAGACCGGCATCGATCATGGTCGCTAATTGCCGGGTGAAAATCACTAGGTCAGCCAAGGCGACTCGACCGCCCTGCGTGCGGCCCTTTTTGCCGATCTTTTCCTGGATCGAGACGACCAGCAGATTGCGGTTCAGCAACGCTGCAATCGCGGCTTGTTCGGAAGCGGCTTCCACCGAACTCCGAATTTCTCGCCCCGTGGCGGTTTCTCGAGCGACGTATGCAAAAGAGGCCATAAATTTTCAAGGGAGACCAATGCCAGCCGCACAATCCCGCCCCGCAACAAGGCGGGGCGTTCCGCACTTGATCATCTCCGTTGCTGACCCTACAGCGTCGGTTTCTGACCTTGCGTCCACGTCCATCCTAATATGTGCGATCAACATTGTTACAGCCGCACAGGAAGCAGTCTCTGTTCCAGAACCCGCATTGGTTTCAAGATTGGTGGGTGACGCAACTTTCCCAAGTGTCGATGGAAAGCCGCGCTTTGGGACGTTATCTTGTGAGAGATCTAATATTAAGTAAAATGAGCATGATACCTATTTTAGTAGCGGAAGTTGCTGTCAGACTATCGGTTCTGCCCTAACACGGGACATTTCCTGACTAGAAATGGGAAAAAACATGTTGTCAAACAACGCGTCTTTCCGTAACTATGCGCCTTAATGCACCGGTTGGGTGCGGAGGCAAACCGGTTTTGCCTCACCTAGATGCAATAGTCAGACACGCAACAAACCATAAAAGATCGGAGGAACTTGAATGAAGTTTAATAAGTGGACGGTCGTGTTGGCCAGTGCCGGCTTGGTAAGCCTGGTAACACCATCACAGGCCGAAGAGAAAGCCAGTTCGGTGATGACTGCGCTGGCTTCGACGACCCTGAGTGGGTATGTGGACACCTCGGCGCACTGGAATTTTGGGACGGGGAACACTTTCGTGCCCCCCTATAAGTTCAATTCGCCGAGCAAGTCTGATGGATTCAACCTCGACGTAGTGCAGCTGCGAATCGAGAAACCCCTGGACGAGTCAGAATGGGCTGCTGGGTATCGCGTTGACTTGTGGGCCGGTCCCGACGCGAACGTGCTGGGGACCCAATCGGTTTTCTCGACCGGAGCGAGTGACTTCGCGATCCGCCAGGCATATGCAGCGCTCAGAGTGCCGGTGTTAAATGGCTTGGACCTCAAGTTCGGCGTTTTTGACAGCATCATCGGCTATGAATCCGTCGAGTCGCCGAATAATCCGAACTACACCCGTTCATATGGTCATTCAATCGAACCACAGACGCATACGGGCATTCTGGCCAGCTATAGATTCAGTGACATGGTCAGCGCCTCTGTGGGGGTGGCGAACACGGTCAGTTCATCGATTAATAGCCGGGCCCAACTCGGATCAAAAGGTGTCGCGACGAATCCCTTGCTGACTGCTTTGGGTATAACTGCCACCACACCTCCGGGTTCCAATCCGTATGCCGAGTCTTACAAGGCTTATATGGGGTCGGTTGCAATCACCGCGCCCGAGAGCATGGGCTTTCTGGCCGGCTCGACCCTCTATGGCGGGGTAGTCAACGGGTATAATGCATCGGTTCTGGGCTCAGGGTTGGGGATGCCGACGTTGAATGCTTATGTTGGCTCGACGGTGGCGACCCCTGTCACGGGGTTACGGTTAGGCGCCGCGTGGGATTTATTGAATGTGAATACGACGCCAAATTCGGGGACGTTAGGCGGTACGAAGACCGAAGCGGATGTATGGTCACTTGCTGGCTATGCGTCATTCCAGGCGACCGAGAAACTTAGTTTGCATGGTCGCTTCGAGTATGTCTCGGGTGATGTTGATAAGCCCGTAAATACCGGCAACGGCATTTTTGCAGCCACTGCGACTGCCCAATATGACTTGTGGAAGAACGTAATCAGCCGCGTCGAATTCCGTTGGGATCATGTTGAGCACGGACGAGCCTTTGGCGGGGTTGACTCCGTAACTGGCGGTCCGAACCGCGAAAACGCGTTCCTTCTGGCGGCCAACCTCATTTACAAGTTCTAAGACAGGTAAGGACCTTGTCAGCAGCGCCCCTCCCGGCATTCTGGGAGGGGTTCTGATTTGTGGCGAGATTTGACCAACACGCTCAATAATCATCGAGAGGGTGGCAAATCTGCCGCCACTAAAAACAAGCAAGTTATTTGTTATAAGCAGTTTACATAAAACCAGCCCGGTTGGCACAAGTCGTGCCTTAGCCTCGGCAACGTGTTGCTAGGCGCTTTTTCAGGCCGACCCATTCGTGTGCGCCGGCAACAAAAAACAACCAACAAATACCAAATAGATCAAAATGAAGTTTAACGCATGGACTGTGGGTTTAATGGGCGCTGGACTAGTCAGTCTGCCAGCGGTCATTCACGCGGAGGAAAAGCCAAGTTCACTATTGACGGCGCTGACTGCAACCACCATTAGCGGTTACGTTGATACCTCTGCACAATGGAACATGGGCACCGGAAACGCTAATGTTCCCAACTATGCATTTGGGGGTCCTGGAAAAGCGGACGGCTTTAACCTGAATGTGGTCAAACTATCGATCGAGAAGCCTGTTGATTCAGCCGACGCTTGGGGCGCTGGCTACAAAGTGGATCTGTTGTTTGGCCCGGATGCCAATGCGCTGGCGACGCAATCTTCCGGGGTAGCCGGTGACTTCGGGGTCAAGCAGGCCTATGTCGCTCTGCATGCCCCGATCGGAAACGGTCTGGACTTCAAGCTGGGTGTTTGGGACACCATCATCGGATACGAGGTGTTCGAATCGGTCAACAATCCTAACGTTACCCGCTCGTACGGTTATACGGTTGAACCAACGACCCACACCGGACTTCAGGCCGCCTACCAGTTCTGCGAATCGTTTTCCGCAACGGTGGGCATAGCCAATACCTACGGACCGACAATCAACGGCCGAGCATTCTTGTTCGGAGGAACTTCTGCCGCCGGTGGCCAGGGTCCCAAAGCCGAGTCCTACAAAACGTACATGGCTTCAATGACCTTCACGGCCCCAACCAATTGGGGCACGCTAGGCGGCTCGACTTTGTCGGCTTGTGTGATCAACGGTTTTAATTCGGCATCTCCTTCTGGCGCTGCAGACCAGACTAGCGTCTATGTTGGTGCGACCGTGAACACACCGGTGACCGGACTGAAGGTCGGTGCGGCATACGATTGGGCCAATGTTAGCGGCCAACCGCTAACCGCAGATGTGGCTAATCATGCTAACGTCGTAGGGCTTTACGCTTCATACCAACTCACCGAGAAGCTGAGCATCTACGGCCGCGGCGAGTATGCGTGGTCGACGGTGCCGGCGCCCAGTACGTTTCTGGCCAAGAAAGTCATCGAGGGCACATTCACAGTCCAATATGACCTTTGGAAAAACGTCATGAGCCGCCTCGAATTCCGTTGGGACCATGCCGCCGACGATACCGACGTTTACGGCGGAAGCACCCCCGGCGTAGGCGACAAGAGCAACAGCTACATGCTCTTGGCTAATCTAGCCTATAAATTCTAAGCGATTATCATACGGAGTTCCTTCGAGCCCCTCGCGTGTTTTAGGCGCGAGGGGCTTTTTTCTTAAGTCCAATGTCCAAGGTCCAAAGTCCAAAGTCGGTGCGCCGCGCGACCGATCAAGCATCTGGCTAAGCATGCAGTTTTCCCCTAAAATCCAGACATGTCTTTGACACGCCATTGTTGGAAATGCGGCGCTGAATATAAACTGCCGGGGATGCCGGGGCGTTCTGAAAGCTGCCACCAGTGTGGTTCCGACTTGAAAGTTTGCCTGAATTGCGTCAGCTACGACCCTCGAATTGCTCAACAATGCCGCGACGGCCGGGCGGAACCTGTGGCCGAAAAGCATTTGGGGAATTATTGCGAATACTTTGAGATGATCCGGCGCGAGTACGTCCCTCCTAAGGAAGACACTTCTCGAGAAACCAAGGCTCGCGATGCTCTGAAGAAACTGCTCGGCGATTAATTTTGCGCACTCGCAAGTCCTTCTTGAGCCTCGCCGCGCCTCAGTCATCGACTTGTCACCGTCTCGGCTCACAATGCAAAGAGCACAAGGAACGCCGGATTTATCTGGCAGGAAAGCTCTGTTTGCTCTGGTCGTGCCGGATAAATCTGGCGTTCCGGTGTCCGAATGCGCCTTTGGACTTTGGACTTTCGCCTCCGAACGTAATCGAGTATTGGATTTGGCAGAATGGCCGCCGAGCTCGAGCAAGCAAAAGAGACCAGCCACGACCACAGTTCTTACATTCCCGCCGAGGCGCAAATCCCCGAGTTAACCGCGCGCGCGGTTATCCTGGGAGCCCTGCTTGGCGTTGTCTTCGGGGCTTCTTCGCTTTACCTGGTGCTGAAGGTAGGGCTGACGGTGAGCGCCTCAATTCCCGTCGCGGTGATTTCATTAACGCTTTTCAGGCTACTATCGAAGTTCGGCGGACGCGATGCCACCATCCTCGAGAATAACATCGTGCAAACGGCCGGCTCGGCTGGGGAGTCGATAGCCTTTGGGCTAGGTGTGACCATGCCCGCGATCATGATCCTGGGTTTTGATCTCGAAATCGGCCGCGTCATGCTCGTTGGCCTGCTGGGGAGCCTGCTGGGAATCCTCATGATGATCCCGCTCCGCCGCGCGCTGATCGTCGCTCAGCATGGCCAACTCAAATACCCGGAGGGCACAGCCTGTGCCGAAGTGCTGAAGGCTGGGGCTTCGGAGGAATCGCGCGCAGTGGCAGGAGAGGGTCGACAAACCACTGCCGACGTAGTCGGCGCCGGGAGAACTTCGGGAATTGGGGCAGCAACGATCTTCGGTGGATTCGGCATCGGCCTGGTCTACAAGAGTCTCATGGACGCGTTCAAATTGTGGAAGGACACCCCCGAGAAGGTATTTGGCGCGCCGCTAAAAGCAGGTTCGATTTCATGTGAGATTTCGCCGGAGTTGCTGGGTGTAGGTTATATTATCGGCCCCAAAATAGGGGGCATCATGATGGCAGGGGGCGTTTTGAGCGCTTTGCTGTTGACGCCGCTCATCAAATTCTTCGGTGAAAGTGCCACGACGGTGATAGCTCCGAGCAGCAAGCTGATTGGCCAGATGAGTCCCGCAGAGATTCGCAGTTCCTTCATTTTGTACATCGGCGCGGGCGCGGTCGCCGCTGGAGGTATCATCAGCCTCCTGCGGTCAGCGCCTATTATCTGGCACGGAATTCGTTCTGGCATTTCGGATTTTGCGACGGCTGCAGCCGCGACCGGCTCGATTGTCCGCACTGATCGTGACCTCTCAATGAAATTCGTTGCCGCCGGTTTGGTCGCGCTGATCGTTTGCATTTTCGCCGCCCCCGGCCTGCACATGAATTTGCTCGGCGCAATCCTGATCGTGGTGTTTGGGTTCTTGTTCGTGACGGTTTCATCCCGGCTCACCGGCGAGATTGGTTCCTCATCCAACCCAATTTCCGGAATGACGATCGCCACGCTGTTGTTGACCTGTCTCATCTTCCTCGCAGTCGGCTGGACTGGAGGGACTTATTACGTCACCGCGCTTTCGGTCGGGGGAATCGTGTGTGTTGCGGCGTCGAACGGCGGTGCAACTTCACAGGATCTAAAGACCGGATTCCTGGTGGGCGCCACGCCAAAATATCAACAGATCGCCATCTTAATCGGAGCCTCGGCCAGCGCGTTATTACTCGGACCTATCCTGCTGGGGTTAAACCGTTCGGCGACAGTTTACGTTCCCGCCGCACAAGTCGCGCCGGGGCTGCATGCGCCAGGTTCGGCGCAATTCGGCCCGCCCGAGAAGCTGCGCGGATCACAAGCTGATTCCGATCCGAATACTTACCGCGTCTGGCAAAAGACCGACGACGCAGCCGGGCCGCCGGGAAGGTATTTGGTGAATGGATCGGGAGAAGCCGTATGGCTCGAGGATCCCGGCATCAACGGTGCGTTTACAAAACGCCCGGATGGAACGCAGGTCCAAAAATTCCTCGCACCGAAAGCGACTCTGATGAGCTACATCATCAAGGGCATGCTCGACCGGAAACTGCCGTGGGGCCTGGTGTTGTTTGGTGCTATGAGCTCCGTCGTGCTTGAACTTTGCGGAGTTTCTTCGCTGGCTTTTGCGGTTGGCGTTTATCTGCCCATCTCCACCTCCGCCCCGATTTTCGTCGGGGGACTCGTGCGCTGGCTGGTGGATAACCGGCGCAGAAATGAACTTCGGCCGCAGGCTTTGGACGAGGCACAACTTGCGGCGGAAGGTGACAAAAGCCCCGGGGTATTGCTGGCGAGCGGGTACATCGCCGGAGGTGCGATTGCCGGGATTGTGATTGCGTTCGTGGCTGGCGCGCTGCCGAAACTCGACGCTGCGCTCACCAGCTGGGCGGAACAAAACAATCCGTTCTTTAGCGGTTCGAACGCGGACTGGCTGGCGCTAATACCATTCGCGGGGCTAACCTGGCTATTGTACTTGGTGGGGCGTGAGGTATTCGGGAAGCGCGCGAGGTTGCCCGCGCGGTGAGACAAATGAAAGCGTGGCTCTTCAGTGAAACTCTGCGGGACTGCGGGACGAGGTGGAATTGACGCAGCGACTTTCAGGCACTAGCGTTTATTTAATGACATCTGTTGCACAGTCTCCAGCTCCGGGCGTCGATCGATTCTCGTTGCGCAAGCCGCTGGCGCGCGAAGTGCGTGACACACTGGCGCGGGAGATTTTCACGCTCAAAAAGCAGCTCAACGCTGTCATTCTTGCCCACAATTACCAGGTGCCGGAGATTCAGGATGTCGCTGATTTTGTAGGGGATTCCTTGGGGCTTTCCCAGGAAGCCGCCAAAACTTCCGCGGACGTGATCGTTTTTTGCGGAGTCCATTTTATGGCCGAAACCGCCAAGATCCTAAACCCCGGCAAGATTGTTGTTCTACCTGACAAAGACGCCGGTTGTTCATTGGAGGAAAGTTGTCCCGCCGACAAACTCGAGGCGCTGCAAAAGACCAACCCGAATTTCTGGACGATTGCTTATATCAACTGCAGCGCGGCGGTAAAGGCGCTCAGTGATGTGATCTGCACCAGCGGCAATGCGGCGAAAATCGTTGAGGCAGCACCGAAAGAAAAGGATCTGTTATTTGTCCCGGACGAGAATCTCGGCGCCTGGGTCATGGAGCAAACGGGGCGGCCAATGACTTTGTGGAAGGGGAACTGTTACGCGCACGTCGAGTTCCGCCGCGAGAGCCTGCTGCGGCTGCGCAAGGTCTTCCCCGAAGCCAAAATCGTCGTGCATCCCGAGAGTCTGCGGGAAGTGCGCGATTTGGCGGACGTGATCTGTTCGACGGAGAAGATGATCACCTATTGCAAGAACAGCCCCGTGAAGCAGTTCGTAATCGTAACCGAGTCGGGGATCATTCACCGGATGCAGAAGGAGTGTCCCGGCAAACAGTTCATCTGCGCACCGACGGTCGATGTGATGCGGGCACCGACCGATCCGTGCCATTGCAGCGAGTGCAAATACATGAAGATGAATACGCTCGAAAAGGTGCGCGATTGCATGAAACATCTCGCACCACGGATTGAGTTGCCGCCCAAGATCCTGCGGCAGGCGCGAGTCCCTATCGAGCGCATGCTGGAGATTTCTGCCAGATGAGCCGCGTTCTGCCCGCAGGAGTTAACAGAAGAGAGCGAAGAAGCCGAAGCCTTCGTTACGTTCTGTAAGAATCGTAGATTGGGCCAACGCCATGGCCCTGAAAGGGCCTCGCCCTACGGCTCCGTCGCAATTTTCACCGTTACCCTTGCCTGTGCACGAGCACCTCCCTATGACGAGAAGGGAACTGGCTTTAATCTGCGCAAAGAAGTCGCTGAGGCTCGTTTCCAGACTTCCCGGGCTTCCGGGAACGATTTTCCGGCTGGAATACCAGGAAATCGGTAAGGCGTGGCCTGTAGCCTTGGAATGGAGCTTGAAAAAAGGCTTCTTCATCTCCACCAGTTATCCAGCGGAAATATGAGCATCGGGGACCATTAAGCAATCGCCTTGCCGATCGGGCTTTCAAAAGTGGATCAAGCTCCAATCACATCGATTCCGGGCGAATTGGCTGCTGCTCTGCGGGGACTTAAGGCAGCAGTGTGGTTATTGGCAAGGCGTAGCGCAGGCGATCCGCGTCGGTAACACACCACCAATTGACGGGATTTACGGAGCGGCCAAACTTTAGAAACCGAACGGCTCCGTCCGCGCAGGCAAAGTTAGCACCGCCGGAACGTGTAGGCGTAAGATAATTTGAGTGGGTGCCGTGCTGGACCTTGTCGGTGAGGTTGTCACCCGATTCGAGCAAGTCCATCCAATAATCTCCAGCCAGGTGACGTTTCTCACCCCAGAAGATAGTTTCCGGCGGCTTCAACACACTCGATTCCTTCATCGTGTATTCAACGCCTCGCATGTACGCGGTACTGAACACATCATTCCAACCATTCATGATGTAGCTGCGCCAGGCATTATCAGCATAGTAAGCCGGGCTGGTCGCACCGATATTCCCGGGAGGTATTCCGCGGCGCAGATCCGTTGGGCAGGCGAGCAGATTCGTGTTGCGATAAATATCCAGCAGCTTGGCGGGCCAGCGGATAATCACGCTATGTGGTGGCAAAAGATTCCTGTTTTCATCGACATAAATTTTCAACGCCACCTGAAGTTGTTTGAGATTGGAAAGGCACTTGGTCCGACTGGCGGATTCCTTCGCGCGTGCGAGGGCCGGCAAAAGCATCGCCGCCAGGATAGCGATGATTGCAATCACCACCAGCAACTCGATCAACGTAAAGCCCTTCTTGCTCTCAGCTATCGAGCTCATCACGGGCCGTTGCTCAATTGCGCGATACCTGCTTGCGGGCCAAAGCTTTTTCAATCGATGGTGCTAGGCTCGTTCCGCGGGCATCATGGCCTTCAGCTAAAATGATACCCGTATCGCCATCAACGAGGATAGGCCGTGGAATGGAGTGGATTGCATATTGGCGCGCCAAAGCCGCGTCCCAGTATTTTCCATCATAGATCTGGGGCCACGGCATGTGATTATCACGGGTGAACTGTGCTAATTTGGCTGCAGCATCAGCCTGGTCGAGACTGACGCCCAGCACTTCGAAACCTTGGGCATGAAACTTCTCGTAAGCCGCAGCAAGATTGGGGACCTCTGCCCGGCAAGGCCCACACCAGGTCGCCCAAAAATCAACTAAAACTATCTTCCCCTTGTACCCCTCGGGAAAATTGATCGTTTGACCGGCCGTGGTCTTCGCCTGGAACGCAGGAGCCTTTTCCCCCGCCATCAAAGCGGGTTTGGAATCTGCTGCCCAACAACTGGTGATGAATAGGGCGGTGCCAGCCAAAGCGAATAGTGGAATAAAGCGGGATTTAGGCTTTTGCATGCGCCACAATAGCTCCGATTTGCGCTCAAATCCAGGAACAAAAGTCAAGTCGCGAGCGCCCATGGCGGGTCCCTAAGACCACTTCAGCCTTGTCATGGGCGCTCTAAGCGGTGATATCTTTAGGCAGCGGGCTGTGGCATTACCAATGCCCGGAGATACGGTTTCCGCAGGAAAATTTAAAAAATTGATGCTTGAACAGGAATTTGCCGGGTCTCGTCTAATAGGGCACTTACGATGCATCGTTCGGTCTGGTTTTTAATCTGCGCTATCTTCGGTCTGCTGATGCTCTTCTGCGGCTTATCCCTGCCAGCGCACTTGCGAGCTGTTGACGCCAGAATCTTACAAACGGCCGGTCGAAATACCCCTGGCCTCATCACCGATGGCCTGTCCCTGGTCAACGAAAAGAAACTTGGCGCCGCCCAGCTGATCGCACAGGCGGCGCAGAAAAAAGGATTTCTTGAGGAAGAGAAATTAGCCACCGCGGTGGACGACCTGGCGCGTCAACACCCCGGTTGGGTGGCTTGGGGAGGGCCGGAGCCTGCGTTTGAGAGCATTTTTCAAAACGATGCTCGTTTGCGCCCTGACGGTTCTGAACCCTTCACGGAATATGTACTGCGCCTTGAAAACCGGGAACGCGTGCTTCAGTTCCTGCTAGCATCGCCGCAACCGGGTGTGCAAGAGCTGCTGCGTACGCGAGGCGTGACCAACACCTACATTTTTCCTCCTTCTCAATCGGCTTCGGGCCAGGCCTTTGACGCTGCGTTGTCCGTTTGCGGGCTCCTGCTCGAAGACGGGCATTTTACACCCGGGCTAAGCAACACGGTGTTTACGGGGGCCTGGCAAGCGACTCATGGTGGCAGTTCGCAACCCTTCGAGCAAGTGCTGGTCGATATGATGGCGCTGGGCCAGCGATTCAATTGGGGACGACTGGCCGTTTTCGTTCAGCAAATTGATAATACTGACACGCTGCGCCGTCTCGCCAACTTCGTACGCAAAGCCGGCGCCCAGATGCCTACTCTGTTTGCGGCCGTTCATCTCTCGGGTCAACCGGCGCAAGTCGCTGAGTACCTGGTCAACTTCAGCCAAACCGGGTTGAACGACATCGGCTACAGCTTGCGCTACGGGGCCGGTAGCCTCAAAGAGCTTTTGGCGCGAAATCAACGGCTATATATTGCGGGCGGCTCGAGCGCATCGGCCGGCTTCAACCCATTCGATAGTTTTGGGTGGTGGGCAGCCGATTATTGTTTGCGTGCCCCCCAATTGGCTTTGGCGGCGAAATGGTTATTATACGGAGTGGCCGGGTTTTTGTTGGCGATGGCAGTTCATTTTGCCCGGCCATCGGTTTCGACTCTCGAGCAACCGCTGCAAGTGCGCGGTTTTCATATCGCCCGTGAGATTTTGTTTGCGTTGGGTTTCCTGCTCGTCGTGCTGCTCCTGAGCGAGCCGTTTCTCTCTCAAGAGGGCCAGAGAATGGATTTCCCCATTCGGTTGAGGCTGCCCACGGTGGGCAACCTGCTCCCGGCTGGAACGCTCAACGGTCATGCCTCGTTTATGAATCAATTGAATCTGTTGACACTGCTGCTGTTCTTCGTGCTCCAGGGATTACTCTATACGGCGTGCCTGCTGAAATTGGCGGAAATTCGCCGGCAACGCGTCCCTGCTCGTATGAAGATTAAGTTGCTTGAAAACGAAGATCACCTCTTCGATGCCGGACTCTATCTGGGATTCGTCGGCACGATCATCTCCCTGATCCTGGTCTCCCTGGGGATTGGCAAGTTCAGCCTGATGGCTGCGTATTCCTCAACGTCCTTCGGGATCATCTTCGTATCTATCTTCAAAATCTTTCATCTGCGCCCAAGCCGCCGCAAGCTGCTGCTCGAGGCGGAAGCCACAGCGCCGACAGAGACTGTGCCGGCGGCGGTGCGTCCCACTTTCGCCACCCCCTCATGAATCGGTCCATCCTCATCGTTATTTGCGACTTCCTGCTGGTCAGCTTGCTGGTCTTCTCAACGCCGGATATGACCAAAGTCACCGACCAGGACACGCCGCGAAATCTCAAGTTTGAACTGGCGACAAACCAGGTCGACAGCAGCAAGGACCTGACCACTGTCATGCGCCTGGCGTTGGAAGAGGAACGCCGCAACCGGGAACATCTTCTGGGTGAACTCGCCCGGACACGCGAGAATCTCAGCCAACAACAAACACTGGTCAGTGAGCGCGAACGACAAGTTCAAGGCTTTCAACAGCAATTGGAAACCAAGGAACAGGAAGCAGCGCGACTGGCTCAGGAACGCGCGAGGCTGCAACAGCAATTCGAGTCTTCTCAAACCAATTTGCAGACGCTCACACAACAGTTAAACAGCAGTTCCACCGAAGCCTTACTGTCCAAGGAGAAATTGGCCGCCATGGAAGCTGAAGCCAAAAAACAACTCGAGCAGGCGAACGCGCTGCAACAGCAATTGGCAAACCTGGCGCAAAGCAATCAAGTCGTAATGGCCGAGAAGCAACAATTGTCGGGTCAACTTCAGGTGGCGATGGCTGAAAAGCGCGCCGCAACTGAACAGGCCACCCGGATGCAGGAAGAGGTCAAGGTCGAGCGTGCCGAAAAGGCCAAATTGGCCGAAGGTGTGAAAGCCCTCGCGACCAAATCCGACCAACTCGCTCAAGAGGTGCGGGAAAATCGCCCAATGGCTCCCAATTCGATCTTTTTCGAATTTCTTACCAATCGTGTCCAGGCAACATTTAATGCCTTCCGCTCCGGCCAGACCAGCGGCAAGCGCAAGGAAACTCAGACCGTCCTGGTAACCGACGGTACAAACACATATGCTTTGTGTCACATCCAGGATACGCCATTTAACCTTGCCAATCCTGGCACCGACTGGGAGGAGCTCACGGGCACGTTGAACCGTGGGCCGGTCGGCTTCCCAATCCATTCGCTTATCTTTAGTTTGCAAGACCCACGTGTGGTCATTATCCCGGTGCCGACGAACGAGGCCCGTCAGTTCCGTTGCAAAAGCTATCGCGTCTCCTCTGACCCCTACAAATTCCAGGATGCGGTTCTGGTTGGCGCCGAAGAAGGCTATTACGGCGAATGCAAATTCCAGATCGACGTTACCACGCCTGGTTACGTCAGATTGGACCGCAGCGTGCTCCGAGGTCTGTTTGGCAAATTCAATCCTTCGCGGGGAGATCTGGTGTTCAGCAAAAACGGCGAACTCCTGGGCATCATGGCGAATAGCGCCTATTGCATGATGATTCAAAGCTTCGATGGCTCAGCCAAACTGGAGTTTGGGGAAGGTGGCCGCAATCAGCATCCCGCCACGACCCTGTCGTTGCTTTCCTCAGTCGTAACCGGCTTGCCCTTCAAACTACAGTAATCAGGTCACAGGGCCTGTCGCTTTCGGAAGCACCGGTTCACTTGAGATAACATCAATTATTCCCATGGCGACAGCTTCCTGGGCACTAAACTCGGCCCCGCTCTTCAACCAGGCCAAGACCTGATCCTGACGTTTCCGAGCGTCCTTAGTTAGAACCTCCGCCAAGAGGGAAACCAAAGAGTCCAGATTCACTGAACTTCGTCCGTTAGGACCCGAGGTGGAGATTTTCAACGAAAAGCGACAACCGGGTGCAGCAGCGCGATACCCGCGCAACCCATGCGCGGCGATGATTGCCGCCGGACCCATGGCTTCCCGACGACAGAAAGTAATCACCGGACAGCGGATACCATTCATGGTCGACAGGATACCCATAGCTTCGGCAATGGAGCCGCCGGGCGAATCGATGTGAACGAAAATCGGGTCTCGTTGGTCTTCGGCCGCCAGAACCACCAAACGGGCAATACAACAACTCGCCACCACCCGCGTTAACTGACCTCGCAAGGCAACGCGCCGTTCCTGCACGGGCGATGTGAGGCGACCGGTTGAAGGCCGCAAACTCGCCGGTTTATTCCCGGCGACTTCGCTTCCGCGGTTCACTCCCGGGGCCGGACTCACGCGCCCAGCGCGAATCTGCCGAGGTGGAATGTAATCCCTTGAAGAGGTATCCATTCTGCAATCCTCCGATTGTAATCTGGCTGTAACCGATTTTGGCAAGTCTTTAAAATGGTATTGCTTTTGATCGGTCGGAACGTTATTGCTCTGACCGGTCGGTAAAACAAATTAACCCGTTTATTTCCCGAAAAACCTATGGCCGAAAACTGTTTCCACCCCAGCATCGAAGGCGCACAACACGGTGCAAAAAGCCTCGCGCAATTTCTCGACTACGCGAAGAAGTCCGGAGCCACTGGCGCTCAACCTTCCAATTATATGCTCACTACCGACAAGGGGTTGATGAGCGCAAAAGCTGTTAAAGACACTTTCGCCAAGGCCAAGATGACGCTGGATGGAGTTTCGGCTCACTGCCCTATCTGGGTCCACACGACGGCCTGGACCAACAGTCCCACGATTCGGCCTTTCACCCCGGCAGACGTCGCCAAAAAATCCGCGAACGAAATTGAGAAATGGGCCGAGGATTACGTCTTACGGTTACTCGATTTATGCGCCGAGATGGGGGTGAAAGTAGTCCCGATGTTCTGGGGCATCGCCTTCGGTTGGGAACTGGCTACAGGGTACCCATGGGGATTCTGGAAAGGCGGCGATTATGACCTCATTAAGGAAGGCCAGGAACGGTTTGTGAAAAAAACCGCAAAAATCCGCCAACACGCCAATAAACTGGGCATCTTTTTGTGTCACGAGATTCACCCTGGCACCGGCGCAATGTGCGCCGACGATTTTAACATGCTGGTCCAGATTTGCGATGGCGACAAGTGCCTCGGCGTCAATGCCGACCCGTCTCATTGTTGGGAAGGCGAAAGCTGGGAAACCCGCTTCCTCAAAGTTGCTCCACGAATTTATGCTTGCCACGTAAAGAACTTCCTGATTCGCCCCGGCCTCCCGTTGCGCATGATGGAAGGCGGGTGGCAAAAGCGCGCGATGCAATTCGTCGATATCCCCTCCGGCGATCTGAACATGACCCGCTACGCCGAGCTACTCATCCACACCGGCTTCCCGAAGCGATATTGCCAGGTTATGGGAACCAAAACCGCCCCGTTGGTCGTTGAGGCGGAGAGCGCTTACCGCGATCTTGACGCCACCAGCGCCAACGGCATCCAATACGTGCGCGATAACCTCTGCTTCCCGCTAGCCGCCGGCTCCTTCGAGGAAGGTATGGGGGCTTAATCGATTCGCAGATAGCTTCTCCCACAACCCCATAAGGCACCCGCGTTCAATAAATGGCGCGGGTGCCTTTTTTCATTCAAGCTCGGGCTACTGCGACGGGACATGGCTGAAAAGTAGACAAAAATAGGGGCATCAAATCCGGGGCTATTCGGATCTGGTGGAAATTGTAAGGTATGTTCTCAATCCTGCGTGGCACAGTAATTGCATGCTGCTGACCTTGTAGGTTCCTTGCCTACGTCCTCCTGAGTGGGGCGGTGCCGGAACTGAAACTGGTGCCGCCCTTCTTTTCGGATTGGGTTGGGAGCGACCCGGCTGACTCGCCGGGTCGCTCTTTTTTCTCTGGTAGCGTGGACCTCCTCGTCTGCGCTACCGGCCAGGTTCGAAACGCGCGTCTGAGAAAGATTGACAAGCGGGTCTGATGGTCATGGTCGAAATTGGAGCGACGAACCAGCTTGATGGCACGGTAAGTTCCCAGAGCGCTGCGTGCCAGCCATACTTGGCCGTAAGCCCCGGAGGCAATGGCGCAGACCAAGGCATGTTCGGCAATCAAGGGCACGCCCGCTAGCGTTGGTCCTGATCTCGAGGATCAGCAATCATTTGATGGGGTTACTTGGGTATACTAGAGCGAATAAACCCTGATGTCGAGCGGCTAAAACAATCTCCAACTTTCTTGAAAGATCTGCAGTTTGGCCCCCGGTTGATCAACAGAAGCTCATTTAAGCAATAACCAACGAGAACCGGTTTGGGTTAGTAAGATTTTCCCGAATTTCGTGTTGTAAGCAAATGGCAGCCGGGATAAGGCCACCAAAAGACATCAACCAACGGGAATCGAAGGGTCTCTAAACAAGGAAAGGTTAGATCGTTGTGCAAAAGATCAGTTCAAAAGGAACCGCCGCACTTGCAGTCGGATGCGCAGTATTGGCAGTGACAACGGTACCCATTCCAATTTTTCCTGTTGAACAGCGTGGGCACGGAAACATCAACCAAGGCGCCGAAAGAATTTTCGATTTTGTTGAAAGACTCGCGTTCCCGGCCGGTTTATCAACAGAATCCATTAAGACATTAATAAAACAAACTGCTCATGGTTGCGTCGCAGCCAGGGAGAAGGCCAAGACAGAGTGGCCAACAGACAATCAGAAAATTCGGAAGTCTGTCCTCCGACATGAAAAGGAAACAGTATGAAAACACTAGACCTATCCAAATTTGTTGCGCTTGTGCTGGCGTGCGCAGCGTTCGCGATGGCGACAACCCTCGCCGATGCGGGCGTTATCAAGGCGAATGGTGGCACCACGTTCACCTTCGAGCCGGTGGCATTCGATGTCCATGGAAACCCTGTCCGGTTCACGCATACCGTCGATGGTGTCGTCCGGGTTTCCTAACTCGGCAATTGCACCATCCATGCTGATGTGGGAAACCGTTAAAACGGTTGCTCGTCTCAGGTCACGCGCAAACACCCTGCTGAAGCTGGGTGTTAATGAGAGCGAGCGTGGGGATCACAAGTCGTCAACACCCCAGATTAAAGGTCTGCGCCGCGTACTTCTTTTGCGACAACTGCTTAATCAGGGGTCAACCGGTCAATGGCATCTCTACCTCCTTGTTAACGGCAGGTTCACTTCAATCGATTTTCCCGGAGCCGTCAAGAGATGGGCCGTCAGCCTCGGGTTCGCCGGGGCGATGCTTTGTTTAGCCGCGCCCCTGCATGCGGGTGAGCAAGTACCATTCAAAGGGAATTTCAGCTTCACTATTGTCCTCGCGACACCAATCGACGCAACGCATGTGCTGTTCGATGTGGATGTGCATGTCCAAGCAACCCACTGGGCAAGGCCCAGGGACCGGGCCGCTTCATTCTGGACCTGGCAGCCCTTGCCTATGTGGGCAAGGCCACCTGGGCGGCGGCTAACGGAGACGAGGTCTTCTCCACGTTTGCCGGGCAGTTTGTCCCCACCGACACACCGGGCCTGCTTGAAAATGTTGAGACCTTCGAGATCGTGGGGGGAACAGGCCGCTTCGAAGGTGCAACTGGCGCAGGCATCGGTGGAGGGAAGGTGAAGGTGGACGCTGCTGGCACCCTCACGCCTCTGTGGCCTGCTCCGTTCGTGGGAACCATCTCCTCTCCCGGCTCGCTCAAAACAACCAAAGGAAAAATATGAACAACAAATTCGATGAACTTACAAAGAGCCTCGCTCAATCGGTCAAACGCCGGCAGGCGTTCAAGAAATTCGCCCTCGGCCTCGGAGGCATGGCGCTGGCCTGTTTTGCACTGGCCCCAAAAAGCCAGAGCGATTCGCCGCATTTCTGTCAGAATCGGAATTGAGCCTTGCTAAATCCAGCCCCGGATATGAAACTGCAGCGACCCCACATCAGGTAATTGGTTCGAAGCCTATTGCGCCTATGAGCTCTAATTTGTTGCGGTCGGTTTGCCTCATCTGCGGACTTGCGATTACCCTCAGTCATGCGGTCGCGCAATCAATTTTTACCCCTTATGAATTCATCGTGCTGGCGGGCAACGGCTACATCGGCAGCAGCGACGGAACCGGCTTTGGCGCGCAGTTTTTCTCCCCCTATGGGGTTGCTATTGATAGCGCGCGAAATATTTACGTCGCGGACACGGAGAATCACACGCTGAGGAAAGTGTCTCCCGCAGGCCTGGTGACAACAGTCGCTGGAAAGGCAGGCATTCCGGGTTCCATCGATGGCACAGGCAGCAACGCGCGCTTCAAATTTCCCTGGGGGGTTGCAGCGGACAGCGCCGGCAATATCTACGTAGCGGATGCGGGGAACCACACCATCCGCGAAGTGTTATCAACGGGGACGGTGATAACGATCGCAGGTATTGCCGACAGCCCAGGGAGTCAGGACGGTTTGGCTGGTGACTCTCGTTTTAACTCGCCCCACGGGTTGGCTATCGACAAAGACGACAACATCTACATCGCCGATTCCGGCAATGGCACGATCCGAAAAATCTCCCAGGACGGGATGGTCACAACCATAGCGGGGTCGGCTGGTAATTTTGGCAGCGCCGACGGCACGGCTGGTACGGCCCGATTCGGACTTTGCTCGACCTACTACGGAACGACTTATTGTTCGGGCCCCGAAGGCGTAGCGGTTGATGCTGACGGCAACGTCTACGTCACTGACGCGCCGAATCACACAATTCGCAAAATAACTCCCGACGGGATTGTCTCCACACTGGTGGGACTTGCCGGAAATGCAGATGCCGTAGACGCAACCGGCACGGCCGCACGGTTCTATCGGCCTGAAGGCATCGCGGTCGATAGCGCAGGCAACCTTTTTGTCGCCGACTCTGACAGTGGTACTGTGCGCAAGGTGACCGCCCATGGCGTAGTCACCACCCTGGCCGGAGCGGCGGGAACAACCGGAAACGGTGCTACTGGCTTCACAGTCCCCAACGGGGCAATCGGCAGCGGGAGTGCCTGCCGATTTAGAGTTCCAAACGGCATAGCCGTTGACGCAGCAGGTGACTTGTATGTCGTAGATTCCTGGGATAACACAGTGCGTAAAGGCAGGCAGGTAAACTATACCCCGTATACATTCACTACCCTCGCCGGAAACGCGGGCTTTGGCAGCGCAGATGGCACGGGAAGCCAGGCACGGTTCAGTCAGCCGTGGGGCCTGGCAGCCGATGCCGCCGGTAACGTGTATGTGACCGATTATAATAATTTCACTATTCGCAAAATATCCGCTCAGGGACTTGTCACGACGTTGGCCGGTTCCCCCGGTGTCTCCGGGAGTGTAGATGGCGTTGGGAACGCCGCTCTATTTGGTAGTTGTTATACCGATCCCTTTTTTGGCGAAAGCTTTTGCTGGGGCCCTCAGGGCATTGCGGTTGATGCCTTGGGCAACGTTTATGTTGCCGATACCCACAATGACACGATCCGCAGAGTCACCCCTGGCGGGGTAGTGACGACACTGGCGGGACCGCCGTTGAACGCACCGGGCGGGGCGACTGATGGCGCAGGCAGCGCTGCCCGATTTTTTTGGCCTTCAGGTTTGGCGACTGATCCCTTCGGCAATGTTCTTGTTGCCGACTCCGGGAATCATCTAATCCGCAAGATGAGCCCGGAAGGTTTGGTGACGACTTTGGCGGGAATGGCCCTTACCGCCGGTAGCATCGATGGCACCAACAGCACCGCGCGCTTTTTTTCCCCTCAAGGTGTAGCTGCCGATAGCGCCGGGAATGTCTATGTCGCCGATACGGGCAACCACACGATTCGTAAAATCTCCACGGCAGGCGTCGTGACGACGTTGGCAGGATCCCCAGGCAAATCGGGCATCACGGACGGCGCGGGGAGCACTGCGCGGTTCAATGCGCCGTGGGGCCTGGCGGTCGATATCGCGGGAAATATTTACGTGACTGATTCAGGCAACAACACGATCCGCAAAATTGCGCCTGATGGAATGGTAACAACTTTAGGGGGCTGCGCCGCGTGCCCGGCGGGGAGCGCGGATGGGACGGGCAGTGCGGCGCGCTTCTCCAATCCCAACGGGATAGGAGTCGACGGCAATGGCAATGTTTACGTCGCCGATGAGTACAACAACACCATCCGAAAGATAAGTCCGGGGGGAGTTGTAACGACCCTGGCCGGACAAATACCTCCCGATTACTCGGGTAACCCGGATGGTACCGGGCCCAAAGCGTTATTCAGCTATCCGAATGCGGTTGCGGCCGACAGCGTGGGAAATATTTATGTTGCCGACGGGGACAACAACACTATCCGCAGAATCACGCCAAATGGAACGGTGACAACTTTGGCGGGTCTCGCTGGACAATCCGGCAGCACCGATGGTGCCGGCATCACCGCACGCTTTGACGAACCCGGCGGGATCGCGGTCGACAACCAGGGGATTATTTATGTCACCGATACAGGCAACCAAACAATCCGGAAAATCACAACGGATGGAATGGTAACCACCCTCGCCGGCAATGCAGGTTATTCCGGCTATGCAGATGGGATCTACACTAACGCCCAATTTGATTACCCACAGTCCCTTGTTCTCGATAGCTCCGGAATAATCTACGTGGCGGATACCTGGAACAACACTATTCGCCGTGTGACTCCTGATGGCATCGTGACAACTTTTGCTGGGAAGGCCGGCTATTCCGGCAGCGTCGACGGCGTCGGAACAAACGCGCTCTTTTCGTCCCCAACCGGTATCACGGTTGATGGCGAGGGCAATTTGTATGTTGCCGATCTGGACTATGCCGTTATTCGAAAGATAACGCCCGACGGTGTGGTGACCACACTGGCGGGGTGTGCCGCTTGTCCTTATGGCGCATTCGACGGGACCGGCAGCAACGCCACATTTACAGCGCCTTGGGGGATCGCGGTGGACAATGCCGGGAACCTTTTTGTATCAGACTATGGGAATTTTACCATCCGCAGAGTCACGCCGGATGGCGTCGTAACCACGGTCGCCGGACTGGCGGGAGCTACCGGCTCAGATGATGGAACCGGAAACACTGTCCGGTTCGGTGGTTCTTATTTCACCGAGTTCTTCGGCACTGAATACATCGGTCCCAGAGGTCTGGCCTTTGACAGCCTAGGCAACCTCTATGTCGCCGACAGTTTCAATAGCACGATTCGCAAGGGATACCCGCAAAACGTGCCGGTCTCGATTGTCTCTTCGAACCAGGGCTTAAGTCTGAGGGCCGGACAATTCGGCCTGACCCTCAGCGGGTTGGCCGGCCAAACCGTCGTCATCGATGCCTCTGCGGACCTGAGCCACTGGCAACCCATCTCTACCAATCTCTTCCCCGGCGTCTCCTGGGATATCAGTTCAATCGAGTTTAGTGATCCGCAAACGAGCCTGTTCCCTCGCCGCTTTTACCGGGCTCGTACACCCTAAAACGGAGGTTTTCACCAATGAGCCACCTACTTGCGAGCCGTTTTAACGTTTCAACGCTTCAACGTTTTAACATCCTAATCTCAACATGGATGCTCGCCGCTCAGGCCGCCACAGCGGCCTCTTTGCTTGCAACCGGCCCCATGCCCGTCGCGCGGGACTCTCATACCGCGACATTGTTGCTCGATGGGCGAGTGTTAATCGCAGGCGGGTTCGACGGCACCAATGCTATGGCGAGCGCCGCGCTTTTTGACCCGCTCACCGGCGCCTGGACAGCAACTGGATCATTACACACCAGACGCGCGTGGGACACGGCGACTTTACTGCTCAACGGGCAGGTGCTGCTTGTAGGCGGCTCCAGGGGAACTAACGCCTATGACCTCGTCCTGGCAAGCATGGAGCTCTACGATCCTGCTACCGGAGAGTGGCAACTCACGCAATTGGGCGGGGACTACCGCACCGAACATACTGCAACCTTGCTGCAAGATGGACAGGTGCTTGTGGCGGGAGGTGCGACATCCAGCACCACGCTCGGCAGTACCGAGCTTTACGACCCCGCAACTCAGACCTGGCGACCGACGGGTAATCTCAACAACCCTCGCTACGCTCACATGGCTGTGGTCCTGCCAGACGGAAAGGTACTGGTGGCAGGGGGTTGGGACAATTTCGGCGACTGGCTCTCAAGCGCCGAGGTGTACGATCCCGCCAGCAAGAGCTGGACGCTTACAGGTTCGATGAATGTAGCACGCGTCGCGAGCAGCGCGACGTTGCTGCCAAACGGCAAAGTGCTGGTGGCCGGAGGCACTCTCAGTCCAGATTATTACGATACCCCAACGGCCGAACTGTACGACCCCGCCACTGGAACCTGGACTCTCACAGGAGCTCTGAACACCGCGCGCGATTACCACACTGCAACCCTGCTTCCCAACGGCAAGGTGTTGGTGGCCGGTGGTGAACACATTGACGCCTTCTATGTTTCGTACCTTGCGACGACTGAATTGTATGATCCGGTTACCGGGACCTGGACCAACAGTGCTTATAACAACAGCCTAGGCGCCGGTTCCTCAGCGACATTGCTGCCCAATGGACAAATATTGATGGCAGGTGGGGTTAATGATTACGTCATCGAGCAGCTGGGTGGCCTGCTTTATGACTCAGCGGAGGGTACCTGGAACCCGGTTGCCACGCCCAATGCGATTCGCAATGTCCCAACAACCACTTTGCTGCCAAACGGGCACGTGCTCCTGGCAGGAGGCTTTGATGGCACCAATGCCCTGGCCAGTGTAGAAACTTACGATCCGGCCAGCACTTCTTTCATACCCGCCGCGCCACTCAATTCGGCCCGCGATTCACACACAGCCACGTTGCTTCCGGACGGAGAGGTGCTCGTTACCGGTGGTTCGGACGGGGTGCAAGCTCTGCGCTCGGCAGAGTTGTACGATCCTTCAAGCAGCACCTGGAAAACGACATCCGCGATGAAAGCAGCCCGCGAATCGCACACGGCAACCCTGTTACTGAACGGGAATGTGCTGGTCGCGGGCGGGGGTGCCGGCGACAACAGCGCCGAGCTTTACGATTCATCCACCGGCATCTGGAGCACAACCGGCTCCCTCAAGGAGGGTCGAGAGCTTCATACTGCAACCCTGCTACTTGATGGAAAGGTGCTGGTGACGGGCGGCTACAGCAGCAAAGGCTATCTCGCCAGCGCCGAGCTCTATGACCCGGTGAGCGGGACCTGGACTTTAACCGCTCCAATGGCCACGGCGCGATTTTATCACACCGCGACCTTATTGCCGAATGGCAAGGTCCTGGTGGCTGGGGGCAATGGTGCCGATCCATCAGCCGAACTTTACGATCCCGCGACTGGAACCTGGGCGGCAACAGGCAACTTGATTACCAGGCGCGACTCGCATTCTGCGACGTTATTGCCCGACGGCAGAGTATTGATCGCCGGAGGCTATGGCGCCACGGCATACACCGGCGCGGTGGAATTCTACAATCCTGCCTCCGGATCTTGGCTTGCGGGAACGACCTTGAGCAATGCACTGTCCTTTCATACCGCGACGTTGTTGCCCAGTGGACAGATTCTGTTCGTAGGCGCTTACAGCACCACCAACGGCACCCTGCCCTGCGCTCAAACATACGATATGGGTTTAGGGTTCGATCCTGCCTGGCGTCCTCAGATTGATACTATTACCTCTCCGCTTGCCTTAGGAACCGCCCTCACGCTCGGCGGTTCAGGTTTTCGCGGCATCTCCGAGGGTTCGTCCGGTTACAGCTTCCAAAGTTCCCCTGCAAATTACCCGGTGGTTCAGCTGCGCAGCATCGAAAGCGGCTGCACCATCATGCTCACGTCCAGCAATTGCTCCGCCAGCACCTTTACGTCGGGCCCGGTCACCCGTTTGCCGCCGGGTTGGGCCTTGGCAACTGTGTTCGTCAACGGCATTCCAAGTCTTAGCAGCATAATCAGCGTAATGGCCTCGGCTGCTCCGGCGATGACATTGAGCAATACCAGAATACTAGCCAACGGGTTTTTCGAATTCTCCTTCACCAGCACCCCGGGC
>DATJGF010000115.1:0-5404 GCA_035495315.1 Candidatus Limnocylindrales bacterium
ATGTGCTGGGGCGCTTCATTCATCCACGTCACCGCTGGACGGCCGATTTGGATGAAGCCAATGGTGGTGGCCACCACCAAAAGCAAAAGCACCACCGCCGCGGAAAGAGCGGGCGGAATATGGCATTGCGACAACGAGCGAATAAGCGGTTTAAGAGTCATTCCCCCCACACACGCCAGGAAGATCGGCAAGACGACCGGACGCGCGAAGTAGAAGAAGGCGACCACGCCGAGCACAACTAAAGCGATTTGCACAGGTGTTGCTTTCGCCGCCGCGGAGGTGCCCAATGGTGCGGGAGGTGGTTCGCAGTCGGCCGTTGCCTTGACCGGTACCTCGAGCGTCCCGGCCGAGGAGTCGAGAGTCTCGGCCGCCGTTGAACGTTCATTCGGCTGTTTCATTCCGATGTTTGCCTTTCTTCTTTGTCACCGCGGGCGCAAACGTGAACCAGATCGTCGAAGCCACACGCGCGCTGTTCAGGGACAAATTCATGACCTCGAACCTTGTCCGAGCGTTTCGGCCTGGCCGGCGCAGAGGCAGGCGCCGAAGATGAAAATGCACCCGGAAAGGTAAATCCACAGCAACAACGCCATGATTCCGCCAAACGCCCCGTAGACCGCGTTCAACGTGGCGAAGTCCTTCAGATAGATTACGAACAGACTCTCGCCCGCCCGCAAGAGAACCGTGGCGCACAGGGCAGCGGCCCAGACCTCGGCGAACCGCGTGGGCCGGCGTGGGGCGAGCCTGTAAAACAGGCTCAGACCGAAGAACACCACCAACAAGGGGATGAAAAAGCTCCCCAGGCCATACGCCCAGGAACGGAAATCATGCACGGGAAAGAGCCAAGCCTGAGCCGTTCTCATCAGCGCCGGCACCGCCATGCCCAGCAGGACCACAGCTGCTGTGATGCCGAGCAGCACCAGGCTTTTGAGCGGCAGCCGCCACCAATTGTACACCGCGGTGCCCCAGGCGCGGTTGGTCGCGCAGATGAGGCTGGTGAAGCATTGGAGGGCCGCCCAGATCAGCATGAGAAACGCGACCGTGCCCGCCTGCTCGCGCGCTTTGATCACACCGGCGATGGTGTCAAAAATGTGACGTTGCATCTCGCCACTGATCGGGACGTAGCTTTCTACGTGGGCGATAACTTCTTTCCCGGCCGTGTCCCGGTCAACAAGCGACGAGGCAATCGTCACCAGCAGGACCATTAAAGGAAACAGCGAGAAGAACGCATGGAAGGCGAACGCTCCCGCCCACTGTGCCCCATCAATCCGCAAAAACTTTTTAACGGCGAAACAAAGTATGGCCCAGAAACGACCAGCCTTCTGGACTAGCCTGCCTGGCCTGGTTAAGGGCGCCATGGGTCGCGGGGGTATCGTGCTGCGAACCATCTCGTTCCTGCAGGTCGTGGCGCTCATAGATCTCCTATGACGGTCCTTGGTTGCGTTGGGTTCAGGGTGATTGCATGAACTCTGTTGGGTGCACTCCCTCTTGCTGGCGAGCGGCGCGGTACTGGGTTCTAATCATCTCTTTGACTTTGGTCGGTCTTGAGATTCCAACCAGGTCGACTTCCGGGGTGGTGTCATCGGCTGCCAGCACCGTGATGGTGCCGTAACCCAGCAGACGTTGCAGGATGTTCTGATCCACCACCACGTCTTTCACCCGGTACAACTCCAGTTCATTCACATGCTTTGCCAACCAACCGCGACGGATGAATAACCGTTGATCGGTCAAGCGATAGCTACAAGACTTCACGCGGATCCAAAGCAGCAACAGAAGGAGCACACCGAGAGCCAGCGGGACCAGCGGCACCCAGCGCGGCCCGGAGAAATTTTGAGGGCGAAGCGCAAGACCAATTGCCAGAAAAATGAAAATCACTCCCAAAAGAATCTGAACCGGAAAGGCGCGTGTGACCGGCGTCAGTTTGAAAATGTCCGTTTCCTGCTTAGCCCCATCCAGAACCACAGGAACGCTGGCCGCTGGTTGCGGTATCAACCGGGCGGTTTGGGGCTCCGCGCTGACGGGGGCAGGGGGGGCGAGAATCGTCGCCTGACACTTCGGGCACTTAACTCGTTGGCCGTATAACGACTCATCGCCGGCAATGATTTCATGACAGTGAGGACATTCAAATTGGATCGGGTTCATAAGGCATCAAAAATGACCATCGAACTGAGCGTGAACCGGCGCCCGAGCTTGTCCTAGCCATGGCCTTGGTGTGCAGGGATTACTCGCGGTTGCGCCGCCCCAGCAGGAAGCCGATCACCGCACCGACACCAAAGGTGATAACCATGGTTTGATACGGGTTCTCGCGCACGACCTGGTCGGCAGCTTTGGCGCTCTCGACCGCTTTTTCACGAACCTGGCCAAAGACCTGCTTGCCACTGTCCAACGCTGCCGCGAGGCGCTTGCGAGCCTCCGCGACCTTGTCCCCCGCCACGTCGGCGGTGGCCGTCAGCAAGGCCCGCGCATCTTCGGCGAGGGTGCCCAGGTCGTTCTCATCTGCTCGTTTCTGCTTGTCCATAGTGTTCTGCTCTTTCTATTTCGCTTTTGAGGGTTTGCTGCAAAGGTCTTTTATTAATGATTAAAGCGGGGCAATGGCTTCAGAGGAACGGGGTTGCTTTTCGGCCTGAACTGGTCCCGTGGACCGGATTTCCATTCCCGCTCCGGCGGACGAGCCCCAATCCCGGGGGATCGACCACATTGGCGGTGCGAGACCAAACTCTGCCGGGTCAAACAGCACGCCCAGAACTCGTATGTCCAAAACCTGTTCCGGCAGCAGGCCCAAAGTAGCAGAGCCGGTGTTGCTCGTGTAGTCCCAAAGCCAATACCGGTTCACCCCGTCCGGGTTTTCGGTTCTCGGACCATAATCCAGCGGAGCGCAGACTAGATCAATCACTCCGCTGTCGGCTATGGAATAGAACCGCAAGCAAACCTTTTTCTTCTCTCTGATGGCTTCGATAAACTGTTTGTGATTTGGTATCATAACATCGATGCGTTTGAGTTTCCCTTTCTCTTCCAGCTAATAGGGGGCCAACCTAAGCCCGGCACTCCAACCTATTCAATCCCGCCTGATTAGGCCTGCTGGAGGGTGTTTCTTGGCGAGCGGTGAGGGACGGATGAGCATTGCAACTTGCACTGCCGCTATTGCTACTTCATGCAGTTTGCAAGCCGGCCGATGGGGCTGAGCCCACGAATCGCGGACGTACCGTGGCTGCGCGTGTTTGATTCACGGAGGCGGGGACTTCCCCGATAGACAGTTTGCCTCAAACGGCGGATATTAATTAGCTGCGGATCGTTACAGCCGCAGCCAAAGAACAAGAGCCCCGCTGGCCAGACCGCGACCCTGGGCCGCTTTAATGGCGGCGGGCGAATTCGGACAGATCATGAAACGTAAACTGAGCGCGTTGTCGGGACGATACCTGGCCGCGTTACGAAAGCACCTGAAGCAAAGCCCGCGGGCCAGCTTGGAACCGGCGCGGGGGCTGGGACGCAAGGCCTTGGCCATCGGGTTGGAGACGCTGGATGTGGCCAGGATTCACGAGCGCGCACTCGCGAAACTGGAACTAGGCAGCAGCAGAGATGGGTTCATCGAGCGGGCGGACATTTTCTTTGCGGAAACCATCACCCCGATCGAGGAGACGCATCGCGCGGAGCTCAAGGCCAGCGCCCGCTTGAATAAACTAAATAAGGCGCTCGGCCGCCGCACAGCGGATTTGGGCGTTGCCAACCAATCTTTGAAACAGGGAATCGCTCGGCGCAAGAGCGTGGAGGTCGCCCTTATCAAAAGCAGGGAGCACTACAAAAGCCTGCTGAAGGAATCACTAGCCCTACAAGAACACTTACGACGCCTGACCCAGCGGACTCTGTTGGCGCAGGAGGACAGCCGAAAGAAGATCCGCCACAATCTGCAGGATGAAATCGCCCAGACCTTGTTAGGAATCAATGTCCGATTGTTATCGGTGAAACAGGCGGCCGGGCGCAACGCCAGGAGCCTCCAGAAAGAGATTGCCAGCACGCAATGGCTAGTGGATATGTCGGTGAAAAGCATAGAAGGGTTCGCTCGTGAATTTGCCAAACATCATGAAAGATGAATTGGCCGACCTATCGCGGCAATATCAGGTGGCGTTGGGAAAGCACCTTCAGCGAGGTCCGCGAGCGGATCTGGAGCCGGCGCAAGGGCTGGGACGCAAGGCCATGACCCTGGGCCTGGGTACGCTGGACCTGGTCAGGATTCACGAGCGAACCTTGATTAAATTGGTTTTGCCGGGCGATTCTCCCGCGGCCAGGGAGGAGACCATCCGTCGGGCGGGGAGTTTTTTTGCCGAGGCCATCACCCCGATCGAGAAGGTTCATCGCACCGCGCGCGAGACCAATGCCCGGCTGCATCAACTCAACCAAATGCTGCGCCAGCAGAGTGCGGACCTGGCCGCCTCCAACCAGCAGTTGAAAGAGGAAATCGCCCGTCGGAAGTCGGCGGAGGCAGCCCTTGGCAAGAGCGAGCAGCACTACCGCGAGTTGTTGGAGCAGTCGCGGCATATGCAGGAACAATTGCGACTCCTCTCCCGCGAGCTGCTGTTGGCGCAGGAAGAAGAGCGCAAGAAGATCAGCCGCGAACTCCATGACGTCATCGCTCAAACGTTGACGAGCATCAATGTGCGCCTGGCGAAATTGAAAGACGGGGCCACGAGCAACACCAGGGGCCTGGAACGAAATATCGCACGCACCCAAAAACTGGTGGAGCAGTCAGTGCAGATCGTCCATCGGTTTGCCCGTGAACTGCGCCCGACGGTGTTGGACGACCTGGGTTTGATTCCCGCCCTCCACACGTTCCTGAAAAGCTTTCGGGCGGAAACAGGTATCCAGGTCCGTTTCTTAGCCTCGAAGGCAGTTGAGCAAGTGAACGGTGACAAACGCACCGTGCTCTTTCGCGTCGCTCAGGAAGCCCTCACCAATGTCGCCCGCCACGCGCAAGCCAGCCAGGCGGAGGTGCAGATTCAGAAACTGGATGGCGCCGTTTGCATGACGATAGAAGATAACGGCAAAGGCTTTCACAAGGAACGCGTGTTGCGAGGCAAAAAGGGTAAACGACTGGGACTGCTCGGCATGAGGGAACGATTGGAGATGGTCGGCGGCGATCTCGCCGTCACATTCGGGCAGGGCAAAGGCACCACCGTAATTGCGCGAGTTCCACTAATTGATCGCGCATCGAAGGGGGGGGAAGCTGCGCTAATCACGGCCACTAGAATCAAAATTTGATTAATATGAAACAAATTACTGTGCTGCTGGCGGAAGATCACCAGATCGTTCGAGAGGGTTTTCGGTCGTTATTGGAACACGAAAACGATATCCAAGTGGTCGGCGAAGCCGAAACCGGCCGTCAGGCCGTGCAACTCACCCGGAAACTTCGCCC
>DATJGF010000116.1:0-16889 GCA_035495315.1 Candidatus Limnocylindrales bacterium
GTCAGAAACGACACCGGCGTGTTCTTCTCTGCAAAATCCGGCGATGCAAAGAACCGGGGCGAATGGTTCGGGTCAGCCACCCCCAGCTTGTCGAGCATGTAAAAGACGGCGGCCTGGAATTCTCCGTAACGGCCGCTCTGAAAACGGGCCTGCGCCTCTTTAATGCGAGGGTCCTCGCGCTTATGAAAATCCACACCCAGGAAACGGCCGCTCTTCTTTGCCGCCTGGATCATCGCGTGAGCGTCCTTAACGGTCGCCGCGGCCGGTTTCGGCACGACCACGTCCAGCCCGGCATTGAGGGCATCGACGGTCGGCGCGCAGTGCAAGTGATCAGGGGTGTTTACCTGCACCGCATCGAGCTGGACCGAGGCCAGCATCGAGGGATAATCGGCAAAACGGCCAGCCGCTGGGATGCCCGCAAGCTCGCCAAACCAGTCACGGTACTCCTGGTTCGGCTCCGCGACGGCACAAACCTCCAGCAGTCCCGAATAGCGGCTGCGAAAATAAAGATACTGGTAAATCTCGCGGACGACGGAGCCGGCACCAATGATTCCCAAGCGAAGTTTGTTTTTCATGAGGAGCCTCGATGTTATTCAAACGCGTGCATTTTCATGCAAGGTTCAGCTCAGGGTGCCCGTTTGACGCAACAGAAATACAGCAAGGAATTCGGCCGCAGCCCGGATCTCTTCCAAATCGATTTGTTCCTGGTCCGAATGGGCATAAATGAGTTGGCCCGGGCCGAACGTCAGCACGTCCATTCCCGGGTATTCGGTCGCAAAGAGGCGGGCATCACAGGAGACAGTCCAACCAAGAATGGGTTCGCCGTTCCACAGCCCGCAGGTTTTCGCGGCCTCAACGGCATTGCGCGCGGAGAGCGAATCCGGATCTCCGGCATAAGCGTCATTGTGCAATTTCTCGTACGTGACGCTTACGATGTCTTCGCCGCGTCCGCTGCGCCCCGCTCGGCGCAGGTAATAATCTGCTCCGAGTTGCGCCGCCTGCCGTAGACGATTCATCACGTCTGTCACGCTGTGCGTCGGCAAGAAACCCTGGCCGCCCTCGAACACCAATCCCATTGAAGGTGCTCTGTCCTCATCACGAGTCGCCAGCTCAAGGCTGACTGGCCCACCGGCCGCGCTTTCGATACGCCGCTTCGACAACACCAGGCTGCGAACCAGGTGTGCCATTTTTGTGATCGCGCCATCGCGCTCGCGAATCGCACCCATATGCCCGGTGGCGCCGTGAACGTTGACCTGGATGGACCGGTTTTGAATTTGGAGATCGTAGTGACGAGTTACCATCGGTTTCCCGGTGGACGGATCTTTTACCTTGGTTTTGTCTCCGTAAAGCCCGACGTACTGCGAAAGGCCAGCTTCGAGGCAGTCGCGCACGAGGGCCTTAAGCGGCTCCCGCAGCCTACACGCGAACGCGATCGTGAAACTCACTTCGCCGCAGATCCGGCTTGGGTGCTCGCCGAACGGCCCGATGATCCCATGGCAAGTCTGGACCGGCCGTTGAGGAAAAAGCGGATGGCGGCTCTCGACGCGAATGGCTTGCCCCTCTTTCTCCATTTCCTCGTTAATGAAGGAAAAAAGTTCGAGCGGCGGCACTCCTTTTAGAGGTTTCAGTTGAGCGCGATACCAAACTGCACCGCGATTGGCGGGATAAAACTTGAGACCAGTGCACTCGCCGACCAGAACGCTGTCATACATCTTCTTCAGAGCGCGATCCATCACCAATGACAGTGTGCCATTTCCACCGGTTTCCTCCTCCACAACAAACATTGCCATCACGTTGTGGTTCCATTTTAGGTCCGCCGCAGTCATGGCTTCGGAAAGGACTTTCAGGGCGGCGATCATACTCACGACAGGACCTTTGTCGTCGCAAGCGCCGCGGCCGAACACTTTCGTGCCAACAACCCTCGGTGGAAAGTAAGGTGCTACGACGTCAATATGCGCGTTTAAAGCGACAGATTTGCCGCGCGGCTTGCGCTCCTCGCCCTCAAGAAAATAAAGCAGGTTGCTGCGTCCAGCATAGGTCTCTTCGGCAGACAATCCCTGCGGACGCTGCGGCGTTTTCGTGAAGTGCAGCAAGGAGTAGGCAGGATGTTTTTGAATCGCCGGATCAATTGGCCGCCGTTCGATTTTTGCGTTAGGGAATCCCAAACTCCTCAACTCGCGTTCCAGGATAGCGAAACAACTCTCTTCGGCGGCTTGCATCCGCCGCGGATCGGCCTTTGGTGTCGTATCGATAAGGCAGAGCTCGACAAGCAGCTCACGAATGTACCGCTTGAAGGACGACGCACGGATTCTGCAAAAAATCTCGCGTAGTATCGAGCTGGCTTTGTGGAGATTTGGGCAGGCGCTCCCAGCCTCTCTCTGGCTGCTGCGTCTGGTCATGCGTGCGCCACAGTATCAACGCGCTGCGGCGTGTCAAGATGGGCCGCTTCGCATCATTTTGCCAAAATTATTTTGCCGTTCCGTCGGATGAGCCGGGCCTATGATTTTGACTTCTTTGCCCCGATCCGCTTTCGCGCCCATTTCATCGCTTGGGCTTTGGTCTTGAGCTCATCCTGCAACTGTTTTTCCCTGAGCTCAGCCAGAAGCGCGCCCATTGCCGCCCCCGGCTTCATTCCCAGGGCAATCAAATCGTGACCCGTAAGCAGCGGAGGGCGTATCTCCGGTTGCTGTTCCAGTTCTTTGGCGCTTGCCACTAAATAGTCGTAAACGTCCAGTTGTCCGTGTGATCCCAGGCAATCCAACCGGTGCAATTCGAGTTCAAGGGGAAAAGTGGGTCGCAGCAGCATGCGGCGCAGGGTGGATTTTCGCATTTCCAATGCGTCTTTGAATTGCATGTGGTAGCGCACCGCTTTGGCGACTTCATCGATCTGCTTTCGGGGAAATCGAAGCCGTTCGAGGATCGCTACGGCCATCTCTTCGCCGATGCGCTCGTGGCCATAAAAGTGAATGCTGCCCGTCTCACGATCGCGCGCCGCCGTTACGGGTTTGGCCACATCGTGGAAGAGCACAGCCCAGGGCAACGACGGATCGGCGTCCGCCGGCATTTTCTCCAGCATGAGCAGAATGTGCTCAAACACGGTGCCTTCGGGGTGAAAGTCTGGAGACTGTTCGCAGGTAATCGCAGGAATCAGCTCCGGTAAGATGTACTGCAAAAGGCCGCTCTCCTCCAGCAACTTCAACCCTCGCGCCGCGTAAGGAGGCTGAAAGAGCTTGATTAATTCCTCTCGAACCCGCTCCGCGCTGATGTTCCGGATGCTCGCGGCCTGCTCTTTAATCGCCGCCAGCGTCCCCGCTTCGATGGTGAACCCGAGTTGTGCCGCGAATCGAACAGCGCGCAACAATCGGAGATGGTCTTCGGCAAACCGTTCTTGCGGGGAACCAATCGTGCGGATGATCTTTTTTCGAAGATCCTGTTCGCCATTAACCCAGTCATGCAGTTGCTCGCGCACGGGGTCGTAGAACAAACCATTGATCGTAAAATCCCGTCGACGCGCGTCGGCCATTGCGTCGCCAAAGGTAACCTGTTCGGGGTGACGGCCGTCGCGGTAATCAGATTCGGCCCGGAATGTCGCTACCTGGAACTGGCGGCCGTCGATGAGCACCACTATGACTCCAAACTTTCGTCCAACGGCGATGGTACGTCGGAACAGTTTCTCGATTTCCTCAGGCAAGGCGGACGTAACGATGTCGTAATCGCCGGGCGCACGATCCAGCAGGAGATCCCGCACACAGCCCCCAACCCAGAAGGCGGTAAAACCGGCTTGCTGGAGTTGCCGCACGATATCGACTGCAGTCTCGCGCAAAGACATTCGATTTACGATTTGGGATGTACGATTTACGAGTGGATTGTCGGAGATGACGTGAGTCTCTAGGGCTGGTCCAGGTGGTCGCCTCGGCGAAGCGCCCCTACCAGGTAGGGCCGCCTCGCCGAGGCGGCCACTAAAAGCGGCCACTAAAAACCACTAAATATCTCCTTTCGTCGTCTCCTACAGGAAGGCCCGCCTCGTAAGTCGTACATCGTAAATCCTAAATTCATGCCCCGTTCCACAGCTTCTGCACGTGCTGAACCCCGGCGCGGACCTGGTCCACCGTCAGCGAGGGGCTTAGTTCGAAAACACGAATGTGCTCCGGCTTGAGCAGCGGCTTAAAAGCGGCAAAGTCGATCGTCCCGGTCCCGGGTGAGCAGTGGTCTCGCCCCGGAAAATGGACATCATGAATATGAAACCCGCACAGGCGATCGCGCAGTGATTCCAAATGCATCAGGTGAGGAATAAAGCCGAGGTTCTCTTTAATCTGAGCATGACCCGTGTCGTGCCAATAGACCAGGTTTGGGCTGGCTAATTCGCGGAACATGAAGTGAAAATCACTCTCACACGGTAATTCTTCAAGCGCCTGGCGATTCTCGGCGCCAAGCTTAATGCCTCGCTTTTCCGCTTCGGGCAGCAGCTGTTTCAAAGCCTCTTTCGTTCGCTCAAAATACGGCCCCTTTTTGGCCTCCCGCTTTTCATCCACCTCGGCGCAAAGCTTCTCGTATTTGGGCGTCTCTTTTTCGCCTCGCGCTACCAGTTCGAGCAATTTGTCCGTATACGGTTTCATCTCGATGCTGCCGAGGTGAAGCACGACGGCGGGGGCTCGGAGGCGTTCTGCCATCTCGATGGTCTTGAGGGTATACCGATGCGCCAGCTCGCGCTCCCGTGGACGTTCAGCCGAGAACTGGTACAGGTTGGGAGCAGAGTTGTTGACTCCCATCGGCAAGGGACAAAAATTATGCAGACTCGAGATTTTGATTTCTCCGGCATCTACCGCTTCGAGAATGCCCGGCAGCAGGCTAATGCGCGTGCCATGGCTCAGTTCCGCGTACTCGAAACCCAGATCCCGAATCTCGCGCAACATCGCGCGGCCGTCCGAGTGCCGATGGGAGTTCCAACAAGTGGAGAGGGAATACATTTCCGGCTACATGTCGGCGTAACGCGCGCTCAGCATTGCGGAAAACCGGGCGGCTTTTTCCTTGCGCCGGCGTTTCTCGCTCGGCTTTTCAAAGTGCCGATGGTTGCGTACCGTTTTCAGGGTCCCTTCGCGGTCAATCTTTTTCTTCAGACGTCGCAACGCCTTTTCGACGGATTCGCCTTTCTTCAATTTAATTTCGGTCAAGACACAATCACTTCCTCTCCAGAGACTTTTGGATCCGTCCGGCCAAAACCAGCCGGCGCTCCTCTTTAGTCAGGCCCAACAGGTTATTTTGCCAAAGGTCTTTGTCAACCGGCAAATCCTCTGCTATTCATTCCTCGATGCTTTTCTTTTCCAGCAAACGCTCGATTGCGCGACCTGATACCGAATGTTTCTCCCTCTCCGCTCGGCAGAGGGTCCAGGTGAGGGAATTGGAAGTCCGCTTGCCCAAAAATCCGCACGCACAGAATATTAACTATGCATTTCTTCGTTCAGCATAGCTCCTTGCGAGACCTTTACGATAAGGTTGCCGAGGGCGCGCGCATAACGGAAGAGGAGGCCCTGCGGCTCTTCGAGTCCAAGGACCTGAATGCACTGGGGGCGCTCGCCGACTTGGCGCGGCAGCGCAAGGTCGGCAACCGCGCCAGCTATATCATTAATCGCTACATCAACTACTCGAATTACTGCATTCTCAGCTGCCAATTCTGTGCTTTCGCACGCAAAAAGCGCGATGCCGATGGGTTTCAACATACCGTCGAGGAAATTGTTGAAAAGGGGCGCGAAGCACTTCGGGTTGGGGTCACGGAACTGCACATCGTTGGCGGCCTTCATCCGTCGCTGCCTTTCAGCTACTACACCGGTTTCCTCAAGGCACTCCGCGCGTTGGACCCGCGGCTTCAGTTGAAATGCTTTACCGCGATTGAAATCCTTCATCTTGCCTGGCTGGCCAGGAAGTCTGTCCCGGAAACTCTGGCTGAGTTGAAAACCGCCGGCCTGGATTCTTTGACGGGCGGCGGGGCGGAGATTTTTCGGCCGGAGATCCGCTCAGCTATCGCGCGTGGCAAGGAATCGGCCGAGGAATACCTGGACGTCCACCGCATCTGGCATCGCATGGGCGGGCGCAGCACATGTACGATGCTGTTCGGCCACGTCGAGTCCCTGGCTGATCGCGTCGATCATCTGCGGCAACTCCGCGCGTTGCAGGATGAAACACATGGGTTCGTCGGCTTTGTTCCATTGCCGTACCAACCGGAGAACAACGCCATCCCCGTTTCAACTCCACCAACCGGCTTCGATAGCTTGCGAACCGTGGCTGTAAGCCGAATCTTTTTGGATAACTTCGATCACGTCACCGCTTATTGGGTGGGTATGGGACTTAAACTGGCGCAGGTTGCGCTAAGTTACGGCGCCGATGATCTCCACGGCACGATTCTCGAGGAGCACATCTTCCATATGGCGGGAGCACAATCGCCCCAGCTTCAAACCGAGGCCGAGATGATCAAAGCGATTCGCGAGGCCGGCCGCATACCGGTGCAGCGAAACACTTTTTATGAACCGATTAAGGTTTCGGATACAGGCGGTGCTTCCGAATCCGATGGTTCGGGAAGCGAATCATCGGTCCTGAAACAGAACCTTGCGACGGCGTAAGTCGCCAGTGCCAACCCCGTGTGAATTCGAGGACCAAAAACGTTCTATTTCAAAAAGATTTCAAACTTCCTTGAGTTTGACTTATGCTGGTTTCCCACAGTAGTGTTTTTACATGAGATTCGGCGTAGTATTCGAAAAGGTCGCGGATCCTGACTTCGCACCTGGGTTCTATTACGCGCATATTCCAAGCCTGGGTCTGACCACTCACGGATCTGGAATTGAAGGCGCTCGCCAGGCTGCTGCTGATCTCCTGCGGTTGTGGTTGGCAGAAAAGCGTTCCAATGGGGAAACGGTCGCGGATTCGTCCGAAACGCTGTTCACGACATTGGAAATCTCGGAAGATGCCCTACAAAGCGCGTGAGGTCCTGGCCAAGCTCCAACGTGCAGGCTTCTCTATTGGGCCGCAATCGTGATCTCACGTACTCCGGCACTCTGACGGACGCCAAACTTATGTTGCAATGCATCGGGTGACATTCTGACAGGCACTTTCCGTGCAATCTTGAAACAAGCCATCTCACCGAAGAGGAGTTTGACAAAGCTCTGACTCTCCTAAAGAAAGCATGAACAGCGACGATCCTCCGAAGCTCCGCATGGCCCCTTCCGAGCCCGCGGAAGCTTTGGCTCATCGCGTCGAACACGAGCAACGCGCCTCGCAACGGCAACGGGAGAGCGGACTGGAGCAATCGTTGGCTCCTTTTCGGGTCGGCTCCGTCTCCTACCTCAATGCCGTGCCACTGACCCGCGGCCTCGAGGAGGAGGTCATTTTCGCCACGCCTTCGGAACTGGCTGCGATGCTGCGTCGCGACGAGTTGGATGCGGCGTTGGTCAGCGTCGTGGAAGTTTTATTCAACGATCGCTACGACATTCTGGACGGCATCGCGATCGCATCGCTCGGGGAAGTCAAAAGCGTCCTGCTGGCACATCGCCGCCCGCTTGAGGAGGCGCGCGAGATTTACTGCGACGCCGCCTCACTCACAAGCGTCGAGTTGGTTCGAGTCCTCCTCGCCGAGCGCGGCATCAAGCCCGAATTCAAAACGTTGGCCAGCTATGATTTGGCGCAATTGCCCGATTACGCGCTGCTGATTGGCGACCGCGCACTGGATCTGCTGCTGGGCCCGCACACCCACGAAATCTGGGACCTAGGCGAGGCCTGGTACGAGCAAATGAAGCTTCCGTTTGTCTACGCCGTCTGGGCCTTGCGTCGTGGTGTCCAAAACGCTGTTTTGCGCCGCCAACTCCGGGACGCGCGTGACTTCGGTCTCGACACGCTTGATTCAATCATCCGCAGCCGAACCGATTATACCCAGGAGTTCCGCCAGGATTATTTGAGCTGGCACATCCATTTCCACCTTGGGGCAGACGAAAAACGCGGTTTGGCGAAGTTCATCGAACTGCTGCGGAAACATCACTCAGGGCCAATATACGAGCCGAAATTCGTCGTATAGATCCCCCCCCTATTTGTCGTATGGGTCGTATGGGCTAGCTTTGCGCTTGTTCGTCAGTCCCGCCTTCTGGGTTTTCAAGCTGCTCAAGGGCTTTGCGAGCGCGCCTGCCCGCCACGGTGTTGCCGTATTTAGCGTCCAACTTTTGCAGCAACGCGAGGGATTTTTCCGGTTCATTCAGCCGGCCATAAAGTTTGGCCAGGTGCAAAGCTCCCCAGGCCCATTGTTCGGAATCCAGCCGATGCTTGAGTAGTTCCTCGTATTCCAACGCTGCCGCCAGGTAGTTGCGGAGGTCATAATTGTAAATCTCGGCGATACGCGACATCACATGTAATTCCCCAGGATGATTCTGCAGAAACTCACGCAACACGCCGATCGCCTCAAGCGGCTGACCTGAACTGCGCAGTTTCTCGGCCGCCTCAAATTCCGGCGCCGAATGGATCGGGGCGCCGCCCTGGGCGAACCATTCGCGGGCACGCTGCCCAAAGAAGCGGGAAAGATCGGAGGCAATGAGAGCCACGAGCGCAATGACCATCGCAATTAAAGCGATGAGATAAACCGTCATGAGACCCCTGGACCCCGCGGCCGGTTGCCGCTGCAGCAGGCTGTGTTGTGAACTGTAACCCCAGCCAACCAAGGCACAACAAATCGCCAGCCCGAGGTAGAGCGAGGTTTTGGCGGTGCGGGACATGCCTATGCGCGCCTGGCCATTTTACCCGCGCTCGACAAAAAGTAACATCTCATCAGGATAACCGATCGAGGTCGTTGCCCCGTCGTCGTCGCACAGCATAATCCCGGGTGCCGCCCCGGCATGCTCCGCGTACCCAGGCGCAAACTCTTCGTGTTCGCCATCACTGACAACCACGACGGTGGCAAAACTACCCTTATGTTGAACGCGATCGCCGGCGTGAACTTCCTCACCGGTCATATATGTTAGCAGCTGCGAGTCCATGCTAATACCAGTGGCTGGACAAATTACTTTACGCGCTGCCCCGCTGCAGCGCAATCAAATTCCCTTTCTCCCAGCCGCCGGCCTTGTATATTGCTCCCCGAATGTTGCCGACTCAGAACCTGCACGTCAAAGAAGCCGTCCGGCTATTGACGCCGCGCGCCCTTAAAGCCCAGCTGCCCGCAACCACCGAAGCCAACCAACTCGTCGCCGCCAGCCGCAAACGCGTTACCGATATCCTCCAACAAAGAGATACCCGCCTGCTCACCGTCGTCGGTCCCTGCTCCATCCATGATGTCCAGGGCGCGCTCGAGTATGGCGCGCGTTTGTGTGAATTGCGGCGCGAATTGGCCGGCCAACTCGAAATTGTCATGCGAGTCTATTTCGAAAAACCGAGAACCACCATTGGATGGAAGGGCTTGATTAACGACCCGCACCTGGATGGCAGCTACGACATCGAGACGGGGCTGAAAAAAGCCCGCCGCTTGCTGCTGGACCTGACCAGCATGGGCCTCCCGACGGCGACCGAGTTCCTCGATCCGATCATTCCGCAGTACATTGACGACCTGGTCACCTGGGTGGCGATTGGCGCGCGCACCACCGAATCGCAGACACACCGAGAAATGGCCAGCGGACTTTCCATGCCGGTCGGGTTCAAAAATGGCACCGATGGCAGCCTGCAAATCGCGCTCGACGCGATGGTTTCGGCGCGCACGCCTCACAGCTTTCTCGGTATCGATCAGGATGGCATCACCAGCATCATTCGCACTACCGGCAATCCGGTCGGCCATATGGTTTTGCGGGGAGGCCGTACGCGCACCAATTATGACGAGGCAAGCCTGCGCGAAGCGGAAGCAAAGCTGCGCGAGGCAAGTCTGCCGCCGGTCCTGATGGTCGATTGCAGCCATGCTAATTCCGGCAAACAACATGCGCGCCAGGAAGAAGTATGGCGCAGCGCGGTTGCCCAAAGGATAGCTGGCAATCGAGCCCTGATCGGCCTGATGGTGGAGAGCTATTTGCACGAAGGCAGCCAGGCCTTTCCGAAAAATCCGGCCGACCTCGCCTATGGGGTTTCGATTACTGATGCCTGCGTCAACTGGGAAACCACTGAACGCATGCTGCGGTGGGGTGCGACACAATTTGCAGCCGCCAAAACAGCCGCCTTGGCGACCGCTTAGCCACAGGGCATCGTCTTGATACGATGAGCGCTCCAATCGGAAGGACGAGTTCCACGAGTCCCTCTCCGGTAAAAAGCAGACAGTGGAATCATGGAACTCGTCGTTCCATACTTTGCAATACCGACTCGATTTGAACGATACCGAATGAACCTTCCAAACAAACTGACCATCTCGCGATTTGTGCTCACAATCGCCTTTCTGGCAGTGATGTTTTCGAAGGTCCAATTCCATGAAACGATCGCCCTGGCGCTGTTCATTGCCGGAGGGGTTAGCGATTTTCTCGACGGCTTCCTGGCACGGCGGCACAAACTGATCACCAATTTCGGCATTCTGATGGACCCGCTGGCAGACAAAATCATGGTCTGTTCCGCCTTCATTGCGTTTGTCGGGTTGAACTGGATCCCGGCCTGGATGGTGGTAATCATCGTCGCGCGCGAGCTGGCCATTACCGGCCTGCGCTTGTTAGCCGCTTCCAAAAGCGTCGTGCTGGCCGCCGAAGGCTACGGCAAGCACAAGACCATTTCGCAAATTGTTGCCATTATCTCCATTCTCGTCCTGGCCAGTTATCAACAATGGGGAGCATTCGGCCGAGCAGTTTTTGGCTGGGAAATCTTTGGAGCGCCCTGGGTGAAATGGTTCACGCAAGTCTCAGTCTGGGTGGCGGTCGCACTCACCTTTGTTTCCGGATGGCTTTACCTGTGGCGTAACCGCGCGCTGTACCTCAACGACATGTGAGCTGAAGCATGCGCGGGTGGGAAATCATTTGCGGAGCAGCCTTCGTACTTATTCTGTTTCTCGGTCAAGCCTTGATGCAGCCATCGAGCACACTGCCGCCGGGAAAGCGATTTTTGCTATGGATCGCGCAAGGTTTCGGCTCAGGCAGGATCCCGGTTGCACCCGGCACTTTCGGTTCGATTGTGGGGTTATTATGGTTCGCGGCGCTGCTCGCCAGCGGCAAATTGTGGGTGCTGATTTTAGGAACGCTTGCCGGCGTCGCCCTCTCGGCATGGGTCTGTGATTTTGCCGAAAAACAATTGCGACAAAAAGATCCGGAGTCCGTTGTCCTGGATGAGATCGCCGCGATGCCGTTCTGCTTCTTAGCCTGGGTATGGCTCACGCTCTCAAAGACCGGCTCGTTCCCAACTCTCGATTATGCCGAACAGCACTGGGTTTGGCTCTTGACCATTTTCATTCTGTTCAGGCTTTTCGACGTTGCCAAACCGTGGCCGGTTCGCCAAAGCCAATGGTTGCCCGGCGGTTGGGGAATAACCATCGACGATGTCCTGGCTGCCGTGTATGTGAATCTCCTCGTGCTCCTGATAGAGGCGGCAAAAGCCGCTGGCGCGCACTGGTCATGAACAAACTTGCTGCACTAGCTTTCTTCCTCTTTCCTTCTAAAGCCCTCGGGGTTCCTCTCCCTCTCCTCCCGGAGGAGAGGGCTGGGGAGAGGAGCTCTTTTCACTTTGCGGTTCATGGTGAGGGGTTCTTTGCTGGCGCGATCGGATTCACCGTTTGGCCGGCGGCAGTGGCAGCGTCTCCCCGGCGTTTGTGCGAGTCGACTTGTACATCGCCGGTTTGACCCCTTTGAGCGGATCGGCCGTTCGTGAATTACGCGAGATAACCACGATCAAAAGGATTGTTGCCGTCACGATCAGCGTCCCAAGCACCCATACCCCCTTTTGCCAATCCACCTTGGACATCTGCAGCATGACGAAGTCCAGGAAGCCGTGGGAATGCGGCGAGAGCGGTGGCGGTTCGGCAAACTGCTTCGTCTTGCCCAGTTCATCATCGAGCGCCGCCATCATCTGCGGCACATTGAGTTTGAGCAATGTCGACAGCGAGCGGACAAAGCCCTTAATGTAAACTGGCGCGGAGAAGACGTCGAAATTGCCTTCCTCGAGTGCGCGAAGATGATCCGTGCGGATCTTCGTAATCTCCGCTACCTGCTCGACCGTAAGATGTTGCGCCTCGCGCGCCTGGCGTAGTTGCTCCGCAACCGTCGACATGATGCGCATGTTGTAGCGGGTTTCCAGCGCTAATGGCAAGGCTGGTGTCGTATTGCGTGTTCCCTCGTCCGGTTCGTGATCCATCGTTCTCGTCGTCGTTTTGGTCCTTACTGTCCCTCCGGTCTCTCCCGATAAGATTAGGAGATTACGATTAAGATTAAGAGCAGGAGTAGGAGAAAAGGAAACACCCCCAAACCCTGTAGGCCAAACACCGACGCAGGAATCAGCATGGCTCCGATTTAATTACTCAAACGACAGACGATCTTGAGAGCATGAAAGGGATAAGCGTGCTCTTGAGTTTTGTGCTGCTGGTGCTGGCGCACGAACTGGCACGGTATCTAAGGAAATGTGGCACCTTGCCGTCCGCGCAAGTATCAAATCGACAGCCAGTGCTGCACGCCAGCCACACCTAATCTCAAGTGCCCGCCCCGCTCAAAATCTGAATAGGAAGCCATGAAGTTTTTGCGAAACCGAAAGGTGGTCGCCGGCCTGATTCTGCTGGTAATCGGCGTCTCTCTGCTGGTGGGATGGTTCTTACGAAGCCCTTCACGAGAGATGTCACGCGACGAGTTCGAGCGGATGTTGCAGGAGGGGAACCTCGCGCATGTTCAGGTTACGCCCACACCGTATGCGGGCATTTACGAAGTCGAGGCCAGGCGCAAGATCGGCGGTCATTCGGAGAGGCTTTATCTGACAACCCACATTGACGAGCCTCGATTGCAAATTCTGTTCGAACAAAAAGCGGTCCAAATTCATCTGCCGGGGCAGGGCGCCAGGATCCAGCTAATCAATGTGATGTCGTCGCTCGCCATCGCCGCAGTGGTCATCACCCTGATTGCATATCAATACCGGATTGGCCGCGGCAAAGATGCCCGCGTGCGCTCCGCACCCAACGTCAGCTTCCGCAACGTCGCCGGAATTGATGAAGCCAAGAGCGAGGTCCAGGAAATTGTCGACTTCCTGCGCGACCCAAAAAAGTTCAAGCGTTTGGGGGGAAACCTCCCTAAGGGTGTTTTATTGATCGGCCCACCCGGCACCGGCAAGACGATGCTCGCCAAAGCCATCGCGTGCGAAGCCAAGGCGCAATTCTTTTCCGCGCACGGCAGCGACTTCACCGAAGTCTTTGTCGGCGTCGGCGCCAAGCGCGTGCGGCAACTGTTCAAAACTGCCTCTCAAAATCGCCCGGCGATCATCTTTATCGACGAAATCGATTGCCTCGGAAAGAGCCGGAAGTTCGATACCCATGGCGAACATCAACAGACGCTCAACGCCCTCCTGGCAACGATGGACGGATTTGCGAGCAGCTCGGGAATCGTTGTCATCGCCGCGACCAACCGCCCGGAGGATCTCGACGACGCCTTGCTGCGACCCGGTCGCTTTGATCGCAAAGTCCACGTGCCTTATCCCGACATGAAGGGGCGGCGGGCCATCCTCGAAACACATGCCGAAGGCAAGCCGATCACCGAGGCGGCCACCGCGTTGGAGGTCATCGCCCGGACAACGCCAGGCATGTCGGGAGCCGATCTGGCAAACCTGATTAACGAAGCGGCAATTTCCTGCGCACAGCGGAATGCACAAAGCATCTTGCTCTCGGACCTCGAAGCGGCACGCGACAAGGTGCGTTACGGTAGAGAGCGGCGCTCAATGGTTTTGAAACAGCACGAGCGAGAGATGGTGGCCCGGCACGAGGCCGGTCATACGATCATCCACCTGCAGACTTCGCTGTTGCCGCCACTTTATAAGGTGAGCATTGTGCCCCGTGCGCAGGCGCTCGGCGTGACGGCATTGCTGCCGGACGAGGACCAGCACCTGCAGAGCAAGGCCTTCCTGCTGGAGGAACTGCTGGTGCTGATGGGCGGACGCGCCGCCGAGAAAACCTTCTACGGGTCGACCACCAATGGAGCGTCAGGCGACCTCGATGTCGCGCGTAACATCGCCCGCAAGATGATCCACGAATGGGGCATGGGCGAAAGACTCTATTACGAGCGCGAGCAGCAAGACGCCGAAACCGAAATTAACCGGCTGCTCGAAACCGCCGACCGCGAGGCGCTGCAAATGATCCAGAGCCGCAAGCACCAGACCGCGAAACTTGCCGACGCCCTTCTGGAACGTGAAACCCTGACCCGCGAAGAAGTGCTGGCGCTGCTGGAACTCAACGATCAGAAGGCCGTGACTACCCCAAACTGAACATCGAACGCTGAACCTCGAACTTCGAACCCTGAACGTGAATACCTTCAGACGATCGAAACCTTCACTTCAAAGTTCGATGTTCGAAGTTCGATGTTTAATGTTCGCTGCTAATTCCAGAAGGCCTGATTACGTTCTTGCTGCGCTGTATTCCTCCCTCTCTCCCAAGGGGAGAGGGCAGGGGTGAGGAGATCGCTTTTTGACTGGTTGGGATGGACCGAGAGCTTCACAACAACCGAGCGTGCTGAAGAGACTTTGGACTTTGGACCTTGGACTTTGGACCTTGGACTTTGGACCTTGGACTTTGGACTTCTCTACGCCTTCCCCTTCTGCAGTTGCCTCGTGCAGTTGCCGAGGGCGACGAGCAGTTTCTGAATGCGTTCGGCCGTACCTTGGTCGGTAAGGTTTCCCTGATCATCAAAGCGTTCGTCAGCGGTGGAAATCATCACTTCGGGACGGTTGAGCGGGAACATATTCAGGAAGACAAATATCTGCCGGAGATGATACTGGGCGCGCGCGGTGCCGAGGTTGCCAGGGGATGCGCCCATAATAGCGACCGGCTTGCCCTCCCAGGCACTGTCTCCATACGGCCGCGAGGCCCAATCGATCGCATTCTTCAACACGCCGGGAACCGAATAGTTGTATTCAGGCGTAACAAACAGGATCGCGTCCGCAGCGCGTATCGCCGACTTGAATTGAGTGACTCGTTCCGGCGCCGGCGATTCCTGGTCCTGATCGTAAACGGGGATGCCGCGCAGATCGAAACTTTCAATGCGCATGCCTTCGGGCGCGAGCTTTTGCGCGGCTCGTAAAGCCGCCCGATTGTAGGAGTCTTTCCGCAGACTGCCCGCAATGCCGAGGATGGTAAGTGTGGAGTTCATGACCATACAGATGCCACGTTTTCACCAGGATGCCAGCCTCAGAAACTGCTTTTTGCAACCTTAACTCGGAAGGCCGAGTTCCACGAAGCCCACTCTTTCCCACCCCAGTCCGCACTGCCGGCTGACGCTGACCACCGACGACTGGCCACTGACAACTGACAACTGACCACTGACCATCAGCACCCACCCCCCGCCCCTTCCTCAAACTGCCATCGTCCACCTGCAGCTTTCGGACACCTACGTCGTATCCCCCAGAGCGGCAACAGCTTGATCGGATTACGGGAACGAGGAACGCACGCTCCTTCCAATGACCTATCGGAATCAACCGCGCACCCGCAGGTCTCACTTTCCCCCGACCTCGCATTCGTATCGACTTCATACTAGTAGGATGAACGATCGATAGCTTTTGCTCCCGGATAAATTGTAGGGCGTCTCGCCCGGCGGACGCAGAAACAACTCAACGCAAACATCCGGAGAACACGCCGATACTCCCACAGAATCTCTTTTCTCAGCGTTTTCTCTGCATCGACTCTGCGTCTCTAGGTTAAATTCCGGGCACTGCCCAAGGCTTGCCCCCCTGCAACTCGGCCTCTAAGGTAACTCGTGACCAACGGCCCACAACTTGCAACCAACCAACGCCCTTTGCCATCTGACATCTGCAATTGCCATTTGCCCACCGACGCCTGACACCTGACTACTGACCACAAACAACTCACATTCCCCAAATGATTCCACGAGCCATCCTCCTCCTGCTGCTTCCCCTTTCCTCCTCGGCCGCCCCCCTCTCATCGGTCCCGACTCCAACTCACGCGGTCACCAACACCTACCACGGCGTTATCGTCGTCGATAATTACCAATGGCTCGAGGACGCCTCCGCTCCCGCCGTCAAAGACTGGACCCGCCAGCAAAACGAACGCACCCGCGCTTACTTCGATCGCTTGCCCTTTCGCGACGGCATCGCCCAACAACTGATGCAATTGCGCAGCGAGGAATCCGCCCGCTACCTCGGATTGCAGTGGAAGAAGGGACGCTATTTCGCATTGCGTTTCAAACCGCCGGCGCAGCAACCGGTTTTGGTGCGCCTTTCGTCAATTGATCCGCCGGCCCTCTGGCGTCCGGTCTTCGACCCCAATCTCTATAATACCAACGGCACAACAGCGATTGATTGGTTTGTCCCTTCACCCGACGGCCATTTGGTTGCCGTCTCGTTGTCCGAAGGCGGCAGCGAACAGGGCACGCTCCACTTCTTCGAGGTCGATACCGATTCTGATGACCGCCTCGGCCAGGCAGCCCCACCAGGTAGCGCCGCCTCGCCGAGGCGGCCATTAAAAGAACTGACAAAGGAACTGACCGATGTCATCCCCCGCGTCCAGTATCCCACCGGCGGTGGCAGCGCGGCCTGGACCGCGGACGGCTCCGGCATCTTCTACACGCGCTATCCGCATCCTGGTCAGAGGCCTGACGCCGATATCAATTTTTACCAACAGGTCTGGTTCCATCGCCTCGGCACACCCGCCAGCGAGGACAAATACGAAATCGGCAAGGATTTTCCACGCATCGCCGAGATCGAACTCGAAGCCAGTGAAGATGGCGAATGGATCCTGGCAACCGTCGCGAATGGAGACGGCGGCG
>DATJGF010000117.1:0-9739 GCA_035495315.1 Candidatus Limnocylindrales bacterium
GTTGGCAACTCGCGCTCCTTCAAAATTCCGTGCTGTGCTTATCTAAATGCGAGCGACTTTTTCGTCAACAAATCCGTTCAGGGGTCTTCACCTACAACCAACCTGACCTCAGACCTCCGATCGATGAAGTAAAAGAGCGCACTAACAGGGTGCGCCCAAATACACACGGTATCATGATGCTATTGATTTAACTGCGGCCTCGCAATGCGATTTGACGAATCCCTCGAACTTTTGAAGAACTTTCTAACACGCCCGCCAGCTTTTAATCTTAAACTCAACAGGCTTAACGGTATTCCTGCCACTCCGGTTCGTTCTCAAAAATCCAACGGTAATATTCCTGTTCCCGCAATCTGCCTGCCGCCGCCTCGTCAACAATAACGGTACAGCGCGGATGCAGTTGCAACGCCGAGGCCGTTACCATGCTGGTAATTGGACCTTCAACCGCTTGCGCCACGACCTCAGCTTTGGTGGCACCGGTTGCCAGTAAAATGCAGCGCCTCGCTTCGATGATCGTCCCCACGCCCATTGTGATGGCGCGCCTTGGGATCCGGTCTTCGCCTCCAAAAAACTGAGCATTTTGTTTTAGGGTCGTTGGCGTCAGGGCCTTGACACGGGTGCGCGAACGCAACGCCGAGAGGGGTTCATTGAACCCGATGTGCCCGGCTTTGCCAATGCCCAGCAGTTGCAGATCAATTCCTCCAAATCGCTGAATGAGCGCCTCGTACAGCCGGCATTCCGCATCCAGGTCTTGCGCCATTCCATTGGGCAGATGGGTGTTCCGTGGGTCGATGTTCACGTGCCGGAAGAAGTGGTGCGCCATGTAATGCCGGTACGAATTGGGATCGGAGGGAAACAAGCCGACGTACTCATCCAGGTTAAACGTGCTGCATAATGAAAAATCCAACCGCTGCTCTTTGTGAAGGGTCACCAAGTGACGGTAAACGCGTTCCATCGTCGCGCCCGTCGCCAGGCCTAATACCAGATGTGGATTGCCCCGCAATTCGCGCGCGACGATTCGCGCCACCAAATCGGCAGCAGCTTCCTCATTGGGTTGGATGATAACTTCCATTAAACCGCTAATCTTCGCTAATCAACGCTGATACAAGACTTCTTTGTCTGACTTCCCATTTCATTTATAACTCGTTCACCCACTGCATCACCGATTATTAGCGAAGCTTAGCGGTTCGCTCATTTACGTAGTGTCTAAGAGGTCAGTCCAAACTCTGTCGCATTCTGCGCATTCGAAACCAGCACTTTTTGCCCTTGCAACTTCGCTTTTAGAAGGGATTGCTCGTCGGCTCCACTCGTCAGCGGCAGCGAGACCTGGCCCCCTTGGGCCGCACTGCGTTGCATCGCCAGCATGAGCTCGGCCCCCAGATAAGCATGCTCGAAATTGCACTGATGCGGCTGCTTACCATCCAACCAGTCCGCCATTTCCTGGATGTACGGCGGCATGTCGAGGTCGTAATTCATTGCGCCGTCGGCGGCTTGATAACCCCCGGTTTTGGTGACCGCTCGCCAGCCGCCATTGGTTAACACCTCCGCAAAGCCTTCCGTGCCCTGTGCCCCAATTCGGTTCTTCCCCCACCACTTGGCGACTTCCGGCTGGTCCGGCGCGCCGGCGCCACACTCGTAAGTACCACGAACGCCATTCGCGAACTGGACGAAACCGCCGATATAATCGGGGGACGGATGATTATCGCTGAATTTTGTGCCGCCGCTGGCCTGCGCCATCACCCAGGTTGGTGGGGTATAGTCGTTAAACCAGCAGGTATAATCGATCAGGTGGGAGAGCATGTGCGTCATCCAGCCGGTCGCGCTGCCGTAAACTGTGTGGACCCGGCCCAGTGCGCCGCTGGCGACGATTTCCTTCACCTTCTGATAATGTTTACCATAACGGTGTTGGTGGCTCACCACCGCCTTTACTCCGGCCTGCTGCATCAGTTTCCGAATAGTGAGCAACTCGGCGCTCGTTAGCGCTACCGGTTTTTCGAAGGCAATCAGTTTCGCGCCGCCATTAATAGCAGCTTCAATGAACGGTGTCCGCAAATGGGGCATCGTGCAAAAGCAAAAGATGTCGGGCTTTATAGCCTTGGCGAGCGCGGCGGCATCTGTGCCTTTTTCGGGATTGCCGAGCTTTGCTGCCGCGTCGTCAAGACGCTTGGCGTCAATATCGCAAATCCCGGTCACCTTGAAGCGCGGGTTGGCGTTGAAAGCTGTTGCATGGTGCATCCCACGCTTGCCCATGCCGACTACCAGAACGGAATAAAAAGTCATAAAAAACTAGAGGAATTCGTTGCAGTTTGACCTGTCATGCACCGGCTGGAATCAAACCCGCCGGCAATTACTTTGCGTCCTTTGAACTAGACGCTTCTTCAACCAGCTGGAGGTAACACGAGGGACCAGGACAATAATTCAGAGTGCGGCAGGGCTTCAACAGCCGACCCACTATTTGTCATTCCGTATTGCTCAGGCCATTGCCGGTGCCGCTTTTGCGGCTGAGCCCTGGCCGGCGGTTTGCTTGTCCCATTCGACCACTTTCGCAATCACATAGTCGACTTCCTCGGCGGTTAGTTCCGGGAACATGGGCAGGCTGATGCAGGTCGCCGCGTTGCGCTCCGCATTGGCAACCGAGCCCGCGATCCGCGCGCCTTTACCCCATGGATATCCTGCCTGTTGATGAATCGCTATTGAGTAGTGAGTCTTGGCATCGACGTTGTTTTTGACGAGGAAATCCACCAGTTGATCGCGCCACTCGGGTTTGTGTGTTTCAACCACGTAAAGGTGGAATACGTGACGATACCCTGGCGATTCAATTGGCAAATCGATCGTGCTGCACCCCTTCAAGCCGGCTGTATAACGGGCAGCCCACTTCCGGCGTTGGTCATTATATTCATCGATATGCTTCAGTTTTGCGCTTAGAATCCCCGCGTGCAGGTCGTCGAGGCGGCTGTTGAACCCGTAGCTATGGACGTTCCGGGCATTGGATCCATGATTCCGCAGCTTGCGCACTTTGGCATCGAGATCGGGATTATTCGTCACCAGTGCACCGCTGTCGCCAAACGTTCCGAGGTTTTTCTGAATAATAAAGCTGGTGGAGGTGGCGTCGCTCAGCTCGGCAATTTTGAAGCCCTTGCCTGAAGCTCCGATGCCCTGGGCATTGTCTTCAATGATCTTGAGTTTATGATTGTCAGCAATTTTGCGGATCGCCGGCATGTCGGCGCACTGGCCATACAAATGAACCGGGATGATGGCCTTGGTTTTTGACGTAATTGCGGCCTCGATTTTGGCCGGGTCAATGCACTTGGTTTTTGGGTCACAATCGACAAACACGGCGGTGGCACCCGCGATCCAGATCGCCTCGGCCGTCGCAAAGAACGTATTGGGGTGTGTGATCACTTCATCGCCCGCTCCAATCCCCATGGCCATTAAGGCCAGCCAGATCGAGTCGGTCCCATTGCCGGTTCCAACCGCGTATTTGGTCCCATGGTAGGCCGCCAATTCGCCCTCGAATTTTTTCAGCATCGGCCCCATTACGTATTGGCCGCTTTCCAGAACCGTTTGAATATTTTTATCGATTTCGGATTTGATATTATGGTACTGACGAACGTGTCCGTAGAATTCTACTTTCATGGGGCGGAACGCTACCCCAGTAGCGGGGTAAAACAAAGAAATTTTATTGTCCGCCGGCTGGCTTACGCTGTCGATTTAGTTGGCCGCCGTTGCCTTGTCACACTAGATTTAGCCCATGTCCGATAGGCACCAGGACCAGCTTGTGAACCCGAGTGGCTCCACGCTCTCAGGGCGCCGGACTTCAATTCCCCACACCCCGGAGGTTTCCTCCAATCACCACGCGGCCCGCGAGGTTTACGAGCGCATCGCCTCAAATATAGCCCGCATTATGCAAGGGCAGGCTGCCTCAACGCGCCTCTTGTTGGCGGCTTTGGCCAGCGGGGGCCACGTCCTGCTCGAAGATTTCCCCGGCACTGGAAAAACGACCCTGGCAAAGGCACTGGCACGTTCCATTGACGCGCGGTTTAAACGCATCCAGTTTACGCCAGACCTGCTCCCCTCGGACATTCTCGGGGTCTCGGTCTTTAGTCAGCGCGACCAGCAGTTCCATTTCCACGAAGGCCCCATCTTTACGAACATCCTGTTGGCCGATGAAATCAACCGTGCCTCGCCACGCACTCAATCGGCCTTGCTGGAAGCGATGGGTGAAAGCCAGGTCAGTGTCGATGGTGAACGCCGCGACTTGGCGGGGCTCTTCTTTGTCATCGCGACGGAAAACCCGGTCGAGTTTCGCGGCACCTATCCCTTGCCGGAGGCGCAAATGGATCGGTTCGCGTTGCAGTTCTCATTAGGCTATGTGCAATCGGCAGAGGAAGTCGCCATTCTCACCGCGCAAGAATATAACCACCCGCTGGAAGAACTAAGCGCCTGCGCCTCGCTGGCCGAGGTGCTTGAATTGAAACGGTCGGTCCAACAGGTCCGGATCAGCGATGAATTGAAACGCTATGCCGTTGATCTCGTTGGGGCTACCAGGAATGCCAGCGGTGTGCAACTAGGCGCCAGCCCGCGGGCTTCCATTGCCTTGATGAAGGCTGCCCAGGCCCTGGCCTTGTTCGACGGACTCGATTTCGTGACCCCGGAACAAATCCAGGGGCTAGCCGTCCCTGTCATTGCGCACCGCCTGGTGATGGAACCTCAAGCGCGTTTCTCGGGACTCACATCGCGCGGCGTCATTGAGGCTGTCCTCAAAAAAATTCCTGTGCCTGCGTAACACGTTGCCGCGAATTTGAGGCGTTCATTTGCCGCATGAGGCCGCTCTTTAGAATCCTGTATCTGTTCTATCGGCTGACCTCAGGCGTGAGGCATTGGACCCGCCGTCGGTTTACCCGATCGGGCCTTGCCGTTCTGGGTGCCCTTGCTGTTGCCGCTGTGATGGGGCCCGATACCGAGAATAACGTCACTTACCAAGGGTTCACTCTGTTGTTTTTCCTCCTCCTGATGGCAGTGCTTTGCAGTTGGGCGTTCAGGGCAAGGTTTTCGGCCAATCGTGTTCTGCCGCAGTTCGGCACCGCCGGGTGCACGCTCAGTTACACGGCCCGAGTCCGAAACCTTGGCGCAAAACCACAAAGCGGGCTCGAGTTGCTTGAACTTGTGGCTGACCCGCGACCTTCATTTTCGGAGTGGCTCGCCGTGCAAATGGCCGACGAAAAACACGTGCGCTCTTTCCGGCTCGGACAGTTGCGTCGCACCAACCCGTTCCGTATGGCCTTGGCGAAGGTGGCGCTAGTCCCGCCGCTCCCTCCCCGTGTCGAGGTCGAGATCCCCTTGGAGTTAACCCCCTTGCGCCGTGGCGTCCTGCGCTTAAATGGCATCAGTCTGGCGCGGCCGGATCCTTTGGGTTTATTCCGCGGTTTCTCCAATATCAACCTTCCACAGAGTGTTTTGATTCTACCTAAACGCTATCCCTTGCCCCCATTCGCGTTGCCGGGCACTTTGAAGTACCAGGCCGGTGGCGTCGCTCTCGCTTCCAACGTTGGCCAAAGCGAAGAGTTCGTCTCCCTTCGCGATTATCGACATGGCGATCCGCTTCGACATATCCACTGGCGCAGTTGGGCCAAAACCGGCAAACCGGTCGTGAAGGAATTCGAAGATGAATTCTTCGTCCGCCACGCATTGGTGTTGGATACCTTCACTGACCACCCGCATAGCCTCGTTTTTGAGGAGGCCGTTTCGATTGCAGCCTCGTTCGCCTGCACGATTCAAACCCAGGAATCTTTGCTCGATTTACTCTTCGTTGGGCCCGACTCCTTCTGCTTTACTGCGGGCCGTGGCCTGGCGCATGCCGACCAGATGCTGGAAATACTGGCTTCAGTCCGGCCAGGACCTGAAGGAGGATTTGCGTCGCTCGAGCAGTTGGTACTGACCCATGCGGACGCAGTCGCTGGTTGCATTTGCGTTTTCCTGGCATGGGACAAACAGCGCCGGGAATTTGTCAAAAAACTCAACGAACTGGGTGTGCCGCTGTTGGTTCTGGTCGTCGCCGATCGGGGCAAAGCGAAACAGGTTACCGAGCCACCGATAGCGCAAGAACCGAATCGGTTTTATGTTGTCGAAGTTGGCCAGATCGAGCAGGACCTGGCGCGGATCCAATAATACCCACGGATGAAGACTCCCCCCCTCCTGCTTGGCGTGACACTGCTCTTTTGGGGCTGGCAAACCGGCTACCTTCCCGCCGGGTTGGCCATCGGCGCTGCCGTCGAAGGCGCTCGCCTGATTAAAGCGCGGTGGGAGTTTTCGGATGAGGATTTCACGCGAATCTGGACGTTTTGCACGTTGGTCTTTCTGGCAGCGGCTGTCTTCGCCTTTACCAGCAATCAAGGCCCCGCCGGTGTTCGCGGGTTCCTCGATAACCCCAACTTTTTCACACAGCGCAATGCCAGCGCCGCCACGGCCCGGACCGCGGCATCTCTCGTTCGCTGGTTACCGATGGTATTCTGTCTGTTTATTGCCGCCCAGGCCTATAGTTCGCGGGAACGGATCCCGCTCGAGACGATTTCACTGATCCTCCGCTGGCGTTGGAAGCGCGCGCAAAGGTTGGGCCAGCCTCCTCCTGCCTCCTACACGGTTGATGTCTCCTATCCGTATTTCGCACTGTGCCTTTTCGCAGCCAGCGTTCATTCAGCCGACGACACGAGCTTTTTTTGGGGACTCTGCATTCTGCTGGCGTGGGGCCTGTGGCCCCTGCGTGCTCGCCGCTTTAGTCCGGCCACCTGGGCTTTGATGTTTGGACTCGGGATCGCTTTGGGCTTTTTTGGACAGAGCGGCGTCGGACATGTGCAAGCTTACCTGGGCAACTTCAACCCACAGTGGTTGGCCGGTTTCGGCAGGCATCGGTTCGACCCTGCGCAGACTCGGACCGAAATTGGAACGCTCGGGCGGATCAAAAACTCGAATCGCATCGTGGTTCGGGTCGAGACGAAGAACGGACCGCCGCCCCCGGTGTTGCGCGAAGCCAGCTATCGATTTTTCAAAGGCCAGACCTGGTCTGCCGAACAACAATTGAGCGAAAAGGATTTCTTCAACATCCATCCGACGAACGAAACGACCTATGTTCTCGTTCCGGACAAGCCGGTCTCGCGGGTCGCGACGGTCGCGTGTTACCTCGATAGAGGTAAAGCGCTCCTCCCCTTGCCCGAAGGCAGCGGACGCCTCGATAATCTGGCCGCTTATATTCTCTCCAAGAATTCCCTTGGAGCGGTTATGGCCGAGGGTCCCGAGTTGGTCGTGTTCGATGCTTCTTACGGCCCGGGGGAAACGCTCGATTCACCTGCCAATCAGTATGATCTCGATGTTCCGCCAAGAGAAAAATCTGCTCTCGAGCAGATCGTTTCGGAATTGCATTTGCGCGGGCAGACGGCCGAGCAGGCGGTTCGAACGATTAACACCTTCTTCCTTACGAAATTCACTTACAGCACCTGGCAGGGTCCGAGCCGCCACATGAACCGCGACGAAACCGCCTTGAGCCGATTCCTGCTGATTACGCGCAGCGGGCACTGCGAGTATTTCGCCACGGCCGGTGTTTTGCTCTTGCGGCAAGCGGATATCCCTGCCCGCTACGCTGTCGGATTCGCCGTCCACGAAGGTGCGGGGAACAAATACGTCGTGCGCCAGCGCGATGCCCATGCGTGGTGCCTCGTCTGGCAGAGAAACACCGGCATCTGGCAGGACTTTGACGGCACACCCAGCAGTTGGATAGAACTTGAGGCCCGTCGCAACTCCCAGGTCCAGTGGTTGCTCGACTCATGGTCTCGCATCACGTTTGAATTCTCCAAGTTTCGTTGGGGGCAAAGCCACTGGCGGCGATACCTTCTGTGGGCTCTTATACCTGCATTGTCACTGCTCCTTTATCGGATCCTTTTTCAAACCCGCCGCCGTTTCCTTCGAGTTTCTGCACAGAATGCCCAGGGCGTTGCCTGGCCCGGGCTGGACTCCGAATTTTACGAACTGGAGAAAAAGCTCATCGCGCGAGGTTTGCCTCGCCAGCTAAGCGAACCTTTGTCCGAATGGCTTCGTCGCGCCGCCGAAGAGCCCGCACTCGAAGACCTTCGCGTTCCACTTCAGCAGTTACTAGGGCTGCATTACAGATATCGTTTCGATCCCCATGGCCTGACTCCAAACGAACGCGTCCAACTCCGTCGCGAAGCTAAAGCCTGCCTCACCAAAATCGACCAACCGGTCGCCGTCGCTGCTGACTGACCATTCAAAGTCAGAGTTCGGAGTGCGGACTTCAATGATAGGCTTCCTTTGGTAGGGACGGCTCGCCGAGCCGTCCGCTTTCCTACACAAAAACGGGACCGGCCGGCTCGGCGAGCCGGCCCTACCATTTATATGAGATGGATTGTACATTCATAAGCCCCCTTCGCCTCATGAATCAGTCCGAAACCGCCTTGAACGGCAGAGCCACAACCCGCGCTGAACTTGTGCCTTCCGTTCCCCGGAGTTCCAACTCCGTCCCGATTTCGCCGGCATCACGGCGGATGATTGCCAGCCCTATGTTCTGATTCAACGACTGCGATACCACCGCGCTGGTTATGCAACCTACCTCCTTGTCCGCGCGGAAAAGCTTTTCCCCTTTTGCCGGCAAAGGCTTCAGGCCCCGCGCCAGGATCAGCCCACGCAATTCGCGATTCACATGCCCCATGGTGTGAATCCGGTTTAGGACTTCTTGCCCGATGTAACATCCCTTGTTGTAACTCACCGCGCTCTGCTCGATCCCGCATTCCTGCGGAAAATTCGTGTCGTCCATATCGACACCGAATCGAGGAATTCCCGCCTCGATCCGCGTCGCCTCGAATGCCTCCCAGCCACCGCCTCGGCCCCCGACCGCTTGCGCCGCGGCAAGCAATTTCCGCGCGAGCGTTTCGAGGACTTCGGCGGGCGCGAAGAGATCAAATCCCGTTCGCCCTAATCGCGGCACATTCATCAGGTAAACCTCACCCAGATTTGGGTCTGACGATTTCGTAAAGCTGTATTTTTCGTTGGGGCACTGCTGGAAAACGCCTGACGAGATGATCACCTTTTCGGCTTGCGGCCCTTGAACGCTCAGCAGTCCGTACAAAGCGCCCACGTCAACCACTTGCACATCATCGGCGACGACATACTTCCCGAGGCGCTGGGTGACGTCTTCTGTCAAGCCGGGCTCAAAATCCAGCAGCAACTCATCCGTCAGACAAAAAATGTTGAGATCACTCTCCATCCGGCCTTTGGTGTTTACTAGTGCCGCGTAAGAACCCTGGCCCGGCTGCAAACCCTTAATGTCGTTCGTGACCTGGCCATGCAAAAAGCGGACCCGGTCAGCACCGGTTAGGCAAACCCGGCCGCGGAAGCTCAAGTCGATGAGCATGGCGCGTTCCTGCAGCGCGGCGTGTTCCGCGGCTTGATCCCCGTAATCGAGCACAACTTCGGCGCCCGCTACGGTGCCGAAGCGTGCCGCTAATGAACTGTGAAAATTGTGTAGCAACAACGAGTGCATGTAAGTTACGCCCAATTTACAAGTGAGTGCGTGAAATGCCAACTGACCGGATTGTAGGAGACGACGTAAGGAGACTCCAATTTGGTTCGTTGAGTTCTCAGAGTCTGCCAACGAACGGTTCGATCGCAAAAGAAATCCCCCTCACCCCTACCCTCTCCACAAGGAGAGGGGAAGCCTGCGGACGCCTGGAGAAGT
>DATJGF010000118.1:0-5286 GCA_035495315.1 Candidatus Limnocylindrales bacterium
TCGTGGGCATGCTCATGAATGGTAAAAGGGAAATTGCGGAAGATGACACGTAAACTCGAGGCGTAATCACGCTCAATTTGCTGGAGGGGCGCCTCTAATCCGCCGCAAGGAGGACATTGGAAGTCGCCGTATTCTTCAAGCGTGACCGCGGCATTAGCCGGACCGCGCGCGTGTACTTCTTCGCCCCGCTCTTTGGAAGCGGCCATTGCTTTCGGAATGGCCGTCGTCTGAGGTCGCTTCGCCCGGTAAAGCACGATGCCCGCTCCGAGAGTGACGAATCCGACCACGGCCACGATGATGAAAGGAAGAACGCGTTTCAAGGTTGTCTCGTTGAAGAAAAGGTTGAGTAGTTTAACCAACGCGCGCAGAGTTCAACGATAATTCATGCGCAGGATTGGTCGGCGCCATAGGCCTGCACGTGGTGTACTAACATGGAGTTGACCTGGGGCGGCAAACCGCCCGAGATCCTGTTCGACTTGGAAGGCATCACCGGTCCCAAACGAGGCATCCACAGTCGCAACCGGAGTAAATGTATTGAGATCATCGCATTTTGGCCCTTCAATCGCTCTCGAATTGATTCAGCGGCTCGGAAATCGCGCCGCAAGGCGGGCACTGAAAATCACCAAACTCCTCGATTGTCGCGGCGGCTTTGCCGTGCCACGCGCATGCACCGCCTCGCCTTTTGCTTTCTCAGCCTCCTGGTGGAAGAAACGTCCGGACCTGTCCCTGCGTCGTCGACACATCGTTGCCATCGATCTTGCCGTTCGCGGTAACCTCAGCCCGGAAATTATTTATATTCAACGGGGAGCGAACTTGGCCCTGCACCGCAGAAACATCGTTACCATCAACACGACCATTTGCAGTTACATCTCCCAACAGCAGCCCCATCGTAACCGAAAAATCATTAGTGATCGTCCCGTCACTCACCCCGGAAAGATTGATCAAGAGACGTTGCATATTACTGACGCTCGTAAGATTAACGGTCACGTGATTGCCGCTCACGATCGGTGAACCGGAAACTGAACCGGTCGCATTAGCACCGGGAGTAGCTGTAGCGCTGGTAAGCGTTACCGGGTTAGCGAAAGTAAATACAACCTGATGAGTGTTGCCGGAGCCAGCCGCACGACACTCGATTCCGAGCGCATTCAACGCAGGCATGTTCAGATCAAAAGTTCCGGCGCCTTGGATCTTTCTTGAGCTGGCTGCCAGCGGTGACAGGAACGTCGCCGGCACGTAGGTCGGGGCATTTACCCAGTAAACTGTTCCGGCGCTTTTCGCAGCCCGGCGCACGAGCATGGCCGACCCGGCAGGCACAATATCTTTGCTGTGATCGAGATTATCGTTCGATAACCGCCACCCATCATTGAATGTGTAAACTTTATTCGGCTGTTTCCCGATTTGCGCCTGGGTGTTGTCGAAGAGCAGGAGCTGATCCCCCTGCAAAAAGGATGTGTCGATCGGTGCGAGACCGTTCGAGTCCAGCGTGGTATCCACTGGCCGAATCATCGCCACAGGATTATCTTGTTGCTGATTCGCTGATGCCAGGATTGGCACGGCCAGCTTGCTCATCAAGACCGAACCTGAAGCAGTCAGCGGCAGCGTTGGCGCGCCGTTGGAGTTTCGCACAATAAGATAGCTATCCGGCAGCAACGGATCATGGCCGTGATCGGTCGTGTTATCGCCTTCCAAGCGCCAGCCGACATTAGAACCGTTGTTGATGAAGAAGTAGGTCGCGCTTGGCGAAAGATTGATGCCTGACGATGATGTATTTGGAATCAGCAGCTCAGTCTTATAAGTCGGAGGGCTGTTGGTGGCAGTAAACGAGACGCCGGCGTCGCCAGGAGGAAAAATTGTTGCTGGTGTCCAATAAGGTATCAGCGTCACCTGTGTGTTGGCGACAACGCCGGCGAGGTTATCGAATGAGGTATCAACAGTCAGCGTGTTACTGCCGTTGGACGTGACCGCATAGGTATGACCTTCTTTCGGGTTTGTCGCGCCGCCGTAGCCGATGAGCACGTAATAGTGCTTCGGCTGCCCGCCTGCAGCATAGGCGAACTGATTGTTCGTCCAGCCAGGCGTTCCATTGATCGTTAGCGTGTTTGCGTTGGCTGATTGCACCGTGCCCGTAAACTCAGGCGGACGCGTGAATGGAATGCCGAGATAGGTATCAGAGTTACTCAGACACGGAGTGGTGGTGAACCCGACGGGATCGGTCGTCACCGTTGCTGTCTGCGCCGATAATGACGGCCCACCGATGCAAGCTGCGGCAACTATAAGGAGATATGATTTCAGGGGCATTATTGCTCGAGGGATAAGGCGACGACACGATGCTAGAAGTCGCTTTCCCGAGTGGCAAGACAAAATCGTCAGAGACCCGGCTGACACTGGGATCACGTATAAGACCTAAATTCCTGAAGTGCCCACGCATGCAACCAGCGAGTATGTCGCCAAGAAGGCCGAGCCCTACCGGTGCGGTTTGAAAACGAATGCGCTCGCTCCGTTTAGCAGAGCGAGCGCATTCTAGAGAACAGCAAACTTTTTCTTTAGACGGTCGCGCGACGCCGTCGCAGCATCGAATAGCCGATCACGCCTGCAGCGGCAAATCCTGCAATCCAGGTGGAAGGTTCAGGCACGGCAGTGATATCAATGGTGAATATCGGCGTCTGGTTGATATCGTAATCAACCTCAGGTCCTGTTTTTGCGATGTAGCTTCCCTGGTTATCGTCAAACCCGCCCGAGCTCGCATAGAAGTTGTAGGTGCCGACAGGTGTAGTCGCCAGCGATTGAAAGGTAATGGTCTCCACTTGGATGGTACCGCCTCCAGAAGCGACCGTAACCCCGGTGCTTGAGTTCGACCCCACGTCCTTATCAGTGAGTAAAGAACCGGAGTTCGCCGTATCGCCCGGAATGCTAAACGTGGCCGGTGGGGACTGGTTGACATTGTCGAACGAACCAGAAGGCGTTATCGCCGTGATGGTGAAGTAAGCTGCACCGGAATTGGCCCCACTGTCCGGCGTACCAAGCAGCAAATTCACCGAATTAAAGCTGCCAATTGAGTTAGGGCCGATCGTCAACGTAATTGTGCTGGTGAACGCCTGGCCGGCAATAATGCTGCCGCTCGTTCCATCAAGGGAGATTGTCTGCGCGAACGCACTGACTGCGCCGACGCTGACAACGGCGAGAAGGAGGAAGACTTTTTTCATGGGTGAGAATTGCCGTGAGGCGGCACGGTTAATTTTGTGTGCTGTTCCTTGGTTCTGTTCCGGGGTTTGTTAGTTTTCGATAGCTAAGAATCGCCGTCGTAGGTATCGATTTGCTGGAATGGCGTCAAGCCAAGTTCGGCAAATTTTTAACTTTCCCCGCCTTGCCCACAGGCAGGGCATCAATTGGCCTCCTATGGCAGCATCGTGCGAACACAACCTTGCACGGTCGAAACGTCGTTTCCGTCGACCCGGCCGTTCGCGGTAACATCATCACGGAAGTTTGAGCCGTTAAGGTTGTCTATGGTGAACTACCGGCTGCTTGCAGCACCTAACTACATGAACTCATTAGTCTTCAGCCACATTGCCAGGCACCACTCGGCGTTCCGGGTCAACTCGGCTTTTATCTTCCGGTCACGAGAGACGCAAGCAGCCGGCACGGCAGCCACCACAGGATGTTGCTTATAGCCGGCTGATTGCTTTTTGCGCAAGCGCCTTCGACTTCGCCAGCTTGTCGTCCGCGCTTCCCGGGCCGCCAAAGCTGATTCGCAGCATTCGATCATTCTTCAGCACGTAGAGGATTCCTCCCATCGGATTACCTAACCAATATGATTCTTGGCCAATGCCTTCGATTTTTTGTGGCCGCACGCCTTCGTGTTCCTTTTTTTCGTCGCCCTTGCTCTCCTCCCGGTTTTTCTCGTTACCTTCGCCAGTTTCTGCGCTAGCAAAGTGATCAAACGTTTCGTGCCAGAACTGCGCGATAGTGCGTGTGCCAGGGTCCTTTGGATTGCGCTGCATCAGCCCCAGGCTAACGGATTTGTCGGGCTCGGCCGAGCCGTAATAACATTGCGAAAGGAGAAAATCGATTTCAGGTCCCTCGCTGCTCTTCGGGTCCAGCATCTTGGCGCCTTGTATTGCCGCCACCTCATCGCGAGTCGCCAGGCTGCACGCATCGATTTTCGGGTTTTTGTCCTCCGATGGCGGAGGCGTGGACTCGCCGGATAGGTTGCAACCGAACACCAGCACTGGCAGCAAAGCCAGCCAAAGCCCTATGCGAGTCATAATGGTAAGCTAATCTTCCGCTGCTGCTATTATCCGCTTCACTGTCACGGGCGCGCGGGGACTAGGGGCAGGTGCCGACGATCGTGTAATTGTTAGTGAAGGTTAGGCTATCCGGCATCGAATCCCACACCTCTGTCGCACCGGCCAAACTGTTCGTTGGATCGGTAGTCTGGCTGGAACCAGCAACAAAGCCGACGATTGTTGATCCTGTGCCCAATCCAAGGTCACTCGGTTTAACGACGATAATTATTTGGCCAGTAGAAGCGTTGTAACTGCTGCTTGGATCCGCAGGCTGCTCCGCATTCACAAAGCGGCCATCAATGCCGCCGCTCGAGTTCGGACCCGGCGTATAGGAGAAAAATGACGGGCCCGCCGCGGCGAACTCCATCCGCACGCCAGTGTAGCGGAAGGTGCCGGCGGTTGCGCCGGGGACCTTCATCGCCAGATACCACGCGGAGCCAATCGGATGCTGGTTTGCTAATGATGGATCGGTATTGATCGTGAAGACGAGGTTCCCGTTCTGCTGCGCGACACTCGCCGCCAGCATGTCAGTGCCCGGTTCTGGGCTGAGCGAATCCCCAGCGGGATCAGTTAGCAGAGTCACGCCCGGCGCTTTGCAAGGATCTTGCGGTGGAGGCGGCACAACAACAGGCACGGCGATTTCGTTGCTGGCGACGCTCACACCCTTACTATTTACCGCCTTAACTATATAGTAGTACAGCGGCACTGAGCTGAGAGCCGAGGTATCGTCGAGTTTCAGGACCGAGCCGGAAGTGCTTGCAATCGGCTTCGTTCCTTCGCCACCGGGTGTGGTCCCGCGGAATATGCGATAGCTTTTTATGACCGCGCCGCCATTGTCAGGAGCTTTCCAGGTCAGATGCGCCCCAAACGCATCGCGAGAACCACTCAGACACGGCGCCTTCGGTTTAGCGGGTTCGGCCACGTCAAACCGAGAGTAGAGACCTTTGCCGCCGGATTGGCGTGCCACCCTCATGAAAGCTACGAAATCGTTCGGCGCTGTTCC
>DATJGF010000119.1:0-182175 GCA_035495315.1 Candidatus Limnocylindrales bacterium
GCCGCAGGTCATTTCCAGGCTTTGCTCAGGGACGGCTCCGCCGAGCAGTTTGATTCGCGCGCCGATGCCTTGAGTATTGGGCGGCGCTCCCTTCAAGCGGACAGCGACACGCGGGGCGGAGCACTCATTGCGGTAAACGAGCGCCTGGTCATTGAGACAATTGACGACGACGTCCAGGTCGCCGTCGTTGTCGAGGTCAGCCAGGCCAATGCTGTGGGAGACCTGAAGCGAATCGAAACCCCAGGCGTGACCGGTCTCTTCAAATGTGAAATCGCCGCGATTGTGGAAAGCAACATTAGGAATGCGCAAAGGCGGGAACAAGCTCAGGGCGCGTCGATTGTCGAGGGGATCTTTGGCTTTCAGCGATTTGTCTTGGTCCATGGCATCCATGTCCAGGGTATCATAGAAATGACCGGCGCCGATCAAGACATCGGGGCGTCCATCCAACCCAACGTCGAGGAAGACAACGGACCAGGACCAATCGGAGGCTGCGACACCGGCGTAATTAGCGATATCGGCATAGGTGCCATCACCGCGGTTAACGAAGAGGAAATTACGTCGAATTTGTGGGCGGTCCCAGGCGCGCTCGCGTGTATAGGCTGGGATTGGACTGTCCGGACTGATTTGGCGCATGCGCAAGACGTGAGAACGGCTCTGCATATCAGTGACGATGAAATCATCGAGCCCATCTCCGTTGATGTCGGCAAAGTCGCACGCCATTGAGAAATGGGGGATGCTGCGGAGGGCGTCGCGAGCAATAGCGCGGAAATGGCCACGGCCATCGCCCAGCCAAATGCGGTCAGGATCCTGAAAATCATTGCAGACATAAAGATCGGGGCGGCCGTCCTGATCCAGATCATGCATGACAACGCTCAGTCCGAGGTCCCAAGGAGCGGCCGACAAAGCGGCGCCCGTTTCGTCGAGGAATGTGCCGTCAGTCCAGGACATTTTGTGGAAACCACCTTTGCCGTCATTGAGGTAAAGGGCGTCGGGTTCGCCGTACTCAATGAGGTGTCCTTCGATAATCTTCAACCGATTGCGATAGCGGCCAACCACCTGTTCCTTGCCGCCGACGACGCGGGTGGTGATCCTCATTCCGGTCCGGATGGTATTTTCACCATAGTTGGCGACATAGAGATCCAATGATCCATCGCCGTCGACATCACCGAGCGCGATGGACATGCTGCCGGTGCTGTCTTCCAGTTCTTTGGCCTGGGCATCCCGGAAATGCCCGGAACCGTCATTGAGGAAGAGGCGGGCGCCTTTGCCGGAATACGTAACGACGAGGTCGAGGAAGCCGTCGCCATTGATATCTGCAAAAGCTGCGCCTCGGGCGAGGAGATTGGAGTTGGCCAGACCTGCGGCTTCGGTGACGTCCTGGAATTTCCAGCCGCCGAGGTTGCGGTAAAGGCGGCTGCTGCCATTGAGGTTGCACAAGAAAATGTCGCACCACCCGTCGCCGTCGTAATCGCCCAAGGCGAGACCGGCGCCGTTGAGGAGGTTTTGGTTGGCGAGCATCGCCTCCTGTGACAACTCATTGGTGAAGGTGATTCCCGTTTTGTCGGCTGGCAGGAGGAGGAAGCCGGGGCGTCCTGCGCCAGGCACGTTTAACGGCCGGCTTTTGACCCCGGCGTCATCAGCGCCGAACAACAGTAAACTGGAGAGCAAAAGCCAGCAGAGGGCCGGCGAGCAGAACCCAAAACGCATACTCAAGCGCCGCGAATGTTCCAAGTCACGGGCGCGAGTTCAATCCGGAAGTTTGTATAGTCGGTCAGGCCAGGGCGCCCAAAGCGCCGCGGTCGGCCGCCTCGGCGAGGCGGCACGACCAATAATTGAGGCAATCCGGAAGTTTAACCGTTTAACCGTTGCTAAAAGCGGGTAATCCAATTTATAAGTAGGCTGTGAAATCACGGTTGGTGCGAGCGTTATGGGCAATAGCGTTTTGCCTGTCGGGCTGCGCCTCGCCACATCAAGCTGTGAGCGATTTGCAGGGAAACCGTGTTGATCCATTTACTGGCAAACCTGCGGTTGCGGTAACGCTCGTCTTCGTTAGTAACGACTGTCCGATTTCCAACCGTTACGTTCCCGAATTAAACCGTTTGTATGAGCGGTTTGCTGCCCAAGGCATCGTCTTTTGGCTGGTGCATGCCGACCCGAGTGAAACGTCGGCGATAATCCGGGCTCACGCGCAGGAGTACGAGCTGCGAGTACCGGAGTTGCGCGATCCGAAACATGAACTGGTCCGGATGGCGCAAGTGGCGGTGACACCGTCGGCGGCAGTTTTTACGCCAGACGGGCGATTGCTGTATCGGGGACGGATTGACGATCGCTTTGTGGCGTTGGGGCGGGAGCGACCCGAAGCGCAGCGTCATGACCTTGCCGAAGCGTTAGAGGCAGTAGTGAACCATCGGCCCGTGGCGGTTGCAGTTACGCCGGCCGTTGGTTGTTATATTCCGGAGTGAGTGTTGATGACCGGCACGCCCATTGATGAGCGGCTCGGAGACGTTGCCAATGATTCGGCAGGCACGAGCATTTCCAAAAAGTAATGGAAAAGGGACTTAACAGTGGCAGGCGAAAATAAAACTCGATTGCGCTGGTTTCGAGCAATTGCGTTGTTGTCGCCGCTGTTATTGCTCGTACTGGTGGAGGCCGGATTGCGGCTGATGAATTCAGGTTACTCGACCGGATTTTTCATTAAAACGAATCGGGGTGAGCCGGGTGTGTTGGTGGAAAACCCAAAGTTCGGCTGGCGTTTTTTCCCGCCGAGTGTGGCCCGGTCGCCACAACCGTTGCGCCTGACGATGCCAAAGCCGCCGGACACCATACGGGTTTTTGTTTTTGGAGAGTCCGCCGCGATGGGAGATCCTGAACCGGCATACGGTTTCGCACGTCAACTCGAACGGATGCTCCAGGTGCGGCACGCCGATAAAAAGATCGAAGTGATTAATGTGGCGATGACGGGCATCAACTCGCATGTAATCTGTGAAATAGCGCGTGATTGCGGACCATTGGAAGGGGATTGCTGGCTCATCTATGCCGGCAACAATGAAGTTGTTGGTCCCTTTGGCGCCGGGACGGTGTTCGGACGACAAACACCGAATCGCTGGGTGATTCGAGCAAATCTGGCGTTGAAGTCATTACGTCTGGGCCAACTAGTGTTGAAGTGGCTGAGTCGATCGCACGAACCGATCGAATGGGAAGGTATGGAAATGTTCCTTCGGCAGCAGGTTCGGAGCAACGATCCCCGGTTGGAAACTGTATATGGGCATTTCGAGCGAAACATCGGAGAGATTATTGATCGAGGAAGGAACGCGGGCGCGAAGGTGATTGTCGCGACGATGGCGGTAAATCTTAAGGATTGTCCACCCTTTGCCTCGGTTCATCGCGCGGGCCTTGACGCGACCCAACTTAGCGAATGGGAGAGGCAATTTGCTGCCGGCCGTCAGAGTGAACGTGCAGAACGGTTTGGTGATGCCGCAGTTGCTTATGAAAAAGCGTGGAGGATCGATCCGGAGTTCGCCGAGGTAGCCTTTCACCGAGCCTGTTGCGATTTTGCCCAAAACAAATATACGGCCGCAGAAACGAATTTTTGCCGGGCGCGAGACCTGGACGCATTGCGTTTCCGGGCCGACTCGGCGATTAACGGACGGATCCGTCGGGTGGCAGCTCAGAAACAGGTGAGACTGATTGATGCTGAACAGGAATGCGCAGTTGGTTCAACCAGCGTCCCCGGCGAGGAGATCTTTTATGACCATGTTCACCTCAACTTCAAAGGAAATCACCGGGTCGCGGCGCTATTCTTGCCAGGGGTGGAAAAGGAGTTGTTCGGATCGGTTTTCGGAAGCGCGTTATCTGAGGAAGAAACGGGGCGTCGACTTGCATTTACACCGTTCGATGAAGGACGTGTAGGAGAAGAGATGAGGCTGCGGCTGCGACAACCGCCTTTCAGTTCCCAGAGCAATGCTGAAGAACGCGACGTGCGTTGGGAAAAACGCCTTGAACAGTTGCGAGGCGCGCTGGCGGATTCAGTTGGCGCTTACCGGGCCGCGCTGGCGCTGGCGCCTGAAGACTGGGTATTGCACGCAAATTTGGGGCGGCTGCTGGAAGCGACTGAAGATGCGCCGGAGGCGACGACGGAATGGCAGCAAGTCATACGGCTCATGCCGGATGAACCGGATGGTTGGTTTCAGCTCGGGGAGCTGGCTTATGGCGGGAAGAAGTACGTGGAGGCGGACAGTTACTACAGGAAAACCTTGGAGAAGAAGCCGGATTCCTGCGAAGCGCTTAACGGACTTGGCTTGTCCGCGGCCGCTCAGGGTAAAAGTCGGGAAGCGTTCCAATATTTTGAGACTGCGTTGAGGGTAAATCCGCGCTTTTCGGTGGCTCGAGTAAATCGGGGGCTGTTATTGGCCAAGACCGGAGACACGGCAGGGGCGATAGCCGAATATCGCGCCGTCATCCGGACGGACACGAACAACGTTGCAGCGCGAATCAACCTGGGAAAGTTGTTGGCTGGGCAAAATCGAACTGATGAGGCGGTCGCATTGTATTCGGAAGCCGTTCAAGTGAAGCCGAATGACCCGATTGTCCGGTACGATCTGGCCAACGCACTCGCAGCCCAGCGTCACTACGACCAAGCGGTGACGCACTACACCGCAGCGATCAAGCTCAAGCCCGACTTTGTCGATGCGAGATACAATCTCGCGGTCGAACTTGCGCGCACCGGAAAGATTTCTGAAGCCCTTGACCAGTTTTTTGTAGTGGTCAAGGAAAGGCCAGATTCCGTGGAGGCGCGCTTCAATTACGGCATCGCGCTTGCCAAACAGCAACGGTATAGCGAGGCCACGACGCAATTCCGCGAGGTGCTTAGGCTGCAGCCCGATTATGCGCCGGCGCGCGCGGCGCTTGAGCGGGCGCTCAGACTTTCAGATGGAGGCCATTGATGTCTTTTAAACGGCGGTATTGCCACATGGTGAGCTGCCATAAGGAATCCCAAACCCGAAGGCCGAAAGAAATTCGAATGCCGAAGTCTGAAAAATGGCGGAACCGACGTGAGGATTTATTCTGAAAGGCGAATATTTTGCCCCTTCGCGTCGGCTCCTATAAAATGTTCAACGAATGGATTGGAGGTACTTATGCGCGGTGACGTTTTTGGGGTCGAGTTGCAGGACGGCTTCGAACTCGCGACGAGCGTCGGCAGTCTTGTGCTGCTTGAGGAGCGCAATGCCGTAATACAGTCTCGCGTCGAGCATGCTAGGGTCGAGACGAGCAGCCTCGGCAAATTGCTGGAGGGCCTCGGTATCTTGTCCTTGTTTGGCAAGCGTGACGCCGAGGCCAAGATGTGCGCCGGCATGGTCGGGATTGAGGCGCGCAGCCTCAGCAAACTGTTGTTTCGCTTCGGCGGTTCGCCCTGCGGTATCAAAAGCGCCTCCAAGATAGTAGTGCACTGCGGCATCTGTCGGGTTCAACTCCGCCGCGCGATTGAAGTTAGCAATCGCTTCGAGGACCCACGCGTGGCTCAGTGCGGTTTTGCCGAGTCGAACTAAGGTTTCCGGCGTATTGCGATCCGCCTCTAACGCCAAACGAAACTCTGCTCTGGCTTCTTCTTTTTGGTCGGTCGCTTCCAAAGCAGTTCCTAAGTTGAGGTGTGTGTCAGCAGAGTTCGGCTGCAACTGAAGTGCCTTATGAAACAGTGCAATGGCCTCCTGCATTTTCTGTTGCCGGACGCAGGTTAGGGCTAACCCATTCAGCGCGGGAATGGATTGGGGATCCAGTTCGAGGGCCTTGTGAAACTGCTCGACGGCGGCCTCGGCTCGACTCGACTGGATCAGCAGAGAACCAAGCTCAACGTAAGCCATTGAATCGAAGGGCAACAGTTCGATGACGCGTCGGCACGAGGCTTCGGCACTTGCATTATCACCCAGTTTTATTTGCAATTCTGCGAAGCTGCGCTCCAGGGCCCAATCCTGAGGCGAGAGGGTCAGCGCATCGCGATATTGTTGCGAAATCTGTTTCATGCCCGGGGGATTAAGGGTCGGTAATAAGCCTTCAAGGTCGTGCTGGAGGCGTTGACGATGTTCCGCATAGTCGAGCTGGTAAGTGAAGGGCGCTTCATTGAGCCGGAGCAGGATTAATTTGAGGGTTTTATAACGATCCCAATCGGTCCAGGCCAGACGGCGAGCACACTCGGTACTTGAGGCCCACTGGGGTTGCGCGCGCGAGGTCATGGTATGAGGCAGAAGTTGGACGACCTGGTCCGCAATGGCTCGGGCAAGGCGATAGTTCCCCTCGAAGTTGAAATGCACGTGCTCAAGGAGGAATTCGTTGCCCGGGAGTTCGTCCGCGCTCGCACTTGCCATCACGCGTTCACTGTCGGCCAAAAGAACCCGGTTCTGGCCAGAAGCAGTCGCGGCGGCGCGAATGATTGCATTGATGCGGCTATCGGCGCGAAATCGCAAGGTGTCGTAATCACAAGCCAAGGTGAAATGGCGACGCGCATCCTGGGTCTGACCGAGTGCGAGACAACAGCGCCCCCAGCGGAACTGCAGCTCGGCAAATTGATCATCGATACTCGCGGCCTGGGCAAAATGTGGAACGGCTTCAGCAAACTTGCCGGCCTGTTCGGCCAAGGTGCCTGCGGCATAGAGCTGATTCCATCGCTGGAGTTCCTGTTGAGTTAATCCAATCCGGTGCTGTGAACCAAAGGGCGGACAATCACGCAGATTGCTCACGATCGTGCTGAGAACAATCCCGGTGCCGTGGGCGCGACCCACGTGGATGAGGTCGGCCAGATTGCGTGTGAAATTTGCGTAGACAGTTTCGAGACGAGGATCGTCGTGTCGAAGGTGGTGCCCAACGAACAAGGACATGCCCCACTGGGCAAGCTTGCTGTGGGAATTGCGGGCGTGAGACAGGAAACTTTCGAACAGTTGCCCCAGCCGCGTGGCTTTTATTTGAAGGTCCGCGCGGGCCAACCATAAGGGCGGGGCTTGCGGGCCAAAAACGGTTCCCGCGCCAAAAGGCCCCACCACCTCGTTATTGCCCATGTAAATGACCCAAATGTCCCCACTTTGGCCGGCGCAGTCTCGCGCGATGGGCAAGATCGTATGGGAGTTGATGCCCGTCATCGCCGCGTTGATCACCTGAAAGTTGGTTTGGGGAAAGCGCTCGTGCAGTAGCGCTTCTAACATCCGGGGCAGACCAAACTCGGGGCGGGGGTCGCCGTAAGCTGCGGACTCACCGAAAACAAAAATGCGGCAGGTATTCGGCGGCTTAACAGCGGGAATGAGGAGGGGGCGGGGTGTTCGAGCCAATGCCGGGCCGAAAAAACGCCAGCCGAATTTTTGGTTTTCAATAAAAACCGGTTGCCCATTGAAATCTCTGCGCAGGAGAAAACTGGTTGGATAACCATACGCCGTTAAACGCAAGATGAGCTCAAGACAACCGAGCAAAAGCAGGGGTAAGAGCACCATCGAAGCGGAACGGAACACCCATTTTTGCCATGCCGGAAGTGGATGAGCGTCAATGGAGGCACCTGAGGTTGGCGTTTGCGTCGAAGCCGCGGAACGAGAGGTTCTTCGCGGCGACGAGGGCATGGATAGTGGTTATCAGTTCTGGTCTGTGAGCGAAAGGGCAAAGGGGGGAGGAATTCGGTGTTTCGTATCTCGCCAGCGGAGGCTGTGGGTTGTAAAATTAAAATGTGCGCTGGCGATACACTATAGGTGTATTAATTTCGCTGGGTTGGGTGTTGGCAGCGATTTTGGTCGGGTTATATTTAAGAGAACCGCACTGGCAGGGCCGAAGTCTAAGCGCCTGGCTGAGCGATCTCGACGTTGAAAGCTCGCGACCCCAGGCACCCGCGGTCGCGGCGATCCAAGGCATTGGGACAAATGCTTTGCCGCAGCTTAACCGGATGCTCTGTGCGATGGATCCAGGCTGGAAACGCGCGTTGATTGGCTTCAACTATCGTCAGAGCATATTCGAAATCCCAATCACTCCAGCACGCGTGCTTCGCAATCGGGCAATCCAGGGCTACACCGCGCTTGGTCCCAGGGCGAAATCAAGCATCCCAACTCTGATTCAGCTTTTGGAATCCGAAGCGTCTGCACAAGTTCGTTCGGGAGCTGCCGCCGCATTGGGTGGGATTGGTCCTGAAGCCAAGACCGCGGTCCCCGTACTGGCCAGAGCTCTGAAAGACCCGAACAGCGAGGTGCGCAAAGAATCGCTTTCGGCGCTCGCCAATATTCAGCGATGGTCGCCGGGACGATGAACTGCACTTTTGAGCACGGCCGGCGCGGTAGGGACGGCTCGCCGAGCCGTCCGTTTTGCTCTCAGAAGGTCTCGGCCCGCTCGGCGAGCGGGCCCCACCATTATGAGATGGTTTTCGAATTTGCCCTGTCGCTTGTGCCTGGTCAGTGATAGCCTTCGGCCAAGGTATGATTGATAGTCCAACCTCGCCCGCCGCTTTTTGGAATCCGCCGAAGCGGTCGGAAAAATGTGGATCGCCATTCCTAACAGTTCGATTCCATCGCACGGATGGTGCGCCAGCCGATCGGTTCTGAAATCAAGGTGACACGCAACCAGATCCGCGCCTCTGGAAGCTGACGCGGCACGCTCTGAAAAACTCCAGGACAAATGTTTGCTCGTTGCTGGTCGCGGCCGTGGCGGTTGCAGGCGGCAAAGCCGGCGGAGCTCCCGGTAATGAGTACGCGCCCCGGCCGAAAGGAACGGTCACGTTCAGCAAAGACATCGCACCGATTGTGTTCAACAATTGTTCGGGTTGTCATCGTCCCGGTGAGTCTGCGCCATTCAATCTGCTGAACTATGAGGACGTGCGGAAACGCGCGAAGCAAATTGTGGAGGTGACCCAGCGGCGCTACATGCCGCCCTGGCTGCCGGACCCGGCGATGGTTCATTTTGTCGGCGAACGACGCCTGAGCAACGACCAGTTAGGACTGATCAAACAATGGGTCGAGGAAGGAGCGGTGGCGGGCGACCCGGGGAAATTACCGCCGCTGCCGAAATGGAATGATCGCTGGCGTTTAGGTGAGCCCGATCTGGTGGTGAAACCCGCCGCCGCATTTTCATTAACGGCGGAGGGGCGCGATGTTTATCGCAACCTCGTCGTGGCTATTCCGATTCCGGCGCGTCGTTACGTGAGAGGGATCGAGTTCCGGGCGAACAGTCGCGCCGTACACCACGCGTTTTTGCGATTCGACAAAACCGGCCAATCGCGCGCGCTGGATGGACAGGACGGCCAGCCGGGTTTTTACGGCCTGCACACCCCAAAGTCGGCGGACAGCCCAATCACGTTCGCAAGCTGGCAGCCAGGCAAGACGCCGCGCTTTTACAGTCCTGACCTGGCCTGGCCCATTGAAACCAATACCGATCTCGTTCTGCAGCTTCATCTACAGCACATTGGCAAAGTGGAAAGCGTGGCACCGGAAGTGGGGTTTTACTTCACAGACAAACCGGGCACAGCGATCGCGTCGAAGTTACCGCTTGATTCGTACACGCTGGAAATTCCGGCTGGTGCGACGAATTACGTTGCGACCGATTCCTTCGTGCTGCCCGTCGATCTTGAGGTGCGCGGTATTCTCCCGCACGCGCACTATCTTTGCCGGAGCATGAGAGGTTATGCCGACCTGCCGGACGGTACGCGGCGGTGGCTGATGGCGATTCGCGACTGGGATTTCAATTGGCAGGGTGACTACCAGTTTGGGGAACCGATTCGTTTACCGCGCGGCACGAAGCTGGTGATGGAATACAGCTACGATAATTCGGCGAACAATCCGCGCAATCCAAACAACCCGCCGCAACTGGTACGTTACGGAATGAGCTCCAGCGATGAGATGGCGGAGCTATGGCTGCAGGTCGTAATGAAAAGCCGCGAAGATCAGGACGCGTTGAGCCGCGCGCTCGAGCCGCGCCTTTTGCGCGACCAAATCCTCATGGGTGAAATGCTGCTACGCAAGAACCCCCGCGATGCCAGGGCGCACACGGACATCGGCGTGGCGTTAATGCTGTCCGGGCGTGGGGCCGAGGCGTTCGAACAATTGCGGGCTGCAATCGAGATTGATCCCAATAACGACGAAGCGCACTACTATAATGGCCTGTTGTATCGGCTGAACAAAAAGTTGGACCTCGCGCGGAAGGAGTTTGAAGCAGCCCTTCGGATTAATCCCAAGCATGCGCGGGCGCACGGGAACCTCGGCATGGTGCTAGCCGAGCAAGGAAATCTGACGGCGGCGGCGGAACAGTTTGAGTTGATGTTACAGTTGAGTCCTGACGATGAAATCGCGCGCGAGATGTTGACGCGCATTCGGCAAGCCAGCAAGGGGCAGTAGTTGCTTGTCAGTAGTCAGTTGTGGGTGGTGGCGGCAATCAGGCTGGCGGTCCGAGGCCATGGGCTGCTCAGCCCATTGTTTCAGCCGATTCAGGAGAGTAGGCTGACTTCTCAAGGTTAAATCAACAATCAACGCAACAAAACACTATGAACACACTACGTGAAACATTCCTGGAAGAATTGGCGGATATTTACGACGCGGAAAAGCAATTGATAAAGGCGCTGCCGAAGATGGTCAAAGCGGCGGAAAATGACCAGCTGCGTGAGGGGTTTGAGGAACATCTGCAGCAAACCGAGGAGCATGTCCGTCGCGTCGAGCAGGTCTTCGAGCGCTTCGGGGAGAAGGCCAAGGCCAAAAGATGCAAGGCCATGGTGGGTCTGCTGGAAGAGGGTCAGGAACTCATCAGGGAAAAAGCCGGTGATGCGGCCCTGATTTGCGCCGCCCAAAAGGTCGAGCATTATGAGATTGCGGCCTATGGTTCACTTAAGTCCTGGGCGGAATTTCTCGATGAAAATGAAGCCGCCGAGCTGCTTGACGAAACGCTCGAAGAAGAAAAGGAGACCGACCAAAAGCTGACCGAAGTGGCCGAGGATGTGGTCAACGAAGCGGGAAATCAGGAGGAAGGGCAAGAGGAAAATCAAAAGCGAAAAGCTGCTTAACGCCACACAGGCGAATTTTCTGCTGAGTCGGTTTTAAAGCGACGACCTAGTCGTCACACCGTCCGGCTTGATGAAGGCCTCGCGGAGTTCGGCCTTCGACAAGGTCGTGCTTTTGCGGGGCACACCTTTATTGGTTCAGCATCTCAGCGCGCTGACGGCCGGGGACGCGGCCGGTCTGTTCGAGCTCCAGGAGCAAGCGTTTGCGCCAGAGGCCACCTCCATAACCGGTTAGAGTTCCATCTTTGCCGATCACGCGGTGGCAGGGGATAAGGATAGCGACGTAATTCATGCCATTAGCGCGAGCGACCGCCCGTTGGGCGGTAGGTTGACCGATGCGACGAGCCAACTCGTCATAGGAAATGGTCTGGCCGCAAGGGATGCGCTGCAATTCGAGCCACACTTTCTCCTGGAACGATGTGCCGCGAGACGCCAATGGCAAAGAGAATTCTCGCCGCTCGCCCTCGAAGTATTCATTTAATTCGGTTCGCAAGCGCTCCAGCAGGGGATGTTGGCCGGGGACGATGCCGCAGCCGAAGCGTCGGCGCATCGATCGGAAGTTGTGTTCGAGCATACGTCGGTCCGTATATTCGAGGAAGCTGATGCCGGAATCGACGGCGCCGGCGAGCATCGGCCCGAGGGGCGTCTCCAGCATAGTAATTACAATGCGGTGCCCGTTTTGCCGGCTCCGGCCTGGAGCCTCGCCGAACACGCGACCGAAGGCTTCGCGGAACCCGCTATGCGATTGGAACCCGCTGTCAAAAATCGCGTCATCGAGCGGAGCGCCATCGCGAATGCGCATGAAGGCCCCGGCCAGGCGATTGCCTCGACACCAGGCGGCAAAGCTCATGCCGTAATGTTGTTGAAACCAGCGTCTGGCGCGTTCCGGTGTGATTCCCAAGGCTCGCAAATCGGCAGCCTTGTAGCGAGCATCGGGTTCCGCCTCGACACGAGTGATTAGCTGACGAGCCCAATCCGGCGGTTTTCCATTCGCTTCCAATGGATGGCAGCGTTTGCAGGCGCGGTACCCGGCAAATAAGCATTCTTTCACTGAGGAAAAAAACTCCACGTTTTCGCGGTTTGGTCGCGAAGGACAGGACGGTCGGCAAAAGATCCCGGTGGTTTTCACGGCAACATAAAAAACGCCGTCATAACTGGCGTCTTTGCTGGCGAAGGCCGCCTCCATTTCCTCATGCGAGGGGAAAAGTGTTCCTAAATCATTCATCTTCATGTACGAAATTTAACATAGGGGTCCACCGAAAAAGCGACGTTGTCTTCGCGACGCACTGGTCGTGAGTAAATACTATAGGTGGGCGGTGTCGTCAAAATCCGAAGGTCGAAAAGCAGTTGCAATAACTTTGGTATTGGGCGCTCGGATTTCGGGTTTCGGTATTCGTTCCTCAGCTGCCCTTTGCACGGTGGTTACTCCTTCTTATTGAGGTCGACACAAATGAGTTGGTCTTTGCTGCGGGCGTAAAAGAATCCATCGGCGAGCGCCGGGAAGGCGCGGACCTGTGAATGGAGGATTTGGGCATGGTTGGTTGGGCGAAAACCCTCGGGCAAGGCTGGTGCCTCAACAAGTTCGCCGCTTTCCTTGAGAATCAAGAGGCGGTTACCGGCGAGCGTAAGGGTTGCGGCGCCAATCCCGTCCGTTTCCCAGACCAGCTTTCGTGATTTTATGTCGACACATCGCAATTTCGGACCTGGGTTATAACCCGGGTCGGTGCGTCCATGGATTCCATAAAGAAAGCCGTCCTTCTCGATGCAGGTGGCATAATGATTCGAAAGCAAATCATCGCCCGACCAGATTTTCTCAAGCTCCTGATCATGGATGCGCAGGAGCAAGGCCCCGGTTCCATAGCAGGCGGAGATAAACACGGTATCTCCCAAAACCAAAGGGGTGGCTGCATTGACCGACGTGCGATTTCGGGAGTGCCACGGGTATTGAAAGCAGATTCGGCCATTGAGGGGGTCGGCAGCGATAAATCCGTTGCGTGTTAAAAATAACACCAAACGCTGCCCGCCAATAGTTGCGGCGATTGGGGAAGAATAGCTGGCCTCATCATCCGAAGTCTTCCAGAGGAGCTTGCCGGTGGCGGCATCAAGTGCGACGATGCCGGCTCCCTTCGCGCCTCCGATGTTCAACAGCACCGTGTTGCCTTCGACCAAGGGTGAGCAGGCCATGCCGAAAAAGCCATTCTCGGCTTGAAACTCGGTTTTCAGATCAATGCCCCAAAGTTTTTTTCCGCTAGTAAGATCCAGACAATGCAACATTCCCTGGGCACCAAAGGTGTAGAGACGGTTTCCAGAGACGCAGGGTGTGGCTCGAGGGCCGTCGTCAAATCCAAAGTCGTCCTGGTAAGTCGTTGGATAAGCGAACTTCCAGATGGATTTACTCGTGTGCGCGTCCAGGCAATCAATTGTTTCTTCATCGCCCAGCCGGTGAAACAGTATCAGCTTGTGGTCCGCGACCACCGGGCCGCTGAAGCCATGGCCGATAGCTTTTTGCCATGTGACCGGCGGGCCCGAGCTGGGCCAATGCTCGAGCAAGCCGGGTCCGTCGTAGACACCATTGCGGGTTGGGCCCAGGAATTGAGGCCAGTCACTCGCGTCGAGAGCACTCTGAAAGCACAAAGTAACAAGCAAGAGAACCAGCAGGGCGTGCATATGCCATTTTAGGTCGAGCTGCTTGGCAACAGCAACTCTGGAGTCATGCAATCAGCTCTTGTCTTGAGAATGGGTGATAATCCAGCAAGGATCGTTTGATGAACTTCTCCGTGTGCTGCTCGCGAAGGCTCGCATGCACATTCCTTTCGGCCCAGATAATTCATGCGACGCCTGCTCTCCAGGCAGGGCAACGCAGCGCAGAAGTGCCGAATCGCGTCCCTGGAGTCATTATCGATCACAGCGCGGCTTTTTCTGGCATCTTTATTGGATCGCCAAGCCTCGCGGTACTCAGTAATGGCGATCTCATCGCTTCCCATGATGAATTTGGTCCGCTGAGCAGTGAAGCCAGGTCCGGTATAACGCATGTGTTTGGTTCGACAGATGCCGGGTCAACCTGGAGGAAGGTGTCGACTGTGCGCGGGCAGTATTGGTCGACGCTTTTTGTGCACCGCGGCGCGCTGTATCTCCTCGGAACCGACAGGCATCTTGGTAACGTTGTAATTCGTCGTTCCAGTGACGGCGGTCTGTCCTGGACCTCACCCATGACCTCGGCCGTGGGACTTCTGAGTTCGACCGCTGGATACCATTGTGCGCCCGTGCCGGTGCTTGAATACGGGGGTCGGCTCTGGCGGGCCTTCGAGCGACGCGATACACAGCAGGGCTCGGGTGGGTCTCTGTGTGCCGGCATGCTCTCAGCTCCTGCTGAGTCTGACTTGCTCAACGCGACGAATTGGACCGCAACTAATTTTCTGCCGGGAAAAACCAATTGGTTGAGTGGCACCTTTGGCGGTTGGCTGGAAGGCAATGCGGTGGTGACTGGCGACGGAGAGCTGTTGGATATCCTGCGAGTTGACACCTCGGGCCTGCCCGAAAAAGCCGCCCTGGTGCATGTGACGGCGAACGTTGGCGTTTTCTCTTTTGACCCGAGCACCGGATTTATTGATTTCCCGGGCGGTGCAAAGAAATTCACGATTCGCTACGATTCTGTCAGCCAGCGGTTTTGGTCAGTAGCCAGCATCGTCGCGGAACCGTCACAAGCGTCCAAGCCACCTTCCAGTATCCGCAACACACTGGCTCTGACCTGTTCATCCGATTTAACCAAGTGGGCTGTGTGTTGCGTTCTGCTGGGGCATCCGGACGCTGACAAACATGGGTTTCAGTATGTTGATTGGTTGTTCCAAGGCGAGGACATCATCGCCGTATGCCGCACGGCCTATGACGATGAGGGCAGCGGCGCACATTCCTATCACGACGCAAACTTTCTCACGTTCCATAGGTGGCGCAACTTCCGAAAACTGACGTCAAACCGGACCGGGGGGATTTGAGACGGCCTCAAAAGCGGGATATTCGAGCTTGCCATCCCGGCGGTCTATGGTTTATTAAAAAGAAGCCCGCAACGCACATGGACTTCACGCGCCATGAAAAACAACAACCTCCCTCGATCAACTTCAAAGGCCAGCCTCTTGGCTGGGTTCACGCTCATTGAGCTCCTCGTGGTAATCGCGATCATCGCGATTCTCGCGGCGATGCTGTTGCCCTCATTGGCTAAGGCCAAAGACAAGGCGGTTCGCAGCCAGTGTCAGAACAACATGAAGCAGATCACCCTGGCTTCACACATGTACTCGGCCGATTTCAAAGAGATACTGGCCGAGCCAAATTGGAATTCGCCCTGGCTGCGCCCGGGTTGGCTCTACGATGCATCGAAAGGCTCGGTGCCGGACCCATTCCAACCGCCTTACAACACCGATATACAAAGCCCGTATCGCACCGGTCTCCTATTCGATTACATCAAAAACTACGCCGTCTATCGCTGTCCGATGGACCGCACCAACGCGCCGCAATGGAGACTGCGCGGGCAAAAACTCTCAAGCTACCTCGTCAATGGATCTATTTGCGGGTTTGGCAAAATCTCGCCCAATTCTTATAAAACTTCAGACTTCCGGCAGGATTGCATTATTTTCTGGCAAGCCCTGGAAACCAACCCCGGCGATTTCAACGATGGCTCCAGCAGCCCGGACGAAGGGATTACCAAACTGCACTCGTTCGGTACGACGGTAGGGGTGATCGATGGACATGTGGAATACTTAAAGACCGTAAAGTTTTATGAGGAAGTGGCTCTCACGTTCAAGAACCGGCTTTGGTGCAGTCCGGCCACAGCGAATGGTCGGCCTTGAGCCTGGCCGAAATTGAAATGAGCCATATACTTGCAGTTTGGGTGGTCCTCGCAGCGGGATTATTTCCCTTCGCCGGCTGCAGCCGTAAGACGGATGCAAAAACAGAGCTTGAAAAAGCCGTAACGACACTTTCGCAGGCAGAACAGCCAGCCCCAGCGGCACCTGAACCAGCAGCAGCGTCTGCTGCTGGCATCCCTGAATCCCCCGGGACGACCGAGGTTTCGGCTGTTCCCGCGCCGCCGCCGGCGCAACAGATGCGACAGGCGCTAATTGCGTACAAAGCGGGCGATATGGAGGATGCGGTGACACGCCTGCAAAAGCTTCGAATGACTGTCGCCTTGACACCGCAACAACGAATGGCGATCCAGGATAGTATCGCGGCCGTGATGACAGAAATTTACGGTCTCGCGGAAAGAGGCGATGCTCGAGCCATCGCGGCCGTCAAGCAGTACGAGGAAATGCAGACCTCGCGGCATTAACCGGAAGACTGAAAAGGAGCTGGAAAGCAACTCTACTTAAGCGGGCACGCCTGGGTTGTCGCTCCGGGAGATTCGCTCAGCACTAGTTACCAGCAAAGCCGATAGGAAATGCACTGGGCCGTCAGGTTCTTCAATGGTGATTCGGGGCACGTCGGTTGCCGCAGCCAGGACATAGTCAGGATGATCAATCCGATAGTCGCGTCTATCAGCCGTTCGGATGATGAAAGGATGAAAACGGAAAGGCATGGAGCAATTGCCTGATTCATGCCTTCATAGTTCAGAACACTTCCTACCCACAAATAAGACTACATCATATTTCAACATTCTCAGATTCAATTATTTTCTGGTCAACTTTGGGAAACAAATTGTAACCTTGATGCCTTATGAAGGAATCATTATCGCGTCGAGCGTTTCTCGGATCTGTAACCACGCTCGCCTGTGCGACCAGCCTCCCTTTTTGGCGAGCGGCTCCGGCGGTCGAGGTTCCAAGTGCCGTCGGTTTGCCGTTTCCGATGATCGATTTTCACGTGCATCTCGACAATAGCACGTTGGAAAAAGTACTCGCGCTGGCGTCCGAACGAGGGGTCAAGTTTGGGATTGTCGAACATGCCGGCACAAAAGAGAACCAATATCCGGCTCTGCTGAGCACCGACGATGAATTGGCAACTTATGTGAAGGGGCTGGAAGGCAAACCGGTTTACAAAGGGATACAGGCGGAATGGACCGACTGGATGAGCTGTTTTTCGGTTAAAGGGCTGGCGCAACTCGACTATGTATTGACCGATGCGATGACCTTTCCCGGCAAAGATGGCCAACGAGTCAAATTGTGGGAGAAAGACTCAGAGGCCAGAGTGGACATGTCGGACGCGCAGAAATGGATGGATCGTTTCGTCGACTGGCACCTCGAGATTCTTAGCAAAGAGCCGATTGATATTCTGGCGAATGTGTCGTGGCTGCCCGAGCCACTCGCGCGCGACTACGATGCCTTATGGACACCGGAACGGGTCAAGAAAGTGACCGATGCGGCGGTGGAACACCATGTCGCACTGGAAATCAGTTCGAGCTACAAGCTGCCGAAGCTTTCGTTTTTGAAAATCGCCAAAGCCGCTGGCGCCACCTTCAGCTTCGGGTCGAATGGCCGGTATCCCAATATGGGCAAGCTGGACTATTCAATACAGATGGCGCGGGCTTTGGAACTGAATAAGGAAGACATGTTTACTCCGGCGCCAGAGGGTCAGAAAGCGGTCCAACGGCGGAGATTGTAGCGGTGAGCGGGCTCGTTGCCGCCGGCGGAGCTTGAGGATCGGGAGGGAAGTTGGCCTCAGTTTACGTCCAACATGTCTGATTTTTCGAGGACGAGGACGATACGGCCTCAAGGGTTGAGCCGGAGGGCTTATTGAAGCGATCGTTTCAAGGCCTCCAAATATTGCGTGCCTTGTTGCGCTTCAGGCAAAAGCGTGCTGCCTTCCGTCCATTCATTCCAGGCGTTGATAAGGATCGCGGCGGGTCGCACACGTGCATGTTCGACATGCTGTCGGGCCAGCCGCATCAGCCGCCCGAATTCAGCCGGTGTATTGCTGACGACCAAAGTCCCATAGGGATAATCGCCGCGAGTAGGCGGAAAGGGCGCGTCCTTGGCCCATCTTGGACTTGGGTCCCAACCGATGGTCACCACCGGCAGATAAGGGAGCTGTCCGGTATCCATGCTCTTCCAGAAGCTGACGTGGCGCTCGACCAGATCCCCGTACTGGTCAAGCGGATGATCGGGTAGCGACGCTTTGCCGCTCCCAGTAACATTGTAAGTGGTCGCACTGTCGAATCCTGCGTCTCGCAATTGGGCAATGGACTCGGGTGCCCCCGGAAAAGCGCCGAAGTGCAGCTCACCCAAACCGGCTTTGCGGTTTTGAGCACGAACCTCTTCGAAGACCCGGTGTGTCGCAGCCGGGCCCCCAAGCTGTTGAACCAATTTATCGGCTTCGAAGATCCCAAAATAGAGACCGCCGCCGACGCGCCAATAATTACTCCGACAGAAATAGTTCGACCGGCAATAGTGCATTAAGCGCGCAAAATCTCGAGGTGAAGTCCGGCTGGGCAGCAGCATGGCGGGCTCCTGGTCCTTGGGGACCGGAAAATAATTGCGCCAATCGTGATTGGCCCACATCAGGGCAAACTTGAGTCTTCCCTGGTTGGTGGCCTGCAGGAAGGCTTGCTCGAGGGGGCGGTACAGAAAGCGCACGCCGCTGTACCAGTACCAATCAAAGACAAACACATCGATCCCATGGTCGGATGCCAGGGCAATCTGTTTGGCCATCCAGCCCGGATTCGCTTCGTCAAATGCCCCCCAGGCCGGTTTCAGGAGGCGGTGCCCCGGAAAGCGCGGCGGCGCCTGGGAAAGCAATTGCCACTCATTCCAGCCTTCACCAAACCAGCTATCGTAATGATCGTCCTGATGGTAGCCCGGGAAATAAATCGCGGCGACCTCGGGCCGTTGTCGCACGGATCCGGCCAGCGGAATCGTGTTTTCACCGGCATTGGCATTTGCGAATACTAGGAAAGCGACAAAAGCCAGGATCGAACCGGCTCCAGACCACAATTCGTCACGCATGAGACATCTTGTCCGCAATCCGAAGGCTCGCCAAGCAGGAATCAGCCGAGGTGATAGAGGAGGCGACAAGAATAATTGAAAACTTGGGAAATGCAGACCGAAAGTCTGCGATACGGCAGAGTGAAACTCTGCGCTACAATGGGCCGATCCGATTACTTGCCACCAGCGGCCGACAGGCCCTCTACCGGCGCATAATCATCGGTCAGAACCGGGCTGTTGGCGGCGCTCGCAGGAGGATAGGTTTGCATCCGTTCAAACCGGGTCATGAAGCTGGGAAGAGCAATCCGTTTGCTCTGCGTCAATTGGATCGCCCGCGGGCGGAGGGTGCCGGGTTCGGCTTTAACGGCGGCCCTGGTGGCGATCAACACGACGTTCATGCTGGATTGGGCTGGAAAGATGTAGACCTGCGGAAAAACTGATTTCAGAGTTTTATAGAGCGCCCCAACGATCTCGCCATGCCAACTGTTTAGCGTGCCGATCACGTTGTAAGCAACAATGCCATTGGTGGTGAGGTGATTGCGCGCCATTTCGAAAAATTCTTTGGTCGCCAGGTGTTGGGGAATTGATGACCCGTATCGCCCCTGCACGTAGGCATCCAGAATCAGCAAGTCGTATTTCGCAGTGCTGCGCCGCAAAAAGAGCCGGCCGTCTTCGACATGAATTTTTTGTCGATCAGTTTCTTCATAACTGAAGAAGTTACGAGCGACCTGCACGACGGAGGGATCGATCTCGACGCTGTCGATCGTGACGCCGGGATAATAAAAATGGAAGGTCTTTTGCGTACTGCCCCCGCCCAGGCCGATCATTAGCACCGACTGGATATTCGTGTTCCATAACCAGGCCATATGGAAGTATTCCGTGTACTCGAAATGGCCCGTCAATGGGTTGCTGATCTGCATGCGCGTCTCCTGGGCATCGTCGAAGAATAACGTTCGCAACCCATTTTCATCAACAACGCGAATATGATGGTAGGGTGACGTGGTCTCATAAATTAATTGGCTGGCGCCGGAACAGAGCGACAACGGCGCCCCGATGGCCAGGAAGAGCAACAGCGGCAAAATAGCAAGGCGCGTGGCGCTCTCGCCCCAGCGGTCCTCTCGATTAAGAAGGTCGGCTCGGCGTGATCCCTTCAGAAGGGGAAAGCAAGGTGATATGTGACGGGGGGTGTTCATCTTTGCAATTTGGGGGCGGGCGGTGAAATCTCCAAGTCCTGCTGCTTAGCCTGCGGCGATTGAGCCAGCCAGCGGTCGAAGGCTAGACACCCGCAAGCTAGCAGCAGTGTCAGGCCACCGGTCAGGCGGAAGATGCTCGAGATTCGCATTTGATCAATTAGCACGAAACCGGAAACAAAAACGCCGGCGATGCTGCCGAGTGTTCCGGCGCCGATAACGAACCCGCTGGAGCGGCCGACCTGTGCCAGGCTTTGGGTGGCCAAGCGGATCATATAAGGCGAAAGCGTCGCCAATACGACACATGGCATCAGGAACACCAGCATGCTTCCCAGTACGGGGTCCAATTTCTGCCAGAGCGGAGGAATGGGCTGGTCTTGGGAGTGTCGAGTGATGATCGCGTCGATCAGCCAAGCCGCGCAATTTGGAATGAGCAGTTGCGCGACGCCTGCCGGAATGAGTAGAGCGACCAGCAACGATGCCCTTTGCCAGCGATCCGCCAGCGCGCCACCCAGGTAGTATCCCAACGCCAGCGCGATTAATACAACACCAATCTGACTGACCCAAACATGGAACGAACTGCCGAAGTCTTTGGCCAGGAAGCGGGCGCCAATCACCTCCAGCACCATCAGGATGAAGCCCCCCACGAAAACCAATGTTCCGGCCGCCGCATTTCGCACGCGCCGAGCATACGAGCCTGCCGCTTTGCCGTCAAACGGAGGCGTCGGCAAGCCATCATTCAGTCTGGCGAACGGAAAGGATCTTCGAGGAGGATTCTCGTGTCTCACCCATCAGCTGTCACTTGTCTCTGAAAACGGACCCGTCACCGGAAGCCAGTTCCAGACTGGCGCCTCGTAACCGGAGACTGCTAATCTGAGTTCATGAACCACCAACCATTCACGGCCAAGGCACGGCTGCTCCTGGCGCTTGCCGTGTTGCTATCAGGCGCCCGGGAAATTGTCGCGGCGGAAAGCGCTCAGGCGCCCGCAGCGGCATCACCGGCAAAATTGTCGCTGGCGGTTTTTGACATCGATGCCACGCCGCCCATCGGCACCATGATGGCCTACGATCCGGTGACCAACAAATGGGACCTGGGATTGAGAGCCCGGGGGGTTGTGTTGTTGGGCGCAGGCGATCCCATTGTGCTGTGTGCGATCGACTGGATTGGCATTGCCAATGAGGCGCACGACGCTTTTTGCGCCCGGCTGGCGGTGGCTGCGGGCACGAGCCCCGAACGAGTCGCCGTTCACACGCTGCATCAACATGACGCACCCGATTGCGATTTCTCTGCGGAAGAAATACTTAAGAAGACGCAACAGCAACCGCGGCAGTTCGAGAGCAGTTTCCAACGACAAGTTCTCAGTCAACTCGAACAGGCGGTTCAAAATGCCATGCGCAATCCGCAACCGATTAACTATCTCGGCCTCGGTGAGGCGCGTGTCGAGGGAGTTGCCTCCAACCGCCGCATCCTCGGATCCGATGGAAAAGTGCGCGCAGTCCGTTACACCAGCTGCCAGGATGCGGCGCTGCGGGCTGAACCTGAAGGGACCATTGATTCGATGCTTTCCCTGGTGAGCTTTTGGAATGGGGACCGACCGGTCGCGGTCCTAAGTTACTATGCGACGCATCCGCAGAGTTATTACCGCACCGGCATTCCCAATCCGGATTTTCCCGGTGTTGCGCGGTTCATGAGGCAACTGGCGGTACCGGCCGCGCTGCATGTGCATTTCAACGGCGCGGGCGGTAATATCGGCGCCGGCAAATACAATGACGGCTCGCACGAAAATCGTGGGATCTTGGCCGAGCGGCTGGCCGAGGGGATGCGCCGCGCCTGGGAATCGACCAAAAAAGAACCGCTGGCTTCCGAGATGGTGGGGTGGACGGTGGAAAAGGTCGCGCTGCCGCCAGCGAAGGATCTCGATGAGAGAAAGCTCCAGGATCAGCTCAAAGAGGCCAACCCGCGCTTTTTCGCCATTGGTGGTCCTTCGCGGCTCGCGTGGCTGCAAAGGTGTCGGGCGGGACACCACATTGATGTCACGTGCTTGCGGCTTGGACGTGCCCGGATCATGCACATGCCGGGGGAACTATTCGTGGAATATCAGCTGGCCGCCAAGGCGGAGCGTCGGGACCTTTTCGTGGCGATGGCCGCTTACGGCGACTACGGTCCCTGGTACATCGGGACCGCGAAGGCTTACGACGAAGGTGGCTACGAAACCACTCCGCCGGCTTCAAACGTCGGTCCCGGGGCTGAGACAGAATTGCTCCGCGCCATTCACAAGCTGCTTCAAGAGTAGCCGCCCACGCCCAGGTTGGTACAAAAATGGGTTCCGTGCCGACCCCTCAGCACGGAACCCCGCACCCCATTTGCTTTCCAGAGAGTTAAACGGCCAAGTTTCGCGTTTCTTCCAAGAAATCTAAGTGCCTCATAGAAATTGTTGCAGGTCATTGTCGGCCACAAAAGGGCATTAAAAGCACAAAAGGCTGGGTGGCCAGGTGCCGAGAGCGACTCCGGCCTAAAAGGATCGGAGCAATTGCCTGTTCAGGAATGAGCCATATCGCGCACAATTGATTCTATCGATAACATTGCCAACATTATCGATTAACAAGTTCGGCCTCGATCGCGTTAAGGTAGCAGCATGAAACCTGAACAAACTCAATTGCAGGCAGCCCGGAAGCAGGGCAAAACCGGCGAAACGCCGCAATATTCGGGCAGTAATTCAGACATCACCACGTTGTGCGACATAAATCCGCAGCTCCATCAACGCCGACTATTGCAGCTATGCATCCTGTCGCTCCTGACAGTGTTAATCTGCGCAGGTTGCAAACAGCATAGTAACGCCACTGTAGCCGCTGACCCGGTCGGCGCATACGTTCTGGTAAGCGTCGATGAGAACAAGGTGCCCTGCAGGGTGGAGCATGAAGGGCACGCCGTGCCGATCCAGTCCGGAACTTTCCTCATCAATGCCGATGGCACGTGCAGCAGTAAAATTCTCCTGGCGGGACAGAATTCCGCGGTTGAGGTCAAGGCGACTTACACGCAGGAGGGCTCGAAATTGACGATGCAATGGGCCGGTGCCGGCAGAACGGTCGGCACAATCGAAGGCGACACCTTCACGATGACGAACGAGGGGATGACATTGGCTTATCAAAAGCAAAAGAAAAACTCTTCATAGCCCACACCTAGAACAGCATTGATAATGCCTAGCCGCGGCTTAGAATCGCGGCATGAAGAACGCGTTTCGCGGTTTCCTGGGTCTAATCCTACTTCTCAAAAGCATCGAAGGCGCTGAGTTCCACGTCGCCGTCAATGGCAACGACGCGAACCCGGGCACTAAGAAACTCCCGCTCCAAACCATTCAGCGCGGAGCGGACCTGGCGCAACCGGGCGACCTGATCACGGTCCATCAGGGCATTTACCGGGAACGTATCAGCCCGCCGCGCGGTGGGAGTTCCGAACAAAAGCGGATCGTGTATCAAGCCGCCACGGACGAGAGCGTCACGATCAAAGGCTCGGAAGTGGTGACGAACTGGGTGAAGGTTCAGGAGGGAGTCTGGAAAACGACAGTCCCGAATGCGTTCTTCGGGAGGTTTAATCCCTTCGCCGATCTGATCCATGGTGATTGGTTTGCTCCGCAAGGGCGGCAGCATCACACTGGCGCGGTGTATCTGAATGGAGATTGGCTGCTGGAGGCGGCGACATTGGAGGCTGTGATGAAACCTGCCGGGGTTCCACTCTGGTTCGGCCAGGTAGATACTGCCAACACGACGATCTGGGCGCAATTCAAGGGAGTGGACCCAAACGACCACTCGGTAGAGATCAACAAGCGCCAGACGGTATTTTATCCGGAAAAGACTGGCATCGACTACATCACGGTGCGTGGGTTCACGATGGAACAGGCGGCACCGCCGTGGGCTCCGCCGACGGCCGAACAGAAGGGGCTTATCGGGACACACTGGAGCAAGGGTTGGATTATCGAAAACAACATTATCCGCTATTCACGATGCTCAGGGGTCGCTTTGGGCAAATACGGTGACGAATGGGATAACCGAGCTGAGTCGGCGGAAGGCTACGTCGGCACGATCCACCGCGCGCTGACCAACGGTTGGAACAAACAAACAATCGGGCACCACATTGTGCGGAACAATCATATCTCGCACTGCGAACAAACCGGTATCGTAGGGAGCCTGGGGTGCTCGTTCAGCATCGTTACGGGCAATGAAATTCATGATATCCATGTGCAACAGCTCTTTTCCGGAGCCGAGATGGCCGGGATCAAATTTCATGGGGCAATCGACGTGGTGATTCGCGGAAATCACATATACCGCACCTGCCGCGGCATCTGGTTGGATTGGATGGCACAGGGGACGCAGGTCACAGGGAACTTGTTGCACGATAACCAGGCCGAGGACCTTTTTTGCGAAGTGGATCATGGGCCTTTCGTGGTTGCTAATAACCTGTTTCTTTCGCGGCAATCGCTGCTGGTCGTTTCGCAGGGCGGAGCCTACGCGCACAACCTGTTCGCTGGAGGAATAACAGTGGTACCCTTTGACGACCGGTTGACGCCGTTTCATAAGGCGCATTCGACGGAGTTGGCAGGACTTCACAACAATCCCAACGGGGACGTTCGCTATTACAACAACCTCTTTATTGATCGCGGCGATTTGAGCAGTTACAACCAGCCGAAATTGGCGGTATTCATGGCGGGCAACGTTTTTCTCAAAGGCGCCAAACCTTGCACGCAGGAAAAGGAGCCGCTGGTGAAACTGGATTGCGACTCAGGGGTGAAGCTGAAGCAGCAAAGCGACGGGTGGCATATAGAAATCCCTCTGGACCGGTCATGGGCTGAGAAACAGCAGCGGCAGGTGGTGACGACGGACTTGCTCGGGAAGGCGGCGATCCCAGACCTGCCTTATGAAAATCCGGACGGGTCTATGCTCCGTCTCAATACGGATTATTTTGGCAAGCAGCGCAGCCGGAGTAATCCATTTCCCGGGCCCTTTGAGGCCAGCCAAACCGGGAATTTACAGGCCAAAGTGTGGCCGGTAGCAGCCGGTCAAGGGCTTTGAGTTTGATTTCACGGCTTCTCAAAGCGTTCTTAAAATCAGAAGCTAACCGCGAACATCGAAGATTGAACTCTGAACCGAGCTCTGGAAGCTCGGTCAAAGTTCAAAGCCCTCGCTGGGTCACCTAGAGCCCAGTTCTTCTACCCCCGATTAGCGATACCAGGAATAGAACCAGGAATATGATGAAGAGTACCTTGGCCACCAAGGCGGCTGTTCCGGCCAATCCCCAGAATCCGAAGGCTCCGGCGATGAGGGCCACTAGCAGAAACACTAACGCGTAGTACAACATAGTTTTTTCGGGGTCACTTGGGGGGCCTTAGTCTTTTGTGTCTTTACTTATACGATACACGGAGAGACTGGGATGGGATATGAGGTTTAACCCTGCCTATGGCCGCGGATAAGGCGCAATCCTTAACGAAGCACCAGCTTCAATGCACGGTGGGGAGCGAACCGACCTTAAAACGGGTTGTGTCTAAGAGCCGGTTCGGTTTTCATGCGTAGGCGGTGAGTTAAACCTGGCGGCGGGACGCCCTCCTCTACGTCAGGCGGGACGCCTGACGCTACGTGGTTGATTAAGGTTGACGCGGGGCGATGCTTTTCGAATCGTAAACGGCGCTGACATAGTGGCTATTTCCGCATGAGAACCCAAACATCCGGCAAAAATCGCCGCGAGCAGTTTTTGCTCCCGTTTTGTCTGACAGCGGCGCTTTTAGCTGGCGGTTGCGGAAAGCCAGACACTGGGTCGTCGGCGACCCGGCCGAAGATTGCCCTGGTGATGAAATCGCTGGCGAATGAGTTCTTCAGCACGATGGCGGAAGGCGCGAAGAAACATCAGGCAGCTCATGCGGAGAGTTACGAATTGGTGGTCAATGGGATCAAGAATGAGACGGATTTAGCCGAGCAAGTAAACCTTGTTGACCAGATGATCGCGCGCAAGGTCAACGCGATTGTCATCGCGCCGGCTGATTCAAAGGCCGTGGTAACGGTGCTTAAACGGGCGAAAGAATCTGGCATTCTGGTGGTGAACATCGATAACAAGTTGGACAGCGACGTGGTGAAGCAGGCCGGGCTAACAATCCCGTTTGTGGGACCCGACAACCGCGCTGGCGCACGGAAGGTCGGTGACGAATTGGCGAAGCATCTTCAGCGAGGAGACAAAGTTACGATTGTTGAGGGGATTCCGACGGCGTTCAACGGGCAGCAGCGCCGGCTCGGGTTTGAAGATGCGATGAAGGCGGCGGGAATGAATATCGTTGCGACCCAGAGCGGCAATTGGGAAATGGAAAAGGCTAACAACGTTACCGCCGCGATCCTCAGCGAACATCCGGATATCAAAGCGGTTCTGTGCGCTAACGACAACATGGCCCTCGGTGCTGCGGCGGCGATTCAGGCAGGCCGCAAATCGGGCAAAGTGCTGGTAGTGGGGTTTGACAATATCGGCGCGATCCGACCGATGCTGAGGGACGGTCGTGTCGTGGCGACTGCGGACCAGCATGCCGACCAGCTGGCGGTTTTTGGCATTGAAGCGGCGCTGAAAATCCTGAAGGGTGAAGGGCCGCCGGCCGATCAAACCACGGCGGTGGATCTGATTACGAAGTGATATGCCTGAATCGGTGTTGCTACAGGTTTCCGGTCTGCATAAGAGCTACAGCGTGCCCGTTCTGACAGATTTTTCGTTTGAACTATTGCATGGTGAAGTACACGCGTTGGTCGGCAGCAATGGTGCCGGAAAATCGACATTCGCCCGGATCCTCTGCGGTTTGACCCCACCTAACGCAGGTCAGCTTGTGTTCGAAGGCCAGTCGTATGCCCCACGTTCGAAGCGCGAAGCCGAACACGCGGGCATCATTATGGTGATGCAGGAGCTGAACGTGATCGGCACGCTCACGGTGGCGGAGAATATTTTCCTGAGCCGATTACCGCGTCGCGCGGGATTTGTGCGGTATCGGGCGTTGCACAAAATGGCGAGCGAAGCATTGGCGCGAGTAGGCCTGAAGGATCTGGATCCGGCGACTTCGGCAAATCAATTGGGTGTCGGACAGCAGCAATTGGTGGAGATAGCAGGAGCTTTGGCGCAAAACTGCCGGTTGCTCATTTTGGATGAACCGACGGCGGCGCTAACGGATCCGGAGATCGATCGGCTCTTTGAAAATATCCGGCGCCTGCAAGCCGAGCGGGTTGGGATTATTTACATCAGCCACCGCATGGATGAGATTCGTCGGATTGCCAGCCGAACGACTGTGCTGCGGGATGGCCGACGAGTCGCGACTCACAACGCGATCGACGTGACGCCGACCGAATTGGTGAGGGAGATGGTCGGGCACGATTTGCCTGAGCGCAAGGGTACCACCGAACGCGGTACGGGCGAGGTGGCGATGCGGGTGCAAGGTCTTTGCGCCGGCGAGCGGGTGCGCGAGGTCTCCTTCGAAGTGCGTCGCGGAGAAATCCTTGGCCTGGCGGGCTTGATTGGCTCTGGCCGGACCGAGACACTCCGGGCGATTTTTGGGGCCGACCGGAAAGATAAAGGGCAGATTTATCTGGATGGTATAACTGTGCCGGTGGAAATCCGTAGTCCGGCGGATGCGGTGCGCGCCGGGATTGGGATGGTGCCAGAGGATCGCAAACAGGACGGGCTGTTGCTGGCGCAACCGATCCGCGTCAACACGACACTGGCGACGCTGCATCGCCATGTGCACCGCGGGGGATGGCTGAACGTCCGGGCTGAGGTGCAGACAACCGATTCGCTGTGCGAACGACTCGCGGTGCGGTGTGGGTCGGTGGAGCAGGTGGTGGCCCAGCTCAGCGGCGGCAATCAACAAAAAGTGGTTATCGGACGTTGGCTGGCACGCGACTGCCGCATCTTCCTGTTCGACGAACCGACTCGTGGAATTGATGTTGCCGCCAAGGACGCGATTTACCAATTGCTGCGCGATCTTGCCGGCGAAGGCAAAGCCGTGGTGGTGGTTTCCAGCGAATTGACTGAGCTGATGGCGCTATGCGATCGGATTCTAGTGATGTCGGCGGGCCGGATTGCGGCACAGTTCCTTCCGGGAGAATGGACGCAGGAAAAGATCACGCAAGCCGCCTTTAGCGGGTATCTCGACCGTCAACAAGGAGAGGGCACAACCGGCCAGGGATCTCGTGCGGTCAGCGCCTAGAAAACTTGGCGAGTATATCGCACTGCTGATCATTTGGGTCGGCTTGATGCTTCTGTTTGGCCTGCTAAGCCAAAATTTCCTGACGCTTGAAACGCTGAACGCTTTGGCCAACCGCGTCCCGGCGCTAACGGTAGTGGCGGCGGGGATGACGCTGGTCCTTATCATTGGTGGCATTGATCTTTCTGTGGGTTCAGTTTTGGGTTTGGGAGGCGCGGTGGTCGGGGTAGCGATCGTCGATTGGCATTGGCCGGTTTGGGGAGCGGCGCTGCTTGGCATCAGTCTCGGCTCGATGGCCGGATGCCTCAATGGCTTGATCAGCTTCGGGCTTGGCATTCCTTCGTTTATTGTAACCCTCGGCATGCTGGAGATCGCCCGGGGCCTGGCTTACCTGACGACTCATTCCCAGACCAAGTACATCGGCGCCCCGGTGGAGTTTCTATCAAAATCGATTTCCGGCTGGGGTTGTTCACCGGCGTTTTTGATTGCGGTGATGGTTGTCGGCCTTGGCCAGGTTTTGTTATCGCAAACCGTATTCGGGCGGAAGCTGGTAGCGATAGGAACGAACGAAGAGGCGGTGCGGCTGGCCGGGATAAACCCGCGCTGGCCCAAGGTGGCCGTGTTCGCGTTGCTGGGCGCACTGACCGGTTTGGGCGCTGTCTTCTACACCTCACGCTTGGGCTCATCGGATCCCAATGCAGGGATCGGGCTGGAACTTGCGGCGATTGCAGCGGTCGTCATCGGGGGCACGAGCTTGATGGGCGGCCGCGGGTCGGTGGTAAATAGTTTTTTTGGGGTGCTGATTATTGCAACGCTGGAATCGGGGCTGGCGCAGATCGGGGCATCGGAACCGGTTAAACGGATTGTGACGGGAGCGGTAATTGTACTGGCAGTGATTCTCGATGCATGGCGACATCGCCTTCCAATCGAGAGGTTGAGTTGGCTCGGAAGAATCCGAGGGTTGGGGCGCGGGAAATAATTCAGCAAAATCCAGTCTGATTTTTGCGGGTTCGTATTGGATTTGGCGATGCAGTGTCAGTGTCTGCGCAGGAGGAGTCGGTGGTCGACGCGTTTGGTCTGATGATATTGTAGCGGAGGCAACTCGGTCACGGTAGGGGACTGGGTTTCATTAAGAATTCCTTTGGCCAGGGCTTGCAGTTCGCGCCAGCGGGGCCAGTCCAGATCGGGGGCGTGAGCAACCTGCCGGAGAAGACTGCGCCATTCGATAATGACTCGATCGATATCGCCCGGCCCGAGGAGGTCGGTGATCCAAGCGTGTTTGTTGAGGGGTGATTTGTGGACGGAGGCAACGACTTGTTCGGCACCAGCGCCGTATTTTGGTGGCACTCCGTTTTCGAGGTATCCGGTTACCGATTGGAGACCGTATTTAGCGTGGCAGGCGGTGGCCAAGCGTCCGCCCCAGCGATTCTCATCACCGCAGAAGCGGAACCCGGCGTCGAGATTTGCCAAATCATAAATGAGCTCCTCCAGCGGATAAGAGGGATCCTCGAGTGCGGCGGCGATCGCGAGGCCATCACCTTGGGAGAAGAAACTAACGATTCGGCCACGGCGTGTGGGCGTTCCGGTGGCGTCGACCAATTGCAGCCGGCGCCACAACATTGCGGTTCCGGTAGCCGTGCTCAAGTTCATGCAAACCGGAACCAACGAACACTGCGCGCAATCATAAGGCAGAACTTCGCGTTCGATCGGCCGCCAGAGAGGCACACCATGGGAATCGACGGGGACGCGCAGGGTTAGCTCGGCAATGCTGAGTTGCGCGATGATGTTGTGCTTATCATTAACAAATTTGACGAGCGGGGTTTTTTGTTCGGCCAGTTTGCGGACCACCAAGGGAACGATCTTGGTTTCCCACACGTCACGCGTGGCCTGACGCCCGGACCAATTGGTGAGTCGTCGCAGCCATTTGGCGATGATGACGCGCTCGCCGTCCAGGCGTTCGGCGACAGTCATTGCCCGCCCATAAACTTTCGGTTCGCCGTCTTCGGATATAAGGGAAACCAGGCCGGTGCCGACTTTTTCGATCGCCGCCGGGATCGAGAGGGCCGGGAGGAGGGGCGGAGGAGCGCTGGGGGAAGGGTGCTTTATGGGTACGAGGTGAGTATTCGGAGTGGTTGCGTGTTTGGAATTCCGTGTCGCGTGTTCTGTTTGAGGCTGCGTAGCTGGGGCCGGAGTCATTATATCTCGCAACGGCACTGATTGAGGTGGTGGAGTTGGTTCCCACTCGCCTCGGCTGTTGAGCATTTCGCGGACGCGTTTTCGCACATGCCGGGCACGCTCGGCATCGGCACGGAGGCCACACGGTACATCTGGATGGCTCAGGGATTCCTCGACACCGAGATGAATTGTCTTGGTAGTGAAAAGCCGCTGCTGGATTCGAACCGCTTCGAGAAATGGATCGCGACCTTTTTGCGCGGCGCTGGTCATTATCCCCAGCAAAGCGCCCCAATCGACGGCGGCGCTGCGGGAGAGATGACCGGGATGAGCATCGAGCAAACGCAGTTCGTTGGGAGTGATCAGAACAAAGCCGGTCTCATCGAGGCCGCGGCGTCCGGCGCGCCCGAACATCTGCAGGATCTCGTCAGGCCTCAAGAGTTGTTCGGCCTCATCACGCCGGTAGGACTCGCCGGCGAGGGCAACACTGCGCAACGAAAAATTTATTCCTGCCGCCAAGCCCATCGTAGCAACAACAACTCGCAACTGACCTGCCTTGGCGAGGGGCTCGATGACACCGGCGCGAGCGGCATAACTCAAACCGCTGTGGTGGTAAGTGACACGGCTTTTGAGCAGTTTCGCGAGGTGTTCACCGACGACGAGTTTCTGCTCGGCACTCAGTTGGAGGGGATTGGGGATAGGCAGCTGGCGCGCCAACTCGGCGGCCATGGATTCAGCGGCTTGGCGACGCGGGGCAAAGACGAGAATAGGGCCCAGGTCCTCGGCCAATGATTTAGCAATTAAGCGGGGCCAATACCCGCGGATTTCGGACGGGAGATGATAACTGAGGTGGCTGGCGTGAACTTCTTCCAGCGGCACCGGACGGTTTTCGTGCCGGATCAAAATCGCTTTGCGGCCAAGGCGAAGTAGCCATTTTACGACGTCCTGCGGATTGGCAACGCTGCCGCTAAGCAGGAGCAGCTGGGTTTGGAGCGGCGCCAAACCGATCGCCAGTTCATAATTGAGGCCGCGGTCCGCGTCACTCAGCATCTGGTATTCGTCCACTACCAGCAGTGCGGGACCGTCACCTTGGAGAAGGCGATGTTTTTGTGTTTCGAGAGTCGCGACCAAGACCGGGGCTCCCAGATTTTCGGCCAAGTCGCCGGTGGCAATTCCGACATCCCAGCCTCGCCCTCGCCATTCGGCCAGTTTATCATTCGCCAGCGCCCTTGTCGGCACGGTATAAATAGCCTGTCCCCGGTTTTTGCCCTGGTTTGACCACAATTCAAAGATCAAGGTTTTGCCGGCGCCGGTAGGCGCCTGGACAACAACATCCTCTCCGTGGCGCAGGGCAGCGACGGCTTGTTGCTGCCAAAGGTCTGGAACGGTGACTTGGTTCAGAGCCTGGAGCTCGGCGAAACTGGAGGCGAAACCTGACACACTAATTGGTGTTAAATTGGGTTAGTGAATTGCTATATCGCGAGGATTGGCCTATCGGCCAGTTAACTTACATAGGAAAACATACCTGATTTGGCCCGGTCCGAAACTCAAAATTACAGCGTCAGGGCCGGGAGATAACAAGTTTGACTTGGCAGATAGGCAACCTTAGATTTCTGCGCACATGTTAGCGGCTGATTCCAAGCTCGTGTCTGGCCCCCTTGCCGACACCTTGCGCCCCCGACCGGTCTTTTCCTGGAAACAGATAATCGAGCCGGTTGAGCCGTTTCTGGAAGCAGTTAACCGCCGATTGGCGAACCAAGTGGAGGCTTTTGATTCGGACCTTTCTCCCTATGCCGATTACGCGCTAAATGGCCAGGGTAAACACCTGCGTCCGGCCCTGGTGGCGCTGAGCGCGAATGCGCTGGGCGAGGCCACCGACGCGCATGTTACGGTCGCGGTGATCATCGAGATGGTGCACCTGGCGACGCTGGTCCACGACGATGTAATGGACGAGGCGGAGATGCGGCGAGGCCAGTTAACTTTAGCTGCCAACTGGGGGAATGAGATTGCAGTGTTGTTTGGGGATTGCCTATTCGCCCGCGCGCTGGCGCTGGCGGCGAGCTTTCCTACTCCGGACATTTGCCGGGCAGTCGCGCTGGCGACGAATACGGTTTGCTCGGGGGAAATCCTGCAGACGAAACATCGTTGCGATTTCGATTTTACACGGGACAAGTATTTTAAGGTCCTGGAGATGAAAACCGCTGAGCTTTTTGCACTTTCGTGTGAGCTGAGCGCGTTTTTGAGCAAGGCGTCGGCCGAACACCGCGCAGCACTGCGCGCGTTCGGGCTGGCTTTCGGCACGGCATACCAGGTGTATGATGATTGTCTCGATTTGTTCGGATCGGAGAGTGTGGCGGGCAAATCGCTGGGAACGGATTTGGCGAAAGGCAAATTAACGCTGCCAGCGCTGCTGGTGCTGGAACGAGCTGATGGCACGGATCGAAGCCGTCTACAAAATCTGATCCGCGGATGGCAACCGGGTTCGCTGAAGCGGATGGTGAAGTTGCTGGCGAAATATGACGCGCTTGAGTCATCCACTGAATACATTCATCAATACCTTGAGCAAGCTCAGCGGCTGTTGACCGTTTTGCCGCCGTCTGATGGTCGTGCTGGTTTGCTTGGTCTAACCGATCATTTGGCGCGCCAAATTGACGCGCTGGGAACCGCGCCTGAGAGCAGCCTATGATTATGGCCGAACCAGCCAGCCGGAGGACACCCAAGAAAGCGGACAATCCGCCACCCGCGAATGTCCCGATGCCGGTTGACGAGCAATTGCTGGTTAAACGAGCGCGACAAGGTGACTTAGGAGCGTACGACGAGTTGGTGAAGCGCTATCAGGAGCGAATTTACGCGACGGTTTATCACATGACGTCGAACCATGAAGACGCCAATGACCTTGCGCAGGAAGCCTTCATTAAAGCGTTTCAAGCGCTGAAATCTTTTAAGGGGGGATCGAGTTTCTACACGTGGGTTTACCGGATTGCGGTCAACAAGACGATAAACTTCCTGAAACAGCGCAAAAACAAGGCTCAAATGAGCCTTAATGACCTTGATTTCAACGCGGAGCATGATCCGGACCTGGTGGCGTTGATCTCGGAAAAGACGCCTCGGCGCGAGATCAATTTGACTGAGCTGCAGGAAAGATTGAACGCGGCAATGCAGAAACTGTCAGAACCTCATAGATTGGTCGTGAGTTTGCACGATGTGCAAGGTCTGTCGCATGAAGAGATTGCTGAAATTATGGACTGCAATATTGGGACCGTCCGCTCGCGTTTGTTTTATGCGCGCCAGCAACTACAGGCCTACTTGTCGGATTATTTGAAATGAGTATGTATTCCGAGCCGGATCGAGTTCAAGCCGTGCGCCGTTTATTGGCCCTCAAAAAGCACGAACAGCCGCCGCCCGGCTATTTTAACTACTTTTCCAGCCGCGTTATCGCCCGCATTGAAGCCGGAGAACGCGCGCCTGATTCGTTTTGGGATCGCCTGACCGAATTTTGGACTGCTTTCGAAACCAAACCGGTATTGGCTGGAGCTGTGGGTATGACTTTTTGCGGGTTAATCACATTCGGATTCTTTTTTTCCGATCGTGCGTCCGGTTTACAGAGCAATCCGATTTCAATGTACACACCGGGCCAGGCCTCGCTTGGAAAAGGTAACGTTCCGGCGGCGAGTCCGCTTTTTGGGCAGCTAGCGGGCTTTGATGGGTCGAGCACGGGGAATGTGGAGGTACTGCCGGTCTCGCCGTCACTCTTTCAGCAGGGCAACAGGAAACCAGCACAGACTCTCCCCGCAAACTTCGTACTGCCTCAGTAATTGAGCGGCGACGGCTAGTCCTCGCGACTAAATACCCAGGCGGTTGTATCGCTCTTAAAGCTTAGCCGGTCGCCCTCCACCGTAGCGGCTAAATCGGCCCCACCGAGATTGAGGGCGTATTTCCCGGCGTTGGCATCCTGCCATTGACCTTGAATGGTTTGCGCGCCGCCGGCAGCTGCGGCACCCGGAACGATTTTCAAGGACGGGGCATCCTTGAGCGTAAGTTGTTTGTTGGGCATCGCGACCAGGTTGGCCTTGCCGAAAGCTGCTTCCATATCGCTGCGAACTCGCTGCATCTGGCTTGAAGACATGTTGGGCTTAGCGCGTCGGTACGCGCTGATAGCTGCGGGGACATCGAATCGCCAACGACCGAGTATCTTGATCGGATCATATTTGGCAGAGTGATAGGTTTGGAGATAGGTGCGTAAATCTGCCAAATCCGGCTCGACGGTCTGCCAAATGGACTTTAGCAATTCAGGGTTTTTGCGTATGCCCTGGACAGTCGGCAGAGCCAACAAATTCATAATTGGATCCTGTCGTTGCCAGGCTTCTGTGAAGTCCTTGTCGTTGCCCAAGGCCTGGAATTCGGTAAGTTCTGCCAAAGGCAGCAGAGCCGGATAACTGCGCAACCGCGCCTGGGCTAAAGGATTGCGGTATAACAAAGCGCCGAAATCGGCCATGTCATAATCGACCTGCGGAATGCTATCCAAGGCGCGAGCGACCTTAACAAACCCGGTGTTGTGCAGGTCCCGACCCAAGGTATTAAGCAGTCGCATCCATTTAGGATCCGAATCGGAAGAGGCGACCTGGACAGTGACGTAACTGCTGCAGTAGAGCGCAAAAGCAATTAGCGCGAGGTAGGCTGTGCCATTGAGCAGGCCCAAGCAGAGACCTAACCGATGATTTAGCCGTTCCCAAAGGGCCAGGCGCAGGTCTCCAGCATGGTACTTGTAATGGACGTCGACTTTATGGTGCACAGCCGCGGCAGCCACTTTGAAGGCAACCGATATGACCACAAATGCCAGAATGGGACCCAACGCCCAGACCAGCAGCGGATCTTTGAGGCCGACAATGCCCAGCAACTTGCCTAGTAATCGTCCTAATGGCACCGCCAGCAACGCTCCAACCACGATCCCGAAAAAGGAGAAACCGACTCGAATTGCGCCCTGCCGGAAGCCCAGTCCGGCCAAAGAGGCGAGCACCAACACCACCAAAAGCCATATCGTCATGATCCACAGTTAAAAAGCTCCGGGACCAAAACGCACGAACAAAATGGGTCCTATAGGTCGTAGCGGAGGTATACCTTGACCAAGACTTCCCGGGTGGTTATAAGGATTGGGTGAAGCCGACGTCTCTGTCCCTGTGGGCCTTGCTGGCTAGCGCATCGATTACTCCCGCTCAGACGAATTCTCCACTGCAGGATCCCGCCGATCAAACGACTCAGACAACCACGACACAGACCAACTCGGCCTCGCGGATGGATCCGACAGAGGTCGTGCAAAAGCAGCTCAAAAAAGCCGATATTGATGTCCCCATCAGCTACCGAACCAATGGGAATCTGGTGTTTTGCACGGTGCGGTGCAAGGACCTCGAGCAACGCAACGCGGTTTACGACACGTTCAGCAGCATGGCCAAATACGGACTTTCGGCCACCAAAACCCCCCCGACGGTCACCGTCGTTGTGTTATCGGACGCGGCGAAATACTTCAGCGAGCAGCAAAATCAGAAGCTGGTCGCGAAATTACAAAAGTCAGAAACCAATATTGTCGGGCATGTCTTGCAGAAAATACCTGAAGGCCTATTGGTGACGCTGCCCGACTCGCAGGTAGTGTTGGTTGCTGACGCGCCGAACCTCAGCGATGGCGATCCGATCCAAGTCACCGCTTTTGCAATTGGAACATTGGAGCTAATCGATAAGAGCGGCGCGCGCAAATTCATCCGCAAATACACCTGCAACCTGGCAGCGGCAACGGATCATTGGACGCCGCTCGCGACGTCGGAGGCTAAGACCGAAACCCAGAAGCGCACGGATTTACCTGAGTAGCCGCGGGAGTGTCGCCGCGTAGAACCGGGCATCGAGCCTGCGAGCCAAACTTCTAAATTGCTTTTAACCCAGCCGCTTCAGGCGCTGTAGCGGTGGGATCCAACCAGGGGGAGTAACGGAGCCCCAATACCCTAGTTTTGCATTTTCGTACTTTTTGCATATTTTTAGAAGGACCAACTAAGAGGTTTTATGCAAATGGATCGGCTGACAATCAAATCTCAGGAAGCGCTGCGGGAAGCGCAGCAGATTGCGCACGGGTATTCACACCAGGAAATTGACGGTGAACATCTGCTGCTGGCGCTGATCGGCCAGAGCGAAAGCTTGATCCCCAGCCTGCTCGAAAAAGCGGGGATTACGCCTGGCGCGCTGAAACCCGACCTCGAACGGGAACTGGCACGGCGTCATAAAGTGCAAGGCACCACTTCAACGGATCTCTATTTGAGCTCGAGCCTGAAGAAGGCGCTGGATGCGGCGCAGTCAGAAGCCAGCAAACTGAAGGATGATTACATCAGCACGGAACACTTGCTGCTGGGGTTGCTGAGCGAAGGCGATCCAGCGCTCAAAAAAATACTCCAGGCGCACGGCCTTAAACGCGACCTGGTGTTGCGCGCATTGGCCGATTTGCGCGGCAATCAGCGTGTGTCCGATCCGAACCCGGAAGACAAGTTTCAAGCGCTGGAGAAATATGGGCGCGACCTCACGGCGCTGGCGCGGCAAGGCAAGATCGATCCGGTGATTGGGCGCGATGAAGAGATTCGCCGGGTAATGCAGGTTTTGACGCGGCGCACCAAAAACAATCCGGTGTTGATTGGCGAACCTGGAGTAGGAAAGACAGCGATTGCTGAGGGGTTGGCGCGACGGATCGTCAGTGGCGACGTTCCCGAAACGCTGAAGAACAAGCGGCTGGTGGCGATGGACCTTGGCGCGATGATCGCGGGAGCGAAGTATCGTGGTGAATTTGAGGATCGGCTCAAGGCCTTTTTGAAGGAGATCGTCTCAAGTGAGGGGCGGATTGTACTTTTCATCGACGAGTTGCACACCCTGGTAGGCGCTGGAGCGGCCGAAGGGGCAACGGACGCCGCTAATATCATGAAACCGCAGCTGGCGCGCGGCGAACTTCGGGCGATCGGAGCGACGACGCTCGATGAGTATAGGAAGCAGATCGAGAAAGACCCGGCTTTGGAGCGCCGTTTCCAGCCGGTCATGGTCCAGGAGCCCAGCGTGGAGGCGACGATCGCGATCCTGCGAGGGCTGAAAGAACGTTACGAAGTACACCACGGTGTTCGCATTCAGGACTCAGCGCTGGTCGCAGCCGCGACCCTTTCGCAGCGTTATATTACGGACCGGTTTTTGCCCGATAAGGCTATTGACCTGATCGATGAAGCGGCGTCGCGGCTGCGGATGGAATTGGACTCGATGCCGACGGAGATCGATCAGTTGGAGCGTCAGATTATGCAGCTGGAGATCGAGCAAAACGCGCTCCAGAAGGAAAAGGACGAAGCATCGCGTGATCGTTTAAAGAAGCTGGAAAAGGACCTGGCCAATCTGAAGGAGAGAGCGAATCACTTAAAAGCGCAATGGCAGAATGAAAAGGCGGCGATTAATGCCGTAGGGATTATCAATGGCCAGATCGAGCAGGCCAAACTCGAACTCGAGCAAGCGCAACGCCGAGGGGACCTCAATCTGGCGGCGCAAATTCAATACGGACGCCTGCCGGAACTGCAGCAAAAACTGGCGGGAGCTGAAAAAGCGCTGCGGGAAAAACCACCGGCCCAAAGATTGTTGCACGAGGAAGTCACCGATGAAGACATTGCCCGGGTCGTAGCCTCCTGGACTGGCGTACCGGTTTCGCGGATGCTGGAAAGCGAGCGTCAAAAGCTGGTCAAGATGGAAGAACGGTTGCAACAACGGGTGATTGGTCAAAAAGAGGCGATCGAGGCGGTTGCGAATGCCGTGCGACGTTCGCGCAGCGGTTTGCAGGACCCAAACCGGCCGATCGGCTCATTCATTTTTCTGGGACCTACCGGCGTTGGCAAGACTGAGACGGCGCGGGCGCTGGCCGAATTTCTTTTCGATGACGAGAACGCGATGGTGCGCATCGACATGAGCGAGTACATGGAAAAACACACTGTGGCACGGCTCATCGGCGCGCCGCCTGGCTACGTGGGTTATGAGGAAGGTGGACAGTTGAGCGAGGCGGTGCGGCGTCGGCCCTACAGCGTGGTGCTTTTCGATGAGATCGAAAAAGCTCATCACGATGTGTTTAACGTGCTGCTGCAGGTACTGGATGATGGGCGTCTCACGGATGGCCAGGGGCGCACGGTCGATTTCAAAAATACGATTATCATCATGACGAGCAATATTGGCTCGCCCATCATTCAGGAGTATTACAGCAGCGGCCGACTCGGGACTAAGGATCATGCCGAGATGGAGCGCCTGGTGCGGACCGAACTGCGCACCCACTTCCGGCCCGAGTTTCTGAACCGCGTCGATGACATCATCATTTTCCATCGTCTGGACGAAAAGCAGATCTCGAACATTGTCGACATCCAATTGAACCGGCTGGAGAAGCGGCTGGCCCAACAACAGCTATCGCTGCAAGTGGATCGCTCGGCCAAAGCGTTGATGGCGAGGGAGGGTTACGATCCGCAGTTTGGGGCCCGGCCGCTCAAACGGGCAATTCAGGATCTATTGCTCGATCCGCTTGCGAACAAATTGCTACTGGGGGATTTCAAATCTGGGGATCGGATTAAAGTTACGGCTCAGGACGGGGAATTGGTTTTTGAAAAGGAAAAGTAGCGCCGTGAAAATTTCGGCAGCCTGTCAGCGGGCTGATCCGTTAGCGGAGGAACTCTCGAATCTGACGACAGTTTCGCCTGGTTTGCCATAGCCGAGACGTTCGCGTGCAAGGCGTTCGACAGCCTTGGGGTCATGTCGCAGCGCGTCGATCGCGCCGTGGAGTTGCCGGGAGACTTCTTCTTGCTGTTGAATCCGGGCGTCGAATCTGAGGATTTCGCGGCGCATGCGTTCGTTCTGCCTGATGAGCGGCAGATACCACACGGCCACGGCGAGCAACCCGGCGACGAACAAGAGGAAGATGACCATGCGGGTCAGCCTATCCCAGATAATACCGAGGTCGACGTTCATCGCTGCGATTTAATCAGGTTTGGGTTAACGAGTAAATCGGAAATGATTGCGCTTTTTCTCTGTCCGGCGCTCTGCTGGCCTGCTATTTCTTTGGCTAGAATGATAAAGACGTTTCTGTTGATTTTTAATCCGGCCGAGGCCTGGGACCGGATTGTCCGCGCACGTCGTAGTTTGATCTTCATTTTCGTGATTTACTTGTTGCCGTTGCTGCTTGCTACATCCCTGGCTGCGGGCTATGGGCTAATCCACTGGGGCAAGCTACAAGGCACGATGGGATTCCCCAAGCGCTTCTCCCTCAATGAGGCCATGGCGTTTGAAGCTGCCTATGTCACGTTGTCGCTTTTAATCGTTTTTATCGGAGCTCAGGTGGTCAAATCATTGGGCGAGACCTTTCATAGCCGTAATACGTATCTGCAAACCTTCACGCTGCTGGCGTACGGCTTGAGCCCGCTTTTTCTGTTGCATATCCTGGACGCGTTCCGGCCGATATCGCCATGGGTGAGCTGGTTCATTGGCATCATGCTTTCCTGGGGTGTACTTTATCATGGCGTGCCGAAAGTGATGGAGCCGGATCCGTCGCACGGTTTTGGCCTTTATCTGGTGACTTCAATCGTCTTATGTCTGGCCACCGGGCTGACCCGCCTCGTGACGGCGTGGTACCTCCAGGGGAAACTCGGTGAGATGGGTCCGATCTCGCACCTTAACTTGTAGCGCGTCGAGCAAATCCCTCTGGTTAGGTCGTCTCTTTTGAGTTAGTTTGGCGCGATGACCGAGCTGGAGAACCAGATTCTGGCAAGCCTCGTGGAACTCGATACGACGGTGCAATCGATGGCCACAACTCAACCTAAGCCAAGCCTCCTGCCGCTCTTTGCGCGCCTGGAAGATTTAACGAACCAACTGCCGCGCGACACCGATCCAAACCTGCTGCATTACCTGCACAAAAAAAGCTACGAAAAAGCACGCCTGCACCTGGAGGGGCGCGATGGCGAAAATGCGCGCGGGGCATGCCGATGAATTCTCTGCGGAGTTTAGGTCCATTCATCCATGATTGATGACACGATCGCTGCGATAGCGACGCCGCTCGGGGAGGCCGGATTGGCCATTATTCGTCTTTCCGGCCCCGCCGCGTTGGAGATTGCGGATCGATGTTTCCAACCGGCCGCAAAACCGGGAATCAAACCTTCCGCCGCGACAAGCCACACGATTCATTTTGGGCATATTGTGCACAAGGGACAAATCGTGGATGAGGTGCTGCTTTCGGTGATGCACGCGCCTCGGACGTTCACGCGCGAGCACGCGATAGAGATCACCTGTCATGGAGGCATGTTGCCTGCGAAATTGGTTTTAGAGGCGGTTCTGATAAGCGGCGCACGGCTGGCGGAACCGGGCGAATTCACGCGGCGGGCGTTTCTCAATGGGCGGCTTGACCTGGCGCAAGCTGAGGCCGTCGCCGACCTGATTCATTCCCGCACGGAACTCGCGCTGCGGGCGGCTAACGAGCAATTGGCGGGCAAACTGTCGCGCCGGATAAACGAACTGCGGGATCAGGCGTTGAAGATACTGGCGCACGTGGAAGCGCATATCGATTTTCCTGAAGAAGATATCGCTCCGGCAACCCGTGCCCAGCTGGTTGCACGCCTGGAGGACAGCATTCGTTATATGGACGATTTGCTGCGCACTGCTGACGAGGGCCAAATATTGCGGCGCGGGATCCGGGCGGCGATCGTTGGCCGGCCGAATGCCGGTAAATCCAGTCTTCTGAATCAGCTGCTTGGGCGAGATCGCGCGATTGTTTCCGCGATACCCGGCACGACCCGGGATACGATCGAAGAGACCGCCAATATTCGTGGACTCCCGGTTATCTTCATCGACACTGCAGGCCTACGCGAGGCGCGAGACGAGATCGAATTGGAAGGGATCCGACGCGGCCGCGAATCGCTTAGCAACGCCGAGTTTATTTTGCATGTATTTGATGCGAGCGAATCGTTTATCGCCGCCGACCAGACGTTCTTAACTGAGTTTGCGACTAAGAAGAGAATTCTGGTTCGCAATAAAATCGATCTCCAATCGAAGTTGGAAATACCGGCGTTACTCAATACGTCGGTGGTGGACGTCTGTTGCCTTACGGGTCAGGGAATAGAGCAACTGAAGGAAGCGATTAAGGGACTGGCGTGGTCCGGCGAATTGCGCGCTGAGATGCTGGAGGTGATGATCAATTCCCGGCATCAGGACGCACTGCAACGCGCCCGGGCTGCGCTGCTGCGCACCGTCGAAGCTCTGCGGCGAGAGGAAACACTGGAACTGGTCGCGCTCGATCTCCGGATCGGCATCAATGCGATCGGGGAAATCGTCGGCAAAACCACGACTGAGGATCTCCTGGATGTGATTTTTAGCCAATTCTGCATTGGGAAATGATACAACTCGGACGAGGATGCCCACAGGCCTCCCGAATTGTGCTTTGTTAATACAGTCCGCACCATTAGAAGCCTTAAATCTCCAAGAGCAAAAGGCTTTTTGCCTTCCCTGTTTTTTTCCGGCATGCTGAGGTGATGGCGGCAGCGCCGATGATCCCTTTGCTGGTGGTTTTGGTTTTCGCCGCGGCAAGCTTCTTCTTTTCGCTGGCGGAGACCACGCTTTTTTCCCTGAGCAAATGGCAGGTGCGCCAAGTGGCCGAACGCGATCCTGGCCGGGGCGGGCTGGTGGCGCGGATGCTGACAGAACCGCAGGATCTGCTGGCGACGATGGCCCTGGGTAACACGTGCGCGAGCGCCGCCATGCTGGCGGTGGGTTTATGGATGGCGTGGGAAGGGGATTGGCCCCTGGTGTCAACCCTAGTGGGGTTGTTGATTCTGATGTTGATCGGTTGCGAGGTGCTGCCAAAAACCATGGCGGTGCGCAAACCGGAGCAATGGGCTTTGAGGGTAGCGCGTCCGTTTTCCTGGGTGCTGGCGATCAGCCGGCCATTATGCCGGGTTGCGCAAGAAGTCAACGCGTCGATACTGCGCGCAGTGATACCGAAAACGCTGCGGCCACAGAGCGCCTTGACGGATGCGGATTACCAGGAGCTGCTGGAATTGGCGTATCAACAAGGAGCCCTCGCACAATCGGAGAAGGAGATTATCCTGCAAATCATCAACCTGGATCAGCGGACCGCGAAGGAAGTGATGAAGCCCCGATCGCAAATGGCGGCCATTTCGGATGATTTCTCGATCGAAGAGATGATCGCTGCCGCGCGCCAATACAAACATCGCCGTCTCCCGATCTATGATGAAAGCCCAGACACGATTGTGGGGATCCTGAACACGCGGGCATTGCTCTTGGATCCACACATTGATTTGGCAGATGCGATCGAATTTCCATCGTTTGTGCCCGAAAGCATGAACCTGCTGCAGTTACTCAAAAGCCTGCAGCGCCAGCAACGCGGGCTGGCGATTGTGCTGGACGAGTACGGCGGGACAGCTGGGATTGTGACGATGGAGGACATTCTTGAAGAGATGATTGGCAAGATACGCGGGGAGGTTGGAAGCGAAAGTCTGGTGATGGAGAAACTGGGTACGGGGCTATGGCGCGTGAGTGGACTCTTACGCGTCGATGATTTTCGGCGGGAATATCCCGCCCTGGGTGAAGTACCGGAGGTTGAAACACTTGGCGGCCTGCTCATGAGCCTTCTGGACGTGGTTCCTACTCCGGGAGAATCGGCTACCTTTCGCGGGCTAAAACTGACGGCTAAAACGACAGACGAACGCCGCGTGCGCGAGATGACAGTGGAGATACTGAAATGAAAGCCAGGGGACAAATGTCGGAATGCGACAAAAAGGCGAACGTTAGGAGAGTGTGCGCCAGGGCGCGAGCGGTATGAGGACCGATATTATCATTTGGTGGGTTGCGGGGCTGTGCCTGATTGCGTCCTTTGTGCTTTCGGGCATGGAAGCGGGCGTGTTTGCTTTGAGCCGTCTGCGGATTCGCCAGCAGATGCGCAACGGCAGACGATCGGCCAAGGTCCTGCACGATTACCTTGAAAATCCAGAAAATTTCCTGTGGACTATCCTGGTAGGGAACACGGTGGCGAACCTGTTTGTTCTCGGGTGGCTGGTGGTAATTCTGCATAAAAGGCTAGCCGATCACCCAGGCTTATTTGTCATTGTCTTCGGGCCGATCGTTTTTGCCTTTTACGCCTTGTCAGATCTCCTGCCGAAAATGCTCTTTCGTTTATACCCGACTCGACTTTGTATTTTTTTGGCACGGCCTTTTCGCGTGCTGCACCTGGGGCTACATCCGTTAGTTCGTGTGGTCGAGTGGTGTTCCGATATACTGCTGCGTTGGACGGGAGGCAAGAGCTTCACCGGTCACCTTTTCGGGAACCGGGAGGAGTTGCGTTTGATAATGCAGGAATCAGCGCAGGGGTTGACGTCGGAAGAGCGCACGATGATCAATCGGGTACTCGATCTGCAAACCGTGCCGGTGCGCCAGGCGATGGTGCCGCTCGACCAGGTCGTCACTGTTAGCGCCTACGCAACAGTGGCCCAGGTTCTGGCCCAGGGACGTGAACGCAAGCTGACGCGCTTCCCGGTTTGGGAGGAGCGTGACGGCACGCGCCGAATCATCGGCCTGGCTAGTCTGAATCCGTTGCTATACCAAGTGCATCTCGACCCCACTCGGCCCATTAGCGAGCATCTGAAGCCTGCGCTGTACCTGGAGGAAGATCTCCGATTGGAGATCGCCTTGCGCCGCATGCAGCGAGCAGGTCAGCGCCTGGCAATTGTGCTGGCTCGCGACCGGCGGGAGGTAGGTATTTTGAGTTTGCAGGATGTGCTGAAGGTTATCTTCGGTGAGGTCAGCCTTTAACATGGACTCGCCGAGCGCTCTCTCGATTATCCTGCGGATTCTAGCGGTGCTAGGCCTGGTCCTGCTTAACGCCTTCTTTGTCGCCTCCGAATTTGCGCTGGTAAAAGTACGGGATACGCAATTGAGGCCGTTGGTTTTGAGCGGCAACGGGCGAGCTCAGGTGGCGACGTTCATTTTGCAGCATCTGGATGCTTTTTTAAGCGCGGCGCAATTGGGGATTACGCTCGCGAGCCTTGGCCTCGGCTGGATCGGGGAGCCGGTGTTCATCGCCGTGTTGGGGCCGATCTTCAGTTGGTTCAATGTAGAGTCCGAAGAGCTCAGAGGCTGGCTCGCTTTCGCGATCGGTTTTTCCGCACTCACTTTTCTGCATATTTCGGCCGGGGAACAAGCTCCCAAGTTGCTGGCGATTCAAAGGGCGGTTACGACGACGCTGTGGGTTTCCTATCCGCTATTATTCTTTTATCGAATCTCCTATCCGTTTGTTTGGTCACTCAACCATGCGTCACAATGGCTGTTACGCCAGGTAGGCCTGCGAACCGACAGCGACGCCGAGCGGCAGCATTCCGAAGAGGAACTGCGGCTTCTGTTTGCAGGAGCTCAAAAGCAATCCGGCGGATCGGCTCTACGCCGCGAGATTCTGTTAAATGCGCTGGATCTGCAAAGGCGATTGGCCAGAGAGGTGATGCGGCCGCGGCAGGAGATCGTCGCGTTCGATACTGAAAGCACGATTGCGGAGTGTCTGGACCTCGCCGAAAAGACTCGCTATTCACGGTTTCCATTGTGCGAGAGCGGCGACCTGGACAATATGTTGGGAGTGGTCCACATCAAGGATTTATATGCCATGCGGCTCAAGGCCCGGAGTGGGGCCGAATTGCGCGCGGTCGCACGCAAACTGATTTATGTGCCTGAGACTGCGCATCTGGAAAAGCTGTTGAAATTATTCCTGGATCGAAAGCTGCACCTGGCGATTGTGGTTGATGAATATGGGAGCACGGTAGGGATGGTGACTTTGGAGAATATCCTCGAGGAACTGGTGGGCCAGATTCAGGACGAATTCGATCAGGAAAAGCCGCTGTTGGTGCGAACCAGCCGGACGAGTTGGGAGGCTTTAGGCGCCCTGCCACTGCACGAACTGGAAGAATTGGTCGGCGGACCCTTGCGCGAAGAAGGCATTACGACGGTCAGCGGCTGGGTAACGCAACGTCTGGGTGGCTTCCCCAAAGTGGGGGATGTGGTGTCGATCGGAGCCTATGAATTGAGGGTTGAACAAATGGAAGGTCCGCGTGTGGCGCGACTGCGAGTGACAAGCAACTCTCAGCCTGACGGGCCAACAGAGGACCGTTTCCTCCCACCTAAGGAAAGAAATTCCCAATAGCGTGGACAAGCCATCTCAGCAGACCGTGTTTTTCCTCAAAGGAGATAGCAACCGAGGGATTTTCCTGGTGCGCTGGAGCGGCATCCTGATGAAAACGATCACGAGCAAGATTTCCAGCAGGATCATTGCACTTGCAAACAATGCTCGTTGTTCAACAGCTTTAGCGAAAAAGCACAAGTTGAACAGACTCCAAAGGACTAGTGGATGCCAATTGACGATCTCGATCTCCGGTTTCTTGTTAATTAAGGCAGCTGTGATTGCCACTAAGATAATCGCAGAGGTGCCAACGGTTCCAACAAATGTCCCCGCTGCATGCCAATCAAGTTGAATACGGAAGAAAACTGCTGAAAAGCCGGGGAGCAATGAAGAGGATCTTGCGATGTTCAGCATCACACCAGCCAACAAGAGAAGGGTGATGCCCAGGAGCCAAAAGCCATAGCCAGGCACCATTCGCCAGCGCCGCATCGACAGACGACCGACGCCCCGGCAGTTGAGAATCACGACAATCCATACCTGCGCCGCGAGCCAGGCTTGGTGAATTGAGAGGCTCCGCCTGGCATCGTTCAATCCAAAGCTGATGCCGGTTGGAATTCCGACGATCTCAAGTGCCGCCGCTAATAAGGGAATGAGCACGGTCGTGAGCAAAACATTTTGCCAAGGTAACTGTCGCGACAGAGAACAGAGAGTGCTGGCTGTCAGAAGTAGCAACAACAGTTCCCCCAACCACCAGTGTTCCGGCGCGGCAGCGAATTCCCACCAAGGGCTGCTGCAAACGAATGCGAACTGAGCCAGCGCAAAGCTCAAAAGAACCCGGGAGGCCAGGTTCGAGGACTGTAGAACGCCGGCCTGGGTTGTGGGCAGAGCTTCAACTGACAAACGATCCATCGCGGCAAACTTTACAGCAAATTGCCTTGTTTCGGAAACCCGGACTTGGTTTGCTTTTTGCTGCTTTTTAAACCGATCTATGACTCTTGACCAAGCCAATCAGAAAATTCACACCTGCTCGGAGCAGATGAATGCGCGTTACAAGAAAGTGGTTTTTGACGAATGGGCCATCATCGCGCTCGAGGAGCATAAGGGGCAGTTGCTCTCTTATGCTGGCCCCCGCAAAGCCGGCTTTCAGAAGAACTTCCTTGCCGATGCCGGGTCATTGCGTGCGGGCATGCTGACGCAGAAACACGACATTGGCGATTTTGAATTTGCCCGTCACGGTGTGGGGACGGGTTTTGAGTCGTTCATGGTTTTGGGGAAAAACATTTTCCTGATTTGCAACAATACCGTCCAATCGATGGACGGTATCACAAAAGACCCGCTCTGGCTTTCGGCCCAGGAACCGTTCGTGGATCTGAGCGACCAGTTTCGCGAGGATCCGTTGGTGCTGTGAGAGTCCGACTGTAGGCGTCAACCCAAGGAGACGGTGGGCGTGACGCGTGACGCGTGATACGTGATGCGTGAAAGCTAATACGTAAAACCTGACGCGGTGAGGGCTGAAGAGTGACTTACGCTTTTACGCAGATCTTAGTCTCCTTACGTCGACGCCTCCAATTATTGGATAAGCCCTGTGTAAAGAAAAACACCATAGGCGCCAGTCAAGACCCAACCCATTACCCGGGGAAGACGCCCGAAAACAGCAATCATTGCAAAGTGTAAGGCGGCGACAATAATGAGAAGGCAGAGTCCGGTTTGGAAGAATGGCGGGGCACTGATCGGACGGTAGAGAGCATACACGCCAATGCAGAGGGGAATGCAGATATGACCGTCGCCGATTTGGGAGGTGTAGACGACTTCTGGGTTGCCGCGCCAGCCGTAGTAAAACGCCAGTATCGCATTGGGCAAGACCATCAACCAGCCGCTTAGCCAGCCAAGGTACTTTGCGCTGATGAAACCCGAGTGAATTTTGGAGATCCAATCCACCAACCAATCGGTGCTGACATATAGGACATAAGCGCCGAGAGCGAGCAGGGCCAGATCGAAGGGAAGCATCCAACCAAAGGATTTATTCTGTCGAACGTTGCTACGCAAGACGTCAAAAACGTGAAAGCACTGCCAAAACAGGAAGAGTGCCACCAGGACGAGACCCGTGGAAAAATCCAATCTATTGTAGCGCACAAATGCCCACACCGTCCCGGTAAAGAACAGCACAGCAGTGAGGGTTAACAACAACGAGAGGCGATGGATCTTGTGTTCCTGGCCGGCGGCGCGTTTGGCCTTTTTCGACGCCTTGGCTTTCTGTTTTGGAGTAATATTCATCCCCCAGATAATCGTGGGCAAACCGATGATTAACGTCAGGTTCGTAACATTGTTGACCAGACAATTGGTGAGGACTTCCGAGCCGAGGCCGCCCTTGATGCCAAGCAGAAAGGCAAAAATCAAGTTCCCCATACCGGAGCAATAGGGCATGACCAGCGTGCCCAGCACCGTCCCTTCAACTCCACTGGCGTTCATCGCTTCCAGACGCCAAATCATTAGCATGGAAGCCAGGATGAACAATCCCAGGAACAACCAAGGGGCCCAAGCGCCACTGCTCTCAAGCCAGGTAACGACTGTTTTCAAGGCATGCAGTTAAGCAGGGCTACACACGTGCGCCAAGTGTTTGCCTTTGAAAAAAGCGGAGGTTACACACCTTCCACTGCTATAAACTGCCCGATCGCGGCGCCTGCGCGAAGTTTCTTTGCTTCGCTGTACTCCGGTGAGTGATAAAACGCCTTGGCTTGTTGCAGGTTAGGAAATTCAATCACGACTAAACGTCGCGTTTCCGGTTCACCTTCCAGGGTTAGGATCTCGGGCCCACGCACAATGAACTTGCCCCCGAACCGGGCAATCGCGGCCGGCGTGGCGTTGGTGTACTCGCGATAGCGATTCCAATCCGTTACTTCAACTCTTGCGATGATGTAGGCTGGCATATTGTGTTAAACGCGTTGCAATGGCTAGCTTCTGAGATACTCACCTCCTGCCCCAGAATTCAAATTCGAAATTACGCCAGCGAGAATGTGATCAGCGCAATTACCGTTATCCGACGGCCGGATCGGCAATGCCGAACAACGTCTCTGGATTGATGGCGTCAGCTGCCGACCCGAGGCGCATGCGAATCAAAGGTCGAACCGGTTTGAATCCATAATGAATTGCAGCGCTTTTTGCCGATTGATTGTGATCGGGGATGTCCCACGTGACGCCCTGATCGTGTTCGACAGCAAGGAAATTAGACAGAAGCATATTGAATCCAGCGCCCTGTGCACAGACAAGAGGGCCCAAATAGTTGGAAGTGGCGCCCGTGCGCACCATGCCAAAACCCAGCACTGTACCTTCCGCCGGCCAAACGAGCTTGTATCGGCTCTCTTGCGCCAGACGTCGCAGCACTTCGGGCCGAGGCGCTCCAAATGCCTCCGCGTCAATTCGTATGACCTGGGCCCAATCCTCTTCACGAAGCTTACGTGTTTGCGGGGAAATTGGTGGTTCGGTAGATATGGGCGATCGGAACTCGCGATGCCATCTTTGCAATGTCCACTCGGGAATAAATCCCAAGCGGGTGTAGACGGGTTGGCCAGCCGGGGTGGCATCGAGTTTCGCGCACTTCACATTTCTTTCCTTCAGGTATTCGAGGGCGCGCTTCATCAAGCGCGTCCCTATCCCTTTGCGCCGATGTTCGGGATGAACGAGCATCATACCGATCCACGCCAAAATGGTGCCGTATATGGTGGTGGTCACGGTGCCGATCAAATTGCCGCCGGCAACCGCGACAAAACACCCCTTAGGTTCGAGAGCGAGGAGCCGTTGCCAATCTGTGGGCCGTTGATTCCAGCCGACGATCCGCCGAAGTTCGTCGGCCAATAGCACATCAGCTTCAGTCATCAACCGGAGGTCAACGGCTTCAGGCGAAAGGTCCCGTGGTCGTACTTGCATCGGTAATGGCACTCAAACAGATCAGGCTTCAATTCACCATCATATTCGTAGAGGCCACCGGCTAAAGACCCAAGGTCTGCCGCACCTTGGAGGCGTAGACGGCCGTCGCTTTGCTTTGTGTGAAGCAACACACCGTACGCGACACGCAGCCACCTCGCGTAAGTAGCATGGAATTGTGCTTCCCACTCAGCCATTGCCTTCCGGCGCAGGATACATCGGAGCTCTCCGTGATGGCCGCTCGCCTGGCTCTGCCATTCCCCCTGCCAACGCGCGGCAAATTCGGAGGCTTGCCCAAGACGGAAGCATTCCACAGGCGTTCAAACTCGGCGCGGTTGTTAAATATGGCGGCTAGCAGATGGGAGATGCTACGCAGAATGTTTGTCATAGACCCAGAGTTCCATCAATGTGTGCGTGACGATCTAGAACGGAATCCATGCCGTTAAAAACTATAACGCGCTGATTCGTTAGGAAATTGACACTTTGCGTCTGCCCGCGCCACGATTAAAACTGTGAATTTTTGGCTGCGTTTGGGAACTATTTTTGGTCTGAGCCAAGCGATCTTCCTTGGTTGGCCTGGCAGCACGTTATCGTTGGCTGCTGAAGCAAGGTTCCGGCCGGAGCCTGCTAAAGGTCCTCTACACGTCCATCCCGATAATTCCCGCTATTTTACTGATGGCACCGGCAAAGCAGTTTTTCTGACGGGATCGCACACCTGGGGGAGTCTGCAGGATTACACCTACTCGGACGGGACTTCTCCCCTGGAGATGGATTTTAGCGCTTACCTGGCGTTTTTGAACGATCATCATCATAACTTTTTTCGTTTATGGGTTTGGGAGACGGCGATGAACCGCAACGCGATACAAAGCACGATTCGCTACGAGCCTATGCCTTACGAGCGAACTGGACCGGGATTGGCATTGGATGGAAAACCGAAATTCGATCTCACGCGTTTCAATCCAAAGTATTTCGATCGCCTCCGCACCCGCGTCAAGGCAGCCGGCGACGCTGGTATTTATGTTTCAATCATGCTCTTCAATGGGTTCAGCGTTGAGGGCAAAGGGAATGTCGGCGGCGACCCCTGGCAAGGCCATCCTTTTAATGTCGAAAATAATATCAACGGAATCAATGGCGTTAGCGGAACAAACACGCATACGCTCTCGACACCTGCCATCACCGCATTACAAGAAACTTATGTCCGGCACGTGATAGACGCGGTCAATAAGTTGGACAACGTGCTGTACGAGATCAGCAATGAAGACAGCGGCACTGCCGCCGATATCGATTGGCAAACTCACATGATTCGATTCATTCACGATTATGAGGCAAAAAAGCTCAAGCAACATCCAGTCGGCCTGACAATTCCGTGGCCCAGTGCCGGCGACCAAGTTCTGTATACAAGTCCTGCCGATTGGATCTCGCCTGCGGGGAAGGTGCCAAAAAATGACGGACGTAAGGTGATTCTCAACGATACCGATCACTCCTATTTCTGGATCGGTTTGAAGGCCGATGGTGTGGCGGCCCAGCGAGCCTGGGTCTGGGAGAATCTCACGATGGGAAATCAATGTCTCTTTATGGATCCTTACCTTGATCCAAGCCATGACCCGGGGCGCAATCATCCGATCGGGCCTAAACCGGATCCCTACTGGGAACCACTTCGCGCGACCTTGGGTCAGGCCCGCCATTTCGCCCAGCGCATGGACCTTGTTTCGGCTCAACCACATCCGGAGTTGGCGTCGACCTCCTTCTGCCTGGCCTCACCAGGTCAACAGTACTTGGTTTATGTGCCACAAGGGAGCGAAGTGACGGTGGACCTTTCCGCGACGCAAGGCGAGCTGAATGGCGAGTGGACACAGCCTGCCGAGGGGGCGCGACTGGCACTCGAAGCTTTTACCGGCGGAGCCCGAAAGACGTTCAAGGTCCCATTCGGAGGCGACACACTCCTTCTTTTGTGGCGCTCGGAGAGCCGAAAATAGCTTGCCCTTGATCCCCTACTGCGTTTTAAGAACAGAATCATTCAAAAAATCGAATGAGAGAAACGAGTTTGCCTCACGACCAGAGAACAGGGCAAAGCGGAACGGTGAGGAACGGTTTCGCTCGAAATCTTGATTTCAGAACCGCCAACCGGACTATCACTGCTTACGTTACGTTTTACGCTTTAGGTCTTCCGTCTTCCGCTTCAGGCTTCCCGCTTCTTGAACAACGCACTTGGGTCGGCGATGTTCAACACGGAGAGGTCGAGACCGCCGCCGGGGTCGCGTTCCTGTGCAATCTGCATTTGATCGGCGATTTGCTTCACCGCCGGGACTGCGAAATATTTTACCGCACCGACGCTGACGGAGGCCTTAAAGATCACGACCAGCAGAGAGCTCTCGTCAATGCAGATGACAAACATGCTGTACTTTTCGCCTTGCTGATAGACGCTATTGAAGTTGGTTTCGTGGACCAGATTGGCGATGGTCTGATTGGCCATGTAAGCGCCGGAGGCAAGGGCGGCGATGGTGGTCAGATCGAATTGGCGAGTATCGCCCTGGCCGGAGATGAGAAAACCGCCTTTGTCGATGATCAGGGCCGTCGTGGCGTCACTCTTTTCGAGCAATTCCCGCAACGCCTCATCGAGGCGCTGAATATCTTCCTCGATAAGTTGAGGCAGCGTACCCATGTCATGCGTATTGCGGTGTTCCCTGGCTCACAAACTTGTGCAGCAACATGCGTGTAATCATGTTGAGCGTTTCAAAGACACCTTCGCATTTGTGCGCGGTTGAAGCAAACGAAGGCACCTGTACGTCGCGGTTGTTGAGGAGAAATTCCATGTATTCGACGGGCGCGACATTGGGGAGGTCGCGTTTGTTGTACTGGAGCACGTAGGGAATGTCGGCGAGGTTCAGCTTCAGCGATTTGAGGTTTTCCTCCAGGTTAGTGAAGCTGTCGACGTTTTCCGGCATTTTCTCGTACTGGGAATCGGCGACGAAGACAATGCCGTCGACACCGCGCAAGACGAGTTGGCGGGTGGTGTTATAGATGACCTGGCCGGGGACGGTATAGAGCTGGAACTTGGTTTTGAAACCTTTGATCGACATCGCCTCGATAGGGAGGAAGTCGAAGAAGAGGGTGCGGTCCGAACTGGTGGCCAGCGAGACCAGCTTGCCTTTATTGCCGGCTGCCGTCTGCACGTGATCGTGGACCTGGACCAGGTTAGTGGTCTTGCCGCCCATCGCCGGTCCGTAGTAGACGATTTTGACCTGCAATTCCTTTGTCGCCTGATTAATGATGGCCATAAATATTTATTTCGGTTTGTGGTCTAGCTCGCCCGCAAGTGCCGCCAATTGCGCCGTCGGCAACGGTTCGCCGACCCGTCCAAAAGCGGCGAAGAAAATTGCGTTCACGCGGAAGATCTTCCAGGGGACATTGCCGACGGTGAAGTTGAGGTTGTTGAGTTCACCCATGCGTAATTCCTTGGTGCATTGGCTGACCTTGCCGAAGATTTGGGGCAGAAAGGCAGCCAGGGTATCGGCATTGAGTTCCGGCGGCAACCGGTTGGCGACCATCAAGCCGTCGGGCAAGGCAATGAGAGCGCCGGCGACGCCGTCGAGGCCGGCGGCGCGGGAAACGACTTCGTTCGGGGTGGCGTACTTCGCGACGAATTTCGTGCCCGGGGTTGGGCCGCGTTTGACTTCGGATTCGTGAACCTTGACCATGTCGGCCGATTCGTCCCAGACGTAGTAATTGGTGTCCGTAGGCCGAGCGGTCGCGGCGGCTCCGCCAGGAGCGCCTTCGGGCTGTGGAAACCCAAAGAACAGGTTGGGGATTTCCTCATCGACGGAAACTTTGTGCTGACCTTTCGCGCTTTCCTTTTGGCGAGCGAGAAATAACGGGGCGACGACTTTCAAGGGCAGTTCCAAAACCATGCTGTCGTGGGGGGAGGCGGCGCCCATAACGGCCGGCTTGAGCCAGCAACGAACCGTCTTCCAGGAAAATGCGATACGTCCTTGTTTTAACGATTGCTCAACGGAGCTTACCGGCAAGGCAACTTTGGCCTCGACCAGATTGCCATCGACAATTTCTTTGCGAACCGGCTCGGGCCAGGCTTCGGCCAGGGCTGCCAGGCCAACGAGCAAGGTTTCGCTATTGGTAGCGGCGGCTTTTGCCGGTTGCGGTGCAGGGGCGGTGAAATGTTGCGTGGAGCTGCCTTTGCCATTGGAATCGCGATTTGCATGCGGCACCGGCACGACCGGAGCAGTTGGCGCATGCGATATCGGGGCGACTGGAGTTGGAGCCGGCGGCACCGGAGCGGAGGTGACCGGCATCATGGGTTTGTTAAACGCGATGGGAGCCGGCGTCGGATCAATCGGGGTAATTGCTGCGGGCGGGACTGGTGCGGCGACCGGAGGAGTCGGCTTCATCCTGATCGGAGCAGCAGTCACAGCGGGAGGCGGCACCGGCGCAGGGTTGATCGTGTTGCGGGCTGAAATTGGCACAACGGGTAATGCCGGGGCGACCGGAGCAGCAGGCGCGGTTGGCACTACCGGTCCTGGAGGAGTGGGCGCGGCGGAAGGCATGACGGTGTTGTGACGGGCTGGTATCACCGGCGCGGGTTCAGCTGCGGCCTTTTCCGGACCAACCGAAAAGACGATGCTGGAATTGGGAGCATCAAATGGGCTGCTGATGTCTTCAGGAACTTCGACCTGCCGTTGAACGCGGCGGCGGGTGATTAAGGCCGGGTTAAGGCGGGCCAAGATTTCCCCCAGGGGCAGAGGTACTAGTACACGATCGCGATCGTTTTCGAGGGTGAAGACATCAGGGGCAGCCTGACGAAGTTCACCAAAGGAGATTTTTACGACGCCGCGCGAAAGCTGTGCGAGAACTTTTTCCAGAGGCACTGCGATTGAAAAATCGCCAACGTCGGGCTGAGCGACTCGCGGCTGCAGTTCCAGAGGCAATCCTTCAAGGATCTTGTGCAATGGGAGCTCAATGCCTTTGCCATTGTGGTGAGCAAGGTTCTTGCGAACTGGCGCAGCGGTGGGTCTTGCGACAGGAGTGGGGCGCTGTATGGGACCGGCCTTGGCGGCAGGCACTGGCTCCGGAACAACGATCTGCTCGTTTTCCGCGTCAGAGTCCTGCGGTTTACGCAATAAACTTTTCAGGAAGCCAAACATATTGGTCAATCTCGGTTGAACTGCTTCAGCAGCTTTGGTTTGCAGGAAGCATGCCATGAAAGGCCCGGAATCGCTGTTCCCCCAGCACTCAACCTGGACGGGAAACCAGCATTTTGCCGCGCGATCATTGAACTTGGGGTATGCAGCTTTCGCATCAAAATCGCCGTTGGCCAACGCCAAAGCCATTGGAATGGCTTTCTATGAGTGCCTTAGATTTCGCGGTTAAGACCAGCAGGCGTCCAGGTTTGGGCACGACACCGCAATAAGCGAATCGCGATTTGGGCCGGCCGGAAACACGGGGTTTAAATGTGTCTCATCGCTGGACTGAATGTCCCATTGGTGCCCGATTTTTCCGCCGCGGACCTCCTCCTATAAAACGGCAAGATGACAAGATTTGCCGCAGCCGCCGCCAGACGCTGGCGAGCGGGCAAAGTTCGTCAATTCCGCGTAATTCGGAACATTCCATGCTGTGTGGGGCCTCGTAAAAACCGCTTTGCTTTGCGGCTTGAGCTCAATCGGGCTCAGAATTAGCCTGTGAAGCCGGTGACTATGGAAACACGCCACAGAGTCCTGATCGTGGATGATGAGCCGGCAGTACTGGAGCTCTATCGCGACCTGCTGTCTCAGTTGCCCAGTCATCCGGAGATCTTTACCGCTTCCTCCGGGACGCGTGCCCTTTCCTTGTTAAAAGCCGAACCGTTTCGGCTGCTCATTTGTGATCTCAAGATGCCCAAGATGGACGGCTTGCAGGTCTTGTCGATCGTGCGCCGGCAATTTCCTGAACTGAGGACCGTCGTGATGACGGCAGTTCAGGATGAAGAATTTCGCTCGCGCGCGTACGCGTTGGGTGTCGATTTGTACTGGCTCAAGCCCGATACGCAGCAAAACATGGAGATGTTTCTGCAGTGCATCGAGTCGCTGCTTGGGCGCGACGCTGAAGGCGGCGGGTTTCGAGGCATTCACAGTAAAGGTCTGATCGATTTGATTCAGATGGAATGTCTGTCGCAGAGCTCGACGGTATTGCGCGTAATGCGCGGCGCTTTGATGGGAAGGATCTGGATCCAAAATGGCGAATTAATTGATGCTGAGATCGACGACGCGCGCGGCGAGACCGCCTTCCGGCGTATCCTGGAATGGAAGTCTGGCACTTTTGAAAACCTGCCCGCTGAACCCGGTCGCGAGCGGACGATTACCAAATCTGTAAATGCCTTGCTGCTCGAGACTGCGCAAGCGATCGATGAGACCTCTTTGCTCCGGAACGGGGAGCCGAACGAAGAACGCAAAACCGCCTGGCGCCTGGCGGCGTTGGCTCGCGCCGGGGCGGACTTTGTGATCACTCTTCCGAAGTCGACGTCTGCTGCTCCGGAAGGGTGGGGTACGGACGTGGTGCAGGAAATGGGCGGCTGGATGCGGCAAGCGCTCGATGCTTGTCATCGTATTTCCCAACGTCTCCAAGCAGGTCCGGTCTCGCAGCTGGAAGCGACGGGTCTGGATCATCGCATGGTGCTGCTGGCTCAAGAGGAGAAGGATTATCTGGTGGGATGGCCGGCATCGGCGAAAGGCCCAAAATTGACCGAGCAAAGCAAACAACTGATAGCATCATGGGACTCCTGAGTCTATTCTCGAAACCCAGCCCCGCGTTACAAATGCTCCCGACGGGCAGCATGACTGTGGATCGGAACTGCCGGGTCCTGGCGACGACGATTTCCTCGAGTTGTCCTCCGGAGTTGCTGCAGGATATCAGCAGCCAGGTATTGCGTTTGTTCCGCGAGGCGCGCAAGGCGCAAATGACTCTCTCGGAGCTCACCCTCAACTTCACGAGCTTGCAGATTACGGCGCGTGAGTTGCGGGGGGGCGCGATTATTTTCCTGACGTCAAAAAATTCGTTCAATTCCCCTTCCGAACTTTGATTTTTCAGCTATGAGCACCAATAAAAAAGTCGAGCAACTGATCGCCCAGATGGAAAACTATCTGGAGTGCTGGAAGCAGTTCAACCAGTTCATCAGCCTGGCGCGCTGCAAGAAATTCAGCGCGGAGGATGAGAACCAATTCCTCGAGGTGAAGAGCGTGCTCGTGCAGGAGCTCGAACTCATCTTGTCATCCGTCGAGGTCGCTTCGCCGAGTCGCCAGGAGGTGCATGATCTGGTGGGCAACGCGCCTTCGCTGCGGTACCTGAGTGAGATGAACGAAGGTGTTTTGCGCAATCTGGAAAACTCCTGGCACAAGGTTTACATCGGCTGGCACGCTATCCTCGGGCAATTAAAGGTACGCCAGCGTGATGAGGACGCCAAGAGCGGGTTCGGGGCAATGTTTGGCAAGAAAGAAAAGTAGAATTCATTGGCAGCGGGATAGTGTCCGCGGCTGGTCGGCTGTGGGGACACAGCCTCGCGTTCGCCCCAGGACGCTTGAGTGTTGGGGTAAAGAAGTTATGTGTAACCCGCGTGGCGGGTGCCGCCCTCTACGTCACGCGAGGACGCGTGACGCTACGGAAGCTTGAGGCGACGATCCGCCAGGTCGAGCCGGTACATGATCTGGTTGTATTCGTAATAGGGCGTTGGGTGTGGGTTGCCAGAGAAAGTGTTCACGTACGAACCTTCCAGGTAGATGATTTGGCCCCCTTTTTGGTCGAAAAAAGGATGTTGTGTCGGGTTATAGAAATCGTGGGCATCTCCTTTTTTATTGGCATGAGTGATAATTTTCCTGCCATAGACCCACGGCCCCTCCGGGCGATCGGCTTCGCTGTACCAGATTTCGCCCAGGACTGTGGCACCGAGCGCTTCGCAGGCAATCATGATGTAGCGCCGGCGATATTCGTTCCAAAAACATGAACAATTGTTCAGCAGGACGACCTTGCCGCTGTCTGGATCCCGCAACCGAAGTGGCGTCTCTTGGGCTTGCATCAGTCCGGTCTTGATGAGTTCCTCCTGTTCCTGAGGCTTAAGTGTGGGTGTAGCTTTTTTCCAAGCCCAAATCAGTTTGCCTTGTTGGTCTCGGTCCAGTTGCGTGCGATTTGTGCCGGCGTAAGCGGTACCGGGTCTAAGACAGGTGAAGCTCTCGTAAGCATTCAGGTTCAAGTACGATGCCCAATCGGCTTTGACGCGCACCGCGGGATAGGGTGTGGTAAAATAGATGTACTTCCCCTGCTCTGTCTTCACTTCAAGGGGATAGCCTTGAGGAATGAGCGGAGGATCGACGGGGAGAGTCTTAAGTTTGTCGAAGACGTTTTTTGCGTCATTGTAAACCATGAAGCCGTTTTCCAGTACGGCGTCCAGGCCGCGCCGTCGCTGAAACCAGGCGAGCATCCGCTCTTGTCTGTTGTCATCGGGCAAGACTACCAGGCCGGACAACCAGACGACCCCCTCGCCTTCACAGGGCGCCATGTGCCTGGTGAAACCGTCGGGTGCCATAAAGTACTTCAGGTCAAATCCGCGGGAGGGATCGATTTTATGGGGTAATTCAGAAGTCGCGCCGGTCATCGCAAAATTACCTAGACCATAAGAAAGTCGCGAAGTATCACCGTAGAACCAATACAGTTTGCCGCGATAAATTGCGGTAAGAATGCCATCCTGCCCGGTAACCGATCCGTTCAGCAGTGGTTCGCTAACAGGGGCGTTACGTCCGAGAAGAGTTGTATCACGGTAAATGCCTTGGCCGGTGATGCGATAAAGTCGCTCGGCAATATTGAGGCGCTTAATCTTGAGATGAGCGATGCCTCCGGGTTTGGTTTCCAACGCGATTCCTCGCAAACCGAACCCGTCCGGAGCGAATTCGTAGCCGTGGGCGGAAACTTCGAACCAGACCTTTTGGTTCATCAACCCAGGTTCATAAAAAGCAATCAGCCCGTTGGAGTCTGTGTACAAGCGAATGCTGCTAGTGGTTTGCAGTTGGACCATCGGCACGCCGCGATGCGTTTGTTCATCAAGAACTTCGATGCCAAAGTACGGCACACCCTCTTTGCTGGCCGATACAGCGCTAAATGGCAGGGATAACACGCCTAGGAAGCAGATTAGAGACGCGGGCTTCATCATCGGCCTACGATGGAACCGGGCGGCAGCGGGTTTCAAGCAAAACCGGCTATCGAAATCGGAGGCGTCGGTGGCATTTTGAGATGGAAAACCAATCAATCGAGTCCAAAATAGGTTATGAGTAAAAATGGGCAGCCGGACAAATTGGCTTTGTTGATTGCCGAAGAGGTTTTGCGGACCATCTATGGAGACGATTTTATCGGGTGCCGGGTCACACCCGACCAGATTGCTGGAGTCATTGCCGAAGCACTTAAGAACGAACGCGCGCAAACCCAGGAACTGATTGAATTGTATGAAAAGGTCGTCGAGGCAGTTCACCTGCTGTCGACTCCACCCGAAAATCAAGCTTTCGACGATCCGAAACAGGTGAGGACCTTATTGAGTGAACGATTGGATGGAATACACGCTGTGACGACCCGGACGATGCAAACGACAGCAGCAGCTAAACGGAAGGCAAAATCCTAGGTCGTTCCAGTATTTTGTCTTTTTTGTCAGTGGTACTGCCCGCTTGTCCTTCGTTCCCCACCTATTAGTAAGTTACTAGTCTTCAAGCTCTTCCGTATGCAATCTCCGTTAATAATGGCAAGTAAGCTGCTGTCATATACAGGGTCAGTGACTCACGGGAGCACCGGCTGATAACGCACATTCATGAAGAACTTTTTGCGTTTGAGCATAAGCTTCGCCTGGAAAGCGATGCTGGCGGTGTATATTACGAACTCATGGGGTCAAACCTACGCAGTTCGCGATCTAGGCGCTTTGAGCGATATCAGTTCACCGGCACAAAGCAGACCCAATGCTATTAATGCGGTGGGCCAGATTGCGGGCGTTAATATTGTGGGCGGAACATATCGGGCCCTGCTTTACGGGGGAGCCTGGACCAACCTGGGGACACTGGGGGGAGGCAGTAGTTACGGGGCTGGCATTAACAGCTCTCCGCGAGTAGTTGGGTATTCTTTGACGGCCGCGGGGCTTGACCATGCCTTTCTGTGGAGCCCTGGAGGTTCCGATGGTGTGCCCGGTAACGTGCAGATGAAGGATTTGGGCACCTTAGGCGGCGACGCGAGCGAGGCCTATGCAATCAACGCCGCCGGACAGATCTCCGGTTTTGCACAGACCACCAAAAACGATCGGGCATTTCGTTACAGCGGTGGGACCATGACGGACATCGGTGCGCTTTTAGGCACGTTGGTGAATTCTTATGGGTATGGCATCAACGACGCTGGCCATATCACCGGCACGGCTTATAACAACAGCTTCACCATAGCCCATGCTTTCTTCTACAACGGCACGACAGCTGTCGACATAGGCTCGCTAAGTAACGCTGGTGCCGCGAATGGCTCTGCCATAAATAACAATGATCAAATCGCTGGGTACTCCACAACGGTTGATGGTTTCGATCATGCATTTCGATACGCGGTCGGCGTATTAAGCGATTTAGGAACTCTTGGTGGCGGTTACAGCTATGCCAATGCAATCAACAATAGCAACATGATTGTTGGGGGCGCGTTTACGGACAGCGGTAATTTGATTTATCACGCGTTTGTTTGTCCTGCGAATACTATGTTTGATCTGAACACCATGCTGGATAACAGCGGTGCAGGTTGGGTGTTGTCCGAAGCGCGCGCGATCAATGATCTCGGTCAAATCGTAGGAGTGGGGACGTTGGCCGGAGCAGACCATGGTTTTCTGCTCAACCCGCTTCCGCAGATTACGCGGCAACCGACTAATATGACTGTCGTATGCCTGGGGAACGCTTCATTTTCAGTGACAGCCACACCACAGCCATTGACCTTTCAGTGGTACAAAGGATTACCGCCGAACGGCCTGGCTATTTTAAATTCGACGAACAATACGCTGAACTTGACCAATGTCACAGGGCTTCAGGCGGGTCCGTATTATGTTGTCGTGAAAAGTTCCGTAGCCAGCACAACGAGCACTGTCGCGACGTTGACTGTGCTGGATTCGGCGGCTCCGGTAATCAGCGGGTGCCCTGGCAATATAACAAACCTGACGGATCCAGGTGTTTGCTCGGTAGTAGTCACCTGGGCTGCACCGACCGCTCAGGATGGCTGCGACGGGCCAGTCGCGGTGAGCTGTAATCCGCCGAGCGGCTCTCGATTCAATAAGGGTACAACGACGGTTACTTGCATCGCCCATGATTCCAGCGGCAACACCAATTCATGTTCCTTTGGCGTGACCGTCTTAGATAAACAATCGCCGACGATCACGGGTTGTCCGGGCAACCTCACCAACTTCACTCAAGCGGGTGTGACTGCCACGGTGGTTAGCTGGGTGCTGCCCACGGCAACGGACAATTGCGACGGGACTGTGCCGGTGGTTTGTCTGCCAGCTAGCGGCTCGGTTTTTACCCAAGGAGTTACAACGGTAACCTGCAAAGCGGGTGATTCCAGTGGAAACACGAACAGTTGCAGCTTTACAGTTTCTACCGTGCAGGCACAGAATCCGGTGATTACAGATCTGAAGGTAGTGGGGACGAACGTCGTGATCCAGTTTGTGTCGATGAATGCGGGCCTGTATTGGGTGCAGACAACTGCTACTCCGACAGGGACTTGGACCGACGTGCAGACGGGCATTCTGGGGAATGGCAGTACCATCACGGTGACTAATCTGGGCGGCGCCAGTTTCCTCCCGCGGTTTTTTCGTGTTAAGTTGGCATTGCCTTAGTGGGTCGATCCGCGGCGGAGCGACGAAGACAATGAGCAATAACATTGGTTTGGAAGATCTCGATGTGCTGCGCACGTTGAAGAAGGCCTATGCGCCGGACCAAGGCGATGAGAAGTGGCATAACGGAGGTGAAGCCCACATCGGTTTTGGATTGGTGCATTACGCTTTTGTGCGCAACCTGCGACCGAACAATGCCCTAGTGATCGGCTCGCGCTATGGGTTTGTTCCGGCGTGCATTGCGCTGGCTCTAAAGGCCAATCAAAAGGGCCGCTTAAGCTTCGTTGACGCGAATTATGACGACAGGAAAGACGGCTACGCGACGGCGTATGGAGGGGTAGGACACTGGAGCCAACCTATTCAGGAAGTGTTTGGCGCTTTGGACCTGCATGGTTGGATCGATGTGTACTTGGAAAGGACAGATAGTTTTTTTTCGAAAAGCAGTCTGGGCTTTGAATACATCTACATCGATGGGAATCATTCCTATGAGGGCGTTAAATACGATTGTGAACAAGCCTTGCTCCGACTGAGTTCCGGGGGAATTCTTACCTTCCACGATGCGGTAGTCGACCCGTCCTATCCAGGCGACTTCGGCGTCCAGGCTTATTTGAAGGAACGTTTTCCTGCTGCGCTTATTCTCAACTATTGGCCGGGGTTGGCTATCGTTCAACCAAAGGCTGCAGAGAACACCCAGAACGGGAAGAACACCTGACGCTCACAGCCCGAGCGCATTGGACAAGCGCACGGCCTCACCGAGCCAGTTCTGAGTGTGCCGTTGTGGTGGGGCCCAATTTGCAGCCCAACCCAGGAGTTGGACTGAGAGATGGAGCTGGCAATAGTCCACCGCTTCCAACAAGTCCGAAACTGACGGTGGCGCACTATCAGCGGTCTCAAGGCCCCGGCGGTACGCCGCGACCATTGCGCGCTTTTGCTCGTGGGTCCATTTGCCGGAGGTAAGCGCTGCCAAATCAATGAGCCCGGGACCTATTGCAGCCATTTCCCAGTCCACAGGGCAGATCGCCCAATCGTTGTTCCTGCGGCGCAAAATGACGTTTGAGGGAAAGAATTCGCCATGAATAAGGCTCATAGGCAAAGCGAGCAAACGATCGATCACCTGGTCATAACGGTTGGCGAGGTGACTAAACCTGCGCATCGTTTCACGAGAACCGTTTGTCTGCTCGCGTTGGATAAACTCTTCGGCCCTGGTCATCCACGTTTCAAGAAGTTGTTCGTTATAGTGGACGAGGTGATTGGACCACGACTGCTTCCACCGACGGGAGCAAGTCCGATATTCCGTGTGCAACATAGCCAACCATCCCGCTGCCTGTTCCCAGCTATTAAGGCGGCCGCGCTGCCACAGCAACGGCCCGTCGACGCGCTCCAGGAACAGCCAGTATCGGTTCAACTCCGGGACGCGAGTCGCGCCAAAGCAGATAGGCGTCCCCAATTTGCGCGGATCGAGCACCCGCTCGTAAATTTCGATTTCCCGTTCCGGACTATAGAGGAAGCCAGGGCGGATGCGTTGTGCCGTCTTGAGGACCGAACTGGGGCTCAGGTCTTTGAATACAAGCCGTAAGCGTTGGCGCGTATCCAATACGACCTCCAGATTCTCCAAGGCGTACGAAGAAGAATAAGCTGATGACCGACGGCGTAATTGCCTGATGGTGCGGGCAGAGCCAAAATGATGCGATAATGCGCACTCGAGGGCATCGTGCAGTAAACCGGCGGGGACCGCCTGCTTGGATCTAGGTTCCATATTTTATGCTCCGATTTGTTCCAGCAGGCGGGGCAGGACTTTTGCCGAATCGAAATACTCCTCGGCAATGGCCCGTGCTCGGGCCGCGTGTTTTGGATAATCGGCTCGCACCTCTTGGGTTGCGTGCACCACGTCCTCTCTTCTGCTAAATGCAAATAAGCCTTTACCCGTCGGCAAATGCCGACTGAAACCGGTTTCCTGAGCGATCACCGGCCGCCCGGACGCCAAATAGCATGCGCTGCGATCGCTGAACCAACCGCAGCGCGACACAGCGTAGCCAGCTTTGGCAATTCCGAATTCGCCTTTGGATTCCTGGATGAATTTCTGATAGGCGGCAGGACTGCAGGCGAGCTTTGAGGGATCGACAAGCTGCCATCCGTTCTTGGCGAGCGCCGCCAGGTCCTTCGTTTCATCCGGATGAATTGAGAGCGCCAGGACGAAGTTCTCCCCCGTCAGAGCAGGCAAATCGAAGAACTGCCTCAAGGAATGTGCCTTTTGCCCATAGAGCACTCCTTGGTGCTCGATGGAGCCGTATCCTCGCCAATTACCCACGGTGGTGAAGGCGTCGTAAGTGGGACGGCCGGCTGGTTTCCAGTAATGGAGCACGACGGGCTGGAGCGTCTTCAGCCATCTTAGATTGCACGTTGGGACAGAACAGCCGGTTTCGCCAATGTCTGTTCCGATCGTGACAAAGTGCGTATGGCCGGCAAAGCGCATGTCGACACCTTCGACGCAATGCCAGAGTTGGTTGAAAGCGGGATCCAAATCCAGGTAGACGCGAATCGGGATAGATTTGAGGAGATTCTGATCGGTCAACATCCCGGAGATGTTGATGAGCACGTCGGTATGCCTGGCGATTTTCTCCAGTTGCCGGTACGAAAGACCGCAAGTGTGTTGGGCACCCGAGATGAGCATGGCGGAATGAGATGCCAAGTCGAAGTCACCAACGACCTGATTGAAGTAGCGGGCGTTTTTTGAGTCCGCCAGCGCCCCCCCCGCGGGACGCAAGGTCTTGCTGGCAATTGGTTCAATTAAGTAAACCTCGTGCCCCAACTCACGCAGTCCCAGGATATATTGCAGCACAGCCCAGGTTGCGCCGCCCTGGAACGGGTCGGCGGCAATCATACCGCTGATGAGAATTGTCCGCTTTGCCGACATCAGCTCTTTCCAGGCACGTCGGTCCCTATCGAGTCTAGGAATTGGCCGATCACCTTATCCGAATCGAAATAATCCTCCGCAATGCGGCGGGCGGCACGACAATGACGATGATAGTCGCGTTCTATAGATTCTGTGCCGTCGACAGCCTCATCAAGGGTGCGAAAAGTCAGCAAGCCTTCACCAACCGGATAGTGACTCTTTGTTCCGGTGTCCTGGACCAGCGCAGGCCGGCCCGCCGCCAAATAATGCACCGTACGATCGCTGAACCACCCACTGTTGGTTTGAACGTATACGCCCTGCGCCGCGGAGAACTCGGCACCGGAATTTGAAATATACGCGCGGAAACTTTCAACGGAGCCGCAACTCGTTTTCGGATCAACCAAACACCAGCGATTGGCAAGGAGGGCATCGCGGTCTTTCTGGTCCGTTGGATTGATTTGAAGGGCTATTTCGAAATTTGCTGTATGGCGTTGAGGCAGTTCGATGAATTTCCGAAACTCGTGAACCTTTAGTCCGTAAGTCGCGCCATTGTGGTGCACCGGACCATAAGCCCCGCGCCAACTGGCGACAGTGGTAAAACGATCCAAAACGGGCCGCGGGCACGTCGGCCAATGTTCCAGCACGACCGGCGGCCGGGTATAGCGCCAGTCGATGCCGTTGGTGGGGATAGGGCAATTGGGTTTTCCGATGTTGGCGCCGATCGTGAAGTAGAAGTCGTGACCGGCGAGCCTGGAGCCTGGGTTATTTTCTGCGTGCCAGAACTGGGTAAACCCAGGGTCATCATCGAAGTAGGCCTTGCACTGGAAGCTGCCCAGCAGCTCTGGCTGAGTGAGATGCCCGCTGAAATTGAACAACAGACTGGCCTGTTTTGCCTTTTGTTGCAGGGTATCCAATGGCAACCCGTAAACCTCTTTGCCCTGATCACAGATTAGCGAGCAAGACTGTTCTAGACCAAACCGCTCCAGGGTGTTTTGGAAGTAGGTGCAATTAATCGAACCCTTAAAACTCGTGACGGCACCGTTCGCGTCGACACAGTTGCAAGAATCGATTTGTTCGACGAAACAAACCGCGAATCCGAGCCGCTTAAAGCCCAAAGCCCAGCTCAAGCGCGACCACGCATTGCCTCCATTAAGAGGCTTGTTGGCTAAAGCACCGCTGAGGACTACCAATGCCATGGCTAAATCAATCTCAGGTCCTTTGTAAATCGGAAAGGCGGTTCACCGCCTAAGGCGGTGCTGCAATCCGTTTTCCTCCAGAAAATCGATATAGTTTTGATACAGATAACGGTAAGCGGTAGAAACCGATGAGGAATCGAAGCACTCGTACATCTGCCGAACATCCAGTTGGGGAGCTTTAGCTAAAGGTACATGTGGGATTCCCATGAGCTCGCACATTTCCCTTGTTCGCGCGTCATGAACTATTAACTGGCAAGGAACCCCTGCCAACAGACCCATCAGGCACCCATGGAAGCGGCTCCCTGTGACGAAGTCGAATCGTTGCATGCCCGCCAGCCAGGTTTCGACATCGCCATAAAAAGTCATGTTCCGTTTTACCGCCTCCACGAACGCGGTGGGACTCATACTCTCGAGGCCGTAGTTTTCCATCAGTATGCGAATGGTTTCTTCGCCGTAAACAGAGCCAGGCTGACTGGCGATCTCCATAAGTTCTTTTTCATTCTGGAGGATATAAGGATAGCCGCGTTCGAAGGAAAGCCTCGCCAGAGAGGCCTCCACTTTGCGAGCTGCTTGGAGATTGGCTGAATGGCTTACGACGTTTGCTGAGCCGTTTAAGCCTATCGACAAACCGTTGGTGGACTTGGGACGTGTGAATTGCAGAGTAGGCTCACAGCGCCAATACATCGAAGGGCAACCGATGACGCGCACGTTTTTGATGCCCATTTCAATCAGAATCGACGCACTGAAATACCCTCGAACACCGATGCTCGCGCTGCGCTCGGAGACAGCTCGCACCATTCTTTGGGTGCCCTCCGGAACGTCGATGCGGCATCCATAATCAGGCGCCTGGGCGCCGAGCCCGATCATTACGCAGGGCAAATTTACCTTTTCTACGAAACAAGCGTACTCTCCAAAATCGAAGTCTCGACACAGGTAATTCGAAGCCCCAATGACGATACAGTCAAAGTTTGTCCTAATCTCGTGTGGGTCCTGGGCGAGGTCGCCGTGAACAAGCTCTGCTTTCAAATGTCGGCGAATCGCGCTGCCAATCAACAGATTTCCAGTGTTGTTGCCGGTTTCTCTGAGGAGATCGACAACTGAAGCGTCCGGTGGCAGCCCCGTATCAAGGGGTGCCCCGATATAAAACAGCCTGGATTTCGTGGTAGTCATGCAGCTTCGGTAAGCAGGGGCACTGGGTCTTCCTTCTTGGGCGCAGGACAAAGCTGTGCTTGCAGGCGCTCAAGAGGGTAATATTGATTCAATTCGTCAAATGCCCGGTTTGGAAAGAACGCCTGCCATTGCTCTTGCAAGTACGCTTTCCACTTAGTCGCGAACTCATCATCCAGCTGGTATTGGTTGATGATCGCAGATTGGACAAGATAGAACTCGTGGAAGAAATCGTTAACTCGGTTATCCCTCAGCAATTTCCCAATCACACTTTCCGAATGCCTTCGATGGTGATTTAGCTTTCTGGAAGTGTAGGCAACCTCCCCTCCAGCAATGGCGTGGATGAAAAAGTACCAATCGCCCGCCAGTCGCATCCTCTCCAGGATCCGCCGGGCGTCGGAGGCCAACTCGAAGCGCTTGAAGAGGACCGAACTGGCGCTGAGAATCGTGTTCTTAACACCCAGGCCGTCATTTATCTCCTGAGTGGCTGAACATCGATAGTCGTGATTCCATTTGATTTTTGAGAGATTCGCCAGATAAGGGCAATTGGTGTAGTCGCCGATGGCAGTTCCTTGTTCATCGATGACGTGAGAATTGCAGTAAGCGAGTTTGACGTGGGGGTTCTGAAAGGCGGGGAGGAGTCTTTCCAGAAAATCGCTTTCGCAATCATCGTCCGATTCCGCAATCCAAATAGTGTCGCCCTGGGCCAAATCGATCCCTTTCAACCACTGCTTGAATGTAGACCCGGAGTTAAGCTCGTTGGCAACGACTCGGATATTCGGCGCGTTCTCAAATTCGCGGACAATCGTGAGACTGTTGTCGGTAGAATTGTCATCGAGCAGGAGGACTTCAAAATCCTTAAAGGTTTGATTAAAGATGCCGTGGAGTCGTTTTCGAAGATAGCGGCCGTGATTATAATTTGGCACCACGATCGAAACGGCGGGTTTGTACCCAGCGACACGTCGGCTTATATTAAAGAGCTGAGGGCAAGTTTTCTCGATGGTGTAATTGGCGAGGAGTTTTTCCCGCCCTCGCGCTCCCAGCCTGTGCCGGCGTTGATGATCGTCCATCAGCAGGGCGACTTCCCGCGCCATGGCTTGCACATCTTCAAACGGCACCACACACCCCGCATCTCGCTCGACGAAATCGGGCATCCCGCCCGCCTCGTTGAAGCAGACGATCGGCAATCCGCAGGCTGCCGCCTCTAGCGCAGCCAAGGGAAAGGGATCCTCGCGCGAAGTCAGGAGAAAAATATCCGCTGCCTGGAAGAGCAGCTTGGAATCGTCCTTTGTGCCGAGGAAAGTGACGAATTCCTCCGTCGATTTTCGCAGGGCATTTAAGTGTTGAGCCTCCAGGCCGGTCGGATCGAGTTCTCCGATCCAATAAAAATGAAAGTCATGCCGACCCAGGCGCTTTAACTGCTTGGCAACTTCTATGAATAAATCGGCCCCCTTTCGGTGAGGCATTCCCAGACCGCACCCGACGACTACGAGTTTATCCAAGGGGAAACCGAGCGCGTGCCGTAAGTGTACGCGCTCGGAATCGTTCTTGGGGCAGCAGTTCGGTTCAATCTCAATCGAGGCATAAATCGTCGAGACCTTCTCGGGGGAGACGCCATGCCTGGCGACAAGATTTTCCCGAACCGGCGTCGAACAGGCGACAAAATGGGTGGAGTGCTTGAGGACTTCTTTGATCCAGTTCTGCGCGTATCGGTTTATGCTCATTTCCATTTCGTGGAAATGTGCGACGATGGGAGTGCCTAATTCGTGCAGAACGTCGTAGACACGCCCAGAGGCGACTGAATTGGCGTAAACCAGGCCCGGCTTTCCACCACAAAAGGCGAGCAATTGCTCAGCGATGTGGTTTTTGGCCAATTCGCTCCAAACGATCGTATCGGCCAATTCCTGAAAACGGTAAAGCCATTCACCACCCTCCAAACAGAGTACTTTCAAGCGAAGTGATGTGTGCCGTTTCAACCAAGCCAGCAGTTTGAGCAGAACCAATTGCGCGCCGGCCCGATGCGCATCATGCGAAACAAATAAGATGGTCCACGCGCCCGCATCGCTGATTGGACGCTTCGGCAGGGCGTTGAGCACGTCAGACGTAGCCTGCAAATAAGCGTAGCCGTATCTTCGATCCGGCTCAAGGTGTGCCCCCTCTCCCCACTCATTCCAGGCGTTGACAAAGACGAAACGGTTTTCAGGAGCCGCCTCAGCCAAAGTTTTTTTGCAGGCGAGATCAAGCCAGCGCCGGTACTCGGCGGGAGAAGACCCGGCGTAGGTTGAACCACGACCGGGACGCCGGGCTTCGTTGTCCCAGGAAGGACATACAGTTCGAAATAAAGGGTAAGCAGGCGAGGGGCTGCCCGCCGTCAATTCGAGCAAATCGGAATAGCGATAGATGGTTCCGGTGTATTCCGGATTGGCCAGCGGCAGCTTTTGGGTCAACTCAACGCGCGGCCCGGGTGTGTTCGGAGGAAATTCGACCGCAGCATCAAACCCAATTTCCCGTGGATCAATTTTTTCAAAGACCTGGGCGACGACCAAATAAGGATTGGGCAATCCCTGCGCGCGGCAATATTCGCGCCATAATCTGGCGGTACTGGCCGGGTCGGGAAAGAGGCGGGCGCGGTAAACGACCAGCACTGGTCGGCCCTGAACCCGGATATAGTTCCGATGACGGAGAATCGGCTCGATGTCCTGGATGAATACTCGATCTGTTTCGGGGCAGTGGTTCTGCGCAAGAAGGATCTCTTCCTCCTTTCCATCCCACCGGCGGGTCCAGTTCTCGTTGGCCCAGCAAAGACAAAACGGAAAGTCGATTGCCGGGTCCGACATGAACTGGTTCAGAGGTTTTTCCAGTAAGCGCCGGCCGGCGAACCAATAGTAGTAGAAGCAAAAGCCGTGCACGCCATACTTGCGTGCCAGCTCGACCTGCCGACGTTGGATCTCCGGGACCCTCAAATCATAGAACCCAAGTTCGCCGGGCAAGTGCGGTTGATAATGGCCGGCAAATTGGGGCGTGGCCTTCGAAACGTTGGTCCACTCGGTAAAGCCCTTTCCCCACCACGCATCATTTTCTGGTATGGAGTGAAATTGGGGGAGGTAAAAGGCGACACACTTTACAGCGGGGTCACTCGAGGTCCGAAGGCTCTCCACGAAGGGAACGAAATTCGAATCAGTGTTTCCACGAGCCGTGGCGAGCATCTGGCGATAGCTTCCGGCTTGCATCTCGAGGTTTTTGTCGGCAGTCGAATGTCCCTGATCGCCATTAGCGCTTGCGGAGAGATAAGTCGGGGCTTGGCCTGATCTTTGGCCCTTGCATTCATAAACAATACAAGTTTCTTCGCGGCGAACTACTTCGCGATAATTGGACTCAAGGTGAGCGCGAAACTCTTGATAATGTTCAAGCCACCACAACGCGGTAGCTGGAAACAGCAAAAACTCGGCCCCTTTCTGGCGCAGGCTTTCCAGTTGCGCGATGGCCTCCGCGCTGGTCGCGGGATAATGCCCTGCATACTGGCCGTCGGGCGTCTGAGGGAAATGCCAGCTTTTGCACCCATTCAACTTCAACAGTTCCTCGTCCCCGCGACTCACGACGATGATTTTGGCGTCTGCCGGAAGGGAATTGCGAACGAGTTCCTGCAGCTCGGCGCGCATGGACTCGTACTTTTGTCCATCCATCCTGGCTGGCTTCTGTGCCGTAGGTATTGTGGTTCGAGATGAGACTTTAGGAGAACCATCGAGAACGGTATTAAGAATTTCGCTGAATCGGCAAAGTCCTGCTTCCCGGCCATGAGTCAGCCTCAAGCGGGTCTTACCGTCCCGCGAAAGTCGCTTCCACAAGAGATCATCTTTAAGCAAGTGGGTTATGGCGGCCGCAAAATCGTCAGATTGATCGGCGATCAAGAGATGCTTGCCGCCGCGGAGGCCAAAGCCTTCGGCGCCGATGCCGGTGGAAACGACCGGCGTGCCCAGCAACAGGCTCTGCAGCAATTTACGTTTAGTTCCCGCGCCGTAGCGCAGCGGGACAACTGAGATGCGGGCGCGCGCGAGGTAGGGAAGTACCGACGGAACCCAGCCCACGATTTGAACGTTTCGCAGGCCAGATGCAATCTGTCGAACAGTATGGTTCGGCTCATCCCCAATAATCGTGACGGGATGTTGTTCGAGCAGCGACGCATCCAATCGCGGCACAATCTCGCGGCACAGAAACTCGACTGCGTCGAGGTTCGGATGATGGCGAAAAGATCCCAGGAACAAAATGCCACGCCGCGTTGGTAGTTTGAACGAAATGGACTCTTCGGGCTCCATATCGTGAAGGACTTGGATAGAAACCGTTGGACCGACAAGGTCCGACAGAAGGCAGGCTTCCTTCTGGGAAACGGTCAAGACGGCATCTGCGGCGGCATACACGTTCAATTCGCGAACCAGGTCCTTGCCATAAGGATCATTAAGACCTCCCGAACCAGCAAATAACCGTCGGGCACTGCGCAAAAAATGAAGATCGACGCTATCTACAACAGCGCGAGTCAGAGGCGCCTCGCGGCGGAGCATTGGGATAAAGATTTCCGCAACGCTCCAGGTCGAGAACAACGCCAGATCAAAGCTCCCATCGGCCAACAATTCCTCGGCGGCGATCCTACGGCCGTCCCAGACGGCAATTCCTTGCTGTTGCAACCCTCGGGCAAGTGCGGGCTTGTCGATGCCGTGTGTGGCCAAAAATGAAATCTCCCAGCGTTCGAGGCGTAGTAATTCGATAATATGAGATAGACGCCGCGAGCCGCTATCGCGATCAGACTCGGGCGGGTGTTCCGCACAGATTAAGATTGATCTCGTGGTTAACATTTCTGAATTAATGGGTTTCGTTTGGCTTCCCGATCACCAGTTGTCGCAACGTTCGTGCGTCCAGTTTGGCTGGTGGGACAGGCTGAAAACCCAATCTGGGTTGCCACTGAGCGACAAACTTCGCGCGATTTGACATTTGAGATTCTTTCATGCCGCCTGGCCGGACCGCCGTCGCTCCTTCACGGTGAACCACCGCGCTTTCAGGCTGATAGTAGACGCGGTAACCTCGGGAGCGCAGCTTGAAACAATAATCGGTATCTTCGTAGTAACCTGGCCGGTATAAGGGATCGAAGCCGCCCAATTCCTTGAACAGCGCGCGGGGGGTAGCCAACAAAGCACCCGAACAATAATCGACCTCTCTAACAAAATTAAGCAGTGGTGCTTCGAGATCAGTTTCCCCCCGACCAACATTCATCGCCGAACCGTCGCGAAAGACCACGCCGCCAGCCTCTTGCAGTGTGCCATCCGGGAAGATGAGTTTACCGCCCGCAGCTCCCGCCTGGGGAAAATCGCGAAATAAGCGCAGGAGCGGAGCGAGCCAGCCGGGAAGCAGGACGACGTCATTGTTAAGGAAAATCAGGAGCTCACCCCATGCCTCGCGCGCCGCGCGGTTGCAGGAATCGACGAATCCCAGGTTGCGATCATTACGCAAGACTCGCACGCGCGGGTCTCGTGCCATCCATTGCCGCAGTGCTTCCGGGGTGTCATCAGTAGAAGCATCGTCCACAACCAGGATCTCTCCTTCAAATCCCCGCGGCAAGGTCTCCCGCAATGAACCTAGGCAAGCATCAGTCAAGCGACGTTCGTTTTGGCATGGGATAATGATAGATACCGATTGACCAGGGCGTTGGCTAAAATCGGCTATCCATTCGATACTTGCGATCGGTGGGTGCCCATCGCGCCTGCGATCGATGACCACCACCGCCTTGGAAGCGACACGCCGGGCTTCACATACTGCGACTGCATCCGCTGCATCGGTGACGACAATGTCGATGCTTTTTTCCAAATAAGGCAACCGGCACTCCGCATAGGATGACCGAAAGACTTTTTGGTTCGGCAATAACTCGCTCAAGCTGATGCCGCTGCGCCAATCGAGTATGGCTGGTTCGTGGAGAAACCGCGTTTGAAATTCCTCAACCATTTCTTTGAGACAAGCCGGCATACTGACACTCCCAGTGAATCGTGGGTTCAACGGGTAGATGGCGCAGATATCTTCGGCCTTCCACACTTGCGGGTAGTATGTTTCGAGGTGTTGGCGAAAAGCGACGTAATGGTCCAGCCACCAGAAAGCGGTAGCGGGAAGTAGAAAATACTGTCCTCCTTCGGCCCGCAGCGCCTCTAAGTGCGCGATCGCGCTCAGGCTGCAACCCGGGTAATAACCGGCATAACCGCCCTCCGAAGTGCGAGGGAAATGCCAGCCAATTCGACCATTAAGATTTAGCAACTCCGGATCGCCTTTGGTGGCAACGATCACGGTGGCGTACCGGGGCACATGCCGCGTCACCGTCTCCCGTATTTGTCGGACCAATTGCTGATAAGGGGAGCGGGGAACCTCGCTCAGACCTCTGCTGACAAGAGCGGCGTTGGCGTCCGCGAGTTTCAGTTGAGCCTGGTCGTGATCTTTGAGCAACAATTGGAGCTGACGTTCGAGATGTTTTACCCGTTCAGTTTGGCGGTGAAGTTCCTGCTCGACGGTTTGCAGTTGGGCTTGGCCATCGATACCCCTGGCGTGTTGGTCTGCAGGCTTATCTGCAGGCTTCGTTCCGTTGCCGGCCTGGCTCGTGCTGGATGCCGGTAGCGGCAGGAGCGAAGTTGTTGCGGACCGGCTTAATCTGACTTTTGTACGTCGCATGACACAACTGGGGCTTTAGTTAAGGTTTTGAGGCCGTAAAGAACACCTATCCCGTCCAGAGCGGTGAGGCGCGCATAGTGGGCTTCGCAGTGATGGCGAAATTCATGATAGTAATCGAGCCACCAGAGGGACGGTTCAGGAATCAAAAGGTAATCGGCGCCTTTGGCTCGCAGCGACTCAAGATGGGCAATCGCTTCAGTGCTGCTTTCCGGATGGTGCCCGACATACGCACCCCACTCTGTTTGCGGAAAGTGCCACCCTTGAGACTCCGAAAAATCCAGCAGCGCGCTGTCGCCTTTGCTGACGACCAGGATGCGTGAGCCGGGAGGCACAGTCGCTTCGATTGCTTTACGAAGCTCTCTGCGCAGGGCCTGATAGCGCAATGCGGGCGAGTGCTGGTCCTTGTTTCCAAGTTCCACGCTCAGCTTCGTGTTCTCTCTTGCCAGTTCTGCGACGGCACGCCCGAGGTCACGCAGCCGGTGTTCCAGTTCCGCTCGTCTTGTATTGTCGTCCACACAGGCCAACAGCGGCGAAACTTCCAGTCCCAATGGGTAGTCGCCTTCGTAAGTCAGCCGAATTAAGCCGTCTGCCGCGTAGTACTCGAAGTCGTCGGGATGGACCCGGCTGAGCCAACGCTCGCGATAAAGTGCAACGTTAGCCCTGGCGCGTCTTAGCCTGCCTGGCGACACCGATTCCAAATGGTGCAGAACGCTCTCAGCGCAGTAATGAACCTCAAAACCTGCACAGCCCAGTCGCAAGCAAAGGTCGACGTCCTCGAAACCATTTCGGAAAGCGGGGTCAAATCCTCGCGCCGCCTCAAAGGCCTCGCGCCGCACCAGCATGCAAGCCCCAGTAACAATCTGGAATCGTCGGGATTTGCGCACGGCGGGGTGAGCGGCAGGAAAGCCTCGGTACAAGTGACGCGGATAACGATCCTGGCAAATCACCACTCCCGCGTGCTGAACCCGTTCGTCCGGATAGAGCAGCTTGCTTCCGACGACCGCGGCTTGACTATGCAGATCAGCATGGTTTTCCAGCGCCTCGAGCCAGCTGGGCTGAGGTATGGTGTCGTTGTTTAGAAATACCAAATACTGACCAGTCGCGACGGCGGCGCCGTGATTACAGGCGGCGGCAAAGCCCTGGTTTTCGGAATGTTTGATCACCCGAACACGGTCACGATATGACTCGAGTAGCTGTGGAGTATTATCGGTTGATGCGTCATCCACGACGATCAACTCGTTGGTGCCCTGCGCGATCAAGGTCTGCAGGCATTGGTGTGTGAGTGCCGCCTGGTTAAAGACGGGGATGATAATCGAGCTCCTAGGCATACCGGTCTCCCAGTTGGTATATCAGACAGGCTTCGTCGTCTTGCACCGAAAGCCGGCACTGTTTTTCCAGGTACTCACGAAATTCCGAGTAATATTCGAGCCACCAAAGGGCTGGTTTGGGAATCAGCAGAAAATCAGCCCCTCGGGTGCGCAAGGTCTCTAATTGCGCGACCGCTTCGGTGCCGCCCGCAGGATAAATGTTCGCATAACCCCCGCTCGCGTCCTGAGGGAAATGCCACGCGCGATGGCCGTTCAATTTCAGGAGTTCATCGTCTCCCTTGCTGACGACTACTACAGTTGCGTTACACGGGAGGCGTTCAATCGCAATTTCGCGGATGCGCTGACGCAGGTGAGAATACTCAGCGGTAATACGACGTCCATGGGGCTTCCATTGCAGTTGCCATTTTTCTTCGAAGCGGCGCCGGTTGGTTGCCAACACCGCGTCATACTCACCGGTGGTGCACAATTCGCCCAACGATCCCTGGCCAAAGTGGTGGACGAATACGTCGTCGGCACAGAATAATTTCCAGCCTTCGGCGCGCAGCCGGTGCGCGTAATCATCATCCTCGAACATGCCAAGTTCGAATTCCTCATCGAGAGGTCCCACCTGCTCGAAGACCTCACGCCGCATCGCGGCGCAGAACATGGCCAGCATCGGAATCTCATTTCCCTGGCGATCGTGTTGTCGAGTATATTCACCAGCGAACCGTTTGAAATCACGGTAGATACGATACGGCGCATCGATCTGTGCTTCGTTGCAGGTGCGGTTGGTTACCGGGCCCACCATGCCGATTTGCGGTTGCCGCAACCAGCGGATCAGATTGTCGAGCCAACCATCTGAGACGATAGTGTCGTTGTTTAATAGAATCAGAATCGTTCCCTTAGCCTGAGCCAGCGCCTGGTTGTTGCCGGCGGCAAACCCGGCATTCGTGGAATTCGAGATCACACGGACAACGGGGTTTTTGCGTCTCAATTCGGCCAGATACTCGGCGGTGCCATCCGTTGAAGCATTGTCGACGATGATGAGCTCATCATCCGCGTGGAGCCCGCTGGAAAAGAGAGCGGTGACGCACATTTTTGTGTAGGCCAGTCCATTACGGACGAGGATGATAATACTGGCGCGTTCTGCAGGACTGCGGTCGAGTAGGCGCGGTGATGGAACTGACAAGTCCAGAGCCATTTGCACGGTTTCGTTGTCGAGACGGGTTGGCCAGCGGGAGATCGGCTGGACCACCAGCGAGTCGGGAAGACCAGCGGCTGCTGAGATGACGTCGTGGCCAATCGCCGGAACCTCGATCGGTTGAATCAGGCTCTGTTTTCGGCAACAGACTCCAAGTTGCGATAACAAGCCGGGCAGGACCAGGTCATGTCGGAAGTATTCTTCAGCGATTGTGCGGGCTGCGCGCCGGTGCCGCGCATAATCGGCGTTGATAGCCTCGATCGCGCGGACGGCTTCCTCAAGCTTCGAAAAGGAAAACAATCCTTCGCCGACAGGCAGGATATTGCTAAAACCGGTTTCCTGTGTGACCACCGGCCGTCCGGCCGCGAGGTAGGTAGCCGCCCGATCGCTGAACCAACCGCTGCGAAGTCGTATGTTTTGGTCCTTGGCGACCGTGAATTCACCGCGCGAATCTGAGATGTATCGGCGATACAGGTCAAGATCGCGCGAAAAATCCCATGCATGGCGCACTTGCCATCCGTTGCTTTCCAGCATGCGCCGGTCGGTCTCATCATAACTACCTATTGCCAACTCGAACCGTTGGGACACCCGCCGAGGCAGATCGATTAGTTTCTGAAATTCGAAGTGTTTGCTCCACCGATAGATTTCACCCTTGAAGGCGATCTCGCGCCAGGGCTGCTTCCAATTGCCTATCGTGGTGAACGCCGTCCCTTCGGCATTGCGACCATTCTCCCAAAACTCCAAAACGATCGGCTGCCGGGTAGGCAGGAACTTGAACCGCTCAGGCGCCGGAACCAGGCAATCCGGTTTTCCCAGGTTCTCCCCAAAGGTGAAAAAGGCGCAATGCGGCGAGAGGTACTCGATCGTGGTGGGTTTCTGATGATACAGATCTATCTCCAGATCCACCGGATCGGTTTCCAAGTAGACCAGGCGGCCTGACCCGCTAAGCTCTGGCGTTGGCAAATGGCTGCCGTGCAAATTGAGAATAAGAGCCGCGGAACGATAGAGCTCGTTGAGTTTCGCCTGGCTGAGCCCAAAATGGCGATCTTCGTATACCGCGTGGTAGGCCCACCGATCAGCCAGACCAAAGCGATCCATAATCCCCGAAATATAGGCCGCTGCTCTAGCCGAGCCGTCGTCATTCGCTGATTGCATCAGCTTACCCGGCGTGCAGCCGTGTGCCTCAACATAGTAGACGTCAAAACCCAGCCGTTGGAGACCGATAAGGTAATGAATCGTCTGCCAGGCTACCCCCGCGACTGGGAAATGGCTCATGAATCCAAGCAGGACAATCTTGGCTGGCGGGACAATATTCATGCCGGCAGTGTAATTAGGGACGGGGATTGCGGTTTGGCCGACCTTGAAATGGTTTGGGCATCGTGCAGTTGCTTGTACAAGCCTCCCTGCTTCAGCAATTGATCTTGGGTCCCCTGCTCGACTAATCGTCCTTGATTCAGCACGAGAATTAATTCCGCGCTATGCAACGTGGAAAGCCGGTGAGCGATTATAAAAGTTGTGCGCCCGACTATTAACCGGTCCAACGCTTCCAGTATCACTGCTTCGGTCTTCGAGTCGACGGAGGATGTCGGCTCGTCCAAGATCAAAATCGGGGCATTCTTGAGAAAAGCCCGAGCAACCGAGATTCGCTGACGTTCGCCTCCGGAGATTGCAGCGCCGCGCTCGCCCAGCAGGGTGTCGTAACGTTGGGGAAGCCGCATGATGAAGTCATGGGCGTTGGCAGCTTTGGCGGCGGCGATGATTTCGTCAGTGGTGGCTTCGAGCCGCCCATAGCGGATGTTTTCTGCGATTGTACCCGAGAATAAGAGAGGTTCCTGCAGCACGATGCTGATGTGCCGCCGCAGCGATTTAAGAGTCAAATCGTGTGATTCCACCCCATCCAGCAGGATGCGCCCTTGCTGTGGATCGTAGAACCGAGGCAGCAAGCTCACCAGGGTGCTCTTGCCGGCACCGGTAGGCCCTACGAGGCCTATGATTTGCCCGGGCCGGGCTTCGAACGAGATTTCTTTAAGGGTATCGGTCCGACCGGAGTAGCTGAAGTGGACGTTGTCATAAGTGATCCGGCCATGGCTAAAAGGCAGCGTCCGAGCGCGAGGTTTGTCTTTGATATCGGGTTCGCGGTCCAGGAAGTCGAAGGTATTTTTTAAGCTGATGAAGCGATCCTGCAGAGAACCAATAGTATAGCTGATGGTTTCCAGCGGCTTGTAGACGGCAGCGATGTAGGCGATGACGACCAATAATTGACCAACGGTGAGGCGTCCCGCGATGACGTGATAGGCCCCCAGACCCAGCACGAGGGTTGAGCCCAATGCCGTAATCATGTTAACGACCATGGAGAAAATAGTTTGGCGCAGCGTGACCTGAACGCGGGCCGCCACGGCCGAATCGGTTTGCTGGCGGAATCGACGATATTCGTGTTCTTCGCGTCCAAAGGAGACGATCACGCGCATCATCGAGAGGCTCTCATGAATCACTGCGAGAGATTCAGCCTCCAGTGTGCGCACGCCTTGCAGGCGGCCCTGGATGTGAGTGGCGTAATAGCCGACCGAGTAGTACAAGAACGGCACAATGGCCAGGGAGATCAGCGAGAGCTCCCAGTCCATGTGGAAAGAGATCCAAAACATGCCGACCAACGTCAGAGCGCTCTCGGCCAACATTGGGATCGTCATAATCAATCCGGCTGGCGCATCGCCCTGACTATTGATCATGTAGATCAGCATTCCTGAACGCCGCTGGTCGTGGAACGCCAGGGACATTCGTTGGGCATGAAGGAACAAATGGCTGCGAAAATCGAGGGTGAGATACTGATCCAGCTTGGTGTTGATGTAGTTACTGAGGACATGAAGAAGATTGGTTGCCAGTGCGACCAGTAAGCCGCCAATCACTGCTGCATATAACAGCTCGAGTCGGCTCAGGCCGAGCCGTCCGAGCGCCGTTGGTAAGGGGTGTTGCTCCAGCACATGATCGACGACGAGTTTCAGCGGCCAAGGCACCAGCAACGCGGCTAGGGAGGACAAGATAGTCAGAACCACCGAACCGACGGCGAGCCTTGCGTACGGTCGCAGGAATTGCAGAGCTCTCCCGACGTAGTTGAGGGGAATCGTGCTCATCAGGGCGATCCGTTGGCCGTACCGCTCTTGGTTTTGGTCAGATACGCCAGCATCCACAAATGAAAATAGGGCGGGTCAAAATGCATGAAAGTGACGGCGCGGGTATAGGGCGCCAGCAAATGAAAGAGATCGTCATGCCCCCAAACCCGCACGTGCTCGTGATCAGGAATGCTGTTGTCGTGGGGACAGCTCAGGACGAACAGGCCGCCCGGCTTAAGCAGATCCAATGCGGTGCGGACGACGCGTTCAGGCTCATCGAGATGCTCGAGAATCTCGCACATAGCAACGACGTCGAATTGACCACCAATTCCGCTTAACGCACTGCGGATGTCTACACAGCGGTAATCGATGCCGAGCGGCTCATCGCGTTCCCGGTTGCGGGCGATCATGAACTCGGAAAAATCAACACCCATGACCTGTGCCGCAGGCCTGCTTTTTTTTATCTTGCGGCAGAGAACCCCTGCACCGCACGCGATGTCCAGAACGGAACTGCCCTCGGGAATGAGTTCGACGATGGCGTCGTGAATCGGGCCGTAATCACGGTGATAACAATCGCCTTGGACGCGACCGGACTCCCATTCCTGGGAATAGACGCGATTCCAGTAATCCGCCGTATTAATGTTTTGTGTGGGCATCTTTAGAAATTGACTGCCAAGCCGTTGGTTTGCAGCAGCGAGTGGCGCGATGCATGGCCATCAAAGAAGATGATATTTGCTCGCTTACTGTGTTTGTAACCCACCTGAGACGGTTCCAGGGTTTGAATGGGCGGATGGTTGTATTTAAAACTGATATCCGCCAACAACAACGTCGTCGATGCGGCGGCGGAAGCTGAACCGAGTCGTCGAGTTTGGGGATTAGGGAAATCGACGGAATTGAATGCATTCATCCCGTAGCTGACACGCATAGGATTGGAACCCACAAGAGGTTCATTGGCTCGGGTAGGACAGCTGTAGAGCTTTAACTCGAAATCCCCGTAACCGTCGAAATCGGACGAATAGATCAGAGGGGTTAGAAGGGCAAAAAAATTATTGCCGCTGGGGTCCGGATCGTCGTACCAGGCAAACGGGAGATGATCATCGTTGTCGCTGGCATACATGTACGTGGTTTGCCCGATCTGTCGTAAATTGTTCAGGCACTGCACGGTCTGGGCTTTCCGGTGAGCCGAGGCCAGTGCCGGCAGCAGTAGCGCCGCCAGAATTGCAATAATGGCAATGACAATCAGGAGCTCGACTAGCGTGAAACCAGTCGTGCCCATTTGTTTATAGCAACGGTGTTGGCTTGCGGGCATATGCGCAGCGCTCATGTTCAGTTGCAGTCCACGGGAGTTAAGCTTAGAAACAATCCGCATCCTGACTACCGGGCTAAATCAGAGTAATTTTACCTGTACATTCCATGATCCTGATCCCGGGGAGTTTCCTAGGGACGGCTTGCTTTTTTCGCAGACGCGGTGGTGGTCCTAACCCGTCAACAGCAGGTGTGTCTCACGGCACGACTTTCATCCAAATTCCAGACAACAATCCGACTCCCAATTTCGACGTAATCCAACAACTTTTCCTATCTCCCTAACAAGGCGAGGCAGAGTTTCTGCGGGTTTCGCCAGGTCTTTTCCCGGGGGACAGGTCCCATCAACGGCTCTAAACATCATAGTCGCTTCATTGGCCTGTTACGGCAAAGTGCCAGAGCTCAGAAATTGCCCTTGGCGCAAAGTGTAAAGCAATAAAGTTGCCAAGGTCATGACTTCCCTAGATCCACTGTTAGCTTACGCCGGCCCAGCGCATGGAAGGCTTGGTTCCATCCGAGTCACTGGAAAATGTATTTGCATAGGATTCGATCGTCAGTTCGCAAAAGCACTGGTGGCCGATTGGAAAGCACACGACCAGAGTTTATTGTGGGCTAATGAAAAGTGCGCATTTACGCATTGACAGAAGCGAACTGGTCACCATGGTGGCGATCTTTGTGCTCATTGTGCTTTTTTGCGCTTACCCCTTTAAAGGGGTTTCGCAGACAGGCACAGTCGACTACACGGAGCCGAGACTGTTAATCGGTAACATCTTTGCGATTGGGCAGGCTCCGAAGAAACTGCTTTTCAAATCTGAAAGGCGAGGAACCCAAACTAATAACATGGTTCAGGCCACGTGCGACTACACCTACCCGAATGGCTCATTGGCGGCCCGGGACCGGATCATTTACCAGGGTGGCCGACTGGCATTGTTCGAAGAGGAGTTGCTCCAGACTGGAGAAAAGGGCAGCGCGGTAATTCGATCTGACCCGAAGCACGCAGGCAGACACAAAATCTATTTTGAATATATAGTCGGGATGGGCGGACAGTCGCGTAAAAGCAGCGCCACTGAAGACCTGGAAAATGATACGTTGATCGATGATATGATCCCCAGCTTTATCGTGTCCCACTGGACGATGTTGGAAAACGGCGCCGCGGCCCGGTTTCGATATATTGTCCTCTCGCGCAAGGAAACTGTCGGTTTCAAACTGATTAAGGAGGCTGACACCCTCTGGCAGGGAAAGTCTGTTGTGCGCATCAGAATGGAGCCAACCAGCATCATTATCGCTAGGCTGGTTGACCCGCTGCTTTTTATCGTCGAAAAGCAATCACCGCACCGTATTCTAGAATATACCGGCCGTACGACGCCGCTCATTAAGGTTGGAAATAAATGGAAAGACCTGGATGCCGTTACTGTTTTCGATTGGGATTAGATCCGGAACAATCCATCGATTGAGCTAATTAAGCACGGGAGCAAGATGGCTACGGAGGAGTTGAGTTTAGGACATTGTTGTAAAAATTTTGGACACAAAAGGTTCTAGTCGCAGTCTGCTTACAAGCGATCTTAGCTTGCCTTTGACCAGGCTAAAGATTGGCACTCAGGAAGCTTCCTCCTAACCTACTCAATGGCAATGCGCAAACAATCAGTACGCTTTCATTCCCTGGGCGATGAGATTGTCGGTCTGCTTATGACCCCCGAGTCGGATAGGCCGGCTCCCGTCCTGATCGTTTGCCCTGGTGCAGGGGAACCTAAGGAAAACTATTTAGAAATGGGGGAGTATCTGGTGGGACGAGGCATTGCGACGCTGGCCCTGGACATGCATGGTCATGGCGAAAGTGGTGGCGAGCGTTTCCACGTGAATATCAGCCAATGGGTAGCCGATATCAAAGCAGCGATAGAATTTATCACGGCGGACCCAAGAATCGATAATTGCCGAGTGGCAGCTTTGGGTTTGTCGTCTGGCGGCACCGCGATTCTTGAAGCGGCTTTAGAAGAACCCAGGCTTAAAGCTTTGGTGGCGCTTGATGCGACGGTGCGAAACTCGATGCCCGCGGTGATGAGTTGGCCCGTTAAGCTGTTGTTGGCGATTGGGCGGCTTAAGTTGCGCTGGACCGGTTCCACCTTGCGGGTTCCCTTGGCGAAGATCTCGATTGGGCCTAAAGTCGCCTCGGACCCGGAAATCAATCAACGAATCATGTCGGACAACCGAGCCCTTGCGGCGTTTATGGCCTTTCCGCTACCGGGAGCCGAACAAGCGTTTTTCGTCGACACAATTCAGCGAGTGGGTCGAATTAGTGCCGCGACGATGGTATTATGGGGGGAGGACGACAAGCTCGATCCGCCCGAAACCGGGCGTTTGCTATTTGCTGCTTTAACCTGCAAAAAGCAACTGCACATCATCGCGGGAAATGGGCACGTCGGACATCTGGATCGCAATCGCGCCCAAGTATTTGAATTGACCGCAAGCTGGATATTGGAAAACGTGGGGCTCAGGCCTGAGTCTGTTGGGCAAACGCTTTTCAATCCGTGCGCACAACACCATTGAGAGTCATCCAGGGTGAGGCGGCTAAAGCCCTTACCCGGCATGAAAAATGGCAACTGCTCTCCCCGTTTCTGAGGGAATACGGAAAAGCCTCGCTCGCCTATGCGACTTTGCAGGAGGGCATGGAATATTTTATCGATGAAACGGGTTACATTGCCTTCACCACGGTTCAGCACCCCGTGTTTTCGCCCAAGCCCCGCCGAATCACCCTCTCAGATCCGATCTGTGCCGTGGGCGATCTTCCGGGTCTGATCGACAAGTTCCTCGCCGATAATCCCCGCGCCTCGTTCGGCGTCATTACCGAGGAATGCGCCGATGTTTTGCACCGCATGCGTTTTAAAGTCAATTGCATTGGATACGAACCCGACCTGCCCATCCCCACTTACAATACCCAGGGGAACTGGAAAGAATTGGACCTGATCAAACGGGCTCGCAATGAAGCAAAGCGCGAAGGGATACTCATTCGTGAGGAAGAAGGCAAGGAGCTCAAAAAAGAAGGTCTCGCCGCGGTTTCCGCCAAATGGATCAGTTCAAAGAAGATCAACGATCGCGAGATCTGGCTCTATGCCCGCCGGCCGATTTTCGACCACGAGGAAGAGGTTCGGAAATTTGTCGCTTACGACCGGAACGGTACGGTAATCGGTTTTGCTTTCTACGATCCAATGTATCGGCATGGGTCGGTTTTTGGCTATTCGGCCAATATCGTTCGCTGCGACGAGCAACGCTACGGTCGGCTGGCTACTGCCATCCATATGGTGGCCATGGAAAAGTTTCGGACCGAGGGTAAAGAGGTCCTGAACCTGCTGTTAGCCCCGTTCGTGAAGCTGGACAATGGCAAGTTTAATGACGACTTTGGCGCGAGGTGGTTTTTTCAACTCAGTGCCCGATTCGGCAATAACATTTACAATTTCAAGGGCCTCTCGTTCCATAAATCAAAGTACCGCGGAATTGAGCGCTCGCTCTATTACGCCTCCAATAGTCTGATGCCGAGCAACGATATTTATCTTGCGTTTGTTTCGGCTGATATCACGCGCAGTTACTTCGCCACGATGGGACGGCTGATCCGTGGGATGATCAGCGCTGCTACCAATGGTTCCGAGTCAGGAAAGAACTCCGGCTAAAGACCACAACACCAATGAAAAACCACCTTCGCCAGTCAAACCTCTGGAGAATATCTCTAGGGCTCCTATTGGGGGCGCAAGGTGTCGTAAGCGCGGCGGAAGAGGATACGAGCAAACCCGAAGACTCGGCATTTGTTCGATTTTGTAAACGGGATTATTTGCTGGGCGATTGGGGCGGCGTGCGCACTCGGCTCAAGGAGCAAGGCGTGGATTTTGAATTCGTCTACTTTGGTGCCGTTCCCTCAAACGTCGGCGGCGGGGTCAAAGAGGGCTCAGTCTATGAAGGCGCCTTAATGATGCTCTTGGATCTCGATTCGTCGAAACTTCTCGGTTACGAAGGTGGGCAGCTCCACGCCGCCGGACTCTCCATTCACAACGGCCCGGAGTTTTCTGCCAATTACGTTGGCGACCTCAACAAAGTCAGCCTTCTGGATTTTCCCGATAACCTGAATCTTTGGGAACTCTGGTACGAACAGAAGTTTCTCAATGACAAAATCTCGTTCAAGTTTGGCCAACTGGTCGTTGACCGGGATTTTATCCTGCCTGAGTTCTACAACTCTTTGGCGGGGATCAGTTTTCTCAACCAGACTTTTTTCTTCCCCACACTTGCTTTCAATGTTTGGGATCAGCCGTATTTTCCCGTCGGCCACCACGCGTTGGCCTCAACGCCTTATGGCACACCGGGCGCACGTTTGCGCGTTGATCCTGTCCCTTTTGCCTATTTCCAGGTGGGCGCGTATAGCGGCACTGTTGACCGCACGCGAGGCGATATCGGTTTCCCTATAAGTGAAGACTCCGGAGCCCTAATCTACATGGAAACCGGAGTGAAACTAAATCAAAGCAAGGAAGCTGACGGCCCGCCGGGTAACTTGAAACTGGGGGGTTATTATCATACCGATGATTTTTACGACATGTACGAGGGATCGTGGGTCGCACTTGATAACTATGCTATTGCTCATGGTCAACCTCCGCTCGGCGTCTATAGCACCGCTCGAACGCACTCCGGCAACTACGGCGTGTACTTTCTCGCCGATCAAACCCTCTGGCGGGAGGTAGGCAAAGAGGATCCTGCCCAGCAAGGGTTGGTGGGGTTCTTTCGCGTCGCGGGGGCGCCTGCTGACCGGAATTTGGCTTCGTTCGGCATTGATGGCGGATTGGTTTACAAAGGCCTAATACCGAGCCGCGATTGGGATACGCTCAGTTTGGGGTTATCCTACCTGGAAATCAGCGATGATCTCCGGCATGCTCAGCGCGATATCAACGGCCTGGTAACCAGCTTCGGATTCCCGGCCCCATTCGCCAAGCTCGCCGATTATGAAGCGGTAATTGAATTAAACTACAAAGCGCAATTAACTGCGTGGATGACGCTGCAAACCAGCGTGCAGCGTGTTTTCCACCCCGGCGGACGCGTCCTTCAGGATCTGCCGGATGCCTGGGCCGTTATCGTTCAGGCAGCATTTAGATTGTGAGACCGGCCTCGTTGAGGCGAGACTTGGGCGCCGGCTAGTACAGCGCCTCACAATAGAATGAATGCAGAGATCGCTAAATCGGATACGACTCACCCAGGGCAGGAGTGGCTCGACCACGTTGACTTTACCTCGCCTCACCCTTCATGACTTTGGCCCTCGCACCTCACGCTGCTATGCCCGCCGAAGAATCGAGCGACCGTTCATCTATCAAAGACAGTCTCGCCGTGTTTCAGACGAACCAGGGGATTGAGCTCCGCGGCAATCTCTTGCGCTTTACCCGGCACCTTGTCGTTATCGAGATTTATACGCCGAGCGTTATCCTGCAGACTTCAGAAGTGCTAAGTGAGTTCCGGATTATCTGCAATGACCGAATCCTTTATTCCGGGCGGGCGATCGTGCGCAGCCTGGTTAATGCCGGCTCCATTGCCGTCTGCGAAGCCAGTCTTGAGGATGCCTGGATCGACATTGATTTCGGCATTTCCGCCAGCACTCCCGAACAATTGGGATCCCAGTTCGAACGCTTCCTCGGCGAATGGCAAAAGCTGTACCGAGTCCTCCCCGAGTACAAAGTCGCGATTGCCGACCTGCAAACTTTTCTGAGCGAAGTTCGCTTGTGGCTGGAACAAGTTGAGTTGGGCATACGTTCCTCCCCTTCCGCCGATCGGGTCAAGCTTGAGCTAGAGGTCTCGCGGAAACTTGGACACTCAGTCGTGCCCGCCATTAACAATTTGTTTGAAAGATTCGAGACCGTCGCCCAGCGCCTCGACGAAGAAAGCCAGCCGGCACACCGTGCCTTCGGTAAACGCCAGTTGCATCCGTTGCTCCTCTGTTCCCCTTTCGTGTACCGAACCTTTCAAAAGCCACTTGGTTTCGCCGGGGATTATGAGATCGTGAACATGATGTTCCGCGAACCTTATGAGGGGGCATCGCTCTTTGCGAAAGTCATCAATACGTATGCGCTACAGCTCCCTCCAATTGTTGCTCATCGCAACCGGATTAATTTCCTGGTCGAGACCCTCGGACAGGAAGTAATGCGTGTGGCCCGTCAAAACCGCGTCGCGAAGATTTACAATATGGGCTGCGGCCCGGCACAAGAAGTGCAAAGATTCCTCGCGAATAACCTCCTTTCGGGTAAGGCCCATTTCACGCTGGCTGATTTCAACGAAGAAACCCTCGCCCATACCAACGGTGTCTTATGCGAACTGAAGCGACGTCATCATCGCGACACCCCGATCCAGCTTATAAAACGGTCCGTGCAGCAAACGGTTAAGGAAGGCGATCGAAATGTGCAGCGCCCTGCCGCCGAACTGTACGACCTTGTCTACTGTGCCGGGTTATTCGATTATCTGTCCGACAAAGTCTGCGCTAAGCTCATCAATATTTTCTATGAAATGCTGGCCCCGGAAGGTCTTTTGGTGATCACCAATGTCGATGTCCACCCGAGTCGTGCGGAGATGGAACATTTCCTGGAATGGAATCTAGTCCATCGCAATACTGTACAACTAAGGGCATTGGCGCCTACGCGGGTTTCTCCCGAGCAGTTGAGCATTCTTCAGGACCCCACTGGCGTAAACCTTTTCATGTGCATTCGAAGGAACAGAGCGTGAACAATTCCGAGACTAACGCCCATGTCCTGCACACCTATGCCGATTATGAGCGTCAGATCACCACCCAACATCTCCAGGTGGGTTGCATTCTGGTCATGGCCCTGATGCCAGCCGGTGTCGTTCTGGACTACTTCGTTTACCATGACAAAGTGGCCTATTTTTTTGCCTTGCGGCTCGCCTGTGTCGTACTGGAAGGCCTGGTCCTGGCCTTCATGCGCACTTCGCTTAACCATCGTTTCCACCGCGGTCTGGGCCTGGTCGTAGCCTTGTTGCCGGTCTTCTTTATTTGTTGGATGATTGCTGTCACTGAGGGCGTCATCTCACCATATTATGCTGGACTGAACCTGATCCTGCTGGCTATTGCATTTGTGCTGCGCTGGAGCGTCGGGCTCAGCCTGCTTGCCTTCATCCTGATCCTGGCCATGTACCTCGCCGCCTGCCGCCTCCATACAATCCTCCTTGGGCCCAGCCAGGATGTCAGAATACTGCTGAACAATTTATATTTTCTTACGCTAACCGGTATTATTGTGCTCACCGGTAGCCGCATCCACCGCGTCCTGCGAATCCGTGAATTTACGCTGCGATTCGAACTCGACCAGAGCAAACAAATGCTCGAGGAGAGCAACCAGAAGCTGAAGGAACTCGATCAGATCAAGAGTCGATTTTTCGCCAATATCAGCCATGAGTTGCGCACCCCGCTGACCTTGTTGATTGCCCCGTTGGAGAACCTGCTGCAGCGATTCAGGCTGGATAACGAAACCAAAGATCTGCTGGGCACGATGCATTCCAACGGCATGCGCCTGCTCAAGCTCATCAACGACTTGCTCGACCTCGTGCGCTTGGAATCCGGCCGAATGGAAGTGAAGCGTGAACCGCTCGAAGTGGCAGAATTTGTAAAAGGGCTCGCCAGTGCGGCGCGGCAAGTCGCTGATGACAAACGGTTGCGGCTTGAGACTTCGGTCGATGCGGCACTTGGCTCGGTGCTTGCCGACCGGGATAAACTCGAAAAAATCGTTTTGAACCTTGTCTTCAATGCGCTGAAATTCACGCCCTCAGGCGGTCGTGTTGAGTTGCGGGCGGAAAAACGCGGGGACGAGTTCTTTTTGACCGTGACCGACACGGGGATGGGTATTTCTGCCAAGAACCTGCCGCACATCTTTGATCGTTTCTGGCAGGCCGATGGCTCCTCCAAACGCAAGTACCAGGGCGTAGGCATCGGTTTGGCACTGGTCAAAGAACTGGTCGAGATCCAGGGTGGACAGGTCACGGTCGAAAGCCAGGAAGGGAAAGGCACGATCTTTTCGGTCCGGCTGCCGTACCAAAAGGCCGAAGCTGCCACCAAATCACCTGCAACTTCGGAGACCGAAGCTGCGGGTTCCAGCAGTGCGTCTGGCGGCAGCGTCACCTCTGAGGAATGGCTGGCCAATCTCTATCGGCGCGCCGAACTCTTTCCAGCGCTCACGCCCGTGCAGGAGACGCTGCGGCCCATCGAGGTCTCACGCAATGGAAACCAACCTACGCTTCTGGTCGCTGATGATGAACCGGATATGCTGCGCTTTTTGAAATCACAATTGAGCAGTCATTACCGCGTCCTGGAGGCGGTTGATGGACAGCAAGCTGTGGAGAAGGCCAGCCAGTTTTTGCCGGACATCATACTGCTGGACATGATGATGCCGGAAAAGGACGGCTTGCAAGCGTGCCGCGAAATCCGTGAACACACGCCTACGCAGAGCATCCCAATTGTTTTGCTGACGGCTCGCGCTGATGAGGAAACCAAGCTGGCCGCCCTTTCAGCCGGCGCGAGCGATTTCCTTGCCAAACCGTTTTCGACGACCGAACTTCGTGTCCGGATTAAGAACCTGGTGGAGTCACATCAATACCAGCGAAAGGTCTCCAAGCAAAACCAGGTTCTGGAATCGACCATCGAGCAACTCAAAGAGACCGAGACCCAATTGGTACAGTCTGAAAAATTAGCCTCCCTCGGACGCATGAGCGCCGGCATCATTCATGAGATCAACAATCCTCTGAATTTCGCCACCACCGGACTGTTTACTCTTCGAAACAAAGGCAAGCACCTCGCCCCCGACCAGCAGGAAGAATACATGGAGATCCTCAAAGATGTCGAAGATGGCATTGTCCGTGTGAAGAACATAGTTTCGGACCTGAGGATGTTCACGCATCCGGAGACCGAAAGCCGTGATCAGGTCGAGATTGCGGATGTCGTCAATGCCTCGTTGCGCTTTCTAAGCAACGAGTGGAAAGACAAGGTCCAGATCGAACAAAAACTTACCGAACATCAAACCATCTGGGCCAACAAAAATAAGCTGATCCATGTATTGGTGAATTTATTGCAGAACTCCTTGGATGCCCTGAAGAATAAGAACTTTGACGGCGAAAAACCGACAATCACGGTTGAAAGCCGCGTCGAACCCGGCAAGAGCATCCTAATCGTACGCGATAATGGCATCGGCATCAGCAATGAGCATCTCGACAAGATTTTCGATCCGTTTTACACCACCAAAGATGTTGGGCAGGGCATGGGCCTGGGTTTGTCGATTTGTTACCGGATCGTGCAGGATTGCGAAGGCCGTATCGGGGTGCGTACAGAGCCCGGCAAATTCTGCGAGTTTACACTGGAGTTTCCGGCCAAAGGGTGAGATGACATGAGGTTGAAGCCCGGTTATGGACCATTTTTACGATCATAAAAAATACGCGATTCTCTACGTCGATGACGAAGAAAAGTCGTTGAAGTACTTCGTCCGTGCGTTCGAGGAGCAGTTCCGCATCTTCACGGCGACCAACGCGCAGGATGGTCTTAAGCTCCTCGAGCAACACAAGGACGAGGTTGGGTTACTGATGACCGATCAGCGCATGCCGGGCGAGAAGGGGGTTTGGCTGCTCGAAAAAGCCCGGCAACTCCGCCCGCGGATTATACGCATTCTGGCCACGGCCTACGCCGATATGGAGGCAGCTATCGCCGCGGTCAATACCGGCGCGATTTATAAGTACGTCACCAAGCCATGGGACCCGCCGCAGCTCGAAAATACGCTCAAACGCGGTTTGGAGTTCTTTATGGTGCAGCGTGAGCGCGACCAGTTGCTGCGGGAAAAAATGTCTGTCCTGCACAATATGATGATTGCCGATCGGATCGTCAGCCTCGGGTTGCTGGCGGCGGGCTTGAGTCATCACATTCGCAACTCCCTCGTGGCGGTTAAAACCTTCCTCGATTTGGCTCCGGCAAAGATGGAAGAAGAAAAGCTTGATTTAGAGGGTTTGCGGAACCCCGATTTCTGGAAAGAATACTATCAGAACGTGCAGGGTCAGATCGAAAAGATTAATAACATGCTGAAGGACCTTTGGACTGCGTCCGAAACGCCCGCCTTCCAATTCACCGACCAGGTCTCGTTAAAGGACACCATTGGTGAAACCATCGCCTCCTTGCAGCCCAGTTTTACTTCAAAGCAAATTCAGGTGCAAAACCACATCTCGGCCTCGCTCCCGGCTCTCAATGTGGATAAGCCAAAAATTTACCGGTTATTCGAGTTGCTCCTGAAGGACGAACTGGCGACCCTGCCTCCCGGGTGCTCGATTAGTTTCGCAGCAGCGCTCCTGGAAAGCCCTTCCGGCGAGAAACAGATTGAGATCCAAGTCAAAGATAACGGCCCTGGGCTGCCCAAAGAAGCTCTACGACTTGTTTTTGATCCCTTTGTGGTTAGGAGCGACAGCCCAATGGAGTACGGCATTCATTTAATGGCGTGTTACTTCATCGTCCATCACCATGGCGGCCGAATCGATGCACGGAGCGGCGACCGTCAGGGCACGACGTTTACGATCCGCTTGCCCCTCAATCCGGCTCAGAGTCCGACCATCAGTCAAAGCGACACTGAATTTCTGCACAAGGTCCTCCTGAGCGACACTCTTTGGGAAAAACTCATTTCCACGGAATAGGTCGTTATCGCAAGCCCCTGCCTCTGAGGACACAACGTAAGCCGTCCCTTCAAAGCGGCTTGTAAGCTTATCCGCAGGATTCGGAAGGCCGAGCTCCGCACTGCTCAGCGAGGCCACACGAGGGGCTAAATGTTTGGGCCTCGCGGAGCTACGCCCAGCTCGACCTTCGCAAAGCGTTCGGCCCCAGAGATTCCCTTGGGCTGTCGCGCGAATTGGACCGAAGGCAAAAATCAGTATTCTCCGTGGTTGAGTCTCTCAATGCGAGGCTGTTAGATGTTGCGGTGAACAGAGTTGACCCACAGGCAAGCTTATGCATCATCTCGTGAGCGTGGTGGCCGGCAGAAGAAGCGTTTTCCAGCCAGGCGACAACAGCGTCGCTGCGGGGGCCCGAGTAGCTCCCACTATCGGGGCGGAGAGCAGTGCGTGCAGCTTCTAGCGCGGCGCTTGCGACAGGGGTCCAGGCAAGTGTGACATGAAGACGTTGTTGGTTCTGGCCGAGCATCCTGATTTGGCAGAAGCAGTACGCGCGGGAGTTAGTCCTGAGCAGTGCCGGGTAATCCATCGCGCCAGTCTGGAAGAGGCTGAACCCTTGCTGACACACGGGCTAGTCGATGCCTGCATCCTCGACCTTGAGCAGACCAGCGTCCAAGGGTTGTGGGCGGTCGAAAAGCTGCGCCATCGCGCCCCTAAGTGTCCGCTCATCATTTACACCGGAAGCCACAAATGGGAGTGGGAGGAAGACGCCTATCTTCAGGGTGTCTCGCACGTGCTTGGCAAACCGGTTAAGCCCAGACTCCTTTCCGCCTTGCTCGAGCGGCTTTGGACGCCCCCACAGGCTTCTCCAGTGCCGGCGGTGGTCGTCAGCCCTTCGCCCCAGCAATTTGATTTTACGCGTGTTCAGGAGTCGGCGTTACTTCCGAATAGCGCACAAGCGTTGCGATTTTTCAGCAAATTTTCGGGGATTCTGACGCACTCACTGAATGCCGAAGCGATGCTCGAGCAGTTTTTGTTGCTCCTTCGTGAATTGGTGGCAGTGAATCGCGCGGCGATATTTCTGCGGCAGCCAACTGGCTCCTTTGGCCTCAGTGCCAGTCCGGGAGATAACAAGCGTTTGCGGGCCGCCTGCGCGATAGGCCTTTCTCATAGTCTCCTGGAGCATTTCGAACTTTCGTTTGAAACCGGACTTGGCGGCCATGTCTTCCGCCTCGCTCGCATATTGCGTCGCCAAAGTGAGGAAATCCGAGCCGATGTCGAAGCCCAGAAAGAATTCGAGCTGCTCGGGGTCCAGGTAGCGGTCCCCATTTTGGATCGCGAATCGGTGCTGGGGGTCGCCGTGTTCGATGGCCGAATCACCGGCGAACCGTTGCTCAATTCGGAGCTCGAACTCATCTTTAACCTGCTGGAACAACTCGGCCTTGGCATTAAGAACATCTGGCTTCACGACCAGGCGGTTGCCAATCACGAAATGCTGGCTGATATCCTCCGCGAGCTCAGCAGCGCCTGCGTCGTCGTCAGCCGCGACCTGATCATTCTGCACGCCAACAAAACAGCACGTCGTTATTTTGGTCGAACCGAGCGCCGTACCGGCGATATGGACTTTAGCGATTTGCCGCAGGTGCTTGGGGCCAAGATTTTTCAGGTGCTCAGAACCGGGGCCGGGATATCGAATTTCAAATACCAGCCAGAGGATGCCCCCGGGAATATTTACAATATCAATATTGTCCCCTTCCAACGCCAAAAAGAAGGCTTACCCGCTTCGGCTCTTTTGATGGCCGAAGACCTCACTCAAAGCGAACAACTGCGCCGGCTGGAAATCGAAACAGCCAATCTCCGTCTCATCCGGGCAATGGCGGATCGCTTGACGCATGAAATCGGCAACGCCATGGTCCCCCTCTCGACGCATCAGCAGTTGCTCAGTGATAAGTGGAAGGATCCGGAATTTCGGGCCTCGCTTGAACTGGCCCTCGCCGACGGAGTCAAACGCGTTAATCGACTCATCAATCAAATGCGCTTTCTGGCCCGCGACAATCTCGCGACGCAGGAATCATTTCCCTTGGCTCCGCTCATCGAAGAGGCTTATCAGGAAGCCTGCAAATACCAACCCGTCAAGTCCGCCCAACTCCGTTACGACAACGCCAACAAACCGATTGTCCTCAACGGCGATCGTGCCGCGCTTAAACACGCGCTGGCGGAGGTGATGCTCAACGCGCTGCAAGCCAATCCAACTGATCCCAAAATCGGTGTGCGTCTTCACACTGAGGCTAACGGCCAGGGTCATTCCGCTTTGCAGATCGAGGTTCAGGATAATGGCGCCGGCTTCACTCCGGAAGCGATGCAGAAGGCTCCCGCACCATTCTTTACGACGCGCAATGTTGGGTTGGGGTTGGGATTGACAGTTAGCCGCAAAATTGTCGAAACCCACCATGGCAAGCTGGAAATTGTCGGTCCCAAAACGGGCCACGCCGGCATCGTTCGCATTTCCCTCCCGCTCGAATCCGACGTCACGCTTCAGGCTTAAGGCCAATCTCTGGTAATCAAAGAGAGCGCCGGCGTGCCGGGGCTGTCCTCCACGAGGAACCACGCTGGTTGGCGACGGCTATTTCGCCGCTAGTGCAGCGGCTGCTTCAGCCAAGAAATGTCATTTGTTGGACAAAAAAGGTTGAGCCCATATTGAGATTGTGTCTCAATATGGCCCCGTTACGATTTTACATTCTTAACTAACCCAATCGAAATCGGAATGACTACCAATGCCAGAGTGTGGGCAGCCATTGCGGGCTGCAGTGTGGGCCTGGGCATCGCACAGGCCGACGAGCGCCGTTTCACCTACACCTATGAACCTGAAGTTCTGCCTCAAGGCGGGATGGAGTTCGAGCAGTGGATTACTTTGCGAACGCAGCGAACCAGTGACGCCGAGGTCAAACAGGGCAATTACAATCTCTGGGAACTTCGCGAGGAACTTGAGTACGGCGTGACCGATAACTATAGCCTTTCGTTGTATCTTAATTTCGCCAATGAAAGTTTTAAGGATCACAGCCAAGACCCTCCTGTAACTGTATCTGAGTTTAAGTTTCAAGGGGTCTCGCTGGAGAACCGTTACATGGTGCTGAATCCTGCCAAGCACGCGGTGGGTCTGACGCTGTATCTGGAGCCTCGGTTCTCCGGGGACGAGGCCGAAGTGGAGGAGAAACTCATCCTGGGGCAATGGATGGGAGAATGGAAGTGGGCATTCAATCTTGTTCACGCTACGGAATGGTCCGATAACCTCAACAGCGTGGAAGGTGAGCTCGAGGCGGATTTAGCGATTGCACGCAACCTTGGCAAGAACTGGTCGTTAGGGGTGGAGTTGCGCGATCATAACGAGCTGCCGGATTATTCGTTGTGGGAGAATACGGCACTTTATGTGGGACCCGTTCTCAGCTATCGGCATGAGAAGTGGTGGGCGGCGCTGAGTGTTATGCCACAGATCTATGGCGCTAATTTCCAGGGTAACCCGGATGGGAATTCGTGGCTGGAACTGGAAGGCCATGAGCGGTTGAACGTCCGATTACTGTTTTCCCTCTCCCTCTAATGCGCCGAGCGCTCACAGGTTGTGTTTCGTTGGCGCTGTTGGTCAGTTGGGACCTTGGTTGCCGCGCCGGGCCCCCAACGGTGCACACGCCAAAACAGATTCTATCGGTGGATGCGAGACCCGCTCCCCGGCCGGATCTCTCCCCGGCAGAAGTCGATCGCGGCGCCAATTTGTGTCTCAACAAATGTGTCCGGTGCCACAAGCTATATGCGCCGGCGCAATACTCCGACATGGAGTGGCGATTGTGGATGACAAAGATGACGAAGAAGGCTCATTTGACACGCGACCAGGCAGAATTGCTGGGGCGCTACCTGGAGGGATTTCGTACGACCAACTGAGTCGGACTTTGCGTGGGGTTTTTTCTTGTCGTCAGGTATTCCTCCTGTAAGATGCCTGGCGTGGCTCCAGTATAATCTTGTGACAGTATAATCTTGTGAATTACCGGTTTGACAGCCGTAATGACGCATGACGATCTCCACCGTCACCTCATTGGAGACATCTACGCCTTTCGCGGACAGCGCAGCGCCCGGAAACCGCAAAGGGACACTCCTGATAGTCGATGACGAGGATGGGCCTCGCCAATCGCTGCGGGTGATCTTTAAGGACGACTACGAAATCCTGATGGCGAGCGATGGCCCGTCGGCAATTTCACTGGCGCAAAGTCACAAAATCGATGTCGCCATATTGGATATTCGCATGAGCGGCATGTCCGGGATCGAGGTTCTCGAACGGCTTAAGTACGTGTCCGCGGGGATCGAGGTAGTCATGATGACGGCGTTCGAAACGACCGACACAATGCGCCAGGCGCTGCGATTACGGGCCTGCGATTACATCAATAAACCGTTCGACGTAAGTACCATGCGCGCGGCCGTTGCCAATGCGATGCAGCGGCGTACGCTCGAGGGCGAGATCCATAATAATGCCGAACAGTTACAGGTTTTGCTCGCCGAACTCCAGGATCAAAAAATCGAAGAACAGATGGCGCATACTCGGGGTGAGATTTACGCCAGCATCATTCACGATATTAATGGACCTCTGACGGTCATCTCGGGTTTCGTCCAACTCCTCAACCAACGAGTGGGTAACGCTTCACGTTTGGAGATGGAAGACTTGGAATTCATCAAAGACAGGCTGAAAACCATCACCCGGCAGGTCACCAATTGCATTGATATCTCACGTCGGTATCTCAGTTTTCTTCGCCGGCAATCCGATGAAGCTCCCCGAGTAGGAGTCAACCAGCTCCTGAATGATCTCAATCATTTGGCGAGAGTCCATCCGAGCCGTCAGAATCACGAATTTACCATACGCCCGCTAGCCGAAGACGTTGCGGTGCGGATGAACGGCACGGATCTCATTCAGGTGGTGCTCAATCTCACGGTAAACGCTTTTCAATGCACTTCGACCGCTCATGCGGTGGAGATCTCGGGAACTATCGTCCATCAGCCCTTGGAACTGACGGGCTTCAAGGATGGTCCGCAAGAGCGGCTGCTGAATGTGGAGAACTTCGACAATTTGCCTCCCCTGCTGGTGCTTTCGGTTCGGGACACTGGTCCTGGGATACCACCGGAGATCCTCCCCAAAATATTCCAACCTTATTTCTCCACGAAAGGGCCTCGCAACGGGACCGGTTTGGGGCTTAACATCGTCCAACGCCTGATCAAAGAGAGTCGAGGCGCGCTCCATGTTCATAGCGATCTGGAGCGAGGGAGTGTGTTCACCATTTACGTGCCCGCTGTTCCGATTCAGACCCCAGCGGCGTAGTTTTCGTCCTCAGATTTTCAAACCCGCGAGCAGACGTCGATAAAGGTTTCGCGTTCTTTTCCTGGAGGCCGGCAGGAAGCAGCCGGCGCGATCAGCAATCTTGAAACTGGTTAGGCCCGTCAAGCCAGAAACCGATGCCGCCACGCAGGGATAAACAAACAAGCCGCGCAAACCAATCGTCTCGAGGCGCACGCCGGCGAGCTGTGAATACGGGATGGAAAAATGAACTGAATCGCCTTCAAAAACCAATTCGGAGCCGCTCAGGATAATCACGCCGATGTCGTCGGCGTCCTCGAGAATCGCCCTAAGTCCCGAACGTATCCTGGGGATGAAAGTGATCTGGACGATAAAGGAGTTGGCATCGTTGGTACGGGCAGCCTTCAGATTACCGACCAGTCTGGTGACATAAGTATTCCCAAAACCAAACGGCAGAAACAAGGTAGCCGCACAAATGGTCAGCAGTGGAATGAGTGCCGTCCAGAATCCCAATTGCAACGAACTCACCACCAACATCGCGCCCACCACGGGAATCACCAGGAGCAGCCCGAACGCGCAAACAATCATCACGGCGCGTCCCGTAAACAGGCGTGCATCCCGAATTTCCAAGCTGGTCTGACCGCTGGGCGATTTCACGTTAAACTAGTTCGGACGACTTCAGCAGCAACGCCTCACGCCGTCAAAGCGGCGCTTGGTTATCTCGACGTAAAGTTGTCGTTCGACCCGGGCGTTTGTGGTTTTTCCTTTGGCCAACCCCGGTAGTAGTTCGCCGGGGTGTGCCTGCAAGGCCATGTCCTGGGCTCGTTCCAGTTGGGCTTCACCCGAAAGTTCTTTCGCCAAGGCGAAGCCCAAAAGGGCGAGGCCTGCCAGATTAGGAGGGCGCCCTCCGGCGACCGCATAGACCGGAAGCCAAACCGGTTGGTTTTCAGCCAGGGTCGCCGGTTTGCGACCTGAAAGCAGAAGCCACCACTCCCTGGCACTGAGCAGGACGATGGTGGCAATTAGCGACAGGAACAGTCCGGCAACGGCTGCATCGAGGAGGCAATTGAAATGCAAAACCCGATTCTCGGTGAGTGCTGCCTCGGCATTTCGTCGTGCGCTGGTTTCACTGCTCGTGTTTGCCAGCATGACCTCACGTTCCAACACCACCCGTTTTTCGTTCAAAACCCTGGCCTGGGCTAAAAAACCGATGCTCGGATCGCTGTGCCAGATTTTTTCGGTACCGGCAGTGAGTGTAACCATGAGCAGCCAAATCAATGGGATGAAGGTGATCAAGGTCAACCCCACGACGGGGGCCATGGTTTTAGTGGGCAGACTCTGAGGCGGCGGTTCAGGTTGAGCCGGCGTTTGACGTGAGCGCGTCAGCACCATCTTTAAGAGTATCGTTGTTGCCAAACAGAGGGCGATCCCTGCCAGCATTTGGTTAGCGATGCCAAAGAGAGGCCAAAGGGAATTGATGCCGCCATGCGGATCCCGAACTCCCTGAATAAGAAAATAACCCCAGGCCCCAACCACCAGGACACTGGCCAGCGCATTGGCCAAGGTACTGCCGGTTTCCCCGAGTGGGCGCCAGATTTGGCCCAGGAGATCCTGCAGCAGGTATCGCCCCACCCTCGTTCCGGCATCTATCGTCGTCAGAATAAAAAGGGCTTCAAACATGATCGCGAAGTGATACCACAAATCGAGCCAGCGACCCTTAACGGCTTTGGAGAAAATCTGGGCCATGCCAACCGCCAGCGTCGCTGCACCGCCCGTCCTTCCAAACAGCGTCCTCTCCCCTATCTGATGCGCAATCTGATCCATTTCGCTAACGGTCACCGGGAAGCCTGCTTCGGTGACTTTCGCTGCTGTCGCGAGCGGCTCTCCTTTCATGTTCATGCTCAAATAAACTCCCGGCTGCAGGGTGCAGGCGGCAATCAACGCCATAATGGCCACTAACGATTCCAGGCACATTGCTCCGTAGCCGATTGGGCGCGCATAGGATTCTCGCGTGATGAGCTTTGGTGTGGTGCCGCTGGCAATCAATGTGTGAAAGCCGGAGATGGCTCCGCACGCAATGGTGATGAAACAAAAAGGAAAAACTTTCCCGGCTACAACGGGTCCTGAACCATCGATAAAGCGGCTAACGGCGGGCATCTGCAACTGAGGCAGTACAACAAAAATGCCCAGGGCGAGGGCGAAGATGGTGCCCAGCTTCATAAACGTGCTGAGATAATCACGCGGAGCCAGGAGCAGCCAAACGGGGAGCACGCTAGCGGCAAAGCCATACACGATAATCGACCGGGCCAGATTGATATCCCTCAAGCCAAATACTCGGGCAAGCTCTGGATTCTGGTGCACGATTTTTCCACCCCAAACCGCGAGCAATAAACAGAGCACGCCAAAAACCGATGCCTCCATAACTTTGCCAACGCGCCAAAATCGCAGATATCCGCCCATGATCATCGCGATCGGAATAGTTGCACTGACGGTGAAAACACCCCAGGGGCTCTCAGCGAGGGCTTTAACGACCACCAAACCGAGAACCGCCAGGAGAATAATCAAAATCGCCAGAATCGCCAGCATCGCAACCAGGCCCGCGGGGGTGTTCAATTCTTCTTTGACCATTTGCCCGAGAGACTTTCCGTTCCTTCTCAAGGAACAAAACAGCACAACAAAGTCCTGAACCGCACCCCCAAGAGTTACGCCGATCAAAATCCAGAGGGTTCCTGGCAGGTAACCGAATTGGGCGGCCAGTACCGGCCCCACCAGGGGTCCAGGACCGGAAATAGCCGCGAAGTGATGGCCAAAGACAATCCACTTATTAGTTTTGACAAAGTCTTTGCCGTCATCGTGAACCTCGCATGGAGTAGCCCGTCGATCGTCAAGAGCCAGCACCCGGACGGCAATCCACTTGGAATAAAACCTATATCCGATCGCATAACTGCAGAGAGCGGCGATGAGAATGAAAACCGAGTTGATGTGCTCGCCGCGATGCCAAGCCAATGTCCCGTAGGCCCAGGCCCCCAGAAGCGCAACAACAATCCAGAGGATATGCCCGACTATACGCTTCATCGCATCAACTCGAGCACGGCGGCGGTCATTGCGGTAACCCCGGTTTTGATCGTGGGCTCAGGCACTGGCGCCCAAAACGGCGAATGCAGCGAGGGCAACGGTTTTCCAGAAGATTTGTTTTGCTGAAACGCCTCAGGGTTAACGCCCCCAACATTGAACATGAGTATCGGTATCTTTTCCGTCGTGCGACCGTACTCCGAAAAATCTTCTCCGCCCATGGTAGGCTCCTTGCGGATCACGTTCTGTTCACCAAACCAGCTTTTGAACACAGCTACAATCCGGCTTGTGAGTTCCGGATTGTTGTAGGTCGCCGGGGAAGTTTCGTCATCCAGTTTGACCTCGGGCAGACGGTCCTCCGGAATACCCGCGGCCAGAGCCTGACCGCGAACGACTCGCTTAATTGCTTCCAAGAGCTGCTTGCGCACTTCGTCGGTGTAGGAACGCAAGGTTAATTGCAATCGAACCTCGTCAGGAACGATGTTGCGCTTCGTTCCGCCATGAATCGAACCGATGGTGATGACCGCCGGCTCGCCGGGACGCACCTCGCGACTAATGATAGTTTGCAACGCGAGAACGATTTCGGCGGACAGTACGACCGGGTCTTTAGTTTTGTGCGGATATCCGCCATGACCACCAACACCATGCACCAGGATATCGATCGAATCGACGTTCGCCATTGCATAACCGGAGGTGTAACCGATCGTGCCCGCCGGCAGCTCGGCATCATCGTGCAACGCAAGACAAAAATTCGGCACTGGAAACCGGCGGAACAACCCGTCGGCGAGCATATTTCGGGCACCGCCAACCTTCTCCTCTGCCGGTTGGCCGATTAGAACCAGGGTTCCTCGCCAATGACTCTTTAGAGCCATCAGCAAACGGGCCGTGCCGATGAGGCATGCCATATGGCAATCATGACCACATGCGTGCATAACCGGGACCGACTGGCCCGCAGCGTCCTTGGCGAGTTCGATGCTGGCATAGGGCAAACCCGTTTGCTCTTTTACAGGCAACCCATCCAGGTCCGAGCGCACCAAGACAGTCGGCCCTGAACCGTTCCGAAAAATCGCCACCACTCCGTATTTACCCACGCCTGCCGTCACTTCGTAGCCGGCCTTGGTCAATTCCTCGGCCAGACGTGCCGAGGTCATCTGCTCTTGGAATGAGAGTTCCGGGTGGGAATGGAAATGCTTATAGATCGCAAACAAATCGGGATAATCCTTGTCGATGCGCGACTGAACTTCGCTCCGTAATTTGGCGGGGTCTTCTGCGCGACCGCAAAATACCATCCCCAGCAGCGTCATGCCTACCCAGAAGCGAGAGCAATTGCTCATAAATGTCCAACCATCGGCATCCGAGTGTTACGGTTCCGAGAACTCCATCTCAAACACTTCGTATTTGGTCGGTTTCATTCCCAACTGTTGATACGAATTACGCGCACGGACATTTTCCGAATGCATGTAAAGTCTAAGCCCGCAAACATCGCGGCGGCTGCGCGCCAATTTCTGGAGGTGCTGAAACAGCGCGCGAAAAATGCCGCGCCGGCGGAAGTCTTCTCTTACATAGACACTCTGAAGCCACCATAAGTTGCCATTGCGCCAGTCGCTCCATTCGTAGGTGATCATTACCTGACCGATGACTTGTCCGTCGACTTCAGCGAGGTAATAGAGCCCCTTGCTCGCGTCAGCGAGGATGGCGGCAACTCCCTCCGCCACACGGTTGGGAACTAGCCGAATCCCTTCGGTTTCTTCGGCCAGTCGCAGATTGAACTCCGCAACCACCGCAGCATCAGATAATTCAGCTTGCCGGATTGTAAGGTCGATGCTGTATCTTAGAACAGAAGCAAGGGGAAGCAATCCCTTTGAAAGCAATCCTTTGATTACAATCCATCTCATAATTGTTAGGGCCGGCTCGCCGAGCTGGTCGGTCCCATTTTGTGTCGAAAAGCTGACGGCTCGGCGAGCCGTCCCTACCAAAGGAACCCTGCGTCGGAGTTTAAAAGATGAGTTCTAGGGCATGGACGATCCGATCCAATTACCCATTGATGGCATCCTGGATCTGCATACATTCAAACCGCGGGACATTGGCGAACTTGTGCCAGATTACCTCGCCGCGTGCCGCGAGCGAGGAATTTATCAAGTGCGGATTATCCACGGCAAAGGCATTGGCCAGTTGCAGCGCACCGTGCATTCGATCCTGACCAAACACCCGGATGTGACTTCCTTCACCCTGGACCACCCGGAATATGGCGGGTGGGGGGCGACGATTGTTCACTTGCGCAAAGATTGAGGCTGAATACTCCGACTGCCCGTCCTCGAGCCCTTTACCCAATTTCGACGAGGACGAACGAGGACGATTCAGGATCACCAAAACTGCCAGGCGCCCTTCCACACAATCCAACAGCCGAGCAGAAAATTGGTAATGGCATGGGCAGTCATCGCATCGCCGAGTCGGTTCTTGCGAATGACCAGCGCCTGATAAATGAGCCCACAAAAGAATCCGGCCAGCCATTGATAATGCGCCAGGCCAAACAGCAGGGAGGTCACCACCAACGAAAGCCAATGCAACTGTTTGAAGGGCATCGCCGTGAATTCCAGCCGGACGAAATAGCGATAAAGAAATGAACGGTAAAACACCTCCTCCAGAGGGGGGACCACTAACGCCGAACCAATGGTGCGCACGACAACAAAAAACCAACCCTGGCTCGAGTCAGCACCGAATTGTTTAAAGGGATTCCACGGTTCACCGGCTTTGAAAAGCAATTCGAGCTTGGGATAATACGGATCCAGGCCGACCCATATCGCAAAAACGAGGACTCCGGCCAAAACGGCCTCCCAGCAAATTGCCCACCGCATCTCCGGCACTAAGTCGCGGACCGTGAATATGCACCAGGCCCCAACGAGCATCTTTGCGAAATACATCCAATAGCGCAACGGCCCCTCAAATGAGTCCTGGATTACCGTTAAGGCGATGAGAAGCGCATATGGCACAATGCGCGCGCGGATTGGTGAGGTTCCAATTTCTGACCGAAGTAAGTTCATCGCCCATCCGGGAAGGACGAGCCCGGTAAGTCCGCATTTAAGTGGCGAAAGTTCACACCAATGTTGGTCCGATTTTATAGCCACTCACGGAGCTTTCGGTTCAGGTCCGGGACACGCAGAACTCGGCCTGCCGGAGTGGCGGCGGAAGTAAAGGGAGACTCCTTTCGGAAGTCAATTTATTCGGAAAAACTGAGAACGTTTGTCCGGCCTCCGCTCGTCAAAATCGCGGTTTCGGGCGTGATGGCAACGACGCGAAATTCGCGAAGCCGGTCACCGACGAAGAAGGTCTTGCCGTTAATCACAGCAGAGGGCCTCTTGCTGAAGACGATGCCCTGGAGCTTTAACGGGGGAGGTTTTGGCAGCTCTGGTTCGGCTGTCGGTGCAGAGTTTGTGGTTTGGTCTTTTGAGGATGAATCCGCCGCGATATTTTTGGCAGCGACACTGTTCGTGGATATGTCGGCTGACACGCTTAGGCCTGCGGAACCCTTGGCGACGGGAGCGGCGAGAGTTGCATTTGTGCCGGCAGGTTCAGCCGCGGAAAGAGGTTTGGCCGACTCATCTTTGGTACCGATGGCAGCTGAAGCTGTTTGGGCAGGACGCGCTATGGTTTGCGGGGGCAATTGAGCGGCGGGACTCGTGTGGGCGGCGCCGTCGGCCCGGACAGTAAGCATATCGGAAGCGTTGTCTTTGCGAGCGAGCACCCAAACCAATAACAGTGCTAGAAGTGAGAGCGCCACCAGGCCAACGGGTAAGAGGAGGCCAACAGTGTGAACGGGCGGCGGCTGATCCTCGACGGGCCGAAGCTGCGGGCCCAGCTCAGCTGACGGTGGCGCTTGCCGCTGGGCCTCTTTAACGCGTTTCAAAGCATCATTGATTAAGCTCATGAGTTGATGGTGCCTTCCAGTTCGCGCACTGCATGATTGACCAGTTTGAAATTGATGCGTTCGCGCTGGGAAACAAAGCCCGCGAGCAAGGCTTTGTCACAGACAGCATTGACGAGCCGCGGGATTCCCTGGCTGTAATGGTAAATGCGCCAGAGTGCTGGATTGGTGAAGCAGGGTGTGCCATTACCACCACACAAATGAATTCGATGCTGCACGTACTGATTCACCTCGGAACGGCTCAACGGCAGCAGATGGTAGCGAACAGTAATCCGTTGCCGCAGTTGGCGGAGTTTTGGATTGTTCAACCGATCACGCAATTCAGGCTGACCCATGAGCACAATTTGCAGCAGTTTCCGATTATCGGTTTCGAGATTTGAGAGCAGCCGTACCTGTTCCAACAATTCGTCGGTCAAGTCCTGGGCTTCATCGATAATCAGCACGGCTTCCTTCCCGGTCTCAACCTGTTGCAGCAGGAACTCGTTAATCACTGCGATCGTGTCGAGTCGATCCAAACCGTTGACTGGCAAACCGAATTCCACCGCAACTGCCTTCATCAATTCATCCGGGCTCAATACCGGATTCAAGATCAGCGCCGTTGCGTAGCGCTCATCGAGTTGCTCAAGCATCGCTCGGCAAAGCGTTGTTTTCCCCGCCCCGACTTCTCCGGTGAGTTGGACAAAACCTTTGCGCTCGCGGATCCCGTACAACAGATGGTTGTAGGCCTCGCGATGTTTGGCGCTATAAAAGAGGAACCGCGGGTTCGGTGTGATATCGAAAGGCGGTTCGTTCAGTCCGTAAAAATCAAGGTACACGCCAATTTTTCAGCACAAATAGTGCCGAGGAGTCGTGAAAAATCCGAAATCCGAAGCGCGAAGTTCGAAAGGAATTCAACGAGGAAAAAGCCGAGTGTTCGCAGGCTGTCTCACAGTGCCTCTTCCAACCGACACAGGACTTGCTGTCTCAAAACCGGACAAGCGGTGGAATAAACCAGCCTCGGTTGGGTAAGGATCGCCGTTATTCAGGGAACCGTGCCTGAATCCGACCGCAGAATTCCTTTGACCGCACTGACCAGCGCGGCGGTCTGTTCCGGCGTGCCGACAGAAATCCGCAGGTACTCGCGAACGGTCGCGTGGTTGAACCATCGCACCAGGATTTTTCTGCGCCGTAATTTTTCCAGCCAATCCTGCGCTGGAAAGGCGGGCGGTTGGGCGAGGATAAAATTACTTTGGCTCGGAAAGACTTTAAACCCGAGACTCTTCAGCTCAGAACTCAAATGATCCCGAGTCGATATTATTCTCCGAAAATTCGCGCGATAGTAAGCAAGGTGGTCCAGGGTCGCCGCGGCGGCAACCTGGCCCAAGCCATTGACGTTATAGCTATCGCGAATTTTTTGCAGGGCTTCTATGAGCTGAGGATTACCAACAAAATAACCCACTCTTTGAAAGCACAGGGAGTAGGCCTTAGAAAATGTACGGGCGACCAGCACATGCGGGTGCTTGAGCCCGAGCGAAAGCGCATTTTCGTTCGCGAAATCGACATACGCCTCGTCCAGGACGACAACCCCTTTCTGAGCCTGGCATAATCGATCAAGTTCGCTGGTGCTGTATCCACGGCCGCTGGGTGCGTTGGGCGTTGTCACAAATGTCAGTGCCGCCCGAAAATCCCATTGCCTGCCCCGTTTCAATTCGGTCAGCCCGGGCAAACTAAAATCAGGGTTTAAAACCACCGGGTTTCTGGCGGCGCCATGGGCATCGGCCAGCACGGGATAAAGCGAATAGCTTGGAGTAAAGTATTGAACTGAAGCTTTTGATGCATCTCGCCATCGTCCGCCCGGTTCAACAAAACAACGGACTGCCATCGCTAGCAGTTCATCGGACCCATTCCCCACGATGATATTTTGGGTTCCACACCGATGCAGGCGGGCCAATTTCTGGCGCAACGCGTCCGCGGTCGGATTTGGATATAATCGCAGCCGCTCATCGACCGCCGTGCGAGTGGCTCGCAGGACTTTTGGCGAGGGTGGAAATGGATTTTCATTCGTGTTGAGCTTAATCAGGCCGTTTATCTTTGGCTGCTCACCCGGTGTGTAGGGACTTAGCTCCTGAACTAACTTCCGTACGAGGACTTCCGGCGAAGATTTTCTCATTTAGTTTCTACAAATCGTCAGGATGCTCCAATTCGCGTAAGATTTTTGTGGCGCGGGCATCCTCGGAAGGCCGAGTTACCAGCGACCCACGCATGGCCATTTGCTCAGACCCCTCCGATCCATTTGCGGTCTTCCCAGACGGCCTTGAGCGATGTGAGATTTCGACGATCCAGGAGATTTTTGGCGGCAGCGACGAGTTTTCCGCGTTTGGCATTGTTCCAGGCGTCGCTGGCACTAATCGCCACAAACTGCAGCACGCTGGGGTCCCGGTAACAATCGATCATGCAACGAGTGCAGCCGTCACGAATCAATTTCGAGCTGTCAAACTCGTAAATCTTGCACATCGGCTTCTCCCAGAAATGGCACCGGTACAGATTCAGGTTCCAGTCCAGATAAAAATACTTGTGTCCACCCAAGCACCCAAATTTCTCAGGCTCGCCTCGCAGATGCCGCTGCATTTCGGTGAGTGATTCGGCGGGATTTACCACGGGATAGCCGCTGCGCCGCTTCATCTGTTTGATTCTGTCGAAGACCTGAATCAGTTCATCGACCTTGTAATTTACGAGGGTAGAGTCGCTGAAGCTCAAGTAACTTGAGGCCAGGCTGGTTAGCGGATAGCTGAAGGTGCAGCTCTTGAATCCGAGCTGGGTGAGGAAAGCCGGCAGTTTATCGTAATCGTCGATTAAGCGGCTGGCCGTAACACTGGCCGTGGTTTGAATGCCTAATTCGGAAAAGAGCTCGTTGGCCCGCTGGATTTTGCGGCAGACCTCCGGCAGACCGCGGTTCTTCTCGTGCTTGGCGACATCGTGGGCGTCGATCGACATGATCACACTGCTGAGGCCGTCGCTGGCCAGGTCGCGCATGTTTTGATCCGTCCAGAGCGAACCGTTGGTGCAGATCATGGGATGAATGCCCCGTTCCGCGGCATAGCGCGTCATCGCGCGCAAATCTTTGTGAACCATGGGTTCACCGCCCACAAACAGCAAATAGCCGATATGGTTCTTAACGCAGATATCAATAACGTCCCGCGCTTCCTGCAACGTCACACTCCGCCTTTGCTTCGGATCAAAGCGATCCACCGCGAATCCGCAAAAATCACATTTGGCGTTGCAGATGTTCGTGATGGCAAATTGCAAATAACCCGGACCGCCATGGTCGAGCACCTCGCTGACCAGCCGCAGCACGCCCTTTTTGGGACGCGGCACCGGTTTTGACCAGTCCACGGCGGGAGTGGCCCCGATGGAGGGAGGCTCGGCAGCACGCGGCAATGTTACAACACTCATGCTTGGTAAATTGGCGTATCTTGCCGGGAATTCCAGTCCGGGGCAATGGTTTCTATGGGACTTATAGCTTAAATAAGATATGTATATAAGCACGCGAATCGGATTGACTTTCTCTAATATTTTGGGCTATAAGTCTTCCATGAAAGGCCGCCTCTCTCGCCGTGGGTTTGTAAAAGCTTCTCTTCTTGCTTCAGCCGCTTTGCCGCTGGCCGTCGAAACCAGGACCAACGCGGGTGCGTCCACATCGGCCCACCCATCCGCCGACCCATTTCCGGAGGGCCAAATCGGCGGCCAAAAGATCAGCCGCTTAATGATGGGTGGAAATTTGATCGCGGGTTGGTCGCATTCACGAGACCTGACGTACGTTTCCACATTAATGCGGCGTTACAATACGCCCGCCAAAATTCGAGAGACACTCGAATTGGGAGAAAGCAACGGAATCACTGCAATTAACTCGTGGGTGATGGATGACAACTCTCAGATTTTCGAGCATTGGAAAGCTGGCGGCAAAATGAAGTGGTTCGCCCAGGTCCGACTCGATGCGGGCGGCGGGTTTTCACAAATCCAACGCGCGATTGACGAGGGCGCGGTCGGCGTGCACCTGACGGGTGATGCTGCGGAGTCGTTGCTGGATCAGAATAAGTTTGAAAAGGTTGGCGAGACGGTTCAGTTCATAAAAAGTCAAAAACGTGTAGCTGGTGTAGCGGCTCATGACCTGCGCGTAATTGTCGAATGCGAGAAGGCAAAGCTGAATGTCGATTTTTATCAAAAGACACTGCACAGCCATGAGTATTACACGGCGCCACGTCCAGACGAGATGGGAGCAGTAGGCGGGCATGATAATTCGTGGTGCAAGGATCCACAGGCTGTAATCGATTTTATGGCTGGCGTGAAAAAACCCTGGATTGCCTTCAAGATTCTGGCCGCCGGCGCTATTCCAACGCGGGCCGGATTTCCTTACGCCTTCAATAACGGTGCAGATTTCATCCTGGTGGGCATGTTTGACTGGCAAGTTGAAGAGGACACAAAATTTGCCCGTCGAGTTATTGCCGCTGCTTGCGCCCCCAACTGCAAGCGCACTCGCCCGTGGTGTAGTTGAATATGGGAAGGCTGAGTTTCAAGAGGCCTTAAATACTTCACACTCCAACGGGGTTTGCTCAGGGTCTTCGTAGAACCCCAACCTCCGCTCATGTCTACTGCACCGGACCTCATTTTGTGGTAGGCTGTGGGATATGGCCACGGAAGTAACTAGAGCCAGGCGGCTGGACCCGGTGGTTCAGTTCTCGGTGTTCACACCGAATCGGCTAGGACGGCTGCACGACCTGATCGGTTTATTCGCTGCCAACGGCGTTCACGTCCTGGCGTTGATGGTACTGGATACGACCGACAGCGCGATTCTGCGAGTGATAGTTGATGACCCGGATAAAGCGCGCGAGTTGCTGCATAGGGATGCTTTTCCCTTTACTGAAAGCCGCCTGGTCGCCGTCGAAGTTACCAGCTCGGAACTGAGCAAATTAATGTCGGTATTGCTCGAGGCCGAACTTAACATTAATTATCTCTATTCTTTCATCCCTCATCCCGCGGGCAAACCCATTATCGGTTTGAGCATGGAGGATAACGATATGGCAGAGCAAGCATTGCGCCGGCACCAGTTCCGAGTCCTCAACCAAGGTGATATCTCCAGGTAGGCGACTTGGCTTGAGCAAGGAGACTGAATTGAATCCGTCGAGGCACTGGAGTTAAACCCGCCGCCGAAAACAAACGCGGCGTTTCATTCAACTTATTCAAACGGCAGTTTAGGCACTTCAGGTTCGATGGGTCCGTCGGCGCGACTTCGGGATTCGTCGAGGCATTGACGGACGGCCTTGGCGAGGGTGACATGCGTGTAGGGTTTCTGGAGGAAGAGCGCGTGGCCATCGCGCACAAACGCGGTATCCAGATCATCCATGCTATATCCGCTGGCAAAGATGATTTTCAGATTGGGTTTTGTTGCGAGCAGTCGATGGGCCAGCTCCATCCCGGAAATTCCTTCCGGCATCACCATATCCGTCAAGACGAGGTCAACTTTATCTTTATAATGCTCCCACACAACCAGGGCTTCGCGCCCCGAACTCGCTTCCAAAATATTATAGCCGCAGTCCTTCAGGATCACATGCGCCATGTCGCGCAGGACCATTTCGTCCTCCACAATGAGAATGGTCTCTTTTCCCCCTTGCACCTCATCGACGGTCGGAGGCTTGACGGGGCTAAGCTCGACCGGCTCTCCAACGACGGGAAAGAAGACATTGAACGAGGTGCCCTGCCCGAGGTCGCTGGCCACTTCGATCCAACCGTCGTGCTGCTTCATAATCCCATACACCGTCGCCAGGCCCAGTCCGGTCCCTTTTCCGACTTCTTTGGTCGTGAAGAACGGTTCGAAAATTCTCGCCATGGTATAAGCGTCCATTCCGTAACCGGTGTCGCTTACGCGCAGACAAATGAACGAGCCGGGGCGCGCTTCCGGATGGGTATGCACATAGGAATCATCAATTTCGACTCGCGTGGTGGAGATCGTCAAAGTACCGCCTTTGGGCATGGCGTCGCGGGCGTTAACGGCGAGGTTCATGATAACCTGCTCGATCATGCCGGTATCGCCATGAACGTGCGACAACTGTGCCGGCAACCGAACCTCCAGCGCAATTGTCTCGCCCAGTAATCGTTCCAGCATCTTGCTCATTTGCGAGACTACCTCGCGCAGATCGAGCTGTTTGGGTTGCATCACGTTCTTTCGACTGAACATGAGCAATTGCCGTGTGAGGTTGGCCGCGCGTTCGGCGGCAAAGTAAATGGCTTGAGAAGAATCCAGCAATTCAGGGATTTGGGTCGCCTTGGCGAGCAGCATACCACCATGCCCCTGAATGATGGTCAGCATATTGTTAAAATCGTGGGCGACGCCTGCTGCGAGTTGTCCCACAGATTCCATTTTTTGCGATTGCCGCAATTGCGCCTCAAGGCTGAGGCGGTCCGTGATGTCCTCGACATAGGCGTGAACCACCTGGCTGGCTTTGACCGGATGGAATGTCCATGAAAAGGTCCGGTTGGCGAGCCGCGTTTCGAGACTGACGCGGCTTTCGCCGGTTGTGAAGCATGTGTCGATGATGTTTCCAATATTGGAAGGCAAAATGCCCGAAGGACTCGATTCACCGACGGAAGCAGCCAGCTTTATAGCGGCGTCATTGACGTAAGTTGGCTTGCCCTGCCGATCCAGTTCCATCACCGGGTTGGGGTTGAGCTGGGCGAAGGCCGCGAGCTTCTCCAGTTCAGCTTCGGCCAACGCGCGCGCGACAGCCATTGCCAGCACTGTCGCGACAGCCAGGAGAAAATGCACTTCATCTTCGGTGAACTTCCGCGGTTGAGTAGTGTAGGCGCCCAAAATGCCAAAGGCGTGGTCCTGGCCGGTAACCGCAACGGTAATACTGCTGATGACCCCGTGCTCGACCAGCAATCGGCAACTGGTAAAACGGGTCTCGGTTCTCAAATCCTCAGCGACGACCGGCTCGCCCGCCGTCAGCGTGAACCCGGATTGCGTACGCGGATCGACCGCGAAAGAAGTGTTACCAATGGCTCCCTGTTTCCAGCCGACTCCCGCGCGCAGCAGCAGTTCTTTGCGCTCGGGCCACAACTCGAGGATGCCGCAATACTGAACCTCAAGGGTCTGCGCGACCAACATGACTGCCTGGTTGAGCAGTGCCGAGAGGTCTTTGCTGACCAAGGCGAACTGGCCCAGCGCGCTTACCACCGTCTGCTGTAAGGACCTCGCGAGCAGCGTTTCTTCCGTGCGCTCGCGTTCGGCGACTCGTTGCTCCAACGATTGGGCCATGGAATCGAAGGTGCGGGCCAGTTCGCCCAGTTCGCCTGTCTCACTGGCGAGACCGGTTCGGCTGGTGAGATCCCCTGCGCCCAACCGGCGCGCCGCTTGATACAAAACGCGCACCTGACGCAAGACAAAGCGTTCACCTCCAAGCCAGGCTGCACAGAGGGCGAGCAAGCCGACCCCGCCGGAGACCAGCATCCAGGGCAGGTCCTGTTCCGTCCCGGTTTGCTTCACGATGAAGTAAGTCAACCCCCAGGCCGGAGCTACAGCCAGGAAGACGGTACCCACCAAGCGGGCCCGCAAGCTCGTGAAGCTTGTCATCCGTAAATCATCTCTTCGACGCTTTACATATATTTAATGATGGAGTTCGACGCCGTAAAGAGATTTATGAGGTTAGGCTTGCCAATTGGGCTTGTATGCATACCTTTATCGGCTCATTTGTTGATATGATTTTGTCGAATATAGAACCGATTCTGGCGATGGGGCAGGCGCCCACGCAGCCGGGCACACAGCCCGACCAACGCGGCCAGGCGGTCACCACCATCGGCATGCTGGTCATCATGGTGGTGATGTTCTATTTCGTCCTCATCCGGCCACAGTCCAAAAAGGCCAAAGAGCATGCTGAAATGCTTAAAACGGTCAAAGCCGGGGATAGAATTGTCACTTCCGGAGGCGTGGTCGGCATAGTTGTTACTGTCAAAGAAAAGACTCTGAATATCCGTTCGGCGGATGCTAAATTCGAAATTACCAAGGCAGCGGTTGCCGAAATAACTGAACGCAGCGGCGCCACCAGCGAGTCTTAATTAGTTCTCATGAATCGAAATAACGTTTGGAGGTTTGTTCTTGTTGTCCTGGTCGTACTCTGGTCGTTGTACGAGCTCAACCCGCCAAAGGGTCGGAATCTGATTGAGAAATTCAGGGAACGGGCGGTGAATCGTGACGCGAATTTCAACGGCATTGTTCAGAAAGCGCAGGCGCTTGAAAAATCCACGCCGGATCGTCCTTATGATTGTCTGCTGGAGGCCGTCGGGACCAATGACCTCACGCGCTATTTTCCATTCTACGAAGCCAAAAACGAGGCTCACCCAACCACGTACATACTGAATCGCGTGCAGCGGGAGGCGGCGGGGCGGATTCGGCTGGGACTGGATTTACAAGGGGGCACCTCGTTCAAGGTCAGCATGGACACGTCGGGGTTGACCAACGCTTCAGATACGACGGCGGCCCTTTCCCAGGCGGTAGAGGTGCTGCGGAAACGCGTCGACAAGTTCGGCGTTGCCGAGCCTTTGATTCAGCCGCAAGGCAAGGATCAAATTCTAGTACAGCTTCCCGGTTTGTCCGCCGCCGACCAGGAGAGCGCTCGTGTAGCCATCCAGAAGGCGGCATTTCTTGAGTTCAAATTGGTTCACGAGGAAAGCCGGAACCTAATTGATCAGAGCGCTCCGGTGCCGGCTGGCTACGAACTGATGACCCACGTCAAAACCTTGCAGAACGGCACCAAACAGGTCGAGCGCTATGTTGTCAAACGGAAGGCCGAGATGACCGGCGGCATTAAGAGCGCTATGGTCACGCGCGACAATCTGGGTCGACCGGAGATCTCCTTTTCGTTGGATTCAGTCGGGGCGGAAACGTTTGGTCGAATTACGCGGGAGAACGTTGGGCGGCAACTGGCAATTATTCTCGATGGTGAATTGCAGACGGCGCCGGTGATTAAAACGGCGATCGAGGGTGGTAACGGGGTTATCGAGGGCGACTATACGCCGCAGGAGGCGTTTACGTTGCAAACTGTGCTCGAAAACCCATTGAAGGCTCCTTTGAAAATCGAGGCCTCCCGGCAGGTCGCCCCGACGTTGGGTGCTGACTCCATTCGTAGCGGCATTCGCGCTGCCATCTACGGGACCCTAGCCGTATCGGCGTTCATGCTCGTCTATTACATGATTGCCGGGATGGTCGCCAACGTCGCGCTCATCGCCAATATCATCATCCTGCTTGGGGTCATGTGTTCGATCGGAACGACACTCACGCTGCCAGGCATTGCGGGCGTTGTGCTCACTGTAGGTATGGCGGTCGACGCCAACGTCCTGATCTACGAACGCATTCGTGAGGAATCTGCAAAAGGCAAATCTCTCCGCGGCGCGATTGCCGCCGGGTACAGCCGCGCGTTCGGCACCATTTTTGACTCCCACGTTACAACATTGATCTCGTCCATTATCCTGATTTTCATGGGCACTGGTCCGATTAAAGGCTTCGGTGTTTCCCTGACTATCGGTGTCGCGGCCAGTTTGTTCACCGCGCTGGTCGTCACACGCATGATCTTCGACTGGATGCTGGACCGTGGCTGGCTTAAAGCCGTTCCGATGCTCCATATTATTCGGGCAACCAAGCTCGATTTCATGAAGCTGGCTAAACCCGCTTTCGTCACTTCATGGGTGATTATCGCCCTTGGTGTCGGCTGGGGGGCTCATCGCGGCAAGAGCGCCTATGGTCGCGATTTCGTCGGCGGTGACACTATCAGCTACGCCTTCAAGCAGCAGGTCGACTCGGGCCAGATTCGGGCGGCATTGGAAAGTGCCGGCGTTAAGGACCCTCTGATTCAATATCAGAAGGACCTCGTGTCCGGGGCGCAGATGCTGCGGATCGATTCGCTGTCGGGAACTGGGGACATTGTGAAAAACACGATCGACAAGCTCAGTCCGGGGAACTTCCGGCCGCTCGGGTCCGAACATGTCGGAGCCTCTGTTGGAAAAGACATTCAACAATCGGCAATTATTGCTTCGCTGTTGTCGCTATTCGGCATTCTGATTTATGTGGCGTTCCGGTACGAGTTTTCATTCGCGGTTGGCGCGGTCTTGGCCGTCATTCACGATGTGCTGATGACGATCGGCATCTATTATTTGTCGGGACGACAATTCAATGCGACAACGGTGGCGGCCATTCTGACGATTATTGGTTTCTCTACCAATGACACCATCGTGATTTTTGACCGAATCCGTGAAGATTTAAAGCTGGGCATTCGTGGCACGTTCAAGGAAGTCATGAACCAGGCCCTCAATCAAACGCTGAGCCGCACCATCATTACGTCGGGCACTGTCTTTCTGGCAACGCTATCGCTGTTCATCTTTGGTGGGGGCGAGATAAATGACTTCGCGTTTACCTTTTTGATCGGCATCATCACGGGGACATATTCCAGTATCTATATCGCCAGCGCGATGGTGCTCTGGTGGCACAGAGGTCAACGTCCGCCTATGGGTGGGTCGCCCATCGCGGTGGAGAGCGTTGCGACGCCGGCGCGCGTCTAGCAGCTAAAACATGAATGGCTTAGCGGGTCGTTCTGAACGTTCCGGCCGGAACATTCGAGGACGTAACAAGCGTGTTTTGAAAGTGCCGCCAGGTCCCTGGCCTGCGCTTGGCCTTGTCCTTTTGTTGCCGATTCAACGTTCTAACGCCTCCACGTTCTAACGTTTTTTCGGCATGCTTGCCTTGATCCAAATCACCACCTGGCACTGGGTTGGTTTCATCGCGTGCGTCTTGATCTTTCTCGCCCTCGATCTTGGCCTTTTCCACCGGCGCGCTCATATCGTCAAATTCAAGGAAGCGGCAATGTGGACGACGGTCTGGTTTGCGCTGGCAATGCTCTTTTTTTGTGGGTTGATCCCGCTGCGTGGCCAAAAAGAGGCCCTGGAATTCCTCACCGGCTATCTGATTGAACTGTCGCTCTCGATGGACAATGTATTCGTCATTGCCCTGATCTTTGCCTATTTCAAGATCCCGACCCAGTATCAACATCGCGTGCTCTTCTGGGGAATATTGGGCGCTTTGATTATGCGGGGATTCATGATCTTGATCGGCGCCGCGCTGATCACCTGGCTCCACTGGGTCCTGTATCTCCTCGGTCTGCTGATTCTGTATAGCGGTATCAAAATGTTGTTTGCCAAAACCGAAGTGGCTCCGGAAAAGAACCTCATCTTGCGCTGGGTCCGCAAGGTTTATCCAGTGTCGCCTGAGTTGGACGGTCAGAAATTCGTAACAATTTGGAACGGCCAAAGGGCGCTCACGCCGATCGCGCTGGTGCTGGTAATGGTGGAGACCACTGACTTGGTATTCGCCTTGGATTCCATTCCCGCAATTTTCGCCGTCACCACCAAACCATTCATCGTATTTACCTCTAATGTGTTCGCCATCCTTGGCTTGCGATCGCTGTATTTTGTCCTGGCGGGAGCGATTAATTACTTCCGCTTTCTCAAAATCGGATTGTCCGTCGTGCTCGTTTTTATCGGCATCAAAATGCTCCTCGACCCACACGACCGGGAACCCCCACTCCCGTTCCAGGTGGAAATCCCGATCTCAATCTCTTTGCTGATTGTCGCTGGGATAATTTTGACCTCGATTATTCTCTCGGTGGTTTCTGCACACCGTGAGAAACGCCAAGAGGGGCATGGGCCAAGCGCTGGAAAGCCGAAAGCCAAAGACGATGCCGGCGGGCACTAACCGATACTCGATTACAGCGGTATCCAGCTCGTTGCTGGCAATTCTCTTTAGGTTCAGGGTGCCGCTCTTCCGGCTATTGGTCTATTCTTGCGGCAAAATTCCTTTGCGGTTGAAAACCTGAGCGGGCTCTGACCACTCTTAGGTGGTTATGAAATTCAGGTGGTCGGTCGCTCCGACGCAGCCCTTGCTGGCTGGGCAATTGGCCCGGCAACTGCAAATCCCGCCGCTTTTGGCGCAATGTCTCCTCAACCGCGGGCTCACCGAACCTGTGACGATCGCCGGCTTTCTGGCGCCACGATTGAAACATCTCGCCGATCCGTTCCAACTGCCGGACATGTCGCCGGCGATTGCGCGATTACTTCGCGCCCACGAACAAAAGGAACTCGTTGCGATTTTCGGCGATTACGACGTGGATGGCGTCACTTCGGTGGCGTTGTTGCTCGAAGTATTTCGCGCGCTGGGCTGGCGCGTCGATTTCTATTTGCCCCACCGGATGGACGAAGGTTACGGACTGACACGGGACGCGGTGGAGAATTGTCTGAAGAAAATACCTGCACAACTGGTTCTGGCGGTGGACTGCGGCTCGACCGCGATTGATTGTATCGAGTGGCTCGGCGAACGGAAAATCGATGTGATCGTGCTGGACCATCACCAGGTCCAAAACCCTCGCCCGCGCGCGTTGGCACTGGTCAATCCTCAGATCTCGGGCGATTTCACTGAGCTTTGTTCGGTTGGCCTGGCTTTCAAGCTCGCACACGCGGTGGTGAAGCGGGGACGTGAGACCGGTTTGCCTGGCGCCGCCGAATTCGATCTGCGTCCGTTGTTGGATTTGGTCGCGCTCGGCACCGTGGCTGATCTTGTACCGCTCACCGGAGAGAATAGAATCCTGGTATCCAGCGGTCTTGGGCGCTTGGCCACGACACCAAGGCCTGGGTTGGTTGCACTGAAGCAGGTGGCCAGGTGCGCCGGACTATTGGGCGTGCATGAAGTTGGATTTCAATTGGCTCCCCGACTCAATGCGGCCGGCCGGCTCGAGACTGCCGAGGCGGCGCTCCATCTGCTGATGGCGCCCGATCTTACCACCGCGACTGCCCTGGCGCAGGATCTGGACATGCGCAACCGTCAACGCCAGACCCTCGAACGGACCATCGCCGACCGGGTTATCTCTTCGATCCGGGCAAAGTTCAAGCCCGAAGAGGATTTTGTCATCGTCGAAGGGGACCAGGACTGGCATATCGGCGTCGTGGGCATTGTTGCCTCACGCATCGTCCAGCAGTTTTATCGGCCCACTATTATTGTGGGCGGGGATTCGAATGGTTGGCGGGGTTCCGGGCGCAGCATTGACGGGTTCGATCTCGCCGCGGGTCTGCGCGAATGCAGTGATCTGCTCTTGCGCCACGGTGGTCATGCGATGGCGGCCGGCGTTTCGATAGACTCCGGAAACATCGATGCATTCCGCAGCCGGTTTAATGACGTTGCGCGCCGTGCTTTGAAGCCGGAACAATTACAGGCAAACCTACGCCTCGATGCCGAAGTCAGGCTTGAAGAGATCACTTTCCATTGCTTGGGCAAGCTCGATGCGCTTAAACCGCAGGGGCAAGGCAACCCGGTCGTGCAACTCGTCGCGCGCGATCTGGTCCATCAGCGCCCGCTGCAGCGCGTGGGCGCCGACAAGCAGCACGTCAAAATGTGGGTCAACGATGGCAGGACCACTTGCGAAGCGGTTTGGTGGGGAGCAGGAAATGAATCGTTGCCCGTCGGCCGTTTCGACCTCGCTTTCACTCCGCAACTCAATAGCTACAATGGCATGCACTCGGTGCAATTGAAGGTCTTGGACTGGAAGCAAGCTCAAACCGTGAATTGACCGACACGCTCAATAATCGGCAGCGAAAAAAGGGGACTCCTAAGGAAGGAGGTGATTCACATAATACTCCACAAGGGTTTCGTAGCCTGTTTCCGCCTAGGGAATATTCGCGGCGCAAGTGACGGTCCGGTGTCAACATGGTTAAAAAGTATTAACAACAGACCCGGTGCGTATTGGGTTTACGACAAAGTGACAAAACGCTTGGTGGCTTCCAACGCGCCCCGTATAGTTTGCCCATGGTTCACATCGGGATTGGGTATGACATCCACGCACTCGCAGAAGGTCGCAAGCTCATCCTGGGCGGGGTAGAGATTGCCCACACCAAAGGCTTGGAGGGTCATTCGGATGCCGATGTTCTGATGCACGCGATTTGCGATGCGATTCTGGGTGCGCTGGGAGAGCCGGACATAGGTCATTTTTTTCCGAATACGGATCCTCGTTGGCGCGGCGCTCCCAGCCGGGTGTTCCTCCACGAAGCTGCGCGGTTGCTGGCCGTGCGAGAGGGCAAGTTGGTGAATATTGACGCCACCGTCATTGCACAGGCGCCAAAGCTGATGCCGCATATGAATGCTATGAAGCTGAATATCGCACAGGCGCTCGAATGTAATGTCCAGCATGTCGGCATCAAAGCGACCACTAATGAAGGCCTAGGGTTCATTGGCAGGGAAGAAGGTATCGCTGCGATGGCGGTGGCTAGCGTGGACTTGCCTCAATAAGTCCAAAGTCCAAAGTCGAACGCACGAGAGTCGGACTCGTGGAGCTTGGCCTTCAAGTTATCGTCATAGGAATGCCTAAACATAAAATAATCGGGGCTCGTGGGACTCGGCCTTGCGGGTATTGTCATTGGAATGCCTAAAGCAGAGATCAGTTGGAAGCGTGTGACGGACGAAGGCGTGCGACTGCAGGTTTATGCGCAACATATAAGGCGGGAGTGGATCTTTTACGCGCGGGCAAAGCGATACGATCGTTGGCAAGCGGTACCAGAACCGCCGCTCGAAGACTGGCTGGAATTACTCGATGCCGTACAGCGGTTGATTAATCGCCGCCGCCTTCGGCCTGAAGAAGAGGAGCGAGTCAAAAAATCAATCCGAGAACGTTTCCCGGAGTCGCGCGTTGATTGAAAGCTCACAATAATGGTGGGGCGCGCTGGGGAGAATCCGAAAACCGATTGCCCCGTAATCGTTCATTTTTCCCTGACACTTTGGAGAAATTCTCTTAGGGTGATGTACACACATGAAACGACCGCCCTTGATTTTGATTTCACCCGACGTGGAGAGCGCGGGGAAAGAATTCGGGGACCTTTCAACCAGTCTTTCGGCCAAATACGAGCAGGCGTTAATCGTTGCGGGTGGAATCCCGGTTACAATGCCGGCAACGGATTCGCGCGACGTCATCGCCGAGTGCGTTCGTGTCGCCGATGGGGTGCTCCTGACAGGCGGGGATGACGTCAACCCCGAGCTTTACGGGAATGGTTTGCCTGAAGGCGTCAGCAGCACCATCGAGATAACACCAGACGGTGGGAAGCGGGATTACCGCGAATTGCTGCTGATTGGCGAGGTATTTCAGCAATGCAAGCCGCTCCTGGCGATTTGTCGCGGCCAACAAATTCTCAACGTCGCCTTGGGGGGCACGCTGGTGGCCGATATTCCAAGCCAGGTACCTGATGCGCTGGAACATCGGCGAGCGGATAAACGGGGGGAGATCGTGCATGAAGTGCAATTGACAGCGGGTTCATTACTGGCCAAGATAACCGGCGGGCAGAAACTCGGCGTTAACAGCACGCACCATCAGGCCGTCGCCCAGGTGGCGGCGCCCTTGCGGTCAACAGCGGTAAGCGAGGATGGGGTCATTGAGGGCCTCGAACTTAAGCCGGAGGGCACCCGCTGGTTGCCGTTCTTGTTGAGCGTCCAGTTTCACCCGGAACGCCTGATGGACCGGTATCCGGAACACGAAGCTATTTTCCGGATGTTCACCCGGGCCTGCGGACAGAATCGCAAAAAGCATTTATGAAGGGCAAAATTCTCATTGTTGAGGATCAAGCAGATTATCGCGACCTGCTGAAGCTGCATATCCAGGATGATTATCAGGTCCTGGAAGCCGACAGCGGGGCAGCGCTGCAAAAAATTCTCGGACTGGACCAGCCGGACGTCGTTCTGCTCGATGTGAAGTTGCCGGACGCCAATGGTCTGGTTGACCTGCTGCCTATCATTAAGAAGCGCTGGCCGGAAACCGAGGTCATCATTCTGACCGGTGCGCCGAACGATGACCAGGCCCTGCCGTGGGCCGTTGAAGCGACTAAACGCGGCGCCTTCAACTTCCTGCGCAAAGGCGAGCGTTTTGATCGCGAAAAACTACTCACCGATCTCAAGAACGCGGTCGACCATAAGCGGCAGAACGAAGAAGCCGGCGCCTTGCGTCGTGCATTGGAAACTATTAGCGGCACCGTTTCGCCTGTTTTTCAGAGCGGCGCGATGCGGGAAGTAGTCCGCACCGTGGAACGCATCGCGCCGAGTGACGTCGCGGTGCTGATTACCGGCGAAAGCGGCACCGGCAAAGAGGTCATTGGCGATCTGCTGCACGCCTTCAGTCCGCGCAGCAAGGGACGAATCATCAAAATCAATTGCGCCGCATTGCCGCGCGAGTTGATCGAAAGCGAGCTTTTCGGCTCGGTCAAAGGAGCCTTTACCGGCGCGCACACCGATCGTGAGGGCCTCTTCCGCCAAGCCGAGGGCGGCACTCTCTTCCTGGATGAGATTTCTGAGATGCCTGTCGATACTCAAAGCAAACTGTTGCGCGTTCTCCAGGACCAGGAAGTAAGGCCGGTGGGTGGCAAGACCGCTTACAAGACCAATTGCCGCATTGTCGCGGCGACGAACCGAAAACCGGAGGAAGCCATTAAGGATGGCAAGCTGCGCGAGGACCTGTTTTACCGGATCAGCGCCATCTCGGTTTACTTGCCGCCACTGCGCGAACGTCGCGAAGACATCATGCCGTTGGCCAACGCCTTTCTCCGCCGCTTTGCCTCGCAGGCCAACCGCGTCATCAACGGTTTTACCCCCTCAGCGAGCGAACGCCTGACCGGCTTCGATTGGCCGGGCAATGTGCGGCAGCTCCAAAACGAGGTCCAGCGCGCCGTGCTCCTGTGCGAGGGTGATAGCGTCGATGCCAGTGATCTTTCAGTTACTAAAGTTCGCATGGCCGGCGAGGAATCCCAGGATACAAACTTTACGCTGCTGGAGGGAGTCGAACGCAACGCGATCGTCCAAATGCTTAAGGAAACCGGCGGCAACAAACTCGAAACGGCCAAGCGACTTGGGATTGGCCGCCAAACGCTTTACAACAAGATTAAAGCTTACGGGATTGAGGTGTGAGCGCGTGAAACGTAATGCGTAAAACGTAAAATCAGGGAACCCATCGCTGTTTTCTATTCCGTATTACGCATTACGTTTTACGTTTTACGCTTCAAGTAACTTGCAATCCCATTCCGAAAGCGGGTTTGCCCCAACCCCAACAACTGCTCCGCCTTGCTTCCCTCTCCCACATTATCTTCCTGCAGCATGATAAGTTGGTCGCGATTAAGCGGCGGCGCTTTCCTGAGTATTCGACCGTACACCAATTCCAAAAGAGCCGCCTGACATCGGGCTATAGCCAGCGGAATGCGTAGCTGCCAGCGTTTGCGTTCGGTCACCCCGAGGATTGTGTCAAGGATTTGGGGCAAAGTCAGGGTTTCGAGACCGCACAGGTCGAACGTCTCACGGATCGCTCTGGGCTCATTCAGGGCTCGGATGAACGCTTCCGCTACAGTCGCAACTGACACCGGCTGAAAACGCGCTTCGCCTTTCCCCATGATTGGCAGCACTGGCGAAAACTTCGATAATTCCGCAAAGAGATTTACAAAGTGATCTCTGGGACCGTAGATCAAGGAAGGACGAAAAATCGTATATTCCAGCCCACTTTGGCGCACAATTTCTTCGGCTGCCCACTTGGACTGATGGTAGCGGGAGATTGCTCCGGGACGTGTCCCCAGCGCGCTCATGTGGAGAAATCGTTTGGCTCCTGAACGCTGCGAGGCCGCTGCCATGTTTCGTGTGCCTTGGATGTGGATATTCTCGAAGGTGCAGTTCCCAACCTCGCTGATGATGCCGACCAGATGGATAACAGCCTCCGCGCCCTCAAGAGCGCCTTCCAGGGATCTGGAATCTAACACGTCCCCCGGATGAATTTCTGCCTTGGTCTTCAAAGCGAGCTCTCTTACCGAGGGAGTTTGCGAATCCCGTGCCAGTATCCGAAGCGAATGGCCGTTTTGATGGGCTTGGCAAACAACCTCCTGCCCTACAAAGCCGGTTGCACCCGTAATGAACACTTTCATTCCGTGGCCCCCCTAAACCGCGGTCACAGGTTGCAAGTCGCCGTGGCGTTTGAGCACGACACCCACGAAGCGCCACTGGGCGAGAAAGTCTTCTTTCGAGAGCCACACCAGGCCTCGGGATGGGTCCCCGGCCAGGATATGGTCATCGGCCACCTCGAGCACCGTCAGATAATGGTCGACCCAGAATGTATACCGAATCACCACCAGCGTCAGCCCACCGCCCTTCTTCAGATCGTTCCAGTCCTTGAAAACGCGGTATTCGCTGGTCAGGCCCTGCCTGCCATAATGATTCTGAAGTGTTTGTGCGAGGATATCGGGTGGCGTCCCGGTCGCCGAACTGGTATGCGCCCAAATAGCTATTTGTCCTTCTTCGGCTGGGAATCCCAGCTTGCGCAATGCGGTAACCGCGGCTGCGGGCCCGCAATCGTAATCGTTGCTTTGGCGGCAGATGCCATTTCCATCGATTTGGGTAATAAGTCCGGCCAGGTGCGCGCGGTTGAAGGCGGGCGCCAGAAAGGGCCAGAGGGACATCTGGATAACGACCAATCCCATCAATATGGAAATCAGCGCTCGCGCTCGAACAGGTTTGATCCGCGAGAGCGGTGTCGTCAACACCATCGTCGCAATCACTGCAATACTGGCGAATTTGTTCCGCCCCATCACCAACCAGGAAATCGGCGGGACCAGCGACAGCGCAGGTTTACGCGCCGCTGCGGCATAGCAAACCACCAGCACCAGAGGGATGAAATAGCCCAGCAGCCAATAAGGCTTCGGCCGGCGCGAGAACCACAGCCCGAGCCCGACTCCCGTCACGGCCAGCAAGGCGACTGCAAAAGTCTCAAGCCACGGTCCCATTTCACCTCGATTCACCGGCATCGGTAAACATCCCGCTCTCAATACCCGCAGCCCGAGTCGAATTCAAATGCGAAAACGGAACTACACTTTAAACCTCGATGACGCCGAGGTATAAAAGTTTTGCCACGGCAATTTGTGTGCTGGGTTATATTGGGGACTATATATGAAGGAAGAGGAGTTGTTGGACAAGGCGATCGGGATCGCTGTTGAGGCGCATCGAGGACAAAGGGACCGTTATGGCCTTCCATATATTTTGCATCCGGTCCGGGTGATGTGTCGTCTGGAAAGTACGGCAGGGAAGATCGTGGGGATTTTGCACGATGTCGTTGAGGATACCGATTGGACGTTCAAGGATTTGGAGAAGGAAGGTTTCCCGGCCGCTATCATCGAAGCTCTGGATAGCGTAACCAAGCGCGAAGGAGAAGCCTACGAGGATTTCGTAAAACGCTCAGCAAGCAACCCCTTAGGCCGAAAAGTCAAAATCGCCGATCTGGAGGATAACATGGACGTGCGGCGCCTCCTTCTGGTAACCGATAAAGACACTGCCCGGCTGCAGAAATATTTTAAAGCGTGGCATTTTTTGACAGACGGCAGAGATTAAGAAAAAAAGCCGGAGCTTTCGCTCCGGCCTGCAAATCCCGTGCGGCACCTGGAACCTGCCGCTAACCTTTGAGTGACTTACCGATGCCAACCATGCCCGCCACCATGTCCCCCGTGACTGCCCCAACCATGACCACCCCAGCCGTGGTAATGACCATAGTAGGCATAGTGAGGATGACGCCCATACCCGTAGCCGTAACCCGGGCCATACCAAGTGGATCCGAAACCTAAATAAAGGGTCGGTGCTGGTGCATAAACCGGGGCCGGAGCCGTATAAACGGGTGCCGGGGGGTAGTACGCCGGTGCGGGCGCAGTATATACAGGTGGGCATTGGTATACGGGGGCCGGGGTGGCCAAGGGTATGCCGAACCCAAAGTTAAGGGCGACTCCAGCCTGAGAGGCGGTGGCAGCTCCAAGTATTACAGCGGAAAGCAGAATCAGTTTTTTCATAACTACTATTAAGACGATACCTCCACGGAACTACTTCATCCAGGTAAATTTTTTTTCGTCGATTTTTTTTGAATAAAAATCGCGCAGATCAGTCGCTTCCCCTCTTTTACCGCGTACTGCTTTCCACGAGTTTGACAACCTGCTCAAAGGCGTCACCTAATTTCATGGGAATCAAAGCCCCAGCCCTCGGTTTGATTTCCACCTCCCCCTTCGCCAGTGATTTCTCCCCAATCCCGACGCGGATGGGAAAGCCGACCAGCTCAGAATCTTTGAATTTTACCCCGGGTCGCTCGTTGCGGTCGTCAAGTATCGCCTCGATTCCACGCGCGGTCAGGTCGGCATAGAGTTTTTCGGCAGTTTTCATCACTTGGCTTTCGGGAGCGACGTTCAACGGAGTGATGCAAACCGTAAAAGGAGCTACGCTGATCGGCCAAATGATACCGTTTTCGTCGTGACTTTGTTCAAGCACTGCCTGGAGCGTGCGAGTGACGCCGATTCCGTAACAACCCATAATCGCAGGTTGCTGCTTCCCCGCTTCGTCAAGAAACAACGCGTTGAATGCGAGACTGTACTTGGTTCCCAGTTTGAAGACATGGCCGACCTCGATTGCGCGCTGGACCTTGAGAGGGTTGCCGCAATTAGGGCACGGTTCACCCGGCTGTACGACGCGCAAATCCGCCCACTGCCCAACCTGAATGTCACGCTCGATGACGACATAACGCAAGTGGAAACCGTCCTGATTGGCGCCAGTTGTCATATCGACAGAGCCGCGCAACCATTCGTCGGCGTAGACCCGGTGATTGGTAACTCCTACCGCTCCGAGGCTCCCCGGGTGTGCGCCCAGCGCGCTGAAAATTTCTTCAGGTTCCGCCGGCCGAAAGGTGGGGGTTCCGAGCGCGCCTGCGACTTTGGCTTCATTCAGTTGATCATCGCCGCGCAGCAGGAGCAGCACCGGTTTGCTCTCCACTATATAAACCAATGTCTTAATCTGGCCCTCGGCGGGGACGTGGTAGGGAGCTTTCGTCAATCCCTCGATGGTCTGTACGCCGGGGGTAGCGAATTTTTCCGGGCTTTGGACTTTGGACTTTGCACTTTTTACTTTTTCCGCCGAGCTGACTCGACTTACCGCTTTTTCTACATTCGCCGCGTAACTGCAATTCTCGCAAAAGACCACTTCGTTTTCGCCGGTTTCCGCCGGCACCATGAATTCGTGCGAGAATTTCCCGCCCATCACGCCGGTATCCGCCTCGACCGCTATGGTTTTCAGGCCGCACCGTTGAAAGATCCGCGCGTAGGCATCGTACATCTTGCGATAGCTCTCCTGGGCGGCTTCATCGGTCGCATCGAAGCTGTAAGCGTCCTTCATGACGAATTCCTTCGCGCGCATCAAACCGAATCGCGGCCGGATCTCGTCCCGGAACTTCGTTTGGATCTGGTAGAAATTCTTAGGCAACTGGCGATACGAATTGATCTCGCTAGCGACCAATGAGGTAATGACTTCCTCGTGTGTCGGGCCCAGCACCCACTCCTTTTTGGCCCGATCCCGCACCTTGAAGAGGACATCTTTGGCGGTCTCATATCGGCCGCTTTGCTGCCAGATTTCGGGCGGCTGCAACGCCGGCATCAAGACCTCAAGGGCCCCGGCACGATCCATCTCTTCACGAACAATTCGTTCGACTTTCCGCAATGCCCGCAATCCCAGAGGGAGAAACGTGTAGAGCCCGCCAGTGAGCTTCCGCACCAGGCCGGCGCGCAAAAGCAGTTTGTGTGAAACAATCTCCGCTTCAGCAGGAGTTTCCTTCAGTGTAGGAATCAGTGTCTGTGACCAGCGCATGTAAAAAATTCAATGTGGACCAAGCAATGTGTTAGTGGAAGGAAGAAAATGGTGCAGGTGGTTGCTTCGATTTGACGGACACCGGTTAAGAGAGAAACTGAAAGGACCTGTTCCCGTTTTCAGACCGAAGGTCTGCCTCATAACAGCCCAGGGCAACGCCCTGGGGGAACGATCGCCGCCAATGTCACATTATTTTATTGCAGGCTGAAAGCCTGCTTCATACTCTTGCCTCCGTTCACAACTAAGTGAAAACATATGCCTCAATCCCTGAGCCAAATCATCATACACATTGTTTTTAGCACAAAAGACCGCCGGCCCTGGCTTGATCCTGCGATCCGGCCAAGGATGCATGCATACTTGGCAACTGTCTGTCGCGATTGCGATTGCCAGACCATGTTCACCTTGCCGTGCGGTTGGCGCGGAACGTCAGCCAGGCAAGTTTATTGGAGAAGATCAAGAAAACATCTTCGGCATGGATTAAAGAGCAGGGACAGCAGTACCAGCAGTTTTATTGGCAAGCAGGTTACGGGAGTTTTTCGGTGGGTTGGAGCCGGTTGGACGATTTATTGCGCTATATAGACGATCAGGAAAGGCATCATCAAAAACAAACCTTCCAAGAGGAATTTCGCAATTTGTTGCGCAAATACGCTGTAGAATTTGATGAGAGGTACGTCTGGGATTGAATATCAATTGCGTCGTTTGGTTTGCGAACCGAGGGATGAATCGCGCTTTCAGCGCTTATGTGTGTGTTTACCACCGATTTTCCCAGGGCGTTGCCCCTGGGCTGGTATGAGGCCGATCTTCGGGCTGAAAACGGAACGCGGTTGTAAGGAGCCGCCTGGGCTAAAAATCTACGGCCACTTCCTAGGCATTGTTTGCCGTTTGTGGCAGGACTAGTTACGTCTTTACTTCACCGTATTAACCAACGGAGCGATGCCTTGGATGCGCACTTCGAGTCGGTCACCGGATTCGATCGGGCCGACACCGCTCGGGGTACCGGTAAGGATGACGTCGCCTGGCAACAACGTCATATTCATCGAAATGAAGCTGACTAACGCAAAGCAATTGAAGATCAGCTGGCTGGTGCTGGAGTTCTGGCGCAATTGACCGTTTTGGAAAAGCTGGATCGTTAGATCGTGGGGGTCAATTTTGGTTTCGACGTAGGGTCCCAACGGGGTGAAAGTGTCGAACGATTTGGCACGGGTCCATTGGCTTTCACCACTTTGGATTGTGCGGTCGCTTACATCCTGGGCGGCGGTATAACCGAAGATATAACGGGCAGCTCCAGCAGGAGTGACATTGCGCACGCGCCGGCCGATCACGACAGCCAGCTCCGCCTCGTAATCCGTTCGATGGCGTGGAAAAGGAACTTCGATCTTGCCGCCATCGGGTAACAGGGAAGTCGTAGCTTTGATCCAGAATAATGGTTCCTTGGGAAGAGGTTTGTTGCTCTCCCGCGCGTGGTCGGCATAGTTAAGGCCCACAGCGATGATCTTCGATGGGATAACCGGAGTGAGGGTCCGCACCCCCTTGAGCTTCATCGGTTTGCGTTCGAAAGAAGGGGACCCAAAAACATCGCCATGTAGACGGAACATTTCACCGTCCACAACTTTGGCGTAGAAAATCTCATCGCCCTTCTGAAACCGACCGATTGCCGCCATACAGCAGGAGAATTACTAGCAACCGTGGCCTCCATTCGCAAGGTCAAATCACAGCTGGAGGACGACACTACGGGACAAGGCGCAGGCGATAAAAACGCTGGACAGAAAGGCTGACGTCATTAGTGACGTTCAAAGTGCCCCCGGTACCGAGAATCGGGGCCCCCAAAGCGGTCCACGAACTGGCCTTCAGGTCATCCTTATACTCGATTTGATAAGTCTGCCCGGGCAAGGTTAGCCAGGACATTATCAAACCGCTTCCGGAGGCTTGCACATTCAGATCCGGACCTACATCTTCCGACGGCTGGTCCGACGCCGCGAAGCTCAGGTTATCTATTCCCAGGCCTTGGGACTTGCCGGCTGAATCAGTCATTTCCCACACCAACCATAAAGCGGCGCCGACAGGCCAGTTGGTGACCACCTGGTTGACTACGCTCCGGCTGATCTGGTTCTGGGCCGCAGTGCCATCAACTGCAACACCGCCGGTGGCCGCTGAACTGGTTGGAAAACTCACATTCAACACAGGGATGAACGCGCTTACTGCCGTCGAAAAAGGTGACTGGGCTGTGGGATCAATGAAATAGGAAAACTGAAGGGTTTTGGGCAGATCGGATTGGCGCCATAGCTCGCCAGTGAAGTGCAGCGTGAAGTAGTGCAGATCGCGACCGGTTTGGTTCACCAATTTTGCGCCGAACGCGGTTCCCCCGGTGCTACTGGTGGCCAGGACCCCCAATGCCCGGTTAGCGCTGCCCGGCAAACCGAAACTGATCTGGCCGCCGGTGGTCTGGTCGCCGTCGGTTGCACCGAATTTTGAACCCAGCTCGCCTCGACCACACCACCCGGCAAGGGAGTCAATCCCCAAACCTCCGGTATTGCCACTCGCAACGACTGGCGCAGCGAAATCAAATGGGTTGGCCAGCGAATAAATAATTCCGTTAATGGTCACCGGATTCGCGGTGTTCACCGAGGTCAAACCAGGATTAGGCAGCCCGTCAAAGGTCTGGACATACACCTGCCCGACGCTCGTATAAGAAATGAACGAGCCTGCAATAAACGTTTTGTTCGATGCGCCGGGAGTGGGAAAGGCAAACTCCTCGCGCTCGAAGCTCTGTCCGTCCGGTACCGAAGCGTAAGAGTGATCTGGAGTAAGATTCGTGTAGTCTAGGTAATCCAGCACCTGCGGTTGACCTTGATAGAGGCGGCTTAGGGCCAGCGCGCCGGAACCGCTGCTCAGCGTAAAACTGGTGTGCGGTTCGTTAGCAGTAGATACTGCATTCTGGCCATCGGTAAAAATAAGCTTTAACTCACCTGGACCGATCACGGCACCGGCAGGGAAAACCCAGGTGGTTAATGCGCCATAATTGGTGCTCAGACAAAGACCAGCCAGCGAAACGGTGTTGGAGCTCGGATTAAACAGCTCAACCCATCCCGAGCGCTGCCCGGTGCCATTGGTAATTCCAGTGAGGTTATCCGGCAGGATCTCATTCAACCATAAAGGAGGAAACGGTGGTAAAACAGCCGCATCCGAATTCGGTTGCCCAGGCGTTGCCGCGGCTATACCCCAATTGCCGACACGCCAATTGTCCTGGGTGGAGTCGACGAGTTGCAGTGAGGCTCCAACACCACCACTCGGCCACGGTGCGCTGTTCCGATATCGAACCCTGGTGACGTAATTCGGCGTCGTATTAGTTCCCGGCGCGACTAATGAGAGGGTCTCGCCATCTGTCTGGAGTGTGCCGGTAAACGTATCAAATACGAGGTTGGTTGCGCCGTAGGCAGCTGCAAACGCGGCGCGATTCGCCGCCAACACCAGGTACTGTTGCGGACCTATCAACGAGCCGCTCGGAAAAGTATAGCTCAAGCCCTTGGCTTCCCAGCCTGACAAATCGAACGTTTCAGTGCTCGAATTGTTGTATAGCTCGACGTATTCGGCACCCGCCGCCGGTGGGTTGTACATAATCTCATTAATGACCACCCGACCTACCGCCGAGTCCAAGGGACGATTGTAAACCGCCGTTACCTGGTTACTGGCCCCGGCCACGAGCTGCGCATGCGGATCAACCCCGAGCACAGTTAACACATTCGTTCCCGGTTGCAGCGGCACGGTGGTCACCCAACCGGTGACGTTGTTCCATGTAATTGGCCAGGCTGCACCATTAATCCATATCGTCTGCACCCCAATCGGTGCCCGCCCACTGAGCAAGGCGACGTTGTTGCTCACCACAACGGAATCGATACTAAACGGGGAACTGACCGTGGCCAGTTGCGCCTGCAGCGCAGCGCGGCGCTGACTGAACCACGTCTTGACGGCGTCCGGCTGAGTCAGCGCCTGGTTGTCGCACCAGCGGATTTCATTTGCAAACAAGGAACGGGACTTGGCATCGATGATCGGGTTGCAGGTCGCCGGATCGAGCGGTCCGTTAACGGCGTTTTGCACAGCACGCCAATACGCCCGTGCGAAAGGAGGAAAAGCGTACATCCGGGCAATGACGGGGTCCTCGGAATTGAACAAGGGACCGGCGCTCGCGGTATAGGTGGAACTGAAAATCGGAGCCGCGAGCATTGCCCAATCGAGGTCAAACATGTAGAGCTGCCATTTACCGCTCGCGGGCAGATAAGCATACATGTTCTTGCCAATTATGTGGCCATAGGCGTCGAAATTCTCGATGATATGTTCGGTCGCAAAAATGCCCATCCACTCTTCCATATCGACCAGTCCGAGCGTCGCGCCGGTGTAAGGCTCGGGAGCGGTCGCATTGACCGCATCCACAAGCGCAAAGATGTTGCTGTAATCGTCGCGGCGATTTGTGCTCCGGAACATCCAGGTCCACCGATATCGCTCACGTTTCTTGACACCTCCCGTCGTAGTGTAGAGCTGCAAACGCGGTTCGGGGTCGTTCGCCAGGTTGCCGGCATCGCTAAATTCAAATGCCCGCTCGATTTTGAACAATTCGCCGTCTGTGTCATTGGGCGACCATTCGTGAACGAAGCTACCATCGGGTTGCACAACGGCCTCGAACGTCACATGCCGTGTATCATCGGTCACGCCATTGGCGTGAAGACGGATTGTGTGACGATGACTCCACGGCAGGCCCATCCGGTCCGCCATCCAGTAACACATCTGTTCTTGCAAAGCCGTAGTTTCTCCTCCGTGTCCACCGGGCCAATCAAGCACCAACTCCTGCTCGCCTTGGAATAGGTCATCGGCGGGGAAATTGAAGGAATAACCGCAGCGCCCACACGTCGCACCGCAATAGCCAGGAGAAATGTACGGACTCCCTTTATACCGTCCGCCCGCGTTATAGATTACGCGGGTATTGCCGAGGACAAAAGTGACGTCGTTGTACGAATTGTCCAGTTTGGGGTTTGCATTCCACGTGCTGAGTGAACCGGCGGTCATCCAGACGCGGTACACGGGATAGTTACCCGTCGGCTGAAGTTCACCGACACGGACCAGGCACTCGCGGGTCGGTGCGTCATTAGGGAAAGTCCCGCTGGCTGGGGGCACAGCTTGATCGGTGGCTTGGAGGTAAAAGGCGATCATGACACCGGCGGCTTGGCCGGGAATGGTTGCGCTATAGATCCCATCACCAGCAACAGCATCGCCTCCAGTGCCATCGTCTTTGAGCGCCAGGCCGGTATAGGTGGTGCCGGGATCGATCCTGTATTTCAGCGTAGCTGACGCGAGCCCATCGGCGTCGCTGAACTGGGCCGTGATAACAATTGGTTCGTTGGCACTCGGCAAAATCGGGGAATGGCTCACTTGCGTAATTGCGGGCGGCGCATTGCCGACAAACCGGCTGTTGCGTGCTCCTGGCGTACCTGGATTGGCCGCCGTAGAGAGTTCACCCGCGCATTCAAGCCAGTTGCCGCGCAGCCGGAGTAATATTTCCGGAGCGCCCTTGAGCCATCGAACCGCAGCGCGAATGCTTACGTTCGTGCTATTGGCCGCGACCGGACTGCTGAGCAAGGTGCGAACGCGATTGATCTGGTTGTCGGCTTTTTCGACCGCGCGCAGATGGTAGCTTTGACTGCTATTGAATCCTTCCGCGGTCTCCAGGCCGGAAGTTTTTTCCGTTCCTTCGGCAACCCAACCTGCCGCGCCGGCTTCGAAGGTGCCGTTGGTGATCCGGTTATTGCCCGTAGTATCCAGAACTTGCACGTTGTCGACCAATGCCTCGCCCTTCCCCTGCAGTAGAACCTGTAGCTCATCGGCAGCCACATTACCGTTGTCGATCGTGCCGGTGGCCGAGATTAAGGTCCACGGCGCTTTATGGGTTTCATCGCTATCAGCCCAGTTCGGGGCGAGGCGGTTATCGGCACGAGGATCAATCAGTTCGAGACTGCTGCCGCCAGCATCGGACCATTGTCCCCAGCGCCCACTGCTGCTGTACGTCACTTCATCGACAACTATGAGGATTGTATTGGTCTGACTCATGCCCAACGCATTGGTCGTAACGAGTGTATCTGGTTTGGCCAGGGCGACGCGCTCGCCACTGTGTGCCAGAGTCCCGCCGAAATTCCCCATGAGATTTCCACCATTCAGGTTCGGGTAATTGGTCAACATGCGTGCAGCGTTGCGGGCGATCACCAGGTAACTGTCAGGGTTGAGGACGAGATTCGAGGGAAAAGCAAAGGTGATGCCGTCGGTGAATTGCCATCCGCCAAGATTCACCGCGTTGGCGCTGGCATTATACAATTCGATGTACTGGTCATCGTCGTCCAGCGAGATTGGCGCGTACATGATTTCATCGATCACAATGTCGCTTTGCCGGCGCCCGCCATTTGGATTGCCTGGACTCTTTGCAGCCAAGCGATAAAAGCGCTCCCCACCATTTGGAACACGTCCGGTAGCAACACCGTTTTCCTGGGCTTCGAACCGGACCGCATCCAGCACCCGAGTCTGGCTGGGGTTCTTCAGATAGATCGTCTCACCGGCGGCGCTGAGGGCGAAATGCAGATTGGTTTCGCTGAAATACATAAAGCCTCCTTCCGGGAGAATGGTCCCAGCCGGAACAAAGAATTTATTCGTTGCGGCGTCGTCTGTCAGAGTACAACCTGAAATGTCGACCGCCTTGCCGCTGTGATTATAAAGCTCAATGTAGTCATAATCGGGTGGGTCGGTATGAGCCAGGAACTCGTTAATTACTACGTTGCGCAGCGGGTCAGGAGTAAATGGATCGAGCTTGCCCGGCGAGCCACCAACTGTGTCACTGGCCGACCAGGCCAGGACGTTATCTTCACCGTAAGACGGGCGCGAGAGAACTAGCGAATGCCCAGCGCCATCCGCCGCGACAGGCCAGGGCGGCTGATCTGAATAGCTTACCTCCAATAGCACGGCACCAGCCTGGCTCAAAACACGGACCGTTCCTTTGTCATTCGGCAGATTGTTCGTATACGGCCCGAGAATCCCACTCAATCCATAGGCGCTTTGCAGTTGGGAAGGTGAACGCGCGACGACGAGAAAACCGCCACCCGGAATAACTGTGCCTTGCGGGAAGGTATAATCAATGCTGCCAGCCAGTTGATAGCCGCTGAGGTCTTGGAACTCAGCGCGGGAGTTGAATAGTTCGATAAATTCGAGCGCGGCATTGGTCGGGTGATACATAATCTCCGAGATGACCAGGCTCGTCCGGCGGCTGCATTGGGCTAAGCTCTCGCGTATCGGTGCGTCGGCACTGGCGGTGCTGGTTACCGGGCCAAAATCCCGAAACGCCGCCGTCGTCGTCTGGTTGGTATTGGCGCTGCTGACGACAAATCCCAGATAAATAGACGAGGGCAAACTCAACGTGGCACTGCCGAGCTGGGTCCAACTCTGGCCGTCGAAGCTGCCAAAGCCGCTGAAAAGCGTGCCGACTCGCTTCAACCGCAGCCAGGTGTTGGGATAATTAACGGGGAACGAGCCTGTCAGGGTACCTGTCCCATTCGTGGTGCTGCGGGCTTCGAAAAATGCACCACTGATGCTTGGAGTGGCGAGTGTGGCGGCAAAGCGCGCACCTGGAGTCAAATCTTCGCGCGCCATCAGGCCAGCTTTTGACCATGCGTCTGCAAGCGCTAAAGAATCGAGCCGCACGGCAAGATCAAAATCACCGGTGCGCATTTGATAGCTGAGTTGGAACTGATCATTAGTGCCGCCGATCCCGGACCCGCCCGCCGATATATTGTAGCCGTTGCCGGCGGGTACCTGGGATCCCGATAACGTTGGGTTTCCGATCCCAACCGGTGCATACGGACTGGCGATGAATTGCGCCTGAGAATTGGGGGCGATGAGATTGCCCAAGTGCGACTGGTCCGTGACATTATTCACGCTGAGTCTGTACAATCCTCCGTCGGTCATGGTCGACACCCCAAGGAGGACATTGGTTTGCGAAGCATCCGTGGTGGCATTATTGATCACCACGCCGCCGCTGCTGCCGTTAATTGTGTAATTGCCAACGTTCGTCGCGCTCACTGGGGCGACACGCTCCGAAAAACTGACCTGCACCTGGGCCAAACCAAGCGCTTGTGCCCTGAAAAGCACAGGCGGGTTTGTATCTGCAATCACCGTGAGGCTGACCACGCTGCTGGTAACGGCGTAGGTGACGTTGCTGATGACGTTTTGCGCGACGGCATAATACGACGAGCCGTTCGCGCTCCAAGGCGTCGCAGTGAGTGTGTAAGTCGCGTTGGTGGCTCCATTTATTAGCGTGTTGCCGGAGTACCATTTAAACGTCGGGGTGGGATAGCCAGATGCGCCAACACGAAACGTCACCGACGAGAGTTCCATCACGGTCTGGCTTTGGGGCTGATTGGTAATCGCGACAGGGGTCTGGACGAAGGCGTTGGGCGCAACGACGATGCTGGGCAGGCCGGCGGTTTTAATCAAAACGTAATCGACATCAAACACGAATGAGCCGCCCGAACTGGCCGTTATCCCGACGTAGCCCGAGCGGACGCCGGACGAAGGAGTGTAATCCCATACTAACTGCCAGTTTGCCGGTTCGAGTTGGCTGCCATCGGCCAACCACACTTTGCCAAACACATCATTAACGCCGCCTTGGGACGCGGCATTCGGTTCATGACGCAATCGGAGCCAATACCAGGTGTTTGGTTGCCAGACAAAATTCTGAGTGGGTCCCCACACAACCATGTCATCCAGGAAAGAGAGGTGGTTGGCAGTCTGATTTTGGGTGGTACTATCGCGGAACAGGTAATTGATCCCTTCCGATGAGGCCGGAGTTACCGCCAGGCTAACGCCGCCGCGAACCCCGTCGCCGCTACCGAAGCTTGAGATGCGGATTCGGGCGAGCATCTCCTGGATGGTGTTGTCGTAGCCGGCAACCTGATATAGCAAATGGTTTGGATCACCCGTTGCTGATCCGACGTGTAGTGAGCCGTTGCCGACGGAGAAAACGCTTGCGCCGTTGACCACCCAATTGGGGCTGAGGGTTGTCCCAATGAAATCGTCCTGAAATCCCGCGACTGTGGTTCCAACATCATTTGGAACAAAGGGTTGCGCGGTGAGTTCCAAGGCCAGCAAGGAAACAGTTCCAAACCCGATCAGCGTTTGAAAGCTCATGCCAAGCTACATTGTGTCACGGGGAGTGATTTCGGGGAATCAAAAAAGAACGCCGTCGCCATCGTTGTCGTTCTTGCTTCTGGCGTTCGCCCACTTCAACATCATGCGGTCTGACTCGATATCATCCAGGGGCGGTTCGGCACAGCTGCAGTACGGCGTCGCGGGAGAACTCACCGCGTAGGCTTTGATGGCGGTATTGGGGGTGAGGGTGTCATTGATGAGCATGTTGGTCGTGCCTGCAGGTGTAGACTTCATGTACGATTCGAGGTTGCAGCAGCCACCGCCGTTGTAAAAGAGGTAGCGGAAGCTTTAGTAGCCGGCGTTGGTCACGACGAGAACACCGATATTCTGACCGGCACCGATGCCACGCCCACCCTTGCCTGTATACGCGCCACCATTGGGCTTACATCTTGACTTTATCTGCGGCTCCATTTGACTGGTAGACGAGTGCGAGTGCAAGTCGTAGCCCACCCGGAACCATGGGGAGCCCCTTCACAGATGATGCTGACGAAGTGGAGCATCCAGGCGTTGTGTTTGGTCAGTTTCTTCACGGGATTCGGAGCCATTACCGTTCTGGGGCAAGCAGCTGAGGCATCTCCAGTTCAGGTGCGATTCCGCATGCCGCAGGAGGTGCGATATTCCCTGAAACATGCTGCCTCGAAAAGCGGAGCTGGGCCGGCGGAGAAATGGATTCGCGCTGAGCCGCGTGATGGCTGGACTAATTGGGATTGGGTCATTTTGGGATCGCGTATCGTCGTGCAACTGGACGGGAAGACCGAATTGAAGCGTGTGACAGAGCGGCGTTCCGTCAATCAAGCTCGCGAGATTGGGAAGAATGTTTTTCTGTTGGAAGCGCCCGATGCACTGACGGCGGCGCGGGAAGCGGATCGGCTTTCCTCGTTGCCGGGAGTAGTGGCCAGTTATCCGGAGACGCGTCGTCGAGCGGATCTACATGGCGCTTACGCGTCGCTGCCGGCCGACGCGGCGTTTTTCCTTCAATGGCAATTGGAGCATCGACAGCCCGATGGCAGCAGCGCTGGGGTCGACTTGAACGTGCGAGCGGCCTGGCCGTATGCGACGGGCAAAGGGGTGACGGTTGCTGTTGGAGATACCGGTCTTGAGCTGACGCACCCTGAGTTCCTTACCAATAGCGCGGGCCAGCCGCATTACAGTTTTTTGACGGACACGACGGACGGAGCCCCGGTAAATCGGCTCGGGGTAGGGGCACATGGGACGGAGGTGGCGGGGCTGATTGCGGCCGATCTAAACCATGCGCGGATGGCCGGGGTGGCACCGGAAGCCGGACTGGCCTCGTGGGTAGCAGTGGACGGGAATCAGGTTCTGGCGAGCGACGCGGAGCTGATGGCGATGTATCAGTATCAATCGAACCAGGTGAGCGTCGAAAATTTCAGCTGGGGGCATCCCGGTTTGAGGCAGAACCCGATCAGTTTGCTGGAAGATATAGGAATTTCGAATGCGACGACCTTTGGTCGTTCAGGGCGCGGCGTGGTAATGGTGCGTTCGGCGGGGAATGACCGGGTGAGCGGTGGGAATGCGGGAGACGATGGTTACCGGGGCGACCCGCGAGTCATCACCGTAGGCGCGGTGCGTATCGACGGGCGGGCGGCGAGCTATAGCGATCCCGGTGCCTGCCTGCTGGTCGGCGCGCCGAGCGGAGATCTTGATACGAACCCGACCGGCCTGTTTACGACGGATCTGCTCGGGTTGGACGGGGTGAATATGATTGGCTTTTTTCCGCCTAATGAAGATTTGTCCGGGTATGTATTTAGCGGTCTCGCATTCAGCGGGACGTCGGCGGCGGCCCCGCAGATAGCCGGTTTGGCGGCGCTGGTGCTGTCGGCGAATCCAAACCTGACTTATCGGGATGTGCAAAAGATAATCATCCTTTCGTCTCGCCATTTTGATTTTGCGGACCCCGATCTCTCAACCAATGGCGCCGGATTTCTGGTGAGTCACAACGTCGGTTTTGGAGTGCCCGATGCAGGAACGGCGGTTCGGCTCGCGCAAAACTGGACGAACCAACTTCCGTCCCTGACGGTAACCTATACCACGACCAATCCAGCGACGATTTCGAGTTCGGGCTTGCGTGTGTTGGTGACGGGTCCCGGAGTGTCAGCGAGCCTGGCGTCGATTCAAGGTTCGCCCAGTACGGGCCCGCAGCCCGATGTTCCAACGCCGGCCCTGCCGCTAGCCGACTTTGGATTTGGCACCACCACGAATGGCTTCACCGTCGCCGGCAAAGGAGTACTAATCCAACGCGGAACCAACACCTTCGCGGCGAAACTTAGCCTCGCGGCCCGGGCCGGTGCGGCATTTGCTGTCGTTTATAATTTTGTGACGAACACCACCGGTTCCGGGGCCCCCGGCGGCGACCAATTGACGGCGATGGGGGCAACCGATTACGTGCCCATTCCGGCGGTGTTCATTGGCCACTCCAACGGAGTGGGCTTATTAAATTTATTTCAAACGAACGAAGCAGCGGTCGCACAGCTCCAGATGCCTTCTACCGATTATGTGTTTAGCATTACGAACACGCTGATCTGCGAGCAGGTCGGCGTGCGGCTGATGGCGGATTTCCCGTTGCGGGGCGATTTGCGGATTACGCTGGTTTCGCCGTCGGGAACACGAAGCGTCCTGCAACGGTATAACGCGGACAAAACGCCAGGGCCGACCGATTGGACGTACTATTCGACGCATCATTTCTTTGAAAGCAGCGCAGGTGATTGGAAGGTATCGGTGAGCAACCAGGGCGCTGAAGGTTTCACTGGTACGGTGCACCTGATCAGCCTTCTCCTGGAAGGCGTGCCGATTGTGGATAGTGACCATGACGGGCTCGATGATCGATGGGAGTTGCGGCATTTTGGATCCTTGAACCAAGGCTCGAAGGATGATCCGGATGCGGACGGTTATTCGAACATGCGCGAACAGATGATGGGGACAGATCCAGCGACGAATAACAATCTGCCTTTTACGGTGGATTTATCGCGGTGGGATGCGGATGTTTGGCGGCTAAGCTGGCCGTCGAGCGCGAACTATACGTACCAAATTTGGAGTGGGGCAGATCCGGCGTCGCTGGTTCTGCTGACAAATGTCCCGGGGCAATTCCCGGAAACGGAATGGTTTGTGCCCACCGCAAGCACGAATCATTATTTCAGGGTGGGAGCAACAGGAAATCTGTAGGCAAATCGTGGAAGAACCTTAAACGCAGAAACGCGGAGATGAAGGCTTCAATCCAGCAGAAGCACGAAAGCCGGTTTATTTACGTTCTCTTGGAGTTCGGGTTTCGGATTTCGGATTTCGGAATTCTCTTTGCCAGGGGGCAAGCTTCTCGCGCTTCCAAATGTCTGTGACGTCCTGACGCTCGCGAACCAGTGCGGCGCGGCTGCCGTTGACCAGGACCTCGGCTGGAATGGCGCGAGTATTGTAATTTGAAGCCATAACCGAGCCATAAGCCCCTGCGCTCATCAGCGCGAGATACTCTCCCGGCCCAACTTTCGGCAAAGGCCGGTCGTGGCAGAAGAAATCGCCCGATTCGCAGATCGGGCCGACTACGTCCGAACGGATCAGCGTGCCGTTCTTGCGCTGGAGCGGGACGATTTCATGGTAGGCGTCGTAAAACGCCGGGCGGATCAAGTCGTTCATCGCGGCATCGACAATCAGAAAGTGTTTTGTGCCGGTCTGCTTGATGTACTCGATCCGGGTTACGAGAATGCCGGCATTGCCGCTGATAAAGCGGCCGGGCTCCAACAGCACGCGCAAACCGAGCTCCTTCAACAACGGCAGCAACCGGTCGGCGTACTTCTGCGGGGTTAAAATGTTTTTTGCCTGGGCGGAATGCCACCAGTCGCCTGAGGCGCTAGCAAGCGCGGGTTCATAAATGATCCCCAAGCCACCACCGATGCTGAGGAACTCGAGTTGATATCGTTCTTTGAGGCGGCGCACCAGAGGCAGCACTTTGCGCACAGCATGCTCAAAAGGGTCGACCTGCGTTATCTGTGAGCCGATGTGCATCTGCAGTCCACGCAAGCGCAGGTGCTTTCGACGAGCTGCGCGCGCGTAGACGGCTTCGATCTGTTCGAAAGCGATGCCAAATTTGTTTTCGTAAGTGCCAGTGGTGATTTTTTTGTGCGTCCCGGCTTTGACGTCGGGATTCACTCGCAGCGCAATCGGCGCGACGCGGTGGAGTCGACCGGCGATGCGGTCGATGCGCTCCAGTTCCGGCTCACTCTCGGCATTGAACGAATAAACACCCTGTTTCAGCGCGAATGCAATCTCAGCCTCCGTTTTGCCGACACCGGCAAAGACGCAACGACGCGGATCGCCACCCGCAGCAATGACCCGTTGCAGTTCACCGGCGCTGACAATGTCGAATCCGCTGCCGAGTCGCGCGAGCGTTTGGAGGACAGCGAGGTTGGAGTTGGATTTGGCGGCGAAGCAGATCAAGTGAGGCACTTCGCTCATGGCGCGATCCAGCTTTTGAAAGTGGTCGGTCAGCGTGTGTTGGGAATAGACATAAAGCGGTGTGCCAAACTTGCGCACCAGGGTATCCAGGGCAACACCCTCGCAGAACAGCTTCGAGCCGACGTAACGAAAATCGTGCATTCTTAATTAGTCCAAAGTCCAAAGTCTGAAGCTTGAGTTTAGCACAAGGGTATAGAGATCCAAGTCGAGTCGGTTTTCAGCGGTTGGCAAGGCCAACGACTCTGGACTTTGGATGCTCGACTTTGGACTTAGCCTACGGTTCGGAGAGGATCTTGGCGCGCGCAGCGTGGTATTGCTCAGGGGAAATCAGGTCCGCCTTATATTGTTGCAGCAATTCCCGGAGGCGTTGTTCTTTGGAGGCATTGATGGGCAGGGGCGGGCTTGCCATCGGTGGAAAGTTGAGACCGGCCCGCGCTGTTCTTGGTGCCATCTCCGAGGCGGACGCGCTTTCGGCGGGCATCGATTGCATTCTTTGTCGCATAGCCTCCCGAGCTTTAGCAATTGCAGCCGGATCAGCTTCGGGCGGTGCGTTAAGGTCAGGCGTTGCGGGTGGTTGGATGGTGGACGCAGCCGCTGCAGCCGGGGCGGGTGGCGGTGTCGCAGCGGTACTTTGGGTTGCAAAAGCCGACGCCGGTGTTGCTGGAACCGGTTGCGAGTGAAGTTCATTCATCTTCTGGCGCAGAGCTTCCCGCGCTCTAGCGATGCTTTCATCATCGCTAGCCTGGCGCAGATCGGGTGTTGCCGGGACGGGTGCTGGCGGCGGTGCGCTGGTGGCAGTGGGTGTGGGTGCGGCGCTTACCGCGGCGGCGGTTGCAGCCGCTGCAGGGGCTGCGGCGGGGGCCGGTACCGGTGGCGCGGCCACCGGACTGGGTTGCGATATCTTGGGTACAGGAGCCGATTGCGCTTCAGTCGCACCAGTCTGCAAGGAGTTCATTTTCTCGTGCAACGCCTCGCGGGCCCTCTGGATGGAGGCTTCGTCAGCAGTCGGTGTGGCGTTTATCTGCGAGGGGGGCACAGCAGGAGCGGCTGCGGCAGCAGGGGCTGGCTGCGGTGGTGCGGGTGGCTGCTTAGCTTTCTTGGATTTTTTCGGTGGAGGCTGAGTAGTCTGAGTCGGCTGGGCCTGAGCAGGGCTGGCAGGCGGCTGCGCCGGCTGACTCTGCAATTTTTCAAGAGCCTCCCGCGCTTTACGTTGAACTTCGGTGTCTTCACCACGGACGGAAAGTGCGCAGACCGTTAGGCAAACGGCCAGCAAGCATTTTGAACTCTGCATGCGGCCTTTTTAAGCCAAAAAACCACTTTACGCAATAACTAATGAGTCTAATGAGGCAGGAAAAGGGGAGATTGTGGCAGCGGGACGTTGCCGGGACTTGCAGCCGAGACGGCCGCGCTACAAGGTAGCCTCGGAACATGCACGCGCAATGAGGGGGGCACCGTTTCGGGCAATCTAGTTATCCTGGCGGGCAGTTGGTGACGAGAACAGGCCCCGCCAGGCTGCCGGCCATGGGTAGTACAGGACTGAACGCCAGATGATTTTTTTGACCTGGTCACGGCTGACTTTAATGCGGTGCCTAGGCTCGAGGATATTTCCGGTGCGGAGCAGGGCTAAGGTATCGTTGCCGATGAGGAGTGGCCAGGCGCAGGCGAGGCGAACCCGGACGCAACGCCACGGAACCAATTGTGTATAGGCCCAGCCAGTCTTCAAAAAATCCTGGGCACGTTGCAAATACCGGTTGTATATAGGGCGTAAGCGCGGTTCATTCGCCGGCTGCAATAGATCGGAGGGCACAAGGCTCGCACTTGCCAAGGGTTCGATCGGCAAATAGCACCGGCCGGAGCGCAAATCCGTCGGCAGGTCGCGCAGAATATTGACCAGTTGGAGTCCTTTGCCGAAGACGACTCCTTTCGTCGTCAGGTCGGTTTCGTCCAGATGCGGAGCTGGGAACAGATGAGCGCGACACATTTTGGTCCAGAACTCACCAACACAACCGGCAACGCGGTAGGTATAATCATCGAGCTCCGGATCCTTGTTTAAAGCAATGATGTTATCCGCGGACGCCGCCGCGAAACGACGCAAGTCCAGTTCTTGGCCGTTGGTGATAATTGAAAGCACGTCACGCAGGCGTGCCCGATCGGCAGGGGAGAAGCTCTCGAGCAGCAACACGCTTTGCTCGCAATTCTCTAACAGGACTCGTTCCGCAGGAGTGCCCTGGTGCTGCGCCAGGTCCGTGAAATTTATCGGATGGCTATTGGCGCCCAGAATGCGTTTGCGAAACGCGGCGAGAGCTTCGAGCCGTTGTTCCAGCGGAATCAACCCGGTGTCGGCGATGGTGTCGGTCGTTCGGGCCAGCAGGTAAGCGAGGCTGATTTGCGGCCGGATTTTGGCCGGTAACACGCGCAAGGTTTTGTAAAACGAGCGCGAGACCTCTTGGAGGAGAGAGGTCAGGAGCGCGTCTGGTTTTAACGGGTTCTGGCCCACGCAGCCATTTTGCCGCGGGACGCCGACAGAAGCCAGCATCGTTGTGCGCGCTAGCCCAACAGCTTTTTCCACCGGGCGAGCTGTTTTCGGATTTCGTTGTTTCCCGGAGCGCCGATGAGATTTCGTCGGTGGAGCGCTTTCTTGACGTTGAACAATTGGAGGGCGTCGCCCTGGAATTTTTTGTCGACCGATTGAAGCTGCTCGAGCGTGAGTTCATTGAGCGGCACGCGGCTGCGTTCGGCGAGGGCAACGAGGGAGCCGACGCTGTGATGGGCGTGGCGGAAGGGGATGCCTTTTTGGACAAGATAATCGGCGAGATCGGTTGCCAGGAGCGCTGGATCGCCGGCAGCGGCCTGGCAGACTTCGCGATTGACCGTAATGTTTTGCAGCATGGCAGCACAAATGCGCACGGTGCCGCGAATTGTATCGACGGTATCGAACAGGCGTTCTTTATCCTCCTGCAGGTCGCGGTTGTAGGTCATGGGCAAACCTTTCAGCAGGATCATGAGGGCGACCAGATTCCCGACGAGGCGTCCACTTTTGCCGCGCGTCAATTCGGCGACGTCGGGATTCTTTTTTTGGGGCATCAGCGAAGAGCCGGTAGTGAAAGCGTCGGCGATGCGAATGAAATTGAATTCGCTGCTCGACCAGACAACCAGATCCTCGGCCAAGCGTGAAAGGTGAAGTCCGAGGAGCGCGGCGTGTGAGCAAAACTCAACGACAAAGTCGCGATCGCTGACGGCGTCCATCGAGTTTTGAGACAGTAGCGGGTGATCTTTAGCGTCGACAAATCCGAGCAGGGAAGCAGCGTAGGCGCGATCCAACGGGAGCGTGGTGCCGGCCAACGCGCCACTGCCGAGAGGGCAAACGTTGAGACGAGCCAACCCCTGGGCCAGCCGTTCGGCGTCGCGGGCAAGCATTTCGATGTATGCGAGGAGATGATGCGCCAGGTAAATGGGTTGGGCACGTTGCAAATGAGTGTAACCGGGGACGATGACTTCCCGTTCACGTTCGGCGAGTTGTTGCAGCGAGCGCTGGAGCGATCGAATTTCTCTCAGCAGGGCACGGGTTTCATCGCGCAGCCAAAGTCGCATGTCGAGAGCGACCTGGTCGTTGCGGGAGCGCCCGGTATGCAGTTTGGCGCCGGCCGGCACGCGCTGGGTCAACGCGGCTTCAATATTCATGTGAACGTCTTCCAATTCCGGTTTCCAATGGAACTTGCCGGATTCGATTTCCCGCGCGATCTGATCCAGGCCGGCGAGGATGGCGCGCAATTCGGTGCGGCTCAGGAAGCCGGCACGACACAACAGGGCGGCGTGAGCTTTTGAACCCAGAATATCGTGCCGCCAGAGGCGCCAGTCAAAAGAGACCGATTGCGTGAATTGCGTCACGTCCGCGGCTGGGCCGCCGCTAAAGCGCCCGCTGCGAGAAACTGGCGAACTCTTGTTCATAGCTTCAGGAATTGTGGAATTTGGGGGGAAATCCGTGGAAAGTCACTGCGAAAGATGGCGTGCAAAAACCTTTAACTGAAGGAAACTAAGACAACGAAGATGAGAACAGAGTGAAACCTGGACCAAAACGACTTGAACTCCGAGAAGGCCTGTAGACAGATTGTATACATGAAAACGGTTACTTACCCGTTGCGGCTGCTAAAGAACCCACATTGTCTCCGGCAATTATGGAGCAGGTTTCGCGTGGCTTAACCGGATGCTGGGTTTGAAGCGCTAACACAGATTGAGCGGTCTCTCTTAATTTGAACACGAAGCGTATCGTCGGAATTGATTTAGGCACCACCAACTCTCTGGTCGCGACTGTGGATTCGGGCATTCCCTTGGTGATTGCGGACCGGGAAGGGCGGCGGTTGACTCCTTCGGTGGTGCATTTTTCGGGGCCCGCGTCCGCACCTCTGGTCGGCTATCCGGCAAACCGTGTGCGGGTCGTTAAACCACAGGAAACTGTTTATTCGGTGAAGCGGTTCATGGGCCGGCGCGGCGATGAGATAAGCCAGGAGGAGATGCTGGTGACTTACCCGTTGAAAGGTGCCGGGGCCGAGCCGATGGGGGTCGAAATCCATGGCCAAAAATACTTGCCCGAAGAAATCTCAGCAGAGGTTCTCAAAAAATTGAAATGCGATGCGGAGGATTATTTTGGCGAACCGGTCGAGCGCGCGGTGATCACGGTGCCGGCGTATTTCAACGACGCTCAGCGCACGGCGACCAAGAAAGCGGGCGAACTGGCGGGCTTCACTGTAGAACGCATCGTCAACGAACCCACGGCGGCGGCACTGGCTTACGGCCTGGACAAGCTAAGGGAGTGTTCAAAAATCGCAGTGTATGACCTCGGCGGCGGCACCTTCGACCTTTCCATCCTCGAACTTAACGAGGGCGTCTTTCAGGTTCTTGCGACCAACGGCAACACCCGGCTCGGGGGCGATGACCTGGATACGCGGATTGTGGATTTCCTTGTCGAAAAAATCAAATCGGCAGGCGGGCCGCAGGTTGTGGAACCCTCCGGCACGCAACACGCAATTTGGAACACGCAACACGGCGCCGATCCTGAACTCGCCCTTCTCTCCCGCATCCGCGAAGCCGCCGAGCAGGCCAAGATTCGACTTTCCAGCGAAACCGAGGTCGAAATTGCGCTGCCGTTTCTGACGCCGGAATTCAGTTTCAGTTACAAGCTTTCGCGCGTTGAGTTAGAAGAGCTGACGGGCGATATCATTGCGCGCACTCGGGCGCATTGCTTACGTTCGCTGGCCGACGCGCGGTTGGAAGCCAAGGACCTGGACCAGGTGATCCTGGTCGGAGGGCAGACCCGGATGCCGTTGGTGCGTCGGTTCGTGAGCGAGTTATTTGGTTGTGTCGATTTCGAGGAAACGCGTGGCAGCATACGATTGGGGACCGAGTTTCACCGGTCGGAAGGTCCGCAATTGAATACGTCGCAGAATCCGGACGAGGCGGTGGCGCTGGGTGCGGCGATACAGGCGGAGATCCTGGCCGGCGGGTTCAAGAACCTCTTGCTGCTGGATGTAACGCCTCTGTCATTGGGGATAGAGACATTTGGCGGGTTGATGAACGTGATTATCCCGCGGAACTCGACAATCCCGATCAAATCGGGGGAAATGTTTACGACGGCGGTCGATAACCAGCGGAGCATGCTGATACACGTGCTGCAAGGTGAACGCGAGCGCGCGCGGGACAATTGGAGCCTGGGCCGGTTCGCGATTGATTTTGAAGCGGCGCCGCGAGGCGTCCCCCGCGTCGGTGTGCAGTTTGAAATCGATGCGGACGGCATTTTGCGGGTGCTGGCGCGTGACATCAAGACCGGCGCCGAAAAGACGGTGGATTTGAAATCGGCGGTGGATGTCGACGACGCTGCGGTTCAGAAGATGGTGGAGGAGTCGGTCGAGCATGCCTTCGATGATCTTTCCGCCCGCAGATGGATTGAAGTCAAATTGAAGGCGGAGCAGTTGGTCGCGGCGACGGAAAAAGCCCTCGCGGACTGCGGCAATGAACTGGAGCGCGAGTACCGCAGCCGCATCGAGACGGCGCTAGGTGAGCTGAAGGCAATTCTGGCGATCGAAACTAACAGCGATAACCCGGGGGATACCGCCCGGTTGCAGGCGGCATGCGCGGCCTTGGATGAGGTGACCCGAGCGATGGCCGAGCTGCTAATGGACAAGGCGATGGAAGCCTTGCTGCGCAAACGCGGAGTGATCTCGTGAAGGGCCAGATTCATAAGCCGTCGAAACCACCGTAACGGCATCAATGGTAGCCCTTGCGCTGACAACGCTTCGCCTGACGCCAAAAGCAATAAAGCCCTGTGGGCTGGCCGTCGCGCCCTTTGCCTAAAAGGCAAACATATCTTCAAGACATCTGGCGCCACTGATTTTCGCTCCTCATGTCACGCCGGTTCTGGATCTTTAAGTTGGATTAAGGAAGCAACGTCAATCATCCCGATTCTCGAAACACACGCTTTGCCGACTACTGCCCAGCGCGTCCTCGTGCGATAATTCCCTCGATTACCTCCGATTTGGCATCGGCGTAGTCCTGCACATATTTCCAGGGCCGGCTTGCTAACCGCTGTTTGGCCTGGGCATAGAGTTCTCGCTCCTCCGGACGGCTGCGCAAACGCTCACGCAGCAACAGCAGACGCTCGATCTCAACCGATCCCGCCGTGAACACGTGCAGATTCACATCGACTTCCGGCCCCTTAAACAGGCGATGCTCGTGCCACTCCGGTTCACGGATCCGCAATCGGTATCCGGCCGCTTCGAGCGCCGGCACATAAGATGCCTCTTCCGCGGAATTTACCACCACCAGCAGAATATCGATGATCGGCTTGGCAACCAACCCAGGCACCGAAGTCGACCCGATGTGCTCGATCCTCAGAGCCCGATCTCCCAGCGCACCACGAATACGCTCGACCTCACGCCCAAACTGCATTGGCCATCTCGCATTGTACTCCTGCAGCCTTATCGGGCCGTCGAGCACCCTTGGCTCGCCGATCGTGACACGTCTGATTCTCTCTTCCGAAAGCGAGCGTGCAAGATTCTCTTCCGGTGAATTGTCCGCACCCGACATACCGGTCAGAAATATGGAGCCGAGGCCGCCGTTAGCAACCATATATGGCACTGAGGGATTGGCAACAAAAGGGAAAATCAAGCCGGAGTTCCCGTTGTGAGCGCCACCAAACGGAAATGAAACATTTCCGTGACAAAATTCTTATTTATTGACCTGCGATGATTCTCTGACCTTCGTTCTCTTCATTTCCTTTTGTTCAAAATCGGCCTTGCCGCTTTTCTGTTGCAGCGGGGACCGGAAATCTTTGAGCAATCAGCTGCACTGCGTGACACTCGTTGGATTTTGGCCAGTTGCAGAGCCGGATCGTTCTGGGTAGGTTGCCACAGCCATGGCCACCATTGACGACATCAAAACGGTTGTGATTGTTCTCATGGAGAATCGCTCTTTCGATCACATGCTCGGTTACCTTAGTTTGCCGCCTTCCAGTAGAATCGACGTCGACGGACAGAGTGCAGACCCCGCCTGGCTGACCAAATTCGCCAATCAGGATGGTACGCAGCAGTTCCAGCCGTTCCACAACGACGATCCTTACTATCTACCCGCCAAATTCGATCCGCCGCACCAGCGGGAGAACGTCGCGGAGCATTTGGGTGTGCTGAACAACGGGACGTACGCGATGAACGGGTTTGTGGCAGCGATTCCGCAGAGTGTTTCGTCGAACCCCGACCACCGGCGTTTGGTGATGGGCTACTTTGGTGCCGCCGAAGTCCCCATTAACGACTTTTTTGCGACCAATTTTACAATTTGTGATCGCTGGTTTTGCGCCGTTCCCTCTGGCACCCAACCCAATCGCCTCATGGCTATGGGTGGGGCATCGGTGATCGAAAGAAACGCGACGCCGTTGCCTCCCCAGCCATTGATCTATGACTGGCTTGATGAGCACAACATCAGTTGGTGCGTCTACCACCAGGGCATCCCTTTTTTCACCATGATGCTTCGCTGGGTTCCGCGAATTCTGGCGGGAAGAAATTTCCGGCCATTCGACCGGCTCAAAACCGACCTCGAATCAACACCGCCATCGCAGCTGCCTCAGGTCATTTTCGTCGAACCCGATTATGGTGATGCTCCCCATTTTGGCCGCTCGACTGATGATCACGCGCCGTCCGGCGTCAGCGACGGCCAGGAGTTCCTGATGCAGGTCTATAACGCAGTGACGTCCAGCCGCTCCTTCTGGAATCGATCTCTTACAATTATGGGTTACGATGAGCATGGCGGCTTTTTCGATCACGTGTCGCCACCCCTGATTCGCACCGCCCCTCCCAATGGCGCCTCATACAATGCGTTCCTCTCCCTGGGGCCCCGGACTCCCGCGTACGTTCTTTCGCCTTTTGTTAATGCGGGCGCGTGCGCGCATGACCTTTTCGATCACACCTCGGTCTTAAAATTCATCGCGGAAAAATTCGGAAATGGTTCGTACTCACTCGCAGTCGATACCCGTCCGGTTGAGAGTTTGTCGAAAGTCTTAACTTTTGAAAACCCGATTACCAGCCCTCCGCCTGCGCCAGCCGTTGATGCCTACCTGAACCAGCGGCCGCCAAAAAATCCCTATGAAGTCACCATCCCCTTCGATGGAACTGAGCTGCAAAACGCTTTCATGGCTGGTGCGACGGAAATGAAACGCCAGGGCGGAGATACTCACCCGTTTTTTGGTCGGCTCCTTCAAAACGTGCCAGCGTAAGGTGCATTCAAGTTAAGCCTATGCGAGATCTAATTCGGCCGTTCCAGTCGATTACAGTTGCGCTGCTCGTCCTTTCCAGCGGATGCTTTCTTCTCCCACCGCCGCACAGTGATTATCGACCGATTCATCAATTTTCCCTTGGCTGCGACGCTCAAGCTGTCCAAGCGATTCTGCAGACCAATGTCGCCGCCGTGAATCTGCCCGATGATTCAGGTCGAACTCCGCTTCATGATGCCGCGTCGCGAAATTGCACGAATGTCATCGCAATCCTCATTCACGCCGGGGCCCAACTGGAGGCAAGGGATCAAGCGGGAGAAACGCCGCTCCATGTTGCTGCTCAGGAAGGATGTACGGACGCTGTGACATTGCTCGTTCAAGCTGGAGCGAACATCAATCCAATCGATAATCAAGGGAACACTCCCTTAAAGAGAGCCCGTGCCTATGAACAAACCGCCGTGGTCAATCTCTTACGCAGCCTTGGCGCGAAGGAGTAAAGTCTTGAAGTGGCATTCCGCGACGAAAGTTTGGTCGTCAGATCCTCCAAATATGCAACCTCTCATGCCGATGGCTGTCGGCGACTCAGATGTGCACCAAAACGCCAGGTCCATCACTTCCAGACCTCCTGTTACGGATCGCCAACGCTCAGATTACGGTCATTGTAACGGATAAAACCTCAACCATCGTCCGGTTCTATGCGGCTGTGACGGATATAACGGTCGTATACCCCAAATGGTCGACTCACCCTCCTCCTGCTCATCCTCTGAACTGCGCCAGCCTCTTGAAGTGCGGCAGTCCCTGCCGTTTTTTAAGCCGCGTCTTTTGTTGACCGCCTCGCAGTTCCCTTCCTGATGCTTCTGACGCCGCAGTTGACGTCAGCCTGACGTTTCTAAACCTTCAAAATCACTCGGGAATACCGAGGTCCCCAATGACTACGGTCCACGCAGGCGGAAGAAACGGATCGGATCATGAGGCGAGACGCGGTAAGGGCTCGATGTCGGGATCACATCCTCAAATGGGCCGGCGGCATTTGTGGAGCTTTGCAGAAAATCGCCGTTCGTCCACCTAAGCACCAAATCGCCTCCTTTTCGGTCTGCAATCAATAACTGTCTGGGCACTACCTCGCCGTTGGACAGCACGCGGGCTGGGAAGATCCCGGGAATGCCTGAAGGATTATGGAATCGGATTTGACTAAGTTGCTGCTGAGTCAAAACACGGGGGTCGCTTCCAAAAAGGAGCTGGTGTTGTCCGCCACCTTCGATAGAGCCTTTCCAGTTTTCAATCGTAAGGGTGGCTCCGTTCGACCAGACGAGGCCATGGCTATCGGCAAAATGCAAAAGCGAGGGGCCGTTACTGCGCAACACCAAAGTCGAATTTGCGGTGGTCCAACCGAAAGGCATGCTCAATTGCAACGGTCCCATTTCTACTCCACCTGTCTGCTCGTCCCAGGTGCCGTTTGCAAGCGTGATAACAGCTTGTGAACCAATGCTGCCTCCGATGTGACGAAACAGCGACCCGGATAACAAAATGTTGTCGGCGAGCAGTTGTCCGTCACACAATTCATAAGTTGAAGCGGCGTACGACGACGCAACTGACAAGGTGCCGATCTGGTTCGTTCCACCCATTTGTGTAAAAATACCGGTAGTTAGGGAGATCAGTGGACTCGTGAGCGATCCACCGCCTAGCACGTAATGCGCAGGGAAGGTCAGGTATCGGGGCAAAATTCCTTGTCCGCTAAAAATCTCAAGAAACAGACCACCTTCAAGATTCAGTCCAGTGTTGGTGTGGATACCCCCCCACTGGCTGAATGTGCCATACCGCCCGACGTGAACAGGGGAAGCCGCCACAACGCCATTGGACAAGATGTAACTACCCCAACCCTGGTACTGTTCCCATAGGCTTGCTCCGACGAAAATGCCACCCGAGTTCGTGCCGCCGGTTTGGATCAGGGTGCCGATTCCGTGATCCGCGTAGGGATAGCCGGCCACGATCGTGGATCCTTCGTGAGTCCCGCCATTCAACGAGTAGACTCCATCTCCCTGGATTCCAATGGTTACCTCGCCGTTAATAACGCCACCAGATTGTATGAGCACGCCGTCATCGTGGATGCCATTGAGTACAACGCCAGGCGGCACAGCCGGCCCCTGGAGCAAACCTGAACGGATCTGATATGTGCCCACGAGGTTCATTGAGGCGAAAGCGTTGGTGCCTCCTATGTGGTTAAAAGTGCTGCCGATATCCTCAAACGCAGCCCTCAGGGTCCCGTTAGTAAGATCGTAAAACCCGGAACCGCCGCTTCCCACAACGAGGTTGTCGCAGCGGACCGATGAGAACTCTCCCTGTTTCACCGCGCCATCCACGACGAATTCGCCTCCTGCGCCAGAAATGTCCAATGCGGAGTCAAGCGCGACCACCGCCGCGCTGTTGCTGACGAAGAGCGCATGCGCTGAGAGGGGTACTTGCAGTCCGGCGTGGTTCAGCAGCAGTTCATTAAAAGAATTGGCCGGTGAAGCGATGATGATGGAATCGACCATCAGCGTCTGGGGGTAGTTCCTGGCGGTATTTGTTCCGATAGTCAGAACCTTTGAACCAGGATTCCTGAAGAAGACGATTTGATTGGTTCCCGGGAGCCGGCCCAATAGCCAGCTCTGCTGTTGCCAATAACCACTCACTGAATTTGTCCACCGGTTGGTTTGACCCAAGGCCGAAGCACAACACAACATGATGCAAAGGTGAAACATCCGGGCTGGGCTGAGAACCCGTAACCCGGAAATGGAACGGTTCATGGCAGCGCGAATTATCCGCCACCACGGCCTCCAGGTCAGTAGGGTACGAGCCTCAAGGCGCGAGGGAAAAGGCCCCAGGGCGTAGTAGCAATAAGACCAATTATAACTTGGGCTCGGTAGCGGCCAAGCCGTGGGCTTCGGCGACTGCTTTGTGGGTGGTTTTGCCGCTCATAACATTAATGGCGCTCAATAAGGCGGGTTGCCTTTGGCAAGCTTCGGCGAGCCCGAGGTCGGCGAGCAGTTCGATGTAGCGGTAAGTGACATTGGTCAGAGCCTGGGTGGCGGTGCGCGCATAGGCGCCCGGCATATTGGCAACGCAATAGTGAGTAACGCCTTCCTCAACAAAGACCGGGTCATGATGCGTCGTCGGCCGGGAGGTCTCGGCACAGCCGCCCTGATCGATCGCGATATCCACCAGCACGCTGCCCGGCCGCATGCGCCGCAACATATCGCGGCGAATCAGTTTTGGAGCGCGCGCGCCGGGCACGAGAACCGCCCCGATGAGCAAATCGACGGAGGGCAACAGTTCGAGCAAGTGAGCCTCGTTCGAGTAGAGCGTGTGGGCGGTGTGCAAGGTGATGTCGAGGAAACGCATCCGTTCGAGGTCGACTTCGAGAATGGTGACATCGGCGCCCATGCCTTGTCCCATGCGGGCGGCGTTGATGCCGGACGTGCCGCCGCCCAGCACGACGACCTTGCCCGGCAGCACTCCGGGCACGCCGCCAAGCAAAACGCCACTGCCGCCAAAATGTTTCGCGAGGAAATAGCCGCCGACGAGGATCGACATGCGGCCGGCGATTTCGCTCATCGGCTCGAGCAACGGCAAACGCCGATTGACTTCGAGCGTCTCGTAAGCGAGGCCGGTGACACCGGATTTCAAGAGGGCATCAGTGAGGCCGCGGTCGGCGGCCAAGTGAAGGTAAGTGAAGAGCAGTTGCCCGGGCCGCAGGAGATTGTATTCAGCGGGCAAAGGCTCTTTCACCTTGACGATGAGATCGGATTTATCGAATACGGCGGCGTGATCTTTGACCAAAGTGGCGCCTGCCTGCACGTAGTCGGCGTCAGGATAACCGGCACCCGCCCCGGCATTTTTTTCGACAAACACCTGGTGGCCGCGCTTGATGAGTTGGTAGGCCGCAGACGGCAACAAGGCGACGCGGTATTCCTGCTCTTTGATTTCTTTGGGGACGCCGATGTTCATTTTATTTTCCGATCACGGGCACTTCCTGGTGTTGGAGTTGGTTTTGGGCGCGGTGAACCAAAGCGAGGAGGGTTACGGAGGAAGCCGCCTGACGTTCGGCTTCCTGGATGCGCTGGAACTCGCCATAGACCTCGCGGCGGGTTGGCTCTTCACGAGTCGCGAGTTCCTGCCCCTGGCTGGCGCGCATCGCTAACAGGAGATCGTGGCAGGTAATCGTTTCCATGGGGCGTGCGGGCAGGTAGGCGGTTTCCATGCCAGCGGTTTCAACGACCAGGCGCGCGGCGGCGAGTGTTTGGAGGATCTGACCAATTAATCGTGTGGGCACACTCAATTGCTCGGCCATTTCGGAGATGGTGGGTGGAGGCTGGGCCTCCAGGTAACGTTGGCCGATAAGGGTAATCAGCCGTAGAGCGATGAATTCACGGCCGCGCTGGTTGATATTTTCGACCTGTTTTTCTTCCAAATAGGTTCTGCGATTTTGAAAGGCGTAAGCGACCTGTGCGCCGAACAGGAGGATTAACCAGGAGAGGTACAAGCCGATCATGAACACCGGGACCAGGCCGAGGCTGCCATAGATTTTGCTGTTCGATACAACCCGGGAAACGTAGAGCACGCTGAAGGTGTTGTTCAAATGGAACAGCAAGCCACTGATGAATCCGCCGACCAAAGCGGCACGCCATTGGACCTTGGTATTCGGCATCAGCATGTAGAAAGCGCCGAAGGCGAGGCACAGCAGCAGCACCGGCAAGAGTTCGAACCCGGAACGAAAGAAGAAGCTTCCGACGACCGGCAGCGTGGACACAAACCGCCGAGTGCCTTCGAGGTGGGGCCCGGTAGCCAGGCCCAGCACGAGGATAAGGAGCATCGGCGCGAGGCTCAGCACACCCCAATACAACACGATGCGCATGAACCAACTGCGGCCGCGGGTTACGCCCCAAATATCGTTGAAGGTGGCCTCAATACGACTGAGCATCGAGATCGCCGCAAAGATCAGCAGCACACTGCCCGTGACGCCGAGTGCGCCGCTTCGCGTATTTTGAATGAACCGGTTGATATTGCTGGCCACCGCCCTCTGCGTCGCTACGGCCTTTTGATTTGCCGTCCCCTCAGTTGCATCCGGATCGAATGGATCGTCGGCAGGATTGGTAAGGGTGGGAGGGGAATTGGTGCCGAGGCTTGCGGACATGGTGACGCTATCGACAAATTTGACAATGAACTTTTCTATACCTGCTTCGCCTTCCTTTTTGAGAAGGCTGCTGGTGATGCTCATCACCACAGCCAGCATTGGAATCAAGGCCAGCAGCGTTGCGTACGCCAGGGCGGAAGCTCGCACCGGACAGCGATTTCGCACAAAGCTCCGCCAGACTAGGACCCAGAAATGCACGAACCGGTGCCACCTGGGCATTTCCGCGAACGGGCGGAAAGCCCTTTCGTCGAGCAATGCTTGGACCTTGGCGCGGAACTGCTGAAATCTGGAAAGTCTGTTCGCCATTACAGTGGCTGCAACGGTACCAGACGCACTAGCCAAGTCAATTACCGCGCCGGAGCGTCGTACATCGTGAGTGCAGTTTGGGGCGTGTTGCCTTCCGGCACGACGTGCTAGCACACAACCTAATCCCAATTCATGCAGTTGCCGTCGTATCCGCTCTCATTAACCCCCAGCTTCATCTGGGGGAGACGCGTGCGCAACCGATCGGAACCGCTTTAGCGGTTTCCGTTGGTGGATGACTAGGCGCGCTACAAAACGGGCGCGCATCTGTAATTGATTGGCGGTTGCCAAACTGAGAAGCTGGCTGCGAAGACAGGATAATTATGAAACCACTAAATGAAGAAGAGCTTTACCAAAATTTGTGCGGATTCCTGAAGGCCAAAGGCATCGACTTGCAGGAAGGCAGTTACGCGCGGGGAATAAAAAAGAGTTGTTCCCTGCTCAGCGACGCCATCAACCTGGGGCAACAAGGCCTGGGGAAAGCCAAAGTTGAGATTGACAAGAAACTGGATCAAGTGCGCCAGGTGATACATGAGAAGACCGCGCCGCGAACTGGGTCTGGCTCTTCAGCAGGCAAGCCCCCCAAAGCCTCCGCTGGAGGCTCGAGTCACAAATCAGCGGCGGGCAAGGCTGCAACGCGGAAGAAGTCTCCGAAGGGGAAATCTCGTTGAGGACGGGCGTGGATTTGTCCCGCCGCGGGAGCTGGTCTGAATAAGTAGCGCAGACATTCCTGTCTGCTGTATCGCAGGATTTCCAGCCTGCGTAGGTTGACGGTTTACACCCGACGTATAATTTGGACGGCTGCAACCGCCCCGGTTGCAAACAAGGACTTTGGCAATACAGTCCTTCGGGATGATTGACAAAGTTGAGCTCGTGCTGGGGTTGCTGGCCGCGGTCACCTGCATTGCGCTGTTGGGGCGCAAGTTGCCAATCCCTTATCCGATCCTGCTGGTGCTGGGCGGTCTGCTGCTCAGTCTGATCCCCGGTCTGCCTCCGGTGCGGGTCAGGCCCGAGATCGTCTTTTTGGTTTTTCTGCCGCCAATGCTCTACCCAGCGGCGCTTTTCATGCCGTGGCGTGATTTTCACGCAAATCTGCGGCCTATCTCACTTCTTGCGATCGGTTTGGTTTTGTTCACGACGCTGCTCGTCGGCTTGATTGCGCATCGGCTCATACCCGATTTACCGCTGGCGGCTGGTTTCGTTCTGGGGGCAATCGTGTCGCCACCTGATGCCATTGCCGCCATAGCGATTACCGAACGGCTGCGGGTCCCACGACGGATTGTTACGGTGCTCGAAGGCGAAAGCCTGGTTAACGACGCGACGGCCCTGGTGGCTTATCGGTTCGCGCTTGCCGCGACGCTGACCGGTTCAGTCGCGCTTGGGTCCTTGGCTGCTCGCTTTGTTCTTGTTGCATTGGGAGGAATTCTCATCGGGCTAATAGTCGGTTTCTTAACCACCTGGATTCAAAGGAAGATTGATGACCCGCCGATAGAAATCTCTTTGTCGCTGGTGACACCTTTTGCGGCGTATCTCCCCGCCGAACAACTCGGGTTGTCTGGTGTGCTGGCGGTGGTGACCACGGGTTTGTATCACGGGTGGCGCCTGCCGGAAATCACCAGTTCTTCGACTCGGCTACAGGCGGGGCCGGTGTGGGAGATGATTGAGTTTTTGCTCAACGGTTTCATTTTCATTCTGATTGGCCTGCAACTGCCGGAGGTGCTCAGTGCGTTATCAGGGTATTCGACGACGGAACTTATATGGTACGGCGGGGGAATCAGTTTGGCAGTGATCCTAATCCGGATAATCTGGGTGTTTCCGGCCAGCTACCTGCCGCGGCTGCTCAGCGAGAAGCTGCGTCAGCGCGATCCGTATCCGTCGTGGCAGCATGTCGCCATAGTCGCGTGGACGGGCCTGCGGGGCATGGTGTCACTGGCAGCGGCGTTGGCGATTCCCCTGTCTGGTGCCAATCATGCGCCATTTCCCGGGCGCGAGCTGATCCTGTTCCTGACCTTTTCCGTAATTCTGGCGACTTTGGTGGTTCAAGGCCTGACTCTGCCGATGCTGATTCGGTGGCTGGGGGTGAAGGACGACGGGTCTATTGAACGCGAGGAGTGTTTGGCGCGCCTAAAGGCAAACGAAGCGGCGCTGGCGCGACTCGAGGAAATTGCAAAATCGGAGCCCGGCAAAGATGGCGTGCTGGAGCGCTTGCGTGAAGAATATAGAGATCGCATCCGCCAGCTCGAAACGGCCGATGTGGGCGATGGGGAGCGTCGTGGCGGTTTGTTCTCAAACGAATATGATCGTCTGGCCCACGAAGCGCTGCGCGTGGAGCGCGCGACGTTGCTCCGCCTTCGTAACGAACGAGTCATCAATGACGAGACGTTGCGGCGTATTCAACACGATATCGATCTGGCTGAAGCCCGCCTGAGCCGACCACGCTCGCATTAACGTTTCGGAAGGCCGAGTTCCACGTGGTTCCACGAAGCCCTGTTTAGTCGGTCCGGGCTTTTGTTACGCGCCCTGAACCAAACGCAACACAGACGTTATATTGGTTGTTGAATTTTCCAGCAAGACGCCTGACGCTACGCGCCGGTCTGTTTGAGAAGTTTCTGCAGATCGCTTAAGATCTCGGTCGCGTCCTGATCGTTTTTGCTTTGGAGCAAAAGTTTTCCGTTTGGATTAATGACACTCAAACAGGGGATGCCATGACCTGAGTAATATTTGTTGAGGTCCTGGGCGCTTTCCACTTTTTCAAAGGCTAACGCCGGCCAAGACATCTTTTCCGTTTTCATGAATTTCAGCATGCCGTCGGCCGTTTTATCCCGGCTGATCAGCAAGACTTCAAATCGTTTTCTGTCTTTTGGCTGTTGATTGTATGCCTGCACCAAGGTGGGCGAGAAGCGACGGCAATCCGGACACCAACCCGCTCCGTAGTAAAGGATGATGTAAGGGACTTTCAGGAACTGCGCGGCCTGGTAGGAAACCAGTTTGTCATCTTGCAAAACGACCAGATCCCGATCGTGAGGGGCTACGACTACATTCCCGCTTTCCGCTGCCTGGAATGATTGCTGGTTGGAAAGCAGCAACGGCAGCGCAAGGAGGAGGAATTGTTTCTTCATCTTCCTGGTGCTTACTCCGTTTGGGACTGCCGGTCAATTGAGTTCCCGGGCGGCGTAGACGCATCACAATCTCAGGCGAGGAGAACCGCACTACGGCTGTGATTGAGTCATTGACTAATTGGTCTTTTCCTGCCTCCTTCCCGGCAAAGACTAAGTGAATCGAGCCGTTTGCGCCAACTGATGTACACTGGAACCGACTTAGCCATTTGCTTTGGGTATTTCCTGCTTGTGGTGGCAGTTGGGTTTCTTTCCTCACGAAGAGAACACGCCTCGGTGCAGGGGTATTTTCGGGCCGACAACCGGTTGCCGTGGTATGCGATTGGGTTTTCGATCGTGGCGGCGGGAATCAGTTCCGAGCAATTCGTCGGCGAGGTCGGGTATGCCTACAAGCTGGGGATGCCGGTGGTGAATTGGGAATGGCTGGTGTGGCCAGGACTTTCGTTACTGCTATGGGTATTCGTGCCGCTTTATGTGCGGACTAATGTCGCGACCATGCCCGAATACCTGGAACGCCGATTCGGTGTTCGTTGCCGCCGGCTCTATGCCGGGTTGACGATCGCGACGTATGTTTTGGTGAATTTCGCCCTCGTGTTTTATACCGGCGGTTTTGCGTTGGAAAAAATGTGGGGCGTTAATCGTTTGCTGGCAGTATGGCTCCTGGCGCTGATTACGGGCGCGTACACGGTTTATGGTGGCCTGACGGCGGTTGCCTGGACGAGTTCACTGCAATGCATTCTCCTTTTGGGTGGGGGCCTGTATGTTTTTTTTGCTGGGCTGTCGAAAATCCATTGGGATTTCAGCGCGATGCTTGGGTCGGGGCAGCGAGCGCACCTCTTCACGCCTGCCGACCACGAAGTGCCCTGGACAGCCTTAGTGACCCTGATGCTGTCGACGAATGTCTGGTATTATACGACCAACCAGCACATTAATCAGCGTTGCCTGGCGGCGCGCGATGAATGGCACGCCAAAATGGGGGTTCTATTTTCCGCCGCATTGCAGCTGCTGATTCCGTTTGCGACCTGTTTCCCCGGGATGATCTATCGAGTCCTCAATCCGGGCCTCGAGAATCCGGACGTTGCTTATCCGTCGGTTGTGGCGGCAGTCGTGCCGGTGGGATTTCGGGGGCTGGTCGTCGCGGCGGTTATTAGCGGCATCATGTCCACCGTTTCGGGGCTGGTGAATTCGACCTCGACGATGGTGACGCTGGATTTCTTTAAAGACTGGAAAGGAAAGCAGTGGTCGGAAGCGCGATTGGTGAGTATTGGGCGGTGGTCGGGTGCGATTGCGTTACTGGTGGGGGCGTTGTTTGCACCGATCGTGATGAAGTGGGAGAACATCTTTCGTTATGCTCAGGATGTGTTGGCCCCGATGGCTGCGCCGGTGGTGGTAGTTTTTCTGGCCGGCGCGCTTTGGAAACCGGCGAAGGAACGAGGGGCGTTGTTTTGTTTGTGGCTTTCCTTGCTGACGGTGCCTTTCATCCTGATTAAGGCAATTCTGGCCGATCACGGGGTGCATTTTTTGCCGGCGAATTTGGAGAACCCGATGGTGTTTGCGGGGACATGCGCGGTGATCTCGTTGGTCTTCATGATCGCGCTGAGTTCATCAAGGTGGTCATTGGGCGCGGCGGTATCCGCATGCGTTGGAACCGGACTGACGCTTTGGGTGGCCACCATAAGCCCAAGCGCGATTGCACTTATTGTTCTGGGAGCAATGGTAGCGCTGGTGTTGCCGTTGATGTTGGTGCGTGAGAAGCCAAACGCCAATTTGTGGGATCGTTCAATGCTGACGACGAGTCGATCTTACCCGTGGTATGCAAACCTGTGGCTGTGGTGGATGTTGCTTGGGGCGATCCTGGTTGGCATGTACGTCAAATTCTGGTAGCAGAACAAACCTATGTCGGGTCTTGCAAAGCAGCTCTCCGTCGACGGTGTGCCCATCGTGCGGCTGGAATCGGATTTCCTCAAAGTCGACGTCGCGCCTGATATTGGCGGCCGTACGATCAGTCTGGTCGATAAAAAGACTGGCTACGAATTCCTATGGCGCAACCGGAATCTGCGATTGCAGCCGCTGCCGGCGGGCAGTGAATACGACCCAAATTTCTATGGCGGCATTGATGAATTGATGCCTAACGACATTCCGGAAAAGATCAATGGCGTCGATTGCCCGGACCATGGCGAGCTTTGGACTACGGCGCTGACGTACCGACAAAACGGCGAGCGCCTGATTTTGGAGGGGCGCCTGCCCAAGTGCGGATTAACCTATGCACGGGAAATGTGGCTGCGGTCGGACGCGCCATATCTGGAGTTCAGGTATCGAATTTCCAATCCAACGGCTGAGGCACGCGATTTTCTGTGGAAATTGCATGCGGCGCTTGCGGTTGAAGCAGGGGATTTGATCGAGTGCCCCGCGCGAACGGGTCAAGTGGTCGATCTGGCGTACTCGCGCCAAAAGAGTATCGCTCCGTTTGGGTGGCCCAAGGTCGACGGAGCAGCAGTGAATGTTGTTCCTGCGCGCGACGGCACGATGGATTTCTTTTATTTGTCTGATTTGGCTGCCGGCGAAATCGCCTGGAGCCGCCCCGGCGCCGGTCTCAAGTTCGGTTATCATTTCGATCGCAAGGTTTTCCCATACGCGTGGATTTTTGCATCGTACGGCGGGTTCCTCAGGCATTACACGGTCATCCTGGAACCCTGCACGACGATGCCGATTTCTGTCAATGAGGCGGCCTCTAAACGGCAGTGCTCGCGACTTCAGCCCGGGCAAAGCCTCGAAACGGCGGTTAGCATCTACGCGGGGCAGGCGAATGTTTGATGGGGCGAATTTCAGATGAACAATAGGCCGAAACTTATCGTCACCGGGGCCTCTTCGGGTATTGGACGGGCAACGGCTGTTCGATTTGCGGGTGATGGCTTCGACGTATGTCTCAACGCGCGTCGCGAACCCCGGCTAAAGGAATTGGCTGCGAGTTTAGCCCCCGGCGATCATTTGGTTTCTGCGGGCGATTACTCGGATCCGGAAGTAATAGCGAGAATTGAAAAGGAAATACGCGCTCGATGGGGCAGGGTCGATGTGCTGGTCAATTGCGCAGGAGTTTTCCAAGGAGCGAATGCGATTGGTTCGCCGATCGATGAATGGCGAAGACCGTTTGATACAATGTTCGAGGGCGGAGTTCGGATCACGCGGGTGGCAGTGCCCTTGATGCCGTCCGGCGGACGGGTGATACACATCACATCGATCCACGGTGAATGCGCAGAAGCCAACGCCAGCGCTTACGCGATGGCCAAGGCGGCTCTGAATCAGTTTTGCCGCGTGCTGGCGGTTGAATTGGCGTCGCGGGGAATTCTGGTGAACGCGATCGCCCCAGGATTCGTCGATACCGAAATGAGCATCCGGCCGGATGGGGTTAATGAGTTGGAAACGGAATGGTTCCGGAAGAATTATGTTGAAGGACATCACCTGCCTTTGAAGCGGGCGGGTCGACCGGAAGAGATCGCCGGAGTGGCGGCGTTTCTTGCCGGGCGGGATTCGACGTATATCACTGGCCAGGTAATCACCGTGGACGGAGGTTTGACCATTACCTTTTAAATTACTGTAAACCAAAATAAGGCTAATCTCAGTTTGATCATGGCGATGCGAAACGCTTCGAGTAACTTTCTGGCCGAGATGGATTCTCCCTCTCCCCTCCTGAGGGGAGAGGGTCGGGGTGAGGGGTCCTATTTTGCTATGCGTCGCCATGCGTGCCTGAAGAAGGCTTTGCTTAAACCAAATCTGAAAAATAGCCTCCCCCCCCAGACCCTCTTCTCCTTAGGATTCTGATGAAAATTGACTCGGTCGATTTTTTCTATCTCTCGATGCCCGAAGTGCGAGACGTAGGGGATGGGAGCCAGGACGCATTGTTGGTGAGAGTTCGAGCGGGGGATTACACGGGTTGGGGTGAATGCGAGGCGTCGCCGTTGGTTTCAATCGCCAGTTGGAATTGCCCGATGTCGCACAGCGCATGCAAGCCACTGAGTGCCTCTGTGCTTGGACAGCGATTGGATGAACCTGAGGACATTCAACGCATCAATGCGATGGTGCGGGCCAACAGTTTTGACCTGTTGCAGACGGACCACACGCTTTCGGGAATCGATGTCGCACTGTGGGACCTGCTCGGCAAGAAGCTTGGCGAACCGGTTTATCGTTTGCTCGGGTATCAGAAAGCTTATCCAAAGATTGCTTATGCGTCGCAATTGTTTGGTGATGATCCGCAGAGCACATTGCACAAGGCGCAGCAGGTAGCACGCGCCGGGTTTCGAGCGGCGAAATTCGGCTGGGGACCTTATGGTCGCGGAACGGTTGAGGAAGATGCAGAGCAAGTACGTGCGGCGCGAGAAGGACTCGGTCCAGAGCGGATGCTGTTGGTGGATGCTGGCACCGTCTGGGGTGACAATGTAGGGATGGGCGTTGCGCGCTTGCCAGCCTTGCATGCGGCCAATGCATTATGGTTGGAAGAGCCGTTCGTTTCTGGCGCGTTAACGGCTTATCACCAACTCGCGTCAAAAGCGGGCAGGCTGAAATTGGCCGGCGGTGAAGGTTGCCACAATTTTCATCAGGCAATGAATATGATTGATTATGCCGGGCTCGGCTATGTTCAAATCGATGCCGGACGAGTCGGGGGAATTACGACGGCCAAAGCGATTGCGGATTACGCAGTCGCCAAAGCGGTCCAATTCGTCAATCACACCTTCACAACCCCATTGGCGCTAAGTGCGTCAGTGCAGCCGTACGCCGGAGTGGAGGCCCACGATTTGTGCGAATATCCCGCGCAACCGTCGTCCCTGGCGCGTGATTTCTGCTCCACTGGCCTTGTGCCTGATGAGCAAGGCTTTATTCGGTTGCCGGGAGAACCCGGATTGGGCCTAGACCCCGACCTGAACGCGCTCAAAAAGTATCTGGTAGATGTGGAGATAGAGGTATCCGGCCGCCGGGTATTCCAAAGCGTTCCGCTATAGTTGACGCGAGCGGTTCCACATGTTCGCAACTTGTTTATTGGCGGGGTTTCCTTCATGATTGTCACCTTATGTGTCCTTGGTATCGTCCGTTGGCTCTTTTCTGCTGGTCGTGGTTATTTGCGTTTTCTGCCCTCGCAGGGCCGCACGCCGAGCATGTATTCATCATCAGTTTGGACGGTGGAAAGCCGGCCGTTATGCAGGAAAGTCCGATGCCGGTTGTCAGCCGGTTGCTGGCTGAAGGTGCTCATACCTGGACGGCGAGAACAATCATTCCCAGCAAAACTCTTCCGTCTCACGTCTCCATGCTGACGGGGTTCTCCCCGAACAAGCATCATGTTCTTTGGAACGATTGGATTCCGACCAATGGCCTGGTCCGGGTGCCGACGATTTTTACCGAGGCCAAAGCGGCCGATTTGTCCACGGCGATGTTTGTTGGAAAGGAAAAGTTTCGGCATCTGCTGGTGCCAGGCACGGTCGATGATTTTGTCTTTCGTAGTGCCAAATCCGAACCGATAACCAAAGCCGTTGCTGGGGAGAAGGCGACAACTGAGGGAACGGTGCATGCCAAGTTCGTTACACAAGCGGCGGCGGCTTATATAAAGCAGAAGAAGCCGAACCTATGCTTCATTCATTTCACAGACTGTGATGATGCAGGGCATGATTTTGGCTGGGGGTCAAAGCAGCAAATCCAGGCATTCGCCAACATCGATGCGGCAATTGGAGCGATTATTAAGGCGATTAGGGAGGCAGGCATCGCCGGCCAGAGTGTGGTGATAATTACCGCCGACCATGGAGGTCACGAAAAGACGCACGGGCTAACCACCCCTGAGGACATGAATATCCCGTGGATTGTCTGGGGTTGCGGTGTCAAACATGGCCTTACGATCACTGCGCCGGTCGTCACTTATGACACGGCGGCGACTGCGTTATGGCTGCTGGGGGCACCGCGGCCCAAAAATCTCGATGGATTTCCCGTCTCGAGCGCGTTCGAGTAAGCTCCTGGGAGAGGACAAAAGTCTGTTTGATCTCGGAAGGTTAGTCGATTGCGGATTGGCGTCGCAGCGCAGATTGCCGAACAATTGTGTAAGAGGTAAGATTCGAGCGTGCCCCGAAACCCATGTTGCTCTTGGCCGGTCTGGCAGGTTCAGTTGGAAAGAGTCCGGTTCTACAGCCTAATCGCCGTCCTTGCGATTTGTCTACGTACCGAAGCGCAACCTGGACAAGTCTACTTTGTCGTCGGCTCGGATACCGCGATTTGGAATGCAGGCACGACGGTTGATGTTTATACGCGACACCCGCACTATAGCCAGGATTCATTTACCGTGCCCGGCAATCCCTCGTTCAAAGTAATGGACGCCGCCTGGCGTGCGCAGTACCAAGATTCGTCCGGTCAGCCGATTAAATTTACCTGGTGGATGATGGGGGGTAACATTTATCGCGACGCGGACAATGTGAACGTGCCACTTGCCAATACGATGACTTTACATTTGATGCAGAAGTACCACGGTGATGCGATCCGACAGTTCGGCGACGAACTCTCGCTGCATTATCACACCTATTTCTGGAGCGACTACAACGGAGACGGCAACTTCTATTGGAACCAATCGAGAACGTTTAACGAATGCCGGGCGGATTTCGATGTGACCCTGGCGCAATATTTGTTGGAGGAGGGGGTATTTCCAGCGTCATTTCGCAGCGGGTGGCATTTCATGGATTCTGATTGGCAGGAGTATCTGAACGCGCTGATCCCGTATTGTTTCCACGACGATTACGGCGTTTACAGGGCATGGTACACCAACGAGCCGATTTTCGGTGTGGAGGATTGGTCCCACGCGCCGTCCGCCTTTGTGCCATATCACCCCTCGACGAACGATTACCAGGTCCCCGGCGAGAGTCCCGGCTGGAATGTCCGTTCGATCAAAATGCAAAACATGCTGCAAGTGCATGTGGATCAGATTTTTTCTCAGGCCTCGAACGGAGTTGATCAAGTTGCCTGTATTTGGAACCACCTGCCGGAGAACTTTATTACCAACGTCGCTAAGATCGCTGCTTTAATTGACCGTGCAGCAGCGAACCATCCTGGCGTGCGCTTCCATTATTGCACAGCCGTTGAGGCGATGCAGTTGTGGCAAGGTATTGGCAACCAGGCCACCCCTCAAATCCACGCGACCGAGAACTCGTCGGGCGAGAGTGTTAGTCTCACCATCAGCACGGATAAGGCGATTTTTCAGCCTCAGCCGTTTGTCGCCGTCCGCGATGCCTTCGAGAATTATTCCAATTTCAGCTCGCTCTGTGTGTCGAATGATGTGAATACGTGGACCGTGACTCTCCCGGTGCGGCGCGACAGAATTGCAAAAATCGGAATCGCGGTCACCGACCTGGCAGGAAATGTCGGCACGCGCATTCTTCGATTTCTTCCCGATAATCTGTACCTGGATAATCTCGATTCGCGGTACTCTGAAATGCAAGGCAGCTGGATCTCGACGACCAATGCTGCGTGGGGAACTGATGCTAGAATTGCGCTGTTGAGCTCAAAAGAGACAGCCCAGGTCCGCTGGGCTTTGCCGATTGCATTGTCCGGCTTGTATAACTTGTCCGTGCAGGTGCCCGCAATTACGAATGCGGCGACTAACATTCTTTTCCGGCTGTTTGCTGCCGCGTCCAATGTCGCTTCGGTATCATTTTCTACCGGCCTGCCCACGGGTCGATGGCAATTTCTTTGTTCCGCCATCTTGGACGCGACCATTACGAATGTGCTTGAAATGAGTGTAGTGGGGTCGAATCAAGCGAATATGTTTGCGGTTGCTGACGTCGTCAGTGCTGTCCCTGTAAGATCCGACCCTTCATTACCCCCGCGGGATCAGCTTGGCATCAGCTCTTCAACAGGCCGGCGCCTGCTTCTATTTTCTGGCGAGCCTGGTTCGCTCTGTTCGATCCAACGGTCCACCAACTTGAGTTCCGGTTGGATTACACTCGACAGTTTGGCCGTTCCACTGACTGGTCTGGTCCAGTATGAAGATCGCAATCCTCCTGCCGGTGATGGGTTTTACAGGGTTTCAGGTTTCTAGGGAAATGGCTGCCAAATCGTTTTCGAAAAATAGTGTAGCCCAACAATCCACCCTCAGCGAATGAATCCATGAACGCCGAAGCTCGTCTGAGCGAACTCAAGCTCCAACTGCCGCCGCCGCCCAAACCGATTGCGGTTTATAAAACGCTGGTTGCTTGCGACAAGCTCGCCTATGTCTCCGGGCATGGACCACTGAAGCCAGATGGCACGTTCCTGGTGGGCAGGGTCGGGGCCGATCTAGATGTCAATGCAGGAAAGAATGCTGCGCGGCAAACGGGTCTAGCGATTTTGGCAACGCTCCGCGCTCACCTGGGGAGTTTGGATAATGTGGAGCGGGTTATCCGGATTTTCGGCATGGTCCAATGCACGCCCGAATTTCGAGATCATCCGCAAGTCATTAATGGCTGCAGTGAGTTGTTTGCGGAGGTCTGGGGAGCGGATAAAGGTGTTGGCGCACGGAGTGCAGTGGGAATGAGCTCGCTACCGAACAATATCGCGGTAGAGATTGAAGCGGTATTTGGGTTGAAATAATGCCAGGATAACACTGGATGAGCGCAGAGACCCAGAACTGGTTCAAACTGGCTGAAGAGTCCACTATCTCTTCCCCATCGCTGCTGATTTACCTCGAGCGAGTGGAACACAATGTACGGGAGATGCTGGCCATCGCCGGCCGCCCGGAGCGGCTGCGTCCGCATATCAAGACGCATAAAATGCGCGAGCCGATTGAGCTGCAACTCGCGATGGGGATACGCAAATTCAAATGCGCGACGCTTGCCGAAGCCGAGCTGGCAGCACGCTGCGCCGTGCCGGATCTACTGGTAGCGTATCAACTCGTAGGACCCGCCATTAATCGTTTCCTGCACCTCGTGCATACCTTTCCCAAGACGAGTTTCTCCGTGATCGGCGATGACGCAAGCGCCATTCGTGAGCTTTCCAGGGCTGTCAAAGACGCAGGTTTCGGGACCACATCAAAGCGCGGACTCGAAGTCCTTCTGGACATTGATTTAGGGCAACACCGGACCGGCGTGCCAGTCGGGTCGCATGCAGCGCAGCTTTATAAGCTGATCGCCTCCTTGCCAGGGCTCGTACCGGGAGGCTTGCATGCCTATGATGGGCACATTGGAGACACTGATCTCAGCAAGCGCAGTTCTGTCTGTGCGACGGCGTTTACTCCGGTTGCATCATTCCGGCGGGAGTTGATCGAACAGGGCTTGGGCGTTCCTCGGTTGGTTGTGGGCGGTTCACCTACTTTTCCAATTCATGCGAGCCGGCCTGATGTTGAGTGCAGCCCTGGCACGTGTGTCTTCTGGGATGCCGGATATGCAACGAAACTGCCGGATTTGAACTTCAAACCGGCCGCCCTCCTCTTTACTCGCGTGATCAGCAAACCTGGCCCCAATCGACTCTGCCTCGATCTCGGCCACAAAGCGGTAGCCTCCGAAATGCCACACCCGCGTGTAGTGCTACTCGATTTGGAGGACGCTCGGGCCGTTTCGCACAGCGAAGAACACCTGGTTGTGGAAACCAGCCGCAGCGTTGAGTTTCGGGTCGGGGATTGCCTCTACGGCATACCTTGGCACGTTTGCCCGACAGTAGCGCTGCATTCGGTCGCGATTGTGATTAAGAATGGCCAACCGACCGGCAGTTGGCAGGTGGCAGCTCGAAACCGATTAGCGTGAAGCGACTCACAGAAGCGTCTGAGGAGCTCAGGCGGCGGTTTCGTTTCAGGACGTGGTGTTAAACTTCGGCGAGCTTCTTCGCAGAGGCGTGCTGGAGAAAGACATACTGCTGAAGGGGATCGTCCAGCGAACGATCGACTCCTCTCACGGAAAAAAATGGTGCCTTCTGTGATAACCACTCGAGTGTAAGAGAAGTATCACCATAGGTGATGTCGCCATCAACTGCGGTGCGATTGTGAGGCAGAAACGCGAAGCCCTTTTCCCGGTGCAAGCTGATCTCTCTTTGTACGGAATCTATCTTTTCAACCGCCGCGTGGTGGTGCCAGTATTCAATCGGGCGAATCGTGATTACCAGGAGGCCGTCCGGCTGAAGATATTTTGCCAAAACCGACAGGCACATATTGGTGGCGCGCTCAGATAAATGCGTGAAGACTGAAAAGGCATAGATGAGGTCGAACTTCCTGTCCCCAACCGGCAAACTCGTCGGCAGGTATGACGACTGCGCAAATTCGCCAGCGAGCCGATCTTCGCGACAGATTGCGATCGATCTATCCCAAGGGTCTACGCCTACTAGTCGAGACGGGTCTGTAAAATAATACATTAAGCGGGCGATCCTTCCATAACCACACCCAAAATCCAGAATCGAGGCTCCGTCTAAAGGTTTGAGCGTCCACTTTGCGTAATTGTAAGTCAGGGCTCGTACGAACGAGCACGTTTGTCGCAGCAAGGTGACGCCGCTGCTTCCGGTCCAGCTTAATTGAACAGTCTCCGCCGCCATTCGCGGCAGCAACCGGGAGAGCTTTGGGAATTGCGGGTTCGGCATCGACATGAATACGAAACCGAAGTCGTCAATTCCTAGGGTGCGTAAGACCTTCAGAGCCTGTTCAAATGAGTCTATCGCTTTCTCCGTTTCAACTGAACGAAGTTTAGCCTCGACTGATTCTAAAAAAGGCATTCGACTGGCCCTTACTCGTATCTCAGCGCCTGGATGGGGTCGAGTCGCGCGGCTTTGACAGCGGGAAAAAGACCGGCGACGATACCGACGGCGGCGCTGAAGGCGACGGCAATCATCATCGCGAAAGGCGTGACTACTGGAGAATTTGCGACGGGGCTGACGTTCTCAAGAATCTTCACGAACCCAAACGAGGCCGCGACACCCAGAGCTGCACCCAGCAGAGCAATCACAACGCTCTCAATCAGCACGGTTATAAAAATGGCAAATCCGGTAGCTCCGACCGCTTTGCAGATGCCGATCTCCCGGATGCGCTCATTGATGCTGGCAAACATGATGTTCATGATGCCGATGCCGCCGACGATTAAACTGATTGCGGCGATGATGCCGCCGCTCATGCGCGCGTTATGAATCTGCTGATTGATGCTTTCGAGTTGATTCTCCTGCGTGCGAAAGCCGAAGTCCTCGATACCCCGATGTGTCAGCATCAAGACGTTGCGTGCCTGTTGCAGAGCCGGCTCGAGTTGGTCGAGATTTTTGACCTTGAGATCGATATCTGAAAGCCGGTTGTCCGGGGCTCCGTTATTGCTGGTCGCCGCGCGAAAGCGCATCCAGGCGGTAGCAAGCGGCATGTAAAGCGTGTAATTCTTCCGCCAAAATGCCCAGTTGCCCCGTCCCCATCCTTTGCGGCGTGCCGGCCCGATTTGGGGTCCCTTGGGCTGCAGTTTTGCGAGCTCGCGCTCCTTTTTCTCCTGCTCACCTTCGTACCGGGTGAACATCCCGATGATCGTAAAAGGCTGGCCGTTGATGTTGATGACTTCTCCAATCGGGACGATCTCTCGGCCGATTTTGGCCGGATCGCCGAACAGTTCGTCACGGATCCCCGTGCCAATAACACAAACCGCATTGGCGTTTTCTTCGTCCATATCGCTGAAAAACCGGCCGTACTCCAGCGTGTGCAGGTTCATATCAATGACCGCCCGCGAGACGCCGACCGCTTCGGAAGGTATCACCATCTTGTCCGCCCGCGAAATGGTCGCGCCATAGACAGCCATTTCGGGAGAAATTAAGCCCAGCAAAGGCGTGCATCGCTGCAAGGCTTGTACGTCCGCCATGGTACGACCCGGAGCCTGGTCGGCGAGGTGCTCTTGTTCAGGCGGCACGTCCTCTTCCTCCAAAAGGACCTTGTTGGCGCCTCCCATCGCGATCATGGTCTCTTTCATTCCGTTCTCCATGCCCTTAATGATCGCCGCCATGCCGACCAGACTCGCCACCCCGAGAATGATTCCCAGCATTGTCAACAAAGAGCGGAACTTGTGTGACCACACTTCCTTCAGGCCGACGAGGATGGTGTTCAGGAGGTGCATGGGCGGCGCTAGGAAACAGCTTTCGATCCGCTTCTATTCATACCTGAGCGCCTGGATTGGGTTGAGGCGCGCGGCTTTGATCGCCGGGAAAATTCCTGCTAAGACTCCTACTAGTGCACTGAAAGCGAACGCTACCGCGAGAGCTCCCACTTTTACAATGGGTGCGTTGTCCGTTGGCGAGAACGAACTGATCAAATTGACGAGTGCGAATGAGGTCGCCAGGCCCACCAAGCCTCCCAGCAAAGCAATCACGACCGCTTCGACAAGGATTTGGACGAAAATGTCGCTGGTCCCAGCGCCGACGGATTTGCGAATGCCGATCTCGCGGACACGTTCGGATATGCTGGCCAACATAATATTCATAATACCGATTCCGCCAACCAGCAGGCTGATGCCGGCAATCAGGCCGCCGCTCATCCGGGCGTTATGAATGAAGGTATGAATTTGTTCGGCCCAATCTTCCTGAGTGCGGAAAGTAAAATCTTCAATGCTGCGGTGTGTACTCATCAGCACGTTGCGCACCTGCTGGAGTGATTCGGGCAATAAGTCGATGCTGGCAATCTTCAGTTCCAGGCTCGAGAGCCGGGGGTCACCCGTCGCGCCGGTCGGCGTGCCGGTATTGCCGCCGGAGTTCAGCGCGGCGTAGGTCGCGCCCGAGCGGAATTTCATCCAGACGGTGTTCAACGGAAAATAGACCGTGCGGTTTTTGAACGCGAAGGCACCTCCGCCGGAACGCCTGGCCCAGCCGCGATTGCGCGCAATGCCGCCGGCTTTTTGGTTGCCCTGCGCCTTAGCCAATTCCCGTGCCTTTCGGTCCTGCTCGCTTTCGTAGCGTTGAAACATGCCGATGACGGTAAAGGGGACACCATTGACGAAGACCGTTTGGCCGACGGGGTTAACTTCATAGCCGAGTTTTTCCGGCGCGCCCCACAATTCATCCCGCGTGGCGATCCCGATTACGCAAACGCTGCGCGCTTCTTCTTCGTCGAGCTCGTTGAACATTCGCCCGTACTCAATGACGTGCTCGTTCATCTCGAGCGCGACGGGCCAGACGCCGACGCAGTTCCAGGGGCGAAACCGTTTGCCATTGGCCGACAAGGTAGCCGGCAGGCGCATCTCCGGTGAAATGCGGGTGACCAAAGGGGCGCTCTGTTTCAGCGCATAGACGTCGTTAATGGTGATGCCCACGGCTTGATCGGATAAATACCGCTGGGCGATTGGGATCTCCTGCGCTTCGACGCGCACTTTTTCCAACCCGCCGATAGCAATCAGTGCTTCTTTGGCCCCCTTCTCCATCCCGGCTACCAGTGCGGACATAGCCACCAGACTGGAAACTCCGAGAATGATGCCAAGCATGGTGAGCAGTGAGCGAAATTTGTGAGCCCAGATTTCGCGCAAACCGGTCTGAATCGTAATTCCCAACTGACCAGAGGCGGGGCGAATCTCTCCTGGAGAAAAGCTCGACGGCAGACTTTTCATTACGCCGAAGGTGCGGTGACGCTGGTAGTCGCTACGGCTTCAGTTCCGGCGCGGTTTGACGTGCCCCGGTTCAGACCGGCGAGAGTCACGTCGACCTTTACCGCGATTTTCCCGTCACGAATTTCGATCCGGCGCGGTGTAACGGCGGCGATTTCCGGGTCGTGCGTGACCAGCACAATCGTGCGCCCCTGTTGGCTCAAATTCCTGAACAATTGCAGGATGGCCTCGCCGGTATGGGAATCGAGATTGCCGGTCGGCTCATCGGCAAAGACAATTCGCGGATTGTTGACCAGGGCGCGGGCGATTGCGGCGCGTTGTTGTTGGCCACCGGAAAGCTGGCTTGGGCGATGTTTCGCGCGGTTTGCCATGCCGACGGCCTCGAGTGACCCCATTGCGCGGTCTCGGCGTTCGCGGCTTGATATCCCGCTGTAGATCATCGGCAGCTCAACGTTCTGCATGACATTGAGCTTTGGCAAGAGATTGAAAAACTGGAAAACAAACCCGATCTTCCGATTGCGAATGCCGGCCAATTCACGTGGGGAAGCATTGTGGATCATCGTCCCATCCAATTGGATTGTGCCTTTGCTGGGCGAATCCAGACAACCGAGGATGTGCATCAAAGTCGATTTGCCGCTGCCGGAAGGGCCGATGATTGAGATGAACTCGCCTTCATCGATGTCGAGGGTGACGTCGTCCAGCGCGCGAATTTCCTCCTCGCCGAGGCGGTAAATCTTGCTGACGTTTCGAAGTTCAACCAGAGCCATAGCCGGACGAGTGGGTTTGACCGGATCTCAGGAGCTCCCGGAACTGGTGTGCCCGCTGGTTTGAGTCGCCGGGGGAATAGTTTTAGCCGCCGGTGGCGGAGAACTCCCGCCAGCGGTGGCATTCGTTCGGCTCGCGGCGACGGGAGCGGCGGGTTTGCTCCCCGGCTCGCCGGGTCCGTGTTGGTTCGCTAATTGGCGATTTTTTTCGAGTTCTTCTTTGGGCGCCTCGAGGGCGACCACGTCACCGGGCGAGAGCCCCTCCTGAACCTCGGCATAGAAATAGTCCGCGATCCCTACCTTGACAGTGCGTTTTTCAAAACTGTTTCCGTGCTGCACGTAAACAAAACGTTCCATTTGATCGCTGTCCGGGTTCTTTTCGGTGAACACCGCTTCGAGCGGCACTGCGGTGACACTGGCCGCGGAGGCCACTGGGATGCGGACGTTGGCAGTCATGCCCGGGCGGACTCTTGGGTCAACATTCTTCAGCACGATGCGAGCGGGATACCCTTTGATGTTATTTTTAATGGTCGCCTGCGGTGAAATTCTCTCGACCAGGCCATTCACCTTAAGCCCAGGCACTGCCTCGACGGTCACCTCGACAGCCTCGGCGGGTTTCAGCCGTGGGACGTCGGCCTGGTTTACCTGCGCATTGATGATCATCGAATTCAGATCGGCGATAGTTAGAACTTCAGTCCCGCTATTAAATCCGCCGGAGCCGGAGACGGCCTGGCCAACTGAAACCGGCCGGGTCAAGACCGTGCAATCGAAGGGGGCGCGTACTTCGGTTTTTGTCAGGCGCTCTTCAGTAAGAGAAAGGTCTTTCTGGGCGCGTTCCAAGGAATTCTTGGCTAGGTCATAAGCGGTCTTGGTGTCGTCATAGACCTCCTGGGAGATCAGTTTGTCCTGCAGCAATTGTCTCGCCCGTTTGTAATCGCGCTCGGCTTTTTCCACGCCGAGTTTGGCCTTCTCGATGTCGGTGAGATTGGAGGCGCGTTGCTGCTGGAGTTCGCTATCGTCGAGTTTGAAGAGCAAGTCATCCTTTTTGATGCGATCGCCAATATCGACCGGCAAGGTCAGCAGCAAGCCATTAATCTCCGGGCGAACGGAAACCTGTTCTGCCGGCGCGATCTCGCCGGCGGCATTCACTGCGAAACTGATGTCGCGCAACTCTGCAATAGCCGTGGTCGCGCGTGACGGGACGGCGGTGGTCTGCCGGGCTTTATACCAATTGGCCCAGCCGTAGTATCCACCTGTTCCCACCACTGCTGCTAATACCAACCAAATCCAGTTCTTCATCAAATTCGCAAACGCTTGGATAATAACACTGGCCGATGGCCCGACACACGCCAAATCGGGGCTTGCCACTCTTCGGGCGAACCGCTTTGTTCTGCGCCGTTAGACGAACGTGAAACCGTCGTATTTAATAATTCTGCTGGTGATGAACTTTTTCTGGGCCGCCGTGTATTCGGCCTACAAGCTGATTGGCGCCGATTTAGCCACCGGAGGTATTGTGACATTGCGTTTCGGAATGGCTGCACTTTTTTTGCTGTTTGCTTGGCCTTGGCTGCCTGGTCCGACTCCCCAGGGACGCGATTGGGTGGCCAGTTGCCTCATGGGGCTAATGCTGTTTGTCCTTGGGCAGCGCTTGCAAGTCTATGGTAACCAATTGGGCACCGCGGGTAATTCTTCTGTTTTAATGGGTTTCGAGCCGATCATCACGTCGGTCGCCGCGGCAATTTTCCTTCGGGAACGAATCGGACCACGGCGGTGGATGGGTTTGGTGCTTGGATTCTGTGGAGTCGCGCTGCTGCATGGGGTTTGGCGAGCAGATTTTCGCTGGGCGGGTTTGACGGCAAGCCTGATCTTTATCTCTTCATTTGTGTGTGAAGCTGCATATTCAGTCATAGGTAAACCGATAGTGATGCGCGCGAGCGTGATGAAAATGCTGGCCATCTCCCTCGTGGCCGGCACTGTGGGAAACCTTCTGATCGATGGTTCGACAACCATCCATGCAGCTCGGGCACTTTCGGCTCAGGCTTGGGTGCTGCTGGTCATGTTGGCCCTGGTTTGCACGGCGATTGGCTATTCCATCTGGTTCGTCGTCATCCGTGAATGTCCGGTTAATGTCGCGGCGCTGACGGTCTTCGCACAATCGGTATTTGGTGTTGCCATCGCCGCGCTCTGGCTGCACGAGCAATTGCACTGGGGTCAATTATTGGGAGGTTTCTGTATCATTGCAGCATTGGCGTGGGGTTTGTCCCGGCAGATTATGCAACGAAAGCTGAATGAGGAATGACGAATAACGAATCTGGGATGCAACCGGAAGGCCGAGCTCCGCGCAGCTCCGCGAGGCCCAAGAATAGAATGACTTTTTTGTGCGAAATTCTGGTGCCTCGCGGAGTGCGGTCTTCCGAGAGGTGATTTGAGCAACACCTCCCTTGGATCTAATATTCCTGTCCCGCCGGGGTTTGACTGTGCGGTATTTCAATCACCCAACCATGCCCCATGAGCAAGCAGAGCAACGCGGGCAAGAATGTCAGGCCGGCGATCATGCACGCAGCAATCCCCACCGCCATCATCTCACCAAGGCTGCGGATGCCACGGTGCTGCGCTAGAATCAGGGTGCCGAATCCGGTGATGGCAGTCAGGCCCGAAACCAGCACCGCTTTTCCCGTGCTTTTGGCGAAGATCCCCGGCCGTCGCTCTTCGGCGAACCGGTTCAGGATCTGAATGCCATTGGTTACACCGATGCCGACTACTAAAGGCACGGTCATGACATTGGCGGGATTGAAAGTAACGCCGGTTAGGCCCATAAATCCCAAGAGCCATACGCTCCCAATGGCGACAGGTAGCAGCGATAGTACCACGGCCAGCAGCGAGCGGAAATGCAGGAAGATCATCAGTGCGATCGCAATTAGAGAATACCACGCCGCTTGTTCGTAGCTGACTTTGAGCAGGGTGGTGTACTCGTAGATTTCGCTGGGGGCTCCCGTTACGCGATCGGAAGGCACCACCGAGGCCAGTTGTCCGAGGAACTCTTCTTGATTTGCGTGATCCCAGATATCTTTTTTTGGGTAGACTTGAATCAAGTATTTGCCAGAGACGCCGATGAACCGGTCTCGCAGGGCTGGAGGCAAATCCTGCGGGCGCAAGGGGCGGCTGGTGTCCTGGGATTTGAGCGCGTCAAACATTGCGCGCAGTGCTCCAAACAGGCTCTGTTGAAACGCTTCGAGCTGATTCTCGTTGTGCCGGCTTTCGCTCAATAAGCCCTTACGGCAACTGTTTATTGCCTGACGCAAAGATCTCAGTTGAGCTGCAATCGCAGGGCTTTCTTTTTCAGCCTCGGTGGCTGCCAACCCGAGATAACCCATCAGGTACCAAAGGGTCGCACTCAATTCCGAACGCGATACGGGACGGCAATCGACCGGCGGAAAATCGATATGGGCTAGCTCGCGCTTAATTTCCCGAACCAGTTCCAATTTGCGGGTTTGGTCTTCAGTAAAGTAATCGGCGACCGATTCGACAGTTTCGACCGATGGCAGCCGTTTGATTCGATTTTCGTAAGCTTCGGCTTGTGGCGGGGAGTCAGCAATGACAGCGGCAAAAATCGCCGCGCGGCCGCCCGCATGCAACAGTTTTTGTTCATATCTGACGGCTTCCTCTTCCTTGCCTTGCAGGTGGAGGAGGTTGTAATCGAAACGGACACGCGGAAACTGAAAAACCGCGAGGAGACAAAGAACCAGCGTCCCTGCAACCACCAGCGCCGAATGCTCCAGCCATAACGTCTCGATGCGGACCCGGCCTTCACCGATGTGACCGAGTTCGCGATCGCGCAAGTTCTGCCGTCCACGTCTTAGCAGCACCGGTAACATGGTCATCATCGGAACCAGGCACAGGAGTAAGCCGCCTCCGGAGATGATGCCCATCTCACGAATGCCTTTAAACCGCGTCAAGGCCATCGCCAGAAAGGCAGCCGCTGTAGTAAAAGCGCCGGTGACGATCCCCTGGCCAGTGAAGACAGAGGAACGGCAAATCGCCTGGACCACGCTTCGGCCGTTGCGCATTTCTTCCTCGTAACGCGTGATGAAATGGATACCGAAATCGATTGCCAGGCCGATCAGCATCGGGGCGAAGGTGATCGTGAGAATATTGAGATGTCCAATAACCAGCGTGGTAAAGCCCATGGTATAAGCCAGTCCAATCAACAGGCATCCAGCCGCCTTGAGAGGCCGACCGAGCTGGCGGTAGGCGATGATGAAGATCAGCGAACAAATCAGCAGCGCGGCGATGCTGGCGATGGTCGTATCGTGCTCGGCCTGCCGCATCTCATCAAAATCGAGTGCCAAGCTGCCGGTCAGGCCGACGTCTACCCCGGGCACCTCGACCTCGGTTTCGCGGATGAATTGGCGCAAGCGTTCGATTGCTGTTTCGGTAACCTCCAATTGCCGCGGTTGTACTGTTAGCAGATAAATCCGCCCTCGATCCAACGTGACATAAATGCTCTGCTCGGCGTCCGGTCCAGGGGCAAACAAGGCTTCAATTTCCGGTGGGGCTGGTGTGCCCGGGCGGAGCATACTCTGTCGCGCCTCGGTGACGAGTCGCTGCAGAAATGGCAAAGCCTTTATTAATCGCTCGGTATTCGGAGTCGCTTCTTGTGGCGCGGTACGGAAGGTCGTGTTGATTTGCTCAAATAAGGAAACCAGATTCGTTGCGTTGGTGAATTCTTTGATAAATGGCAGCTCCTCCTGTAACGACTGATACAGTTCCTGGAGGTCCTGGGTCGGAGCCAGGAGCAAGCCCTTTGGGCCAAGGGTGGTGAAATCAGCCTTATAGAACAGATCGCTGAAGAGGTTCGTCGCCGGGCGGACTCGCGCCGCCAATCGTTCAATGAACTCACGGTTCCGTTCCTGATGTCCGCTTTCCACCAGGACCACTAGTTCATCCTGATGCGGAAATTCCTTTTGAAATTCCACAAAAATGCGATGCGACTTCATCTTTGGCCCGATGAGGTGGTCGCGATCCATGTCTAACTGCAAGTGAGTTGCGGTGTATAATGCGCAAAAAATTGCCAGCACAATTTGCGGATAGAGAAAAGTCTTGGGATGAGTGCACACTGCGTGAGCAATCGTCCGCAATGCTCGGGCAAAACTCGAATTTGAAAACGACCTCATTTCAATCGTCCTGGTGCTGAAAAATGAGAGGAAGCAAAGGCCGCGCTCGCCGATTCCTCCCGTCTCGCTACGATAAGCGGAAGTCGCTGACTTGCCAACAGGTCTGGGTAAAACACCTTCCGCGCACTTGCCAATAGCTGTTTTGGGAATTTGTCCTTTCCTTCTGTTAATGTTCAGAGTTCTCCGCAAACATTCAGCGATTGTGACGCGTTCGAATTCTGCCGCGCCGTTTCTGACTCTTCGCGAGGCCACCTTCCGGTTGGGCGATGATCTCGTGTTTGCCGGCAGTTGCTGGACATTCCGACGTAACGAGCATTGGGCTGTGGTAGGACCCAACGGGTCTGGCAAGTCGTTATTGGCCGACGCCTTGCGTGGCCTGCTGCCCCTGGTTGGAGGCGAGTTGTGTTACCACTTCCAGGTGCCGGCTGGTTTGGCACCGGAGCAAGCCATAGGGCATGTCTCGTTCGAGGACCGCAAAGCTGAAATCCATGGTACCGTGGCCCAGTCGCGCTGGAACAGCATCGAAGAGGAAGGCGCCCTACAGGTGGGCGATTTTCTTGCCTATGAGCGCGTGATGGAGGTCAACCCCTACGAAGTAAGTGCCGCCCACCACCAGGCGCGGCGGCGATTCGAGGCGCGGTTGCGCCGGGCGGTGAGCCTGCTTGAAATCGGCCAGTTTTGGGACCGAACATTGCTGTCACTCTCAAACGGTGAGCGCCAGCGAGTCGAACTTGCGTCTGCTCTGTGCCATCCACTTCGGCTGCTTATTCTGGATGATCCATTCGTGGGTCTGGATATTTATGCCCGAAAACGGTTGCATCAGGTTTTGGCCAAACTCATGCGTACTGCTTTGCGGGTCCTGCTGATTTCGCAAAGGCCTGAGGACTTGCCTCGCGGCATCACTCATGTGCTTCAGCTCGACGCCTGTCAGATCGTCGCCATCAGGTCTCGCGCTCGGATGCTGCGTCCCAGTCGGGGCTTCGGAAGAACGAGCCTCGCGAGTCCCCTTTCCACGAGAAACCAGGGACTCGCGGGGCTCGTCCTCCCGAAGGTAAGGGCCAACCTCGCACGGCCAAAACCGTTGGTAGTACTAAAGGATGTGACGGTCCAGTATGGCGAGGCGATCATTCTGAACAAGGTGAGTTGGACGGTGCGAAAGGGCGAAAGCTGGTCGCTGCTGGGGCCAAATGGCGCGGGCAAGTCGACCTTGCTTAGCTTGATCCTGGGCGATAATCCACAGGGTTATGTCAATGATGTCGAGGTCTTTGGCCAACGTCGTGGCACAGGAGAATCCATCTTGGAGATGAAACGACGGATTGGGTGTGTTTCACCCGAATTGCACCTACATTTCAACAACGCCGCGAGTTGTTTCGAGGTAGTCGCTTCCGGGTTTTATGAAACGCTTGGACTGTTTGAACAGCCTGCGCCGTCACGGCGACGGGCTGTCCGCCGTTGGCTGAAAGCGTTCAAAATGCTCGAGTTTGCTAATACGCCGCTCTTCGCCCTATCTCTTGGCCAACAGCGGATGGCGCTCTTGGCACGCGCGCTTGTGAAAAGGCCGCACCTTCTGATTCTCGACGAGCCTTGCCAGGGATTGGATGCGGCACATCGACGTTTGTTTCTGAAGATCTTGGACACACTGCTGCGAGAGAAAACAGTGACTGCTATCTATGTGACTCACCGGCCGGATGAAATCCCTCGGTCGATACAACGCGTGCTTCGCCTGGTCAAAGGAAGAGTGATGCAGTAATGGAGTGTCGGAGTGATGGGTTTCCAATACCCCAATACCGGGGATCAAAACGCCAAGAATTTCAGGACCTGCACTTCCTTCTTAAAGACGAGCCGAATCAGACTTTTATCGAAGCCGATGTCAAGCGGGCAACGCTGCTGAAAGTGTTCCCACAGCTCATGCCCATTGCCGGGGTTTAATCGCCGAATTCTCAGATACGGAGGTGTTTCGAAACCGGTATCGGGCGTGGAAGAATCCTCCTCATCGGGCTGATAAGATTGGACGGTGAGGACGATTTTGCCGGAGACATAGTTTACCAGGCCTAACTGAGGCGCGGTCCAGAGGATCCGGCCATTACGTGAATCGACCTTAAGGACGACAGAACTGGCTTGCTGCGCCAGATCGATCTGACGGGAATATTTGATCTTTTCGGGGCTGGCAGTGGTGGTGTTGACGTACATCATCTCGTGGTCGTCAAAAAACACGCCCGTAATTCCCACCGATGGCAGACGCCAGCGCGCATTGCCCGTCTTAAGATCAAACACAGTCAACACCGCTTGGTCGAAGACATAGAGCGAACCTCCCCGTTCCACGCAGGGGCCCAGACCATACGGCGCCATCCCGTTCTCCGCGGCAAATCCTTCTGGTATGTTGAAGGCCAGAGAACTTTCCCACATTTTCTTTCCCGACTTGTCCAAAACAACGATCGTTTTGTTGGCGACCAGGATGTTCACCGTTTCCAGCGGTAGTAATCTGGGCGGGCCAACGACTTCGCCGGACCACTCGGCTTCAGCATGCGGCGGGCGAATCGTAACACGGTATCGGCTCAAATCTTCCTGCACGACGTCACCACCGCGGGACTTTTGCATCTCGTTGAGCATCTCGCTGGCCGCATCCATGCTCGCCCCTGCAGTGAGGTTGCCATCCAGCGCGGACTTTCCGGTCGCGGGTTTCATTGCGCTTCTTTCGACAATCCGGCTCTCCAAGAGGGTGACCGAGAGCTCAATGAAACCGTCTTTGGAGGGGATGAGTGAACGACTCAACTGGTCCTGCGGGTGCAGGGCGGGTGAAGGCGTAGAGCGGCCACCACCATTCAAAGCCGCCAGGGAACGCTCCTGAGTCATAGAGTTAGCGATTGTCGCCGGCAATGCCAACCGAGCTGGCAGCGACATATGTTGGGCCTGTTGCGCCACCTTCGCTGGGTCCATCGGCCGTCCTAAATCTCTCCCTGGCATGCCCACTGGCAATCCCGCCGGCGACTCACTTTTTTTTCCCTTTACCTCTCCAGGCCCAGCATTCGTGCCTGGTTCCCTTCCAGTCAAGGGCTCAGTTCGAGTATCGCAGTTGGCGAGGTTGATGTGGGTGACCGTCGGTTTCTCCGAGTCGGTGTCCACCGCCATCAGCTCATCACCGGCCGCAATCAGCCCGCTGGCGCTGCCCTGAATTGCCATTTCCTTTGCGGGTTTCCCGCTATTCCAGTCGTAACGCACCAGGTTTCCCTCTGAGACCACCCAGATGTTCTCGCCGCGGACATGCAGGACCAATTCTTCCTCCGCAGCCCTCTCGAGCTGCTCAATCATTTTGTCAGACGAGGGCAGCCGTGGCAGCTCCTCAACTCCTTGATCGGCCAGATGCACGTTGCGTTGTTGCATCGCCTTGAGCTGTTCGTCCGCCATCGCGGTAAATTTCTTGCTGTCGATTATGTTTACCGACCAGACTTCTCTTTTACGGCTCAGGTCGTAACGAGCCAGGATATTGCCATGGATAAATACGAGCTGACTTTTGCGCTCCCCGCAGAGCGCCGATTGACCGGCATAGGCGATATCAGGGAATCGGACTGAAAAGACGGATTTGGGAATCGAGCCAAACCACGCATACCAAAACCAAAAGCCAAGTGCGACGGCAGCTACCACTCCAACACTGCTCGAGAGCCAGACGACCTTACGCCAGATGCGCGCTTCTTTCACCGATTTCTGACCTTCGTAAATCGGGATTTCGATACCGTGCGAACCCGCTTTAGCCTTGCATAAAGGCGAGCAGACATAGCCGAAGAGCTCCATGCATTTGGGGCAAATCGGTTTTGAACAGATATAGCATTTTCCCGTCGCGACCTGCCCCGGATGTTTCAGACAGGGCTGGCCTTCAGGAGCAGCTTGGGCGGGACTTTGGAGAGATTCCACCTCAGTTGCAGCTGGGCTCGCCACGACGGTGAGGCGCGGTTGATGGCTGAGCGGCATCGGTGGGTTAAGTGACCCCGCGACGAGGACCGGGGTTCCGGCGGGCTTGACGTTTTGTCCGAGCTGGTTACGCACGAGGCTGTCGACAAAGTCGGACGCATCCCGTGCGCAGGCGGGGCAGATGAATTGCACGGGACGGCTGGCCATTGCCGGGGTGATCTCAAATTCGTACTTCGCACCGCAGGAACATTGGACTTTCATGTCGTTCTTACGGATTGAGTAACACCTCACCCGCGCTGAGGCCAAGAGGAATGGATGTTTTTGGCGAGCTTGCCTCGACGCGCCCGTCGCAAAAGAGGAAATTTCCCCCAAATTGGCGGTGGTTATTGCCGGGCGGTTTGCCATTAGCGGAAAAGACAAATTGTCCGGCTGCTTTTTGGAGGGAATCGACTTGGCGATCGGTGATCACGACTTCCTGGTTGGTGGGCGCGCGGCCCATGTAATAGGCATAGCTTATCGCCCGATTGCGAATGGATTGTCCTGACGGCGCTGAGTCGCTGCTTCCCGGGCAGACAAAAATGGACGTATCTGAAGTGTAGCGCGGCACGAGCGGTTCTAAGCCCTGGGCCGAAGTTCGCGCGTTACCAACGATCGGGAATTTGCCGCCGTGATCGTTGGCGTAGATCTCCATCGCGATATAGATCTTTTGCAAGTTGTTCCGGCAAGCGCTTTGCAGGGCCATCTGCCGATTGGCCCGGTTGGGACTCCAATACAAGGTGGTTAAAATGAGAATGATGACCACCACCAGCAACAACTCAAGCAACGAAAAGCCGACGCGGTCCCCGGGCCCGGATTCCGAGTGGGAAACTTGCGGGCACTTCATAATGGTGCTATAGCGCAAGCGCAGCGGCTTGGCAAACTCTGGCTCATTTTTCTGGTTCTATTGCTGAGCACCCGCTTAACCTTGCCTTTTATGCGCGATGCAACCGATCCAATTAAGTCCGAACCTAAACCAGGTGAATGGATGAGCCCTGAGGAATTCGAGAATGTAATCCGATTGACTCCCCTGGTCGCGATTGACGTTGTGGTGCATTCCTCGGAGGACCGAGTCTTGGTAGGCCGCCGCCTCTACGAACCGGCCAAGGATCTGTTTTTTGTCCCGGGCGGCCGGATAACTAAGAATGAAACGCTCGCGGCTGCTTTTCGACGGATAACGCGTGAAGAATTAGGGACAGAGTTTGCCCTGGAGCACGCAAAATTTCTTGGAGTTAATGAACATATGTATAGTACGAATCGTTTCTCCAAAAAGGGTTTTGGCACTCACTATATTACGCTGGCGTATGAAATCAGAGCGACGCTGGATATGACGCTTTTGCCAAAGGATCAGCACGGTGAGTATGCCTGGCTCACCCAGCAGGAACTGCTCGTCTCAGCCGAAGTCCACGAAAATACAAAGGTTTATTTCAGATAGACTGGGGTAAACGCCGATCCGAGTACATTGCCAGGAGCGAAATAGCGACTAATGCGGAGCAAGCTGGTACGAATAGCAAGAGCGCGAGCGTTGCGCGGACAAGCCATCGGGCTATCGCCATCATAATAAACGTTCTCCCATTCCCGCGCGCGCCGGGGGCAAAGGCGCACCACATGACAGAAAGGGCGGTGCGTTGCCGAACCGCCCGTTTTCACTGCGCAGCCAGTCGGAACTGCGCTCAATGAAGCATACTGAGCAAGGCTACTCTGACATCTGCGCGCCAACCTTCAATTGGGGTTTTTGCCCAATGATGACGCGCAGGCTGCAAATAAAAGCTTTGGACCTGGGGGGGGGCCAGGCCCCCCAGTCGCCCCGAAGCTCACATATACATACCGCCATTGACGCCCAACACCTGGCCGGTGACATAGCTCGCGCGCGGACTGGCCAGAAAGACCACTGCATCGGCTATCTCCTCGGGTTTACCGAAACGGCCCATTGGAGTCATGGCCTTGACCTGGTTGACGGCAGTTTCGGGCATGCCCTGAACCATATCGGTTTCAATGAACCCGGGAGCGACTGCATTGACCGTAATGCCTTTGCGAGCCAATTCACGGGCCAGGCTCTCCGTAAGACTGATAACAGCGCCTTTGGTAGCGGCGTAGTTGGCCTGACCGAAGTTGCCTGTTTGTCCCACGATTGATGAGATGTTAATAATTCTGCCCCACCCCGCGCCAATCATATCCTGGGCGACGAGTTGAGTCGTGTAGAATACTCCGTCCAGATTAACGCTCATGACTTCGTCCCACATGGTTTTGGTCATTTTCAGGAATGACTTATCGCGAGTTATCCCGGCATTGTTGACCAGGATTGTGATTGGCCCAAACTCCGCCAGAACCTGCTTAATCACATTCTGCATTTCGTCGGCGGACGCGACGTTTGCTTGAAATGCCCGACAACGGACACCTTTTTCCGTGGCAATGGCTTTGGCCAGAGCCTCCGCTACTTCCCTGGAACTCTGATAGGTGAAAGCAACATCAGCACCGGCATTGGCCATGGCACTAACGATCGCGCGCCCGATTCCGCGGCTTCCGCCGGTGACCAGGCACACCTTGCCTTTTAATTCTTTGCTATCGTGATTGTTATTATTTGCAACGTTGGTTTCCATGCTCATCCTCAATAATGCGTTTAGAAAATCGGCCCTGCGG
>DATJGF010000120.1:0-17038 GCA_035495315.1 Candidatus Limnocylindrales bacterium
TTTTCTGCAACCGAAGGGTAATTATTCACGCCGTGGCACCGGTGCTGCGCTTTGAATTTCCAAAGCGCACAAAAGTCGCTAATGGTGCAGCGTTGGTTTGGCAAAGCGCTGCCGAATCAGCGAATCAACTGGGGGCCCCGATTGCACTTTGGATGGCATGCAGCATCTCGCCCATTGTGCCTTTTCTGAGATAACCGCAGGCGCCCTGTCGCAGCATTAACTTGACGGTCTCCTCATCATGCTCTCTACCCGTGTAAAGGAGAATGGGGACGTGGGGTGTCTTTTGCTTCAACAGCTTCATTACATCCAACCCGCTTTCTCCCGCCAAATGCAAATCCAATAAGATGAGGTCGGGTTTTGCGCTCTGCGCCTGCAAGGCCGCTTCCTCCCCGTTACTCGCAGTCAAAACTTCATACCCGGATTCCTTCAAATAAATTGTTGCCATGAACCGCCAATCGTTTTCGTCATCGACGAAGAGCACTTTTTTCAGCCCCATGGATACGGTACCCTGGCCGGTTGGCAACGCTCCGGGGAATAAGAGGCTGCGCATCGATGCAACCAACGCATCGCCATCAATTGGTTTCTGAAAGAAATCTGCAACTCCGGCCGCTACGCAGCGATTTTTGTGTTTATTGGGATCTTCGCCGGTAATGATGATCACCGGCGTGTTGACAGCTTCATCCATTCGGCGAACCCAATTCAGAACCAGGAATCCGTCCCACGCCACACCCCCGCCATGAGCCACATCCGGCGGGAAATTGATGTCCAGGAGAATGAGGTCGGGTCTCTCCTGACGGACCGTACTAACAGCGGTGGACCCATCGGCGGCGGGGAGCACGTGATAACCCTCCGCGCGCAATCGATTAGAAAGGGTCTTAAGAATAATTTGACTGTCATCCACAATCAGGACCTTCTTGCCATTGAAATTGGCCGGAGGCGGATGTTGTGCCGAGCTTTGTGTTTTCGCCCCACTTAGCGATAGTTTAGGGGTTCCACTGAATGGAACTGCATTCAACATATATCTGGCTAGCCGCGACACGAGTCGCGGCGTCCCCAGATATGAGGGAGCAGGAATCGCGCCATGCAACTGCAAAACTTATTTCAGTTACAAGCTTTTACAGCGTAGGAAGAACTAGAACTTGCAGCAGTGCGAAAACCCTCAGTTCTGGCTGCTCATCTCAACCAGTTTCGCCTTGAGAACGGGGGTAGTAGATTTTTTGCCATAATCCAGCACATAGGCGCGCATGCCTCGTTCAAACCAGGACATTCCATAGTGCTTGGCTTCGGCCAGAGCAGTCTCGCCGGACCAGCCGTCGTATTGAATCCGGTAACAAGCAACAATCGTCCCCGTGCGGTCGCATCCATAACGGCAATGGACAAAAACCGGGCCCGGAGAGGCTTTGATAATCGCGAGGGCGGTCTTAATCTGCTCATCGCTGGGCCGCCCAGTCCCTTTCATAGCGATATTCGTATAAGTGATGCCATTGGCTTCGGCTTCCGCAGCTTCCTTTTTCCAAATGTCGCCCGGCATTCGCAAATTGATGATCGTTTTCACGCCGAGCCGCTTCAGCGTTTGAATCGCTACGGTGTCCGGTTGGGCGCCGCGGTAAAGGGTCTCGTTGATTCGACCGAAGTTGCCAACTCCATCCTGGGCTGGCAAACCACGCCCACCGGCCAGGGCCGCCCCGGCGGTAACGCCGATTGCTACTATACCGGTGACCCAAAAAACTTTACGCCGGCGGACGCTCTTGTTGATGAAGGTCAGAAATGAGCCAATTGATTTCGGGCAGGACATCAGAGCACGTGCGACGGTCAAATCTTTTTCCATTCTTGCAGCCTCAAGGTAGCTCATTACCCCAGTTTTGGCAAAGAAAAGAACCCAGAAAAAGCACAAACAACTAATTCCGACGAGGGACCTTTAGCCAGCAACTAGGCCAATCCGAGATTCTGCAGAATCCGCACGGTGGAACGTGCTTTATTGAGCGTGTAAAAATGGATGCCGGGGGCACCGTTGGCTAAAAGGTCTTTACACTGCCTGGTGGCGTATTCAATTCCGAATTCCGTCACTGCCTCATCGTTGTTGCCTAGTTCGTCGAGTTTTGCTGCTAGTTCAGCGGGAACGCGCGCGCCGCACATTGCGGTAAACCGCTTGATTTGCGAGCTGCTCAAGATTGGGATAATGCCGGGAACCAGTGGGACCTTAATTCCCAGTTTCTGAGTCATGTAATCGCGAAATTGGTAAAAATCCCAATTATCGAAGAACAACTGCGTGAGAACAAAATCGGCTCCGGCCTCGATCTTCTTTTTTAGATAGTTCCAATCGGTATGCTTGCCGGCTTTGCAGGCAATATGCCCCTCGGGAAAACCGGCAACGCCAATGCAAAAGTCGCCCTGCTCGCGGATAAAACTAACCAGTTCGTTGGAATATTCGAAACCGCCGGGGGTAACCTGGAACGGCCGGCCACCCGGGGGATCACCACGCAAAGCCAGGACGTTTTGCACACCGAGCGCGCGGATTTGCCTGAGCAACTCCCGGATTTCTTCTCGTGTCGCACAGACACAGGTTAAATGGGCGACCGCGGTTAACCCTTGCTCGCGCTGGATTCGCTCGACAATCATGAGTGTCTTATCGCGCGTGCTCCCGCCGGCCCCATAGGTCACCGAACAATAATCTGGCTTGGTTGCCAGGAGCGCAGGGATGGTCTTTTCGAGAAGGTTGCGATCGCCCTCGTCGGTTTTGGGAGGAAAAAACTCAAACGAGATTACCGGCTGCTTAAGAGCTATCTTCGTCGTATAAATGTCTCGAACCAGTCGCATTAACCCACAACATGCTGGAAGCTGGGGGAAAATCCAAGCCTTGACGCTGAGGTTCGGAAGGCCGAGCTCGGCCCTTCCGAATACTTAATTCACCACGTTTTGCGGTTTTCCCTGCACGAACGCGCGAACGTTTTCCACCGCAATTTTCATCAGGCGTGCGCGCGCCGCGCGAGTGCCCCAAGCCTGGTGAGGAGTAATGATGCAGTTGCGGGCGCTCAGAAGCGGGTTAGCTGCCGGCGGCGGTTCAGCCGACAATACGTCCAGGCCCGCGCCCGCAATTTGGCCGGAGTTTAAAGCGTGCGCCAAGGCAGCTTCGTCAACCAATAGACCCCGACTTGTATTGAGCAGGAAGGCGCTGGATTTCATCGACGCGAGCCGCTCCGCATTGACTAACCCACGTGTTTGTGGCGTCAGTGGACAATGCAGGGTGACCACGTCGCTATCGCGAAAAACTGTTTCAAGGCTTACCGATTTTGCAGACTGTGGAAGCGATTTCTGAGTTGGACTATAAACGAGGATCTTCATGCCGAAGGCGCCGGCAAGTTGGCCAACGGCCTGGCCGATACGGCCGAAGCCGACAATGCCTATCGTGAGCCCATCCAACTCGACCAACGAGCCATCCCAGTAACACCAATCAGGCGAACGCGTCCAACGTCCCTGCCGCACGGTTTCCGCGTGATGCCCGACGCGTTGTGTCAATTCCAGCAGCAACGCCATCGTCGCTTGCGCGACCGAACGCGTCCCATAGGCCGGCACGTTAGTGACCGGGATTTGTCTCTCGCGAGCCGCATCGAGGTCTACAATGTTGGTCCCAGTCGCGAGCACGCCGATGTATTTAAGTTCAGGCAGCTTGAGAATGTGCTCGCGCGCCACCAATACTTTATTGGTCAAGAGGAGGTCTGCAGCGGCGGCTCGGGTCAGTACTTGCTCGGGAGCTGTACGATCATAAATCTCGCAAGTGCCGAGTAATTGCAATTCACTCCAACTCAAATCGCCAGGATTTAGAGTGTAGCCATCAAGGACGACGATGTGCATGGGGTTGCGGGGTTCGCTTGAGAATTCGAGGCAAGTGATCTAAATCCGCCAGGTCTTTGTTTCGGCCACTCCAAAGCGAGCCGAACGTTAGCCGGTGTAACCGCAATCCAGACATCGAGGTCAGCCGTTGCGCGAGGGTAGCCATGGAAAGCCACAGCATGGCCACCGACTATAAGGAACTCAACGCCGTGGGCGTTTAAGCACTGTAAGAATTCTCTGAAGTCTTTGGTTAATGACCTCGGGTCCATAATTGAGTTCCCGAAGAGTCTCGAGATGCCGCAGACGCTCGATGGCTGTTCGCGACCACCAGAATTCACGATCGACGCGTTCGGCTTCAGCGTGGGTAGTAATCTCAAGCCCACGTCGGGTTACGCCGAACGAATCTGCGGCATTACCTTTCATTCGATTCCAGCAAAGTCTACTGGATTTCAAACGCAGAGCCAAGCCGGGAGACCAACTTTCAAGAGCGTCGGACAACACACAAAGGGCGCAACGAGATAACGCGATGGAGAGTCGCCACACAGCACCTTGACAGTGGAGTAACCGCGGCCAACAATCGCCCGGCAAATGCTATGCGTGCGATCTTCTCTCTCCTATTTTCACTGTGGGCGTTAACCGCAATGTCTCAAGACAAAGTCATTCCACTCTATCCCGGAGCTGCCCCCGGCTCGGAAACCTGGAAACAAGAAGAAAAGGAAAGCAGAACCAACTCCTGGAACACGCGCATCGTGTTCAACGTCGCCAAACCGACGTTGACTCTGTTTGCGCCCGAAGCTTCCAAGGCTAACGGAACCGCCATCGTCATTTGTCCCGGGGGCGCCTTTTTTGCCCTCTCGATCGACAGCGAAGGATTCGATGTCGCCCGGTGGCTCGTCGACAAGGGCGTTACCTGTTTTGTTCTTAAGTATCGCCTGATCGAGTGCAAGACGGATGATCCGACAACTGAGCTCACAAAAATACCCGACCTCGACCCGGTTGTGGCGCCGGTAATCAAGTTGGCGATGGCCGATGGCAAAGCCGCAATTGGTTACGTGCGTCAGCATGCCAAGGAATACAACGTCAACCCGAATCGAATCGGTATCATGGGTTTCTCTGCCGGCGGCACGGTGACAGCTTCGGTGGCCTTTAACTACACACCCGAAACTCGACCGGACTTCGTAGCCCCCATTTATGCGCAATACGAATGGGCGCCCAAACCCAACGGTGTTCCGGCTGACGCGCCGCCGATGTTTGTCCTGGCGGCCACCGACGATCAACTCGGTTTGGCTGCGCATAGTTTCGCGCTTTACCGGGACTGGATTGCCGCCAAGAAGCCTGCTGAACTGCATTTGTACGCCAAGGGCGGTCACGGTTTCGGCATGCGGAAGCAAAATCTTCCTACCGATCACTGGATCGAGCGGTTCGCCGATTGGCTCGAGGTGCAGGGACTGATGAAAAAATGATGGGCAAGGTCGGGCTGTCGCTCTTAACCGAGCTGGCGTAATCCAGCCCGGTACCCAGCCGGTCCCAGGCTCTCCATCGCTCATGGTCGGCTGGCGGCCGTGATACTGGATGGCAACTCGCCGCGCCAGTCATCGTGTCTTCAACCGTGTCCATCCGCGGCGCGCATAGTAACGTGGCAGCTCAAACGGCGGGGGCGTTGACCTCCTCCGGCCTGTTGGATCTCCGCCTGCCTCGGCCCGGCCACCAGCAGCTTAAGCTTGGCTTGCGCCTCCTGGATCGCGGCTTTAGTCTTTTGCAATTCGGCCCGCACGTCTCGGTCCATCAACTGGGCAATCAGGTCGTCTTTCTGAACGGTTTGGCCTTCGTCGACGACGATTTGCTCGAGATGATACCTTCGACACCCGAGCGCACGTCGGCGTAGCGCACCGGCAGGACATCGAAATGGACCTTTTACGCGCAACTCCGGGCGGGAGGGTAATTCCCGGCTGCATTGGTTATTCACAGCGGAGAGCCACCATGGGATCGATGTTGGCCGCGCGGCGGGCGGGAAACCAGCCGGCGAGAAAGGAGACACTCAAGAGGAGCGCCGTGACGGCAAGGTAAGAGATCGGATCCGCTGGCGTAATTCCGTAGAGCAAACTCGCTACGAATCTGGTTGCAATGAGCGCCGAGCCGATGCCGATGATGGTCCCGCACGCGACAAGACCGAGTCCTTGCCGCGTGATCTGCGCCAGGACGCTGCGCCGCGTAGCACCCAAGGCCATTCGAACCCCAATGTCGCGAGTGCGTTGGGCAACTTGAAAGGCGAGGATGCCATAAAGACCAAGGCCGGTCAGCAGGAGCGCGAAGGCACTGAAGAACCCACCGAGCTCGGCGATAATCCGTTCGCGCAGCAGCAGGCGGTCGATGATTTCACTCATCGGATGCAGCTCTCTTATCTTCAGCCGCGGCTCGACCCGGGCGATAATTCGTTGGATCCCCGAGGCGAATGCGGCTGAATCACGGTCGGCGCGCAGATAGAACGTGGCGGGCATACGGATTCCACTGCCGAAATACGGGATGTAAAACTGGAGCGGAATTGAGTTGCGCAAGTTTCTGGAGTACCGAGTGTCTTTGGCGACCCCGACAATTTCCAGGCGCACCTTCGGTTCACTATTCACTGTGAAATGGCGTCCGACAGGGTTGGCAGTGCCGAAGAATCGATGGGCCATGGCCTCACCAATAATTGCGACGGTTGCGTGCTGGCCCTTGTTTTCGGGTGTGACTGGCGGCTCATCGGCGCGGGTAAACTCTCGCCCGCAGAGCAGCGGCACACGCATGGTAGGGAAGAATTGCGGCCCGGCCAGAATGGCCCAGGTTCGCATCTCCTCGCCCGGTGCCGGGGTGTAGTCCTCGACGTCGACATCCATGCTGATGCCGTTGCCAGTTAGCAAGCCAGCGCCGCCAATGGATGCCGCCTGGATACCTGGCAGTGTTTGCAATTCAGCCAACAATCGGCGCTGCAATGTTTCCGACTGGAGTGGATTGGGACGCCAGCGTCCCGGATCGACTGAGAACGTGATGAGATGCTCGGTATGAAAACCGAAGTCGAGCGTGCGCAGCTTATTCAATGTGCGCGCGAAAAGGCTGGCGAAAGCGAGCAAGAGTACCGAAAGAGCAACTTGCCCGATGACCAGCAGCGGTTGCAGGCGTGCGCGCGATGGCCCGGCGACGGCAGTGCCTTGGTGTTTCATTGCCGTAACCAAATCGAGCCGACTTAATCGCCAGGCTGGAGCGAGTCCAAAAATCGCGGCCGTGATAAGTGAGGCGGCAATCGTAAAGGACAGCGCGCGATTGTCCGGCGCAAAGCTCAGAGGAGAGCCGGACTGAGAGAGGAAATTGGCCAGAAATGCCGTGCCCCCGCGAGCGAAGAGGAAGCCGAGAGCGCCTCCCATCAAGGCGAGCAGCAGGCTTTCAGTGACGAGCTGACGCACAATTCTGCTTCTGCCGGCTCCCAGCGAAGCGCGCACCGAGAATTCCCGCTCGCGAGCCTTGCCGCGGGCCAGCAGCAGCCCAGCAATATTGACCGAGGCGATTAAGAGAACCACGCCGACAGCAGCCATGAGCACCAGGAGTGGTTGGCGGAACTCGCTCCGCCCGCTGACGTAGCCAGCTCTGCCTGGACGCAATTCAAGGGACTGGCTGAGAATGCGCTCGCGTTCGGGTGCCGGGCGATTGGGGTTTTGGGCGATCTCATCTTCCAACTGACGCCGGAAGAACACAGTTACTTCGGCTTGCACCTGCTCGGGGCTGGTCCCATCGGGCAACCGGCCAAACAACACCAGCCATGACACGCCCTCACCCAAGGGACTGTGACCCAGCGGCTGCATTTGGGAGACCAGCTGAAGCGGCCACCAAACGTCAGGGCCGACATCGGTTTGGAAGCCTATAAAACCGGATGGCATTACGCCAACAATGGTAACCGGGACATTGTCCAACTGGATCTTACGGCCGATAATCGCCGGGTCGGAGGAAAAACGCCGGCGCCATAACGCGTGACTGATCACGACGACAGGCTCGGCGGCACCGCGGCGATCATCTTCTTCGACAAACGTTCGCCCCAATATCGGAGCCACATCCAGCACAGCGAAAAAATTTCCCGTTACCCCCTGCCCAGAAACCACCTCTGCTTCACCTTTGGAATCGCCGGCGATACATTCGCGAGGCTGCACCCGATATTGTGCCGCCGCGCAACCGGCCAATGAACTTACACCCTCTCGCAATCGTTCATAGAATGGAAACGAAAAGGTCTCCTCTTTACCGTTGGCGAGAAAGACCAGGCGGCTTGCTTTCGGCACAGGCAGAGGGCGAAACATCACCCGGTCGATAGCGGTGAAAAGCGAGGTGTTCGCCCCGATACTCAGGGCGAGGGTGAATAAAGCTACAGCCGTGAACCCTGGATGCTTGCGCAATTGACGGGCGCTATATCGAAGGTCATACCAGAGCGTTTCCAACCACGGGAGGCCGCGCTGGTCGCGATAAGACTCCTTCATAGACTCAACGCCACCCAACTTGATCATCGCCTGCCGTCGCGCCTCCTCGGGCAACATTCCTGTTCGAAGGTTGTCTTCGATGTGCATCTGGAGATGGCTCTCGATCTCGTCGTCGAGCTCCCGGTCCCTGTGGGGCTTGTTGAACAAGCCTCCTAACCTTTGAATCATTTCCCGAAGTCTGCCCATGAAATTACTCATGACGAAGCGCCTCCATTGGTTCGACCTGGCTGGCGCGAAGCGCGGGAACAAAACTGGCGACGAGTGCGACGCATGACAACAGGCCGCCGACTGCCATCAGCACGAATGGGTTATGCGCTGATACGCCGTACAGTTGGTGGGCCAGCAATCGGTCGGTCGCCCATACGATCCCACCCCCGATTGTCAAGCCGACTAATGTGGGGCGTCCTGTCTCGAATAGAACTGATCGCAGCAGCCCGCGTGGGCTCGCACCAAGGGCCAAGCGAACGCCAAATTCATTTTGGCGTTGAGCAACCTGATACGTCACCACGCCAAAAATGCCGACGGCTGCAATGCCCAAGGCCACGGCCGCATAGGTGGTGACCATAATCATCAGGAAGCGCCGGTCGGCCACAGTCGAAGCAACGATCTCTGTCATTGTGCGCACGCCGTCTATGCGGACTCTGGCATCGGTCTGTGTCACCGCTTCACGCAGCATTGGCATTAACGCTGCAGCCGGAGTCCGTGCCCGCACCACAACCTGCGCGCCTGCAAAAGCATATTGCCAGTAGAACCGCGGCTGCGGTCTTTCCTCGAGCCGCACGTCGCGGGTGTCCTTTACCACGCCCACCACTTCGAGGATGCGATTCGGGTTCGAACCGACGGTGAAGCGGGCGCCGAGGGCCCAACGACCGGGAAACAAAAGCGCGGCCGCCGCTTCATTGAGGATGACGGTTTGCCCGTAGCCGTCGTCATTCAATTCGTCCTCGCGGAAAAATCGCCCCTCTCGCAACGGAATGCGCATCGCTTGAAAATAGTCAAACGCAACAAACGTGGCTGCGACTGATGCACGGTCCGCCTCGGGCACGGGTTGCCCGACGATCTGTGGTCGTTCGTTAAAAGTCCATTTGCCGGTTAGGGGCAGGGAGGAAATCGTGCCCACCGCCTCGACGCCCGGCAGTGCGGCCAGATGCTGACGCAAAGCCCGATACATGCGGCAGACATCGCCGTTTGTGTCGAACGGTCCGTGCGTACTCAGGTCTATCGTGAAGACCGACTGCGGCCGGTATCCAAGTTCCTGGCCGACCAACCGACGGAAGCTTTCCAGCAACAATCCGGCGGAGGTCAGTAGCACGAGCACGACTGCAATCTGACCAACCAGCAAGCCCTGCTGCCATGCCCGAATCTGTGGTCTGCCCGTCAGGCGCCTGCCGGTGTGCAACGATTCCGCTGAGTTTGCGCCAGACTGGCGCAATGCCGGCAATAACCCAAACACCAGCGCCGTCAGCAACGAAACACCGGCCGTAAACGCGATGACTAATCCATCCACGTCCGCCTCGCGGATGAACGGCACGCTGGCGTAGGCCAGGTTGTGAATGATCCGAAGTGCGCCGGCGGCGAGCGCAATGCCCGCCGCGCCGCCGAGCAGCGCCAGTAGCAGGCTTTCCATCATGAATGCCCGAACGAGGCGCCCGCGTCCGGCGCCGAGCGCGACGCGAATGGCGAGTTCCCGCTGCCGCGTCACGCCGCGCGCGAGCAGAAGATTGGCGAGGTTGACGCAGCAGATGAGCAACACCCCAACGACGGCTGCAGCCAGCAGGGGAATGCCCGGTCGCGTCCGTCCGTGAATCTGATCGCGGAAGCTGACGACGTTGAAGCTCCAGTTTCGATTCCACTCCGGGTGCTCCAGGGCGAGGCGCTTTCCGAGCGCATCCAGTTCGGCCCGCGCCATTTCCTCGGTCACGCCAGATTTCAGCCGGCCCACCGCGGGGAACATTCTCGCGCCTCGCGAGGTTCGGTCTTCGCCGCGAGGTTCGCCCATCGGAAGCCAGAACGACTGGTGCTCCGCCTTCAAGATAGTGCCGGTTCCCAGCGCGGGTGAGCGTTCGAGAGGGAAGCGGAGCCCGGACGGGAGCACGCCCACAATGGTACGCACCTTCTGGTCTAGCCGCACGGTTTGACCCAGCACGCCGGGATTCCCGACAAACCGCGATTGCCACAGTTCGTGGCTGATGAGCACCACCGACTCGTCTCCGGCCGCTGAATCAGACGGAGAAAACATTCGTCCCAACGCTGGGCGCAGTCGCAGCGTATCAACCAGGCTGGGCGTGACGCGCAATGCCGAAACTTCGTAGCCTTGATCACCCTCTTCCCAGATCGCGCCCGAAGCGAATGTCGCGACGGACTCGAAACTCTGGCTGGATGTTCGAATGTCTTGCATGTCCTGCCAGGAAAGCTGGTCCTCTTCGGCGCCGGTCTGGGTGTTCCGTAGTCGAATCCACATCAAGCGATCCTCGCCATCGAAACCCAAAGGCCTAAGTAGTACCGTTCGGGCAACGCTGAAGACGACCGCATTTGCACCGATTCCCAGTGCGAGGGTGAACACGGCTAGAGCGGTGAAGCCTGGATGCGTGCGCAATTGACGGGCGCCATATCGAAGGTCCTGCCAGAACGTTTCCAGCACGGGCAGGCCGCGTTGGTCTCGGTAAGCCTCCTTCGTCGATTCGATCCCTCCTAACTGGATGATCGCCTGCCGACGCGCCTCGTCGGGCAACATTCCCAGCCGAAGGTTGTCTTCGATGTGCATCTGAAGATGAGTCTCGAGCTCATCCTCGAGTTCCCGGTCTCTGTGGGGTTTGTTGAACAAGCCACCCAACCTCAGAATCCAGCCTCGCAGCTTTCTCATGCGTGACCTTTGGTGCAATCGCAATTATCGCTTGGTTTCATTCCCGTTTCCTCGAGTTCATTTTACGCGCGCGGGACCGCCCAGAGCCGCCCGTTTTCGCGCGGGATTATCAAGCGGCCTGCTCGGCGAGCGGGCCCGACCATTTATGAGATAGGTTCCAGCTAACGCCTTTGAGCCGGCAATTGGATCCGCAAGGGCCCATTTCTTTGGCGAATGCTTTTGATATTGGAATCCCATAGGAGATCGATTCAAATCCGCCTTATTATGGAAACAGTTGTTGTTCACGCGATTTTTGGTTTAAGGAAACGAGCCAGAATGGCGGCCATCTGTTCCCACTCCTGCGTTTCCTTTTCGATCTGCCTCCTGCCCGCACGGGTCAGCTGGTAATACTTCGCCTTTCGGTTGTTATCCGAAATGCCCCACGCAGAACTGATGTATCCCTCCTGTTCGAGTTTGAGCAGGGCCGGATAAAGTGTGCCGTAATTGACGGACAAGAGGTCGGCACTGGTTTGCTCGATCCTGCGCGCAATACCGTACCCATGCAAAGGCCCGGTGCGTTCCAGAGTTTTCAAGATCATCAGCGCCAATGTCCCTTGCCAAACATCAGGCTTGGTGCTCATGGGACAGAGGTTAACCTACCTCATATTGGAAAGCAATAGGAAAGTTCGTGTGCCTACTAGATCGGCGATTCGCGAAGAAATCTGCGCGACCGACCAACGAGCCTTGCCCCGCCGGTAACAACCAAAGCGACCCCTGAGCCTGAGCTCAGCCCTTCTCAATGGGGGCGCCGACGACATTGCCGTACTCAGTCCAGCTGCCGTCGTAGTTCTTAACATTCTTGAGACCGAGCAGATAGGTGAGCACGAACCAGGTGTGGCTCGAGCGCTCACCGATGCGGCAATAGGCAATGGTATCCCGGTTGGGATCGATGCCTTTTTGTTGCAGATAGATTTTTTCCAGTTCTTCGGGGGCTTTGAAGGTGCCATCGGGATTGACGGCCGTGCTCCAGGGGATGCTCTTTGCGCCCGGGATATGGCCGCCGCGCTGCGCAGTCTCAGACATACCGGGAGGGGCGATGACTTTTCCGCTGAACTCGTCCGGGCTGCGGACATCGACGAAATTCCAGTTGCCTTTTTGCGCCTCAAAAACCTGGGGCAACATCGCGCGGAGCTCCAGATGGGGTTCGGTGACGCGATAAGCCGCGGGCGTGACTTTCGGGACTTCAGTAGTCATCGGTTTATCACTTTCATTCAACCACTTGACCCGGCCGCCGTTCATCAGGCGCACCTCTTTGTGGCCGTACATCTTGAAAAGCCAAAAACCGTAGGCGGCGAACCAATTATTATTGTCTCCGTATAGAATCACGGTGTCGTTGGGGGAAATGCCCGCACCGCCGACGAGTTTTTCGAAAGCGTCACGGCTGATGATGTCGCGCCGAAGCTGGTCCTGGAGCTGGGTTTGCCAGTTGAAGCCGACGGCGCCCGGGATGTGGCCGGCTTCGTAGGCTTTGGTATCGACGTCGATTTCAACCAATTTGAGGCCCGGCTTGCCAAGATTCGCCTTGACCCAATCAGTGTCGACGAGGGTTTCGGGATGTGCATAACGTGCCATGTGCTGTTCCTTTCTCGGTTGCTTATGAGTCAAACAGTGGTCCCGGCGGCCAGGCCGGGGATATGTTTCACCATGTTGGATGTGTATTTAAAAATATTGTCGGGAAAGACCATCACGCCGAACCCGTTTTTGTCACGGTTCACAATTCGCAGCGCGCCCTCGAGGATGAGGCCCGAGCTGGGCCCCGCCAACAGTCCCTCGTTCTGGCAAAGCTGCAAGGCGCGTTCGTAAGCGATTTTAAAATCGATCTCCAAAATGTCATCGATCAGCGAACGATCAAATAATTTGGAAACCTCGAGCTGCGCGACGTTGCGCAAGCCGGGCACGTCATGGCCTTCGGTGGGCTGAACGGCGATGATCTTTAAATCGGGCTTTTGTGTGCGCAGGAAACGCCCAGTGCCGGTGACGGTGCCGCAGGTGCCGAGTGAGACGAACAAATGGGTGATTTTGCCGGCGGTTTGCCGCCAGATTTCGGGACCAGTCGTGCGAAAATGGGCTTCCACGTTCCGCTCGTTTTCGTACTGATTCGGCATCGCATATTTGTGGCTGGAGGCCTTGGCGTGCGTCTTGGCAATATTAATCGAGCCTTCGCCCAGGCCCGGCGCCGGGCAAAGCTCATCCGTGATTACGTCCAGTTCCGCCCCGGCGATTTTCAGCAGGATTTTCTTCTCCAGCGGGACTTTGTTGGGGACGACCGCCCGCATGTGATACCCGCGGGCGCGCGCCATCGCGGCGAGGCTGATGCCGGTGTTGCCGGAGGTCGGCTCGACAATGCCGCGCTGGCCGCCGATTTCCTTTTTCGATTCCAGTTCGCAAAGCATCGCCCACGCAGCGCGGTCCTTGACCGAGCCGAACGGGTTCAGCCACTCCAGTTTGGCGTACAGGGGAAAATCGGGAGCCGAATTGAGGCGGTTGAGGCGGACCATGGGCGAGGGATTCTCCTCGTTGGGGAGCATTTCGAATACATTGTCGTACACCCGCGACTTATGATCCATATTAGGCATAGTAAGGGGCCGTCCCGGAATTACAAGAGAACAGACGTGCGGAGGAAGAGCACGTCGTTCACAGGTTAAGGTGTTAAAACGCTAAAACCGGCCGAGGAGCCTCGAGTTTTCGCTTTTGCTCCGCTTTCCATCGTTAACCTTTCTATCGCTGTAACGTGCTCCATTCGACAGACAAAAATAGTATACAAAGCGGATGTCGAGAAGATAGGCTCATGACACGAATCGAACCAACTTAAAACCCATCTATGAAAAAGCGCATCCTTGTTCTTGGCGCCGGCTTCGGCGGGCTCGAACTCACCACCCTGCTTTCGGAGGCGTTGGGCGACAAAGTCGAAGTGACGCTGATTGACAAGAACGACTCCTTCTATTTCGGCTTTTCGAAACTCGATGTGATGTTCGGGCACGCTAAGCCCGACGCGGTGCGACTGCCCTATAAGAAATTCGTGAAGCCCGGCGTGCGGTTTCTTCAGGAAACGATCTCATCGATCGATCCCATCGCCAAGCGCGTCAAGACTGATCGCGGCACCTATGAGGCAGACTTCCTGGTCGTCGCGCTCGGAGCCGACTACCATTTTGCCGCCACGCCGGGGATGGCGGATGCCACTGAGTTCTACACACTAGAGGGCGCCACACGGCTGAGTAAAGTCCTCCCTACGTTCACCAAAGGCCGCGTTCTCATCGCCGTCGGGGGAGCGCCCTTCAAATGCCCGCCGGCGCCCAGCGAAGCGGCGCTGATGATGCACGATTACCTTACGACTCGCGGTATCCGCAGCGCGTGTGACATCACGCTCATCCTCCCGCTCGAAGTTCCTATTCCCCCCTCGCCCGAAACCTCGCGGGCGCTGCTCGCCGCCTTCGCGGAGCGGAACATTACGTTCGTCGCCGACCGTGAAATGAAATCAGTCGATACGCAGCGCAGGGTCGTCACCCTCGACGATGGCCGCGAGTTTCCTTACGACCTTTTCCTTGGCGTCCCGGCTATCCGCGCCCCGAAGATGCTCGAGGAAAGCGGCATGACCGAGGACGGCTACGTGCCGGTAAAGCCCAAGACGCTTGAGACGCGCTTCCCCGACGTTTACGCCGTCGGCGATTGCGCCCGACAGGGGACGCCGAAAGCCGGCGTTTTCGCCGAGGGCGCTGCGCGGGCGGTTGCAAAGGCGCTGATTGCCCGGCTCCAGAACCAGGAGATTCCCGTGACCCACGCGGGGACCGGCTCGTGCTACATCGAATTCGGCGGCGGACGGATCGGTCGTGTTGATGTGGACTTTTTCTCCAACCCCGATCACCCGGTTGGGAAGTATTATGAACCGTCGGTTGCGTTACGCGCCGACAAGGAGCATTTCGGTTCCAGCCGCCGCGCCCGCTGGTTTGGGCTATAATCTCCAACCTCAAACCCACCGGCTGTCGCGGTCATTTTTCCAGCAAACTCATCCGGGCTCCGGACAATGGGGATTTTGGTTGAATCCTGGCTGACGGACGGCACCCTAAGCTTATGCTAAACATTCCCGTGCTGCGCTGGGGCCGTCCGTACTCGAGCCTTGAAGTGGATAGCGTCGTTCACTTCTCAACGGGCGAAACCCTCGCCAAGGTCAGCCAGGCCATTCCCGGTCTGCTCGCCAAAGATATTCGCCAGGCTCAGCGCGCCCGGGACGTGCTCTGCGAGATTCCCTGCCGCGACCTCATCACCCTGATGAAAAAAGCGGCCGACCTTTACCAGGACGCGACCTTGCCGATGGGCGATGGCGTGCAGTCGCCCGCCGATTTCGTGCGCCAGCAATCGGCTTCGACCGGCCTGCCCGAGCACATGTGCAAAGCGAACATGGCAAAAAACCATTTCGTTCTCTCGAACATGGATCGCATCCTGGATTGCCTGACGCGGGGATTGGACCTGGAAATTCTTTCGCGTGGGTACGGCATGGAGTCACGTGGCGTGATGGTGAGTTATCAAGCGCAGTCCCCGGTGCTTGGACTGGTGCTGCCGTCGAACTCGCCCGGCGTCCACACGCTCTGGCTCCCGGTCATCCCGATGCAAGTTGGTCTCGTGCTGAAACCCGGCCCGCAGGAGCCGTGGACACCGTATCGGATGGCGGCGGCGTTTTGGGAGGCGGGCGTGCCGCGTGAGGCCATCAGCATTTATCCTGGGGCCGCAGAAATGGGCGCCGAAGTGGTGAGCCGCGTTCACCGGACGAAGATTTTTGGCAGCACAGAAACGGTCAAGCGTTACGAGGGCAACCCGCGCGTGCAAGTCCATGGACCCGGCTTTAGCAAAGTCCTGCTCGGTGACGACGCGGTGGACGATTGGGAAAAATACATCGATCTCATCGTTGAGGGCATTTATGTCAACAGCGGCCGCGGATGCATCAACACGTCGGGCGTGTGGGCGTCTCGTCACACGAAAGAGATCGCTGGGGCCCTCGCCGAGCGGCTGGGACCGATCGCGGTGAAGCCGCCGGAGGATCCAACCGCGGGTTTGGCGGCCTTCACGGTGCCCGGCCAGGCCCAGGCGATTCACGCGTCGATCCAGGAAAAGATCAAAGAGAGCGCGGCCGAAGACATGACGGCGAAGTTTGGCCCGCGCCTGGTTGAAAAGGAACGCTGCGCTTATCTTCGCCCGTGGGTGATCCATTGCGAAGCGCCCGACGCGAAGATCGCCAGCACCGAGTACATGTTCCCGTACGTCACCGTCATTCAGTGTCCGCAGGACCAAATGATAGAGAAGATCGGCCCCACGCTGGTCGCCTCTGCGATTACGAACGACAAAAAATGGGAACGGCAACTGACCGCCGCGACGAACATTGACCGCTTAAACATCGGCCCCATCCCAACCACCAAACTCAACTGGCTCCAGCCCCACGAAGGCAACATCGTCGATTTTCTGTTCCGGGCCAGGGCCTTCCAAGTACCACCCGAACGGTTTCCGTCTTAGAGCCTGTTTTAAAATTGTAGGAGCGGACGTGAGGAAGCTTTCGTCCTCAAAAGAGACGGCATGAGGCGTGGAACAGGACTCAAGCTCACGCCGGCTCGTTGCAGCCAGCGTGCCAGGAGGTTGTCCAATTAGCAACATTCATCGCATCAACGCCTCCTATCAGATGCAATCACGTGTTCACTCGAAGGAAATTCCGGAACGTCGGGACCGGAACATCCCGGAAGTGGGAAGGCGGTATTTTGTTCCCAATGGAGGCCAACCTCATCTGCTCTCCTCCTCGGGCGACTCAGATCATGTTCTTCTCCAG
>DATJGF010000121.1:0-67834 GCA_035495315.1 Candidatus Limnocylindrales bacterium
GTATCATTGTGGAATGTTGCCAAAGTGGCTGTCGTGGATCCCCACGTGCCGCTCGCTTCTCCCAATCCGCCCAGGGTAAGCGAACCTACCGGAATAACCAGGCCTGACCCAATGCTGGCTATTGCCCCCGACCCGATATTCAAATTGCCAGTGATTGAGGTGCCGCTCACGATGGACTTTGTCCCGCTACCGGAGAAGATAAGGTTGCCGTAGGTTTGCGCCGAAACGTTCTGCGCACCCGCGGCGTCGTAGTTCACCGTGCTTGTGTCTCCGAGATTGACCGCGCTGTAATTGGCCGGGAAATTGGAAGCACCGCCGACCAACAAGGTGGCGCCATTGGCCAGGGTGAATATGCCGCCACTGGAGGAGCGATTAATCGTAAATGTGGAAAGATCAAGTGCTCCGCTGTTAACGGTCAAGTTCCCATCCGGTGAGACGTTTGCTCCCAGGGTGAGCGTCTGACCTGCTGAAAGATTCACGGTGACGTTGTTAAGGCCGGCACCGCTTAGCTCGCTGGAGGTGGTCATCGAATTGCCGGTGTAAGTGACATTGTAAACACCCGATCCCTGCAGAGTTCCAGTCACGGTGCCGCCACTGCGATTGATGCTGGAGGTGGTCGCCATCGTAAGGCTTGTGCCGGTCGCAAAAGTGCCCGACACGATGTTCACCGTCCCGCCGCTCGCGATCGTTTCCGCATTGTTAAGCGTTACCGTGTTGCCGGGATTGTTAATGGTCAAAGAGCCGGTGAGATTCGACGGAAGCCCGGTTCCTGTAGTTTGATTGGCCGTGCCATCATAAACATAGTTCGCCGCAACGTTGTAATTCAGGCCGCCGGAAACTTGAATGTTGCCAGACGAACCGGATGAACTAATCCCTGCGGTTGAGCCGATTCGCAGGGTGGCACCTGCACTTAGTGTAAAAATACCCGGGCCGTTAATGATCCCAGTACTCGTCATGGTCAGGTCGCCGTTACACAAAAAGGTTCCGCCGCCAGACGTGACCACAACTGTTCCAGCAATGGTTCCGGTAGCGGTTGAAGCCAGAGTGAAGTTTAACCTGGCCGAAGGCGCTCCGAGGGTCAGGGTCTTTCCTGAGATAACGGTAAAACTGTTGCTGGCGGTCAGGGCAGTGCCCGAAGTTGCAGCCGCGAAAATGCAAGTGCCATTGATAGTCAGATTGGAAAGGGTCATCGCCGGCACGGCGGTAATGTTGGCGGACTGATCGGCCGGAATCGTAACATCATCACCCTCCGCTGGTGCACCACTTGGATTCCAATTCGCTGCGGTGGTCCAGAGGCCGCCTGTGGTTGGAACCCATGTCTTGCTCGCCGCGCTGGCTGTCGCCGCACTGCCAAGAAGGCAGAATGCCAGCAGGAGAAAGAGCGTCAGTCTCACAACCACGTCTTGAGGTTGCATGAGGATCGGTCCGATTTTTTTATCTGTCTGTTGATTGTTCACAGGAGAATTCTTCGGTTGGCAGACGGTCTGCGATATGGTTTCGATTTTTCGATTTTTGCCTAATACCTAACGAGCCAATCTGGTTTCGGACTTGAGTGCAAACCCAGGACCCACGAAGTCATCACACCACGAGCACACGTAAATAGTCTGCTTGGAACGTTCGTTCGGGGCAGCACGAGTCAAGCCAATTGGAATTTGGCGGTGAATTCATTGGTTCTGGTGAGTCGGCGCGCTATGCTGGACGAACATGACGGCGTGTGAAGCGGTGCGCGAATGCTCACAAGTAGGGCGGTATGTGCGAACAACAGGACAGTGTGGCCAGGCGGACACGTGCAGCAAGCAACCACGGATAAACACTCATGGACATGAATTTTTGCTGGCGAGAAAATCGGCGGTCCCAACGAAGCCGTCAAGAATAAACGCAATCAGCTTCATATCCCCTACATTACTCGTAACGCAGCGCTGTCATCGGATCAACCCTCGCGGCCCGACGCGCGGGAAAGTAGCAGGCACCTGCGACGACCAGTACCAGCAGCAGACCCACAACCAAAAAGGTCGCCGGATCGGTGGCGCTGATTCCGAACAATTGCGCTGCGATAAATTTTTTGAGCCCGAAGCTCCCGGCCAGGCCAATCACGATGCCGACCAATGCGGGCCCCGCCCCTTGCCTGAAGATGAGGCCAAGTACCCCGTGACGCGAGGCGCCGAGTGCTATCCGAATCCCGATCTCACGGGTTCGTTCGCCAACCGAGTAAGCAACGACCCCATAAATTCCCACCGCGGCCAGTGTCACCGCCAGGCCGGCAAACAACCCGATTAGCATCATCGTGAAACGCCGAGGCGCCACAGCCGTGCCGATCGCCTGCTCCATCGTCCTCACATTGAAGGGCGGCAGTTCCTTGTCCAGTGCCGCCGCCTCCACCCGCACTGTTTTTTCTATCTCCCGCCTGCTAAGCGACGATCGCACCACCAATGAGAACATCCATTCACCGTTTTGGGAGTCGGATTGATAAATTTCCGGCGCTGCCGCTCCCTCCAGACCGGTTAGTTTCACATCCTGGATCTCCCCGACAATCTCGTGCCAGTTCGTGCTGAGCGTGAATATTTGGATCTCCCTGCCGATTGGGTTTTCGCCAGAAAAAAACTTTTGGGCGAAGGCGAGATTGATGATCGCCACGCGTGGCGAACTGGGCACATCCAACTCCTCCGAGAATCCCCGGCCTGCAAGTAAAGGAATGTCCATCGTTTTAAAGTAGCTCGGGCTAACCACCCGCCACGCCGCGCGCGCTCCGCTTGGAGATTCACCCGCCGTCCGAGGGGCTATCGTCGCCGCTACCACTGCGTTAAGCATCGTACCAAACGGGAGTCCGTAAACCGTCGCGACAGAGGCCATACCCGGCCTGGCCTGAACCCGCTCGCGAAGTTGCCTCACCAGCCCGATGCGCTTGGAATCGTTGTCATAAGCGCGGCCAGCCATCGAAAAGTCCAGCGAGATTAGCCTCTCAGGTGCGAACCCCGGATTTACACGCATCAGCCGCGCGAAACTGTGGATCAGCAACCCGGCCCCGGTCAGTAGAACCATCGCCAATGCAACCTCAGCGACCACCAGTCCGTTGCGAATAAGTTGACCTTGATGCCCTTGGCTCGAGCCGCGTCCGCCTTCTTTGAGCCACCGCTCGAGTCCAGGATTCGAAATGGCGAGCGCCGGAGCCAACCCGAAAGTCGCACCGGTCAGCAGTGAGATAAGCACCGTGAAACCAAGAACCGTGCTGTCGAGTTGAATCTCGTCCAGGCGCGGCAGGCTGGCCGGTTGAAACGTGGTTAACAGCTTGAGGCCAATGCGCGCCAATCCCACCCCCAGGCCGCCGCCGAGGATTGCAAGAATCGTGCTTTCGGTCAGCAATTGACCCACAAGCCGCATCCGGCTGGCCCCCAAGGCCGCTCGCACAGCGAGCTCCCGTCCGCGCGTCGCTGCGCGGGCCAGGAAGAGGTTGGCAACATTAGCGCACGCGATCAGGAGCACAACTCCGACAGCACCGAGCAGCAGGCGCAACGCTGGTTTTGAGTTTCCCACCACCTGCTCAGCCAGCCGCCGAACGCTCGCACCCCAATCCTTCTGCGAGACCCACTCGGTGCTGGAACGCTCCGCTATCATGTTCAATTGGCTCTGGGCCTGCGCCACTTTTATTCCGGCCTTAAGCCGGGCAAACGCGAGAAAATAGTGGTTGGTCCTTTCCTCCATCGAACCAGGATATGGCGCCCAAAGCTGGGGTTGCACGTCACCCGTTGGAAGACCGAAAATCGCAGCGGGTTGGTATATCTTGAAGTTCCGTGGCATCACGCCAACCACCGTGTAGCTCTGCCCGTTCAATGTTATCGCCCTTCCCACAACTTGACGCTCGCCACCAAAACTTCGCTGCCAAAGTCCATGGCTCAATACCACAACCCGGTGGCCTGGCGGACGATCCTCGGCGGTGAAGGTCCGGCCCAACAGCGGTGGAACGCCAAACACCGAAAAGTAATTCGGAGTCGCCCAGGCGGCATGAATATGTTCCGGTCTTTCGGCACCGGTCAGATTCGCCGACTCATAGATTTGCCCGCCCAGTTCCTCGAATACAGAATTCTGCTCACGCCAATCCTTCAGAACGCCCGGAGTCACCACCACCTGCGAAAACCCGCGCTTGGCATTGCTTTGGCACACCGTTACCAGCTGCTCCGGATCGTGATACGGCAAAGGGCGCAGCAGCACTCCGTCGATGACGCTGAAAATCGCTGTATTGGCGCCTATCCCCAGCGCCAGGGTAAGAACGGCAACCGCAGTAAACGCACGGTTCCTCCAAAGCATCCGCGCACCATATCGGACGTCCTGCAAGAGCGTCTCCACCACAGGCAACTCAACCTGGTCCCAGCGCATGAGGACATGGTATCAATGAACACGTTGGAAAGCATTAGGAAAGCTCGAATCCACTTTCTTCCTGCGCAACGCGGCTTAGTCTGTGGTCGTCATGAGCCCTACAAAAGATGATCGTCCCCCAAACCGAGCAAAATCCCTTTCCAATACTCCACCACTACAATACTCCATTAATCCACCACTCCACCGCTCTAATACTCCTTTAATCCGGCGTCAGTTCCTTGAGCTTTCTTTGGCTGCGCTGTCCGGAACGGTCATTGGACCTGGCCTGGGACTGCTTGGCGCTGCCGAAACTGCGTCGCGGCCAAACTCCAAGGTTTCGGGCGTTCAGCTGGGCATCAACGTCCCGTACAGTTTTGGCGATGATCGGATGAACGGAGACGATATCCTCAAGAACAGCGTCCAATTGGGGTTGAGCGCCGTGGAGTTAAGAACCCAACCTGTGGAGGTTTTTCTGGGCGCGCCCGAGGATATTGTCCATGGCAAGAAAGGCGAAACCTCTGCAGATGCCGCGGCTCGGGCCGAGCAGTTGCGCTCGTGGCGCAAGTCCGCGTCGACCGACCGTGTGTCTGAATTCCGCCGAAAGTACGAATCTACCGGCGTGCTGATTGAGATCGTCAAGGTGGATGGAGTGTTCAAAACCTCGGACGAGGAACTGGATTATGTTTTCGGATTGGCACGGGCGCTGGGCGGGCGCGCGATTTCGACCGAAATCTCGCACCAGGAGGAGGACCTCAAACGAGTCGGAACATTTGCCGACCGCCATCGTTTGATGGTGGGATATCATGGCCACGCGACCACCAAGCCCGAGGATTGGGAGAAAGCGTTTTCCCTGGCCCAATACAACGGTGCGAATGTCGATTTGGGACATTTCGTTGCCGGCAACAACATCTCCCCGGTTCCCTTCATCAGCCGGTATCACGAGCGAATCACGCACCTGCACATCAAGGACCGCAAGATGCACAACGGGCCCAACGTACCCTTTGGCGAGGGGGACACTCCCATCGCCGAAGTGCTGCGCCTGCTCCAGGACAAGCATTGGCCCATTCAGGCGACCATCGAGTTCGAGTATAAGGTCCCCCCGAGCTCCGATCGACTGACCGAAATCGCGCGTGCCGTCAGCTTCTGCCGCCAGGCCTTGAGTTAACCCAAGCTCCTCACTTGGGAAGCAGCCGATCGTAAATCGTAAATCCTAATTCGTAATTCCAAATGGGGCTTTCAAAGTAGTTGCCAACGCCCTGCCGACGCGCTCTATTGCCACTAACTGGAGAGGATTTTATGGCCGCGGAACAAATTGTTATCCCCGTCAAAGGCGTCGAACTGGAAGGCGAGTTCGATTTTCCGCCCAAGCCGCTCGGCCTGGTGTTGTTCGCCCACGGCAGCGGCAGCAGCCGGCACAGCCCTCGCAACCAATATGTCGCCGGCATCCTGCGCAGCGCCGGGATCGGCACGCTCTTGTTCGATTTGCTGACCCCGGCCGAGGAGGAAGAGGAGGCTTACACGCGCCATCTGCGCTTCGATATTCCGCTGCTGGCGCATCGCCTGGTCTGCGCGACGCGCTGGGCGCTCGACCGCAGCACCACGCGCGACCTGAATGCCGGCTACTTCGGCTCGAGCACCGGAGCCGCCGCGGCACTGATTGCCGCCGCCGAGAGGCGCGATGCGATCAGCGCGGTGGTGTCGCGCGGTGGCCGGCCCGACCTCGCCGGCGACGCGCTGGAACGCGTCCGCGCCGCGACACTACTGATTGTCGGCGGCGACGACAAGCCGGTGATTGAACTGAACGAACAGGCGTATGAGCGGTTGCATTGCGAGAAGGCGTTGCGGATTGTGCCCGGGGCAACGCACTTGTTCGAGGAACCCGGCGCGCTCAAGATCGTCGCCAAAATGGCCGCCGAATGGTTCGCCAGCCATTTGCAACCGTTGAGAGCGTTGGGATCTTAACACGTTAAAAATGGTAAAACGTTAAAGTGTTAGAAAATGGTGAGGCGCGGGCGCGCCGTTTCATAATCCCAGTCCGAAAACGGACGGCGCGCCGCGCCCGGCGGTCGCGCCCTACCATTCGTGAGATGAGTTCTAACGGTACGTCTTCATATGCTCGGGCTACCCCTTCATATGCTCGGGCAGGTCGTCGTCCTCATCTTTGACGTCGAATACACCGTCAAAGCTCTTACCGCTTTTCTCCAGAATTTTCTGGATGTGCGGCGAGATAAAACGCTTTTTCTTTTCCTTTTTATGACGCGGGATGAACCGGTAATGCCCCGTCGAATCAACTTCCAGGACGCCCCTCTCCACCAACCGGCTCAACACCGGCAATGCCCAGTTCGGATCCTGTCGCCCCCGCCTTTTACCCCCCGCGCGCCGCGTGATTTCCGCTATCGACACGAATTGCCCCGGCCACCCCCTCAGGTACAGACAAATTTCTCTTTCATCAGCATCCATGCAGCGTGAAGGTGCCACTCCCTGCGCATTTAGTCGATTGAAAAGCCACAAACAGTCGGATGAGGAAGAGTTAACAGAAGAAAACGAAGGAAACGAAGAGCAGTGGGTACGAGTGACACGTGTCGGCAGGTGCGGCAAGGCAGGCTCTTCGTTGCCTTTGTTTCCTTCTGTGAGTCCTTCTCTCGGTCCCTCTGTGCGTCCGTCTGTCTCAGCGCACCGTAGTCACTTGCTTCATTTGGACCCAGTCAGAGTTCGTCGGACTAAACCGTTCATGCTCCTGGCCCAGCCGTTGACTCTCCGGGTCCAACAACCTGGTCAGCGCGACATGGCCGTCGGCAAAATTGGAATCGTAAGCGTTCGAATGACGCGTCGCCGGGTAGTTCGCGAATGGCCGGCTGTCATCCATCGTCACCAGGAACCAACCGTCGTCGATGCTCGCTTCATGTTCATCCTGGATGAGCCAGATATGGTCGGGGCCTGCGGCGGTCAACTCGCTCTCGCGCAGGAAGGTGCGAAACTTGCCGTTCGCTGTCGACCCTTCCATGTAGCGGCTGCCCACCCAGCCATTCATCGAGTAACTACGAACGCGCGGTACACCGCCCAGTTGGGAGCGATCCGCCGGACAACGAAAAACCGCAGCCTCGCTGGCGTAGGGATAGAGGGTACCTTGCTTGATCTGTGTCGTGTTCGTCGCGTCCTCCGGCCGTTTCATATCGCCGCGCACCCAACCGTATTTTGAATCGGCGCCCGGCCGGTTCTCCGGCAAGCGCCCATCATTGTCGACGCAATATATTTGGGTCGCCAAACCGAGTTGACGCAGGTTGCTTTGGCAATTGGCGCGCTCGCCTTTACCCCGCGCGATGCCGATGGCTGGCAGGAGCAGCGCTGAAAGGATCGCTACGATCGCGATAACGATCAGCAACTCGAGCAAACTAAACGCGCGGCGGTCAATTGGGAATGAATTACAGTCGATGCAGCAGCAAACCATGGACGAACACGGCTGGACAGGGATCTTAGGCACCAAAGCAAAGCAATACAGGCCAGCAGCCCGATCCCCCTTCAGTGATGGGCGCCGGTGGCGCAAATGTAAGTCGCGAGAGCTTCTCATCAGTGTTTATCCGCGTCTATCCGTGATTGTAGTTTAGCGGTGGAAGTGTGGTATCGGGACTGTGCGTTTAGCGGCACACGTGATCGCTTTTGATTGCGCCTAGGCCGCGAGTGGAGATACTGAAGGCGTGAGCCGGCGGCAGATGACCTCCACGCGACAGTTGATGTGCTTTGGGATCGCGTTCCTCGCGTCGGTGACGATGTGTTGGGGCCAGAAGCCTTCGAATTGGCGCGTGTACAAGTTCGCCGATGGCCTGCCCGAATCCGCCTGTTTCTCCGTCTCTGTTTCCGCCCAGGATAAAGTCCTCGCGCGCCATTTGAATCTGCCGCTGGTCAGCGACCTCGACGGCTACAGCATCGTCACCAAAGTCGCGCCCAGTAGCGGCAAGAATCGCATCTATCAAAGCCCGGGCGGCCAGCTCTGGACGGCAGCGCCGCAAGGCCTCAGCGAGTTCAAGGACGGCACCTGGACACTTCATCCGATTCCCGAGATCGCCTCCGAAGCCCGTCTCAGCCGAGTAAATGATCCGGTCCCGCTTTATCCGATCAAACAAGGCCTCGTGATTTTTCTGCTGCCCGATCGCTTGTTTGAATTCAACACCGAACACACCGACCGGCCGGAGACGCGCCTGTTGCGGCGCGTCGAACAAACCCACCTCGGCAGTTTCTCCGGCATGGTGCCAGGCGGTGACGGCAGCCTTTGGATCGTCGGCAAACTTGGTGCCGCAAAGATCCCCGCCCCATTGCGCAGCCTTCAAGCCGATACGGAATGGCGCGAATATATCGTGCCGCCGGAGTTGCACGTCGAAAATCTCGAAGCGCCGCACCAACTCCCGCGCGTCGAACGTGCTGACGACCAGAAATCCGGCGTCACCGCGCTGGCCGACTCGACCACGAACCGCGTCAGGGTACTTGCGTGCTTCGACGGACGCGACTGGAGCGTCGAGCCATTGCCGTCCGGCAAGCTGCGCCAGGCTTGGGTTGGGCCCGATGATACTCGCTGGGCGATCACCATCGACTCCCTGTTCGAATGGGATCCCGGCGCTCCCAATGAAGCGACCGAAAACGAAGAGATTTCCGCGCGCCAATACTTCGATGTCGCCGTCGACTCTACCGGAAGATTTTGGCTAGCGACCTCGGATGGCCTGTTCCGTTTTGCGCCTTTGACCTGGCGCACGCCTGGCCCGGTGCGAAAGCTCAATTCGCCGGTCCGTTGCATGGCCGGCGATTCGCAGGGCCGGCTATGGTTTGTATCCGGCAACCGCGTTCAATCGCTGTTGAACGGCCGGGTCGACCTCTACTCATCGCCTGAAACGGCCAACCCTAATCTGCAACCACAAAAGCTCTATTGCCTGCGAAATTCCGCCGTGATCCTGGAAGCCGCCGAAACCAACAGTGGCACCAGGCTTTTTGTTTTGAGACCTGGCGAAAACATTTTCACCCCGGTCGAGCTGCCGGATTCGAGTCGCCGCGTGAAAACCGTGGGAACGCTCCCCGATGGGAGCCTTTGCGTGAGTGAGCCTAACGTCGAAAGGTCGAACCAACCCGCGGCATTGAGGCGCTTTGATGGGCGCCACTTCGGGCCGCTGCCGGTCCCCTCTGCTGAGCCGACCTTGGGCGGTCCGGTCCGGAACTTGTGGGTAACACAAAACGGAGATTATTGGGCCGGCGGCGACCGCGGCACCGCCGTTTACCAGGACAAAAAATGGGTGAGTTTTGTTTCGACCGACAAATCGACACCGGAGCTGGTGGTTGGCTTTGCCGAAATGCCGGATGGAAAAATCTGGTGCGCTGACCTGGATCAGATCTGGGAATTTGACGGCCGAAACTGGACGGTCGTGCGCCGCGGCTTTGACGGCATCAATGCCTTGCTGCGCTCACGAGACGGCAGCGTCTGGGTGGCGTGCAACAACGGCTTGCAACGTTTTTTTCAGGGTATCTGGATCGAAAATGGCCTCGAAGAAGGTTTGCCCAGCGCCAACACGCGGGAATTATTTGAAGACTCGCGCGGTCTGTGGGTCGCAACCACGCGCGGCTTGAGCCTGTTTCATCCGCAAACCGACCGCGACCCGCCGTCGGTCGCTGTGCAGCAATTGCCGGACCTCGAGACGGGCTCGAGCGAAGGCCGCGCCATCAACATCGCTTTCATCGGCCAGGATAAATGGCGATATACGCCCCGTGATCGCTTGCTCTTTTCGTATCGTCTCGACGACCGCGAGTGGTCGCGTTTCGAGGAGATTAATCATATCTCCCTCACCGACTTGCCGGCGGGCAAGCATTACTTCCAGGTCCGCTCGATGGATCGCAGTGGGAACCGTTCGCCGTCGGCGACGCTGGAGTTCGCAATTCTGCTGCCGTGGTATAAAGAAACCCGGCTGCTGCTGATTTCGAGCGCCGGCCTGGCCGCAGCACTGTTCTTCGCGGCGCTGGCATTTAATCGGCACCGGCAACTGGTGCGCAGCTACGCGGAAATCGAACAGAAAGTCGCCGAGCGAACCAAACAGCTGGAGGTTGCCAATTACGAATTGCTACAGAGCCAGAAGATGAAAGCGCTGGGAACGCTGGCCGCCGGCATTGCCCACGATTTCAATAATATCCTGTCGATCATCAAAGGCTCGGCCCAGATCATCGAAGACAACCTGGATAATCCGGCAAAGGTGCAAACGCGCGCCCAGCGCATCACGACGGTGGTCGATCAGGGAGCCGGAATTGTCAAAGCGATGCTGGGGTTTAGCCGCGACTCGGGCGAGGAGCTTGCCGCCTGCGATGTCAATATTGTCGTTCAGGATACGTTGAAACTTTTGGGGGATCGCTTTTTGCGCGAAGTACAGGTGAAGTTCGCCCCCACACCGGGGCTGCCGCCGGTGTTGGCTTCAAAGGAATTCATCCAGCAGATTTTGCTGAATTTTATTTTCAACGCCTCTGAATCGATGGGCAAAAATAAAGAGGTCTCCATTTCCTCTCGGTTGATGGAGAAATTGCCGCAAGAGCTGGCGCTACTGCCGGTGCCCGCACCGCGTTACCTTGCGATTGCGGTGAAGGATTCCGGCTGCGGCATTGCAGGCGATATTTTGCCGCGCATTTTCGAGCCGTTCTTTACCACAAAAGCGCTCTCCGCCCGGCGTGGCACCGGCCTCGGGCTTTCGATGGCCTATGAGCTCGCCAAGAAACTGGGCGCCGGCATTTGGGTCGAATCGGTCGTGGAACAAGGCAGCACCTTTACCCTTATCTTGCCGGTGCAGAACAGCTCCGGTGTGAAGGCAGTGGAAAAGCCGTCACTTGCGGAGGCGGCCAGAGCTGAGTTGCGATGAATACTCCAAAAATCCTGATTATCGAAGACGACGATTTCCAGTACGAGATCTACGAGGAAGCTTTAGCAAAATTCAAACTGACGCGGGTCGAGAGCGGTAGCGACGCCCTGGCGATGATCCCCAAGGATCGTCCGGACCTGGTCATCCTCGATCACGTGCTGAGTAAAGGCGAACTCGGTCTGGACTTCTTGCCTGAGTTGAAAGAGCTGCTGCCGTTCGTGCCGATTATTATTGTTTCGGGCGCCTTGGAGGTGCACCAGCAACTCGACGCCCTGCAAGGTCCGCGCCGGGCGCATTATTGCCTGCCCAAGCCGGTTGATATTCGTGTGTTGAAACGAACGGTGGAGACGGCTTTGAAGGAGTGCGGCGAAACCGAGGTGGTGAGGCAATTCGAGGCACTGGAACGATCGCATCGTATCGATGCGCTCGACCTGTTCAGCCGTTCAACCGACCGTTTGAGCCGCCAGAATCACATTCGCGAGCTGCTGGCCAAATCGCGGCAACGGCCCAATATATCGGCGCTGGCACGTGAATTCGGGGTCGCGCGGCGGACAATTATTCGCGACCTGCAAGAGCTGATCCGACGTGGGCAACTCAAGCCGGAGGTTTATCCGGAGTGGGAGAATCCGCCAGAGGGGAATGACGCATAGGACGCATAGGACGGATAGGTGGTATACGACGGGCAATAATGCTTATTTTCGTGTCAGGGGCTGTGACGTGGGGATGTCGCCTTTCTCTAGGAACACGAGCGCTTGATTCAACGTGCCTGGTTCCGGCGGGGTCTGGCCAATGCCGGGCGCCTGCAACAGCAGTACTCGCTTAAAACCATCTCGACGGAATCCTTTTTCGGCGACGACTTTGATCAGTTCAAAGTTCGGATCCCCTTCGCCGGTGATCAGGACAAAGCCTTCCTTGGTACGTGCCTGCTCGACGAGCTGGGGGTTGGGATAAAAGCTGCCCGGGTAATACTGATTGCCAGTGACAACCACATGCAGATGAAAGCCGACGCCGCCGACACACAGTGTGCCCGTAAAAATATCCGAGCAGGCGATGCCCAGCATGCTGGCCAGGCGCGCCCCGCCGGCATAACCACCGATGTAGATTCGCTTGCGGTCGATGCGGTATTTGCGGCAAGCATTGCAGGTGGCGTCAAGCGCCAGCCGCAGGCGATCGGCCGGATTGCGCTCATCGCCACAGTTCAACGGCAATACGAGGATAAATTCGTGGCGAGCCAATTCATCCTGCCATACCGGCGGAAAAACAGCATCATCGCCGGGGCTAAGCCACACCAACAAACCGAATGTCGTGTTCGTCGGACCGGTTGGGGGAACTTCGATGCGGAACCGCTCGCCGGAAATGTCGTATCCCTGAGGCAGCACCCCATAACCGAACCGCCGTCCGAGCTCCTCATCTGATGAATACGGAGCCGGTTGAGTGAATTGCACGACGTTTGTTTCTGCCGCGCAAACGGCAACTGCACCCTGGGCTAGCGCCCCGAAGGCCACAATCACTGGCGCAAGGCGGCGGAGCTTCATCGGCCGCTAGAGCATTTTTGCGATCTGCTGCTTGAGTTTCAGCGCGTCCGCGTTAAACAGTCGAATTCCTTCAGCCAGTTTTTCGGTGGCCATCACATTCTCGTTGAGCAGCCAGCGGAATTGTTTCTCGTCCAATTGCATTTTCTCGACTTTAGCGGATTGTGCCAGCGCCGGACTAAGTTTTCTCTCGAGTGGCTCAGTGGAGCCTTTGAGTTCGCCAAGCAACTGCGGGCTGATGGTGAGCGCGTCGCAGCCCGCCAGTTCCAGAATCTCGCCTTTATTGCGGAAACTGGCTCCCATGACTTCAGTCGGGTGTCCGAACTTTTTGTAGTAAATGTAAATCTCTTTGACCGATAAAACGCCTGGGTCTTCCGCAGGCGAGTAGTCTTTGCCGTTTTTGGTCTTATACCAGTCGAGGATGCGGCCGACAAAGGGGGAAATCAGTGTGGCTTTGGCATCGGCGCAGGCGACGGCCTGGACCTGCGAGAAGAGAAGCGTCATGTTGCAATTGATGCCTTGCTTCTGCAGCACCTCGGCGGCGCGAATTCCTTCCCATGTAGAGGCCAGCTTGATGAGCACGCGCTCGCGTCCCATTCCTCGTTGCTCATACATGGAAATGAACTTCTGGGCTTTTTTGATCAATCCTTCTGTGTCAAAAGAGAGGTCTGCGTCGGTTTCAGTCGAGACGCGGCCGGGCAGGATTTTCAGGATTTCGACCCCGAACAGCACCAGCAGATCGTCCATGATTTGTTGCAGCAACACCTCGCCGGAGGCACCGGACTTGCAGTTATCCTCGATGGCCCTTTTGACAAGGTCCTGGTAAGCGGGCAACTGGGCTGCCTTAAAGATTAGCGACGGGTTGGTGGTCGCGTCCTGAGGGCTATATTCTTTGAGTGTGGCAAAGTCGCCTGTATCAGCGACGACCTTGGTAAACTGTTTAAGTTGATCCAATTGGCTGAGAGTTGCCTGAACTTTACCTTTTTCCAACGTGGCGCTTGGGCTCATATGATTATTTAAGTTTCCACTTAGTTAAGCATGGCGCAGGATGAGCGCTAGAGCAAATCCGGGATGAACCTGACCGCAGGTTTATAACAAGAAATGCGTGAATTTGACGTCATCATTGCCGGCTTAGGAGCGATGGGCAGCGCCACGGCGGCCCAATTGGCCAACAAGGGCGCGCGGGTATTGGGGTTGGACAAATTCCATCCGCCGCACCAATTCGGTTCGTCTCATGGATTGAGCCGAATTATTCGGGAAGCCTACTTTGAACACCCGGTCTATGTGCCACTCGTGCAGCGAGCCTATGAGTTGTGGGAAAACCTGCAGCGGACGACGGGCCGCAAGCTGTTGTGGCGAACGGGCGGACTCATGATCGGGCCAGCTGACAGCGTGCTGGTCACCGGTTCACGCCACAGCGCGGAAGTTCATAAGCTGCCTCACAAGATTCTTTCAGCCGGAAAAATTCGGCGCCAGTTTCCGGCGTTCGATCCTCCTGACGACATGGTCGCCGTTTGGGAACCGAGAGCCGGGGTGCTGCTTCCAGAACTGGCGGTAAAAACCCACCTCGAAGTTGCCGCCGGTGGCGGCGCGATGCTGAAATTCGACGAACCGATGCTGGAATGGCAGGCCACGGAAGGCGGGGTGCGCGTACGAACGACGACCGACACTTACGCTGCCAGGCAGTTGTTGATTTCTTCCGGCGCATGGCTGAGTTCTTTGACACGGGAGCTGAAGCTGCCCTTGAGCGTCGAACGCCAGGTCCTGTTTTGGTTCGCACCGCGGTCGAATGCGGAAGCCTTTGCGCCGGCGGCCTGCCCGATCTATATCCTGGAACATCAGCCGCGGCGCTTCTTTTATGGATTTCCGGATTTCGGTGATGGTGTGAAAATAGGGATTCACCACGAAGGAGCCGGGACGGGGCCGGATGCGTTGGACCGAGTTGTCAAAGACCACGAGATCGAGGCTGCGCGCAAGTTGCTGAATCGTTTTCTGCCTGAAGCTGCCGGAACGCTCAAATCGTCGGCTGTATGTATGTACACCAACACCCCGGACGAGCATTTCATTCTGGATTTTCATCCGCAATGGCCGCAGGTGCTAATCGCCAGCCCTTGTTCGGGCCATGGGTTTAAGTTCGCGCCGGTCATCGGGGAAGTTGCGACGACACTGCTGCTGGGCGACATGCCGCATTTCGATTTGAGTCTGTTCAAATTGTCCCGGTTTTAAGCAAGCGGACATGGCTTGATCGAAGCTGACTCCTTGTGCTATGAGTTTGTAGTTAATTCAAAGGGCGATTGAATCATGTCAACACAAGAGCGGGCGGATATTCTGTTGGTTGAAGATGATGCCAATGATGCGGAGCTGGCTTTGCGCGCGTTTCGCAAAAGCAAGCTCGACCATCGAGTCGAACATGTGCGGGACGGCGCCGAAGCGTTGGAATACATCGAGGCAATCGGTTTGCGGGCCGATAAATACGCGAGCAAACTGCCGAAATTGATTCTGCTGGATTTGCGTTTGCCGAAGATGGGCGGGTTACAGTTGCTGCGCGAGTTGAAAGCCAACGCGCGCACTAAGCTTATCCCGATCGTCGCCTTCACCTCGTCCAAACTGGCCATTGAGATGGTCGAAAGCTATGGGTTGGGTGTGAATAGTTACGTGATAAAACCTGGCGATGGGGACCGGTTCGCAGAGGTGGTGACGGCCATCTGCAATTATTGGGTCAATATCAACGAGATGCCGGAGGCCTGAAGCGCAGCGCAATCAAGGCTCACCCATCACAGTGAGCGGACACGGTAAAAGCCGCTCAGGCTGTTGGTGCTCGTCGGATCGGTGAAGAGGTACGCGCCAGGGGAAATTTCGGAGGCGATGCCGAGCACCGACCAGTACGGGACCGTGTGCGCGAGATTTGTTGTGGCAAGAACCTCGAACGCGGCACCGGGCCGTGCGGAAAAGGTGAGTTGAAACGAGCCGTTCAGCAAAAACGCAGGCTCAAGAACAACCGGGGCCGGGGCGACAGTCGCCTTCATGTTGTCAGCCATAAAAATCGGGCCCCAGTCACCACCAGTGACAGGCGCTTTGTCGTAGTGGACCACCACGCGGTTGAACGTTTGGGCGGAGCTGAACTGAAGAATCTCCGAAGGCCAGGTGCCTGCCTGCGCATTAGTAATTGCGGTGCCGATGAGCACGCTATCGAGATAGGCAGTGACGCGCATCGTCGCTGAGGAGTCACAGGCCAGTTCCTGAGGTGCGTACAAAATAGAGAAATCGGTCAGCGACATCGAGAAGGAGACGAGCAAGTCGGCAGCAAAGACGCTATTGGGATAAATGCAGTTGCCGGCAAAGCCGATGGGGGTAAAGCCCATCGTATTGGCAAGCTGAATCGAAAAACCCTGGTCCGTGGCTGAAAGTTGGGCGATGAGGCCGCCCGTGCTCACGGTAATAGGGAGGGAAGTGTGGGCGGGCGCATTTTCAAAATCGAAAAGGAGATTCTGAGCCTGAGCCTGTAACGTGAGAAACGCCGCGAGGGCGATTGGAGTTGTCGCATTCATAATACGCGCCTTTGCCGTCAGCGTACTCTTTAGTTGAGCCTTTGGTGAGAACCGGCGCTATCCAGGTATTGGCGAAAGCTGCGCTTCTATTGCCGGGCAACAAACTATGCGCAGTCCTCAAAACAAGGCAAAGCGGGGCTCAGCCCGTTTAGGACTCCGTCAACTCGAACTAAGCGCTACAACCCGCCGACCGCACGGGCGAGCGCGTATTGCGCCTTGTTGAATTCGGACAAAGTCGTGACGTAATCTGAGCGAGCGCGTGTGAGGTCTTGTTGGGCTTGAATATCCTCGAGCACAATGCCCACGCCAAATTGCTTTCGCTCGTGAGTCAGCCGCAGGGTTTCGGTGGCGGTGCCGAGATTTCGTTCCGTGACGTCAATTTGCGCCCCCAAGGACTGCATTCGAGCGACAATCGTCACAACATCGGAACTGATCGCGTCCTTGAGTTTGGAGCCCTCGATTGCCGCAGTCGCGACGCGAGCACGATTGGCTTTGATTCGTCCGCCATCAAATAGTCCGCCGGGTCCAATCTTCCAGCTGAGGCCGACCAGATAATCGCCCTCTGCGGCAAAATGACTCGGACCACTGTCGGGCCCACCGCCCAGCCCGCCGGCAAACACTTGCGCGCCGATCGTCGGCACTAAAGGACCGTAAACCGCGCCTTTCTCCGATTCACGCGCGGCGGAGAGGAAGGCGGCGTTCTGCTTCAATTCCGGCCGCGAGACCAAGGCTCGATCGACCAGGGCGATAGTTGAGACATTAGTCGGGAAAAGGGCAATGGGCAGCAGTTCGTGTTGTTGCGGGATTAATTCGACGCGCGGATCCAGATGCAGGATGCGGGCGAGATCGGCGCCAGCAATACGCAGGTGTTCGAGCGCCTGGCGCAGTCTGATTTCGTATTGCTCGGTCTGTGATTGAACTCGCAATTCATCGCCCTTAAAGGCGATTCCTGCGGCGACGGCCGTGTGAAGCTGCTGTTGATAATCGCGGGAGGTCGTTAGAGCTTCGCCGGCGACCTCAACCAGCGCTTTGGCCCTGGCCAGCTCGAAGTATCCCTGAGCGGCATTGAGTACTGCGTCCTGTTGCTGGGCCTGTAGTCCCTGTTCCGAAGCTCTTACGAGTTGCTTCGCAGCCAGAGAATTATAAATCGCATCGCCCAGCATTACCTGAGCGGCGAGAGTAACGCCGGGAGAATAGGACTGGAAGTGGGCGTCGGAAATGATCCCGGAAGGGACAGCTTGCGCGACGCCATCGCGGCGGTGATAATTGACTCCAGGTGCGAGCCAAGGGAGGAACTGCTGGTTGGCGCTTTGACGATTGGCGAGGGCTTCCTTGAGGTGTTCGCGAGCAATCTGCACATCGAGATTTTGAGCGCCCGCCAGGCGCAACGCCGCAGGCAAATCGATGAAATACGACTCCTGAGTTTGTGGTCCAGTACTTATGGAATTTGTTGCGTTAGCGGGAAGATCTGCCGCGAAAGAATTGTTGACCGCCAGGCAAGCTGCGCACAGCGCGATACTCAATCGTAAATTGGAAATCGTAAATCTCACCTCCCGTCCTCCGTCGACACCGGCTGTCCATCATTCAACGGCTGCTTGCCGATAAGAATAACGGGCTGTGGCGGCTCGACTCCAGAGGTGACCTCGACATTTGCTCCGTCATTGAATCCTGTCTGAATCGGCCTTTTTTTTGCCTTGCCCTCATTAATGATAAAAACGGAGGTCCCTGCTTTTTCCACCAGGACAGCTTGAGCAGGCAACAGGAGAGCATCGTGCTTGCGTTCAAGTTCGAGTTGGACGGTCGCGTAGGCTCCAGGCCGAAGTTCCCCATTTGGGTTTGGAATCTCGATTTCGGTTAGCATGGTTTTGGTCGCCGGGTCTAACGCATGCGCAAAGCGAGTTACCGAACTTGTGAAGCTCTTACCCGGCAACTCTTCAACGGCGATTTTCGCTGGAACGCCATTCTTAATGAACGGCACCTCGGGCTCTGGCACAAAAACCTGTACGCGAACGCTGGTGTAGTCGATCAAAGTAAGTAGCGCCGCGTTTTGTGGAGTGCTGCCGGCGCTCGCCGCGGGGATGAATGCCCCGGGGTCGACGAACCTCGCCGTGATGCGGCCGGAAAAAGGAGCCGCAATGCGGGCATACTGCAAAAGCGTTTGGGTCCGCTGCAATTTAGCCTGAGCGACCTCCCATTGGCCGCGCAAATCGTCAACGGTTTGGGGCACGACGAGGTCCGGGGCTTTGTTCCGGGCCTCGGATAGGCGCTCATAATTAGTACGCGCCACGGTGGTCTCAGCCTGATATTGGGCCTGGTCGGCCAAAAGTTCAGGAACTTCGATTTGAGCGAGTAAGTCTCCTTCCTTCACTTCGTCGCCTTTATCAACATTCAACGTTTTTAGGTAGCCCGAGACTTTGGCGTACAGAGTCGCCTCCTGACGTCCCAGAATACGGAAGGTTGGCAGTGTGATCGTTCGGGCGATTTCGCCGCGCTTTGGGAGGACAGTTTGGACTTTGATTGGGGCAGCTGGCTTTTGTGCTGGAGCCGAAGAAGAAGGTTGGCAACCAGTAAGAAACAGACCAGCAGCGGAACCCGAGAAAAATAAGCAGCATAGTCGGGGCGATAATGACTGAAGGCCGCGAGTAACGCAGAGTTTTACTCTGCTGTACCGCCGATTTCCAATCGGCCGGGTTGGGACGCCCACGGGTGGGAACCGACCCCGTCTGCAGAGTGAAACTCTGCGATACAGCAGAGTAAAACTCTGCGTTACTCTTCGCAGGCTGAAACTCTGCGCTATTGGGTGCGGGCTGCAGGTAGTAAATCTGTTCATCGTTTTCGTGTAATTTACGTCGCAGGGCTGGTGGCGGTGTCGTCCGGGTTGAGCGAAGCGGATCGTCGGTGAGCGCGGGCTTGAAACAAAGTAAAAAGGGCCGGCAAAACCAATAGGGTTGCCACGGTTGCGACTGCCAGTCCGCCAATGACCGCCCGCCCCAGCGGCGCGGTTTGCTGGGCACCTTCACCCAGGCCAATCGCCATCGGCACCATACCAGCAATCATCGCAAGGCTCGTCATCAGAATCGGACGCAACCGGGTACGCGCTGCTTCTACTGCCGCGTCTTGCGCGGAGGCTCCGGAGAGCCGACTGCGTTCGGCAAAAGTGACGAGCAGAATTGCGTTCGCGACGGCAACGCCCACGGCCATGATCGCGCCCATGAACGATTGGATATTCAGCGTCGTACCTGTAAGCCATAGGATTAGCACGACACCAGCGATAACGGCCGGAGCCGTGGATACGACCAGGAGCGACAGTTTGAGCGATTGAAAATTGGCGGCCAGTAACAGAAACATTACCACGACAGCCAACAGCAACCCGCTGCGTAGTCCATCTAACATTTGCTCCAATGGAACAATTTGGCCCCGCACGGCAACCGTTATGCCGGCCGGCGGCTGGCCCAACTCCTGGAGCGCAGCGTTAACTTGTTTGGAGACGGTGCCAAGATCAGCCCCCTGGATATTCGCGGTGAGCGTCACCATGCGCTGCATATTGTAGCGTTCGTATTGCCCGACAGCCGTGCCTTCGCTGACCGCTGCGACATTTCGCAACAACAAGCTTTGGTTCTCATGCTGCGCGACGGGCAAATTGCGGGCTTGTTCCAGTGAATCCATTTTTGCCTGAGGGATTTGCACCTGGAGTTGGTAAGAAACGCCGCTGTTCGGGTCGGCCCAATAGTTCGGCACGACAAAGCGGCTCGAGGACGTCGCGGTTACTAAAGCGCGGGAAATATCGACCTCTTTGACCCCCATTATTCCAGCCTTTTCGCGGTCCACATGAACATCAATGGTAGGATAATCCAAGGCTTGCCCAAATTGCAGATCGCGCAGGGAAGAAATCTGCTGGAGCTTTGCTTTGATTTGCTCTGCAAAGGCGCGATCGGCGGGTAGGTTTTGCCCTGTAACGGCAACCTCGATTGGAGTCGGTGAACCGAGGCTCATCACCCGGCTGACGATGTCGCTCGGTTCAAACGAGAAACTCACATTCGGCAATTTCTCTGCAAAGAGACTGCGCAACCGTTCTTTCAAATGCTCGATGTGCATTTTGGTTCCCGGCTTTAGCTGCACTTGGAGCACCCCTTCCTCGGGGCCTCCGTTCCACAAATAAATCAAGTTGATGGGATAAGAGGGGCCGTGCACACCAAGGAAGCCGAGCGTGATAGCGACATTTTGCGGTCCAACTTCCCCTTTGATGAGGTCCAGGGCCTGAAGGGCGATGGCTTCGGTTCGATCAATTTCGGTACCCGTCGGTGCGCGAAAGCGCAGTTGGATTTGGCCGGCATCAACCTGCGGAAAGATTTCGGTCCCGAGTCGGCGTCCCGCTAATAAAATAACGACTGCGGCCACAATCAAGTAAGCGGCCAGAACCACCCACCGGCCATGGACAAATTTCTGTGCGACTTGACCGTAGTGCTGTTGGAAGCGTGCAAAACCTTGTTCGGCGCGCACATGCCCGGTGGCGCGCCCACGCAGAACCCACACTGAAAGGATAGGGACCAAGGTGCTCGACAAGAAGTATGAAACCACCATGGAAAACCCAACGGCGAGTGAAAGGGGCAGAAACATCGCTTTGGCGGCGCCGGCCATGAACAAGGTAGGGCTGAAGATCGCCAGAATGCACAGCATCGCGAGCAAACGAGGGACGGCCGTTTCAGTGCTGGCCTCCAACGCTGCGCGTCCGAGCGAAGCGCCGCGAACCAGGTGAGTATGAATGTTTTCGATGCAAACAGTAGCCTCGTCTACCAGGATGCCAACGGCGAGGGCCAAGCCACCCAAGGTCATGATGTTGATGGTGAATCCGGTCAGCCACAACGCGAGCACGGCCCCCAACAGGGACAATGGAATATTAATGACGACAATGAGGGCGCTGCGCCAATCGCGTAAAAAAAGCAGCACCATCAGGCCGGTTAAGGCGGCGCCCAAAGCCCCTTCGAGCGTGAGACCGCCAATGGCTCGGGTAACGTAGGGCGACTGGTCGAATTCATAACTGACTCTGACGTCCGGCGGCAGCACGCTTTGGAACTTGGCGAGATTCGCTTTGACCAGATTGACGACCGAAAGTGTCGAGGCGTTGGAACGTTTCGTCACCGGAATGTAGACGGTGCGGCGGCCATCGACCAACGCATAGCTCGTCACAATATCCGAGCCATCGATCACTTGCCCCACGTCCCGCAGATAAACAGTCGGGAAAACACCAACTCGAATCGCAACTCCTTCCAGGTCTTTGATGTTCCTGACAACCGCGTTTAAAGGGACCATGGGGTATTTTCCAGCTACCAGCATGTTACCAGACGGACTGATGAGATTCGCCGAAGTAACCGCCGTAACTATTTCGTCAGGCGACATATTGTAGGCGCGCAGACGTTCCGGCTTCAGATTGACGATAATGCTGCGGGCACTGCCGCCAAACGGTGGCGGGGCAGAGACCCCGGGTAAGGTGGCGAACAACGGCCGCACGCGGTTCAGTGCTAGATCCTGCATTTCGCCGACAGTGCGGCTGCTGCTGGAGAATACCAGCGTGCCCACCGGAACACTCCCGGCATCAAAACGCATTACAAATGGCGGGACCGTTCCTGGCGGCATGAAAGCTCGCGCCCGATTGACATAAGCGACCGTCTCCGACATCGCTTGAGACATGTCGGTCCCGGGATGGAATTGCAGTTTGAGCAACGCCGCGCCTTGGATGGACTTGGATTCGACGTGTTCGATGCCGGTGATATAGAGGAAGTGATACTCGTAGTAATAAGTGAGGTATCCTTCCATCTGGGCGGGGTCCATTCCCCCGTACGGTTGGGCGACGTAGATGGTTGGAATGCCCAACGGGGGAAAGATGTCCCGAGGCATTCGGTAAATCGCCAAACCGGCTCCCAGGACGACCGCCACGATCAAGACGATGACGGTTAGAGGTCGCCGCAGCGCGCTGGCAATCAAGTTCATGTCCGATGACTCCCCTGCCCCAGCACCACTTCCCGATGCAGTTCTCTGATTTGCTCGCGAAGCACCTTCAAAACTTTGCGCCCTTCGGCGGTCAGCTGATAATCTTTGCGCGCTCGTGCCCCGCCGTTTGGGTCACACTTGCCTTTAATCCAGCCCAGGCGCTCCATCCGGTTGAGCAATGGGTAGAGCGTGCCTGGACTCAGCTCGTAGCCGTGGCGGCGTAGTTCCAGCAAGATCCATTGGCCATGGATGGGAGACTCACCTGCATGATACAGGATATGGGCCTTCCAAAACCCGAGAAGAATTTCCCGGGAAGCGGCTTTCATGTTATAACGAAGGGCGATATCGAAGAACGTAATTGTGCCCCAAAAGTTGTCAAGGGAAAGGCATTCAAAAAGCCGGAGCCGGCGGGACCGTGTTTGGACAAGTAGTTCAAGTCTCTGGCTGGCAGGGCTCTGGCTGGATCGTGGCAATCCCGTGCCAATCATCTTGCTTATGCATGGGGCCTGTCGATACTGTATATAAGGCATTTGATGATTCCTGGGAACCAAAGCCATGCCTGAGAAAAGCGCCAATCACGCTGTTGATCATGGCCGGACAGTGGGCTTACCCGACTACCACGTCATGGTCCTACTGGTCGATGACCAGGCCCTCGTCTGCGAGGCGGTCCGGCGCGCCTTGGCCAATCAAGCCGATATCGATTTCCATTATTGCGCAGACGCGCGCGAAGCCCTGGCCGTTGCCAATCAAATTAAACCAACGGTCATACTCCAGGACCTGGTGATGCCGGGGATCGACGGCCTGACCCTCTTAAATCAATATCGCGCGAATCCCGGCACAAAAGATATCCCCATTATCGTCCTGTCTACCAATGAGAACCCCCAAGTCAAGGGGCAGGCCTTCGCGCTCGGTGCCAACGATTACCTGGTCAAGTTGCCGGACAAAATCGAGCTGATTGCCCGCATTCGCTATCATTCGAAGGCCTTCCTCAACGTATTGCAGCGTGATGCCGCCTACCGGGCGTTGCGTGAGAGTCAGCAGCAGTTGATTGAAAGCAATGCCGCACTCATCTCGCTGAACCAACGGCTGGAGGAGGCAACGCTGGCGAAGTCGCAGTTTCTCGCCAACATGAGCCATGAGATTCGCACGCCGATGAATGGGGTACTTGGAATGACGGCCTTGCTGCTGGATACAGAACTGACAGACGAACAAAGAGACTATGTCGAGGCAACACGCAGCAGCGCTGACGCCCTGCTGACGATCATCAACGACATCCTGGATTTTTCAAAAATTGAGTCCGGCAAACTCGAACTCGAGAACCATCCCTTCGAGCTTCATACCTGTATCGAAGAGGTGCTCGACTTGCTCGCGGGAAAAGCTGCTGAAAAAAACCTGGACCTGGCTTATGTCGTTGATGACGCCATTCCCAAGCTGCTGGTGAGCGATGTGACGCGGCTGCGTCAAATCCTGGTTAATTTGGTCGGTAATGCGGTCAAATTCACCCCTCAAGGCGAGGTGGTTATCGAGGTCGTTCCCGCAAGCCGCTCCCCGCGATCCATAAACCCGGGTCAAAAGCAGGATACGGAGTTCCTGCGACATCCCGAGGAATGGTTATTGCACTTTTCCGTACGCGACACTGGGATTGGCATTCCGCTGGATAAACAAAGCCGGCTGTTTAAATCGTTTCAGCAAGTGGACGCCTCGACGACGCGCCACTATGGTGGCACCGGCCTGGGTTTGGCCATTTCCAAACGGCTGGCGGAATTGCTTGGCGGTAAAATTTGGGTGGATAGTGACGCTGGGAAAGGGGCGACATTTCATTTCACAATTTTGGCGAGTGCTGGGACAGGCGGCGCTCCACCGCCCTGGCAAGGCCCACAGCCGCAGCTCGCCGGCAAGCGCCTGCTGTTGATTGAAGATAATCCCACTAACCGCAGGATCGTAACCTTTCGTGCCAGCCAGTGGGGCATGTCGGTGGAAACCGCGGTTAACGGACGGGACGCGCTTCGGCTCCTGAGCCAGAACAAACCGGACGTCGCCATAGTTGATGTGCAATTGCCTGATACCGACGGGCTCGGGCTAGCCAATGGGATTCGCCAACAACAAGGGGCCAACTTGCCACTGTTGCTGCTCTCCTCGGCTCGCTTACGGAGCGACGACCCGCGGCCGGCGGAACTCGGGGCATCGGTTTACATTCATAAACCGATTCGTCCGGCGCAGTTGCTCGATGCTCTTTGTCGCGCGATGAGCATCCAACTGCAGCGCGAGAAAAAAGCGCCGGTCTCCCCTGCCCTGGATTCGAACCTGGCGCGTCGTTTGCCACTACGTTTGCTGCTGGCCGACGATAACCCGATTAACCAGAAAGTTGGGCTAAGTGTGCTCCAAAAGCTAGGTTACCGCGCCGATCTGGCCAATAACGGCCTCGAGGTGCTGAAGGCGCTGGAACAAAAAGTATACGACCTGCTCTTTTTGGATGTTCAAATGCCCGAAATGGACGGCCTCGAAACCGCCCGTCAAATCTGCCGCCGCTGGCCACCCGAACGCCGACCTTGCATCATTGCCATGACCGGCAACGCCTTAATGGGGGACCGGGAAAAGTGCCTTGCCGCAGGCATGGATGATTATATCTCCAAACCGGTTCGCATCGCTGAGTTGCAGTCCGCGCTCGAACGTTGGGGTCCGTTAAAGAGCCGTAGGTCTGATACGACGCAGATGGGACGAAAACCAAACGATGACCTGCTCGATCAAAGTCTGCTCACAGAATTGCGCACGATGCCGGCCGCGGACGGCATCAGCATGCTACAAGAATTGGTCGATCTATTCCTGCAAGGAGCGCCCGAACGGCTCACGCAGATCAGCCAATCTCTGCAAGACCCTGCTAAACTCGCTTTTTATGCTCAATCCCTCAAAAGCATGAGCGTAAACCTCGGCGCCAAACGTATTACTCAACTGTCACAGCGACTTGAGGATTTGGCGAGTTCTGGCAATGTCACGGAGGCCCCTACCGTGCTGCTCGAGCTTCAATCCACATATAACCGCACAAGGTCCCAATTATTGGCATTGCTACCGGAGCAGCCAGGGTCGCCCCCCGGCCCGTGCGGCATCATTTAACGTCTTCAGCTTGCATCAACCTGGGGCCTAGCCAAGATGCCACTTAAGCCAGACCGTCTCAGCTACGGCGACACTATTGGTGTGGTCGCCCCCGCCAGTGCGCCGGTTGATGCGAAAAACATCGAGCGCGGCCTGGCAGTTTTGGAAGCCCTAGGCTTCAAACCTAAACCTGCCAGTAACCTTCGTAAGCGCTGGGGTTTTCTCGCCGGTTCTGATCGCGACCGCGCGGATGACCTGATGCGCATGTTCGCTGACCGGAAGGTGAAAGCCATTCTCTGCCTTCGCGGTGGCTATGGCACCGCTCGTTTGCTCTCGATGCTCGATTACTCGCTGATCCGGTCCAGGCCCAAAATATTTATCGGCTATAGCGATGTCACATCCTTGCATTGCGCATTTCTAGAAAAGGCGCAGATGCTGTCGTTTCACGGTCCCATGTTGAATTCAGATTTCATCAAAAGGCAAATACCCGCTTTCACGCTCCAGAGCTTTCTTCGAACACTCATGCAACCTAATCCGGCGGGGAGCATTCAACAGGGGTACAACAGGCGAACTGTTGAGGTGCTGCATCGCGGCGTTGCATCGGGGCCTCTGATTGGGGGTAATCTTTCGATCCTCTGCGCCAGCCTGGGAACCCCCTACCAGCCATCTTTCCGCGGCAAAATCCTATTCTTTGAAGACTTGCAAGAGGTGCCCTACCGGTTTGATCGGATGTTAACCCAGTTATTGAACGCGGGTCTGCTACAGCAACTGGTCGGTATTGCAATTGGCATCAATAAAAACTGTGCTGACCCCAAGGCAAAGAGAGCCAAGGAGTATAGACAGTCGCTTCGGGACGTCCTAAACGAGCGCCTGCTCTCGCTGAAAATCCCTATTGTTTCGGGGCTACCTTTCGGACATGTGCCTGCCAACGCGACCTTCCCAATAGGAGCGATGGCGACACTGGATGCAGAAGGCGGGGACTTGATTATTACAGAATCAGCTGTGAAATAACCACTTGCAACGTTTGAAGCACAGTGTTTAACCTCCTGCGCTTGTCATCACACACTCCTTCGATTACTCTTACGCTGTGATGTCCCATAGTTTTGCGGGCCGCGGCGGGGCGCTGGTCGCGGCTTGCCTGTTGGTGGCGGTTGTTTCTTCGGCTGCCAAACCTATCCACTTGCGCAATCAAACCATTTCCCCTGAGACACTTGGCCCTTCTGTAGCACCTCAGGCTTTATCCTCTTCTGGAACCGTTTCTGGATTGTATTTGATTCAATTTCGGATCCCTCCAGACAGTTCAGCCCGAGGGCAACTTGCCGCGGCTGGGGTGGACCTGCTGCATTATGTGCCGGAGGATACGTTTGTGGCTCGTTGCCGTAATGTGCGGCTAGCTCAACTCACGGCTATGCCTTTTGTGGAGTGGGTGGGCGAGTATCGGCCGGAGCACAAAGTACATCCAGCCGTACGAAACGTTGCCAAATCAAAACTGGCAGGTGCTGGAAATGTTGGAGTCACTGTCCTGCTCGCGCCGCGGGTTACTGCGGGAGAGGTTGCGAGCGCCCGACATGCATTCGGCGCGCTCCAACAGGAATCTGTACTGCGAGCCGGAACAATACTTCGCGGGGAGATTAATGCGTCGCAATTGAACATCCTCGCGGGGTCACCAACAGTGCTTTGGATCGAACCAGCGCCGAAAATGAAAATCTTTGACGAAGTCTCCTCAAAGATTGTCGCCGGCGACGGGGGCGCGCAGAAGCTGCTAACCCAGCAACTGGGCTTTGACGGTGCCGGAGTGAAAGTAGCAGTTGCCGACACGGGTCTGAACAATGGGGATGCTGGTACGATGCACCCGGACTTGTTAGGCCGCACTCCGACCTTTTTCTATTACGGCAACCTGACCGATGCTGCGGATGAGCATAGCCATGGCACGCACGTGGCTGGCATCATTGCCGGCAACGGAGCTACTGGAGAAGTCGACGACAATGGCGCGCTGTACGGACTCGGAGTTGCGCCAGGTGCCAGCATCATTGCGCAACGCATTTTCGATGCTGCCGGCAACGAGCAATTGCCGCCGAGTTTCGAAAAGATGACTCGGGACGCCAAGCGCGCCGGCGCCGATGTCGGTTCGAATAGTTGGGGCGACGATACTCAAGGCCGCTACGACGTAAGCGCAATGGAATTTGATGAATTAGTCCGCGACGCCGATGCTCTCACGCTAGGCGACCAGCAATACATCCTGGAATTCTCGGCCGGCAACGCCGGGCCTGGCTCGCAGACTATCGGCAGCCCGGCCGTCGCTAAAAATGTTATCGCGACTGGCGCTAGCGAAAATGATCGCGAGGATTTCATTATTTACGCCGACGGCCCGGAGGTACTGGCCGATTTTTCGAGTCGCGGTCCTTGTGAGGATGGGCGCATCAAACCAGATCTGGTAGCGCCGGGCACATGGATTTCCTCGCTGCAATCGGCTTCAGCAACGGATCTTTACGCCTGGTCACCGATCGACGCTTACTACCAATACCAGGGTGGGACCAGCCAGGCCGGGCCGCATGCATCAGGTGCTGCCGCGGTTTTCGTCCAATACTACCGGCAAACGCATGCCAACGCGACGCCCTCGCCGGCAATGGTGAAAGCTGCGCTGATCAATTCAGCGACAGAGCTGGATGAGACTTTCGGGAATGACCCCGTCCCTAACATGGCTGAAGGCTGGGGACGTCTGGATCTGGTATCGCTGTTCGATCCGTCGCTCAAATTCATCTATATCGATCAGACGACACCCTTGACCAATAGCCAGGTTTTCGAGCAGCGCGTCCTAATTGATGACCCGACGCAACCACTCAAAATCACGCTGGCCTATACGGACGTCGCGGGATTCCCCGGCGCCAGCCAGGCACTCGTCAATGATCTCGATCTGGAGGTGGTTGGGCCGGATGGCATCCTGTATCGCGGCAATCAGTTCCTGGAGGGTGAGTCGATTCCGAATCCACCTGCCCCGGACAAAATCAATAACGTTGAAGGTGTTTATTTGTTCGCCCCTTTTGCGGGCGAGTACATCGTCCGCGTCCGCGCGAGCAGTGTCGTTCAGGATGCGCGCCAGGATACCCCAGCTATAGATCAGGATTTTGCGTTGGTTATTTCCGGGGTGATGGCGTCGCCGGGTGTCGGCTCTATCAATCTGGACCGTGGGTCTTACACCGCACCCGATCGGATAAAAGTTGTCGTCATCGATACAGACCAGGCGGGACAACCCTCTGTGACCGTAAAAGCCCAAAGCACGACGGAGACGAATCTCGAAATCTTTTCTCTTACCGCAGCGACTACCAGCGGCGTGTTTACAGGCACAGTCGTTACTGCGGTCGGCCCAGCAACGTCTGATGGCCGACTCCAGGTCGCCCACGGTGACGCGATTCAGATTAGTTATTTCGATGTCTCCGGAAATGCGACCCGTTCGGCGACAGCCCGGGCCGACCTGGTTCCCCCGGTGCTTACGAGTGTGTTGGCGAAAAACAGCTTTGGCGTGGTAAACCTTACCTGGACGTCAGATGAGCCCGCGACCGCAATTGTGCGCTTTGGGACCAATGCAGCTCTCAGCGCCCTGACCTCGGCGGTTACTAATTCTTTTCTAACGACCGATCATTCGGTCGATCTGGCTGGCCTCATTCCGGGCCAATTGTATTATTTTTACGTAGTCTCCGCCGATGAGGCAGGCAACACCGCGACCAACTCCAATGGCGGAACGCTCTATTCATTCACTGTAGCCATTGCCCCGACAGTGCTCTTGATAGATGAATACCAGGATAGCTTTTTCGGAGCGCCTCCGCTTGGCGGTTGGACCGATCCGCTCGACCAGGTCGGTGTGTCTTACGATGTTTGGGATGCCGGAACCCTCGGGCCGCCGACACTCACCAATCTCATGCCATACCGAGCGGTAATCTGGCGCGTGCCTGAACTATTCGGCGGCTGGAGCGCGGACGAAATGCTGGCAATCAGCAATTACCTTCACAGCGGCGGCGCACTGATGGTTGCGTCGATGGAAATTCTGTCTCGGCTTGAAACGGCGGGAGCGACAGATTTCATCCAAAATGTGCTGCAAGTCGACTCTTACCTAACGGACGAAAGCGGCAGCACGGGAGCCGCTGAGATCATCGGACTCCCCGATGCCCCAATCGGGACAGGGCTCGACATCGTTATGGATTACTCGCCTTACGACGCGATTTGGGGCGGCCTGCTTGGACCTGACCTTTCCGATATTATTTTGCCCAGCACCAACGCCACCACCATTCTGCAGAACGATGCCGGTGACAACGTCGGATTGTGCTGGCCGGGTATTGGCCGAACGGCCCCGGGGCGGCTGGTCTTTCTCTCCTTTGCGTTCGACGCGGCTCCGATGGACAATGGTGTTAATGATCGGGTGAACTTATTGCGGAACATCCTGGCATTCCTGGTACCCGGAGCGCCGGGGTTGCCCAGCCTGACGTTAGACTCACCTGCTTATGGTCTGCCGTCCAAGGTAACGGTCCAATTAGGCGATGCTGATCTTGCAGGAGCAGGCACGATCATCGCCAATGCCTGGAGCACTACACAAACAGCACCGATCACGTTTACGCTGACTGAGACCGGACGACGGGGGCTGTTCAGCGGGACATTCGATGTCATTGCTGCGACAAATTCAGCTGTCAGCGGCAAAGTGCGCGCGCAGAATGGCGACACGCTGCAAGTTCAATATGTCAATAGTACGATCGGCCTGACGCTCACTGCGACGGCTCAGATCGATACCAGCCCGCCGCAAATTCTGGATGTTGTCTCTGACCCGGATTATCAGCAGGCTGCAATTTATTGGGATACTTCCGAAGCGACGGATGCGCTGGTGCAGTTTGGTGAATCGCCGGGATTCCTCAATCGCTCAGCCTATGATGGCACGCCCGGCACCTTCCACGCCGTAACCTTATCAGGGTTGATCCCGAACAAGGTTTACTATTTCCAAGTGGTCAGCCGCGACGTGGCCGGAAATACCGCGCTCGATAATAACCACGGCACTTTGTATAACTTCAAAACACTGCTGCCGCTCTTGCCGCCCTGGTCGGATAATATGGACAAAGGAATCGGCGACTGGAGTGTTTATACGCCGCCTGATAGTCAGGTCGAATGGACCCTGGGCGTGCCTGATAACGGGGCGGTAACTGAAGCCCACTCGCCTCCCAACGCGTGGGGCAGCAATCTCAACGGCGATTCCATCGACACGGCAGAATCGTTCCTGATCAGCCCGGCGGTTTTCCTCACTAACGGCACTTCGGCAACTCTGACATTCTGGCACTGGTATGATTTCACCGACCCGAACGGCAATGACATTATTAACTTCGGCGAGGTGGACATTTTGACGAACAACAGCGCGACGACGATTCCACTGGCTCAATACAGCGACGCCTCAGGCGATTGGATAGAGGAACAGATAGACCTGACACCTTTCCTCGGGCAAATCGTGTATATCGCATGGCATTACGTGCTGTTTTCGATCGACACCGGGCCGCGGCCGGGATGGCTGGTAGACGATGTCTCCATTACCGTATCCACTACTCAAAAGGGAACGGTGCGGATTACCAACAACCTGGCGCAGACCACTTATGTGCTAAGTGGGCCCCTTTCGCTGCAAGGCAAGGGTCTCGGAACAGTTATCACCAATGCCGCCCCCGGGCAGTACATCCTCGAATTCGCTGACGTGCCCTACTATTTAACTCCGACGCCGCAAACGAACACGCTGCCACCAGGAGGCACGATCTTGTTGCAGGGCAACTATAAATTCCCAGACGCCAACACGAATGGAATCTCTGATCTCTGGGAAACCAATTATTTCGGCACGGTTTCCCCCACTCGCACGCAATTGACCGACACGGACGGTGATGGCATGACGGATTATGCCGAATTCATAGCGGGCACCAACCCCAACGATTCTCAGTCCAACTTGCGCATTACCGATCAAGTCCAAACCGGCAGCACCGTGCGCCTGGAATGGACCTCAACCCCAGGGCGGGCGTACTGCGTCTTTGGAAGCGCGGATGGGATTACGTGGTCGGCCATATCCGCATGGTTGCAGGCGACTAGCACGTCGATGAGTTATACCCTGCCACTGTCCAGCCCCGGTGGTCCGTATTTGTACCGCATCGAGGTGCGGCCATAGGAGGCTCGTAGTTGTTGATATCCCGCCGCGCAAACTGAAGACATGTGCAGACTGAAAGTCTGCGGTACGACAGAGTGAAAGTCTGCGCTACGGGAGACCATCGAGCGTCAGCGGGAGCATTAATCGCATGTTGCTGGCGTTTAACAAACCATTCGGAGTCCATTCGCAATTTACCAGAGAAGGCCGCGAACATCGGACGCTGGCGGATTTCCAATTTCCGAAAAACGTTTATCCAATCGGCCGACTCGATGCCGATTCGGAAGGATTGCTGCTGCTGAGCGATGAAAGCGCTTTGAATCAGCGCTTGCTGCATCCGCGTCAGGCTCATCAGCGCGAATACTGGGCTCAGGTCGAGCGCCTCCCAAGTCAGGCCTCCCTCGAGAGACTGCGAAAGGGAATTGTTATACAACGGCGCAAAACACTTTGCTGCGGGGCTTGGATCATCGAACCGCAACCCGATATTCCACCGCGTGACCCACCCATTCGTTACCGCAAACAGGTGCCGACCTGCTGGGTCGGCTTGGAACTGGTCGAAGGAAAGAATCGACAGGTCCGCCGTATGACAGCCGCGATCGGCCATCCAACTTTGCGCCTGATTCGCGTTCGCATCGGTAAGTTTCAGTTGGGCAATCTTCCCTCCGGAGCGTGGCGAGAACTAACCGAACCGGAACGCGCGCTTGTGCTGGGCTTTGTAGGAGACGACGTAAGGAGACTCCAATCTGGAATGCATACCGAAGAGCTGAGTTGATCAGAGTCTCCTTACGTCGTCTCCTACAATCCGCGAGGAGGAAGAAAGAACGACTAAAACTTTGACATCTCATCCTAATCCGCTAAAGAAATTCGCCATGCGAGCCATTATTTTACCCCTTATGATTGGTGCGATTAGTTTGTTAAAAGTTTCCGGCGAACAACCCGGTCCCGGCAAACAAGTTGAGCAGGAATTAAAAGCACCCGGGGGTAAATCGATCGGTTATTTGCTTTATCTGCCAAAAAACTACCAGGCCAAAGAGAAATGGCCGCTGCTCTTGTTTCTCCACGGCCGTGGCGAAAGCGATGGTCCGCTCAGTATCGTAAAAAAATGGGGGCCGCCACGCTTCATCGACCACGGGGTTGACTTCCCGTATGTCGTCGTATCGCCCCAGTGTCCTCCCAATCCTGAGTCATGGCCGAAACCATCGCAACAGGAGTTATTGCTGGCACTGCTCGACCACATCGGCAGTTCCTGCAAAGTCGATGCGGAGCGCGTTTACCTTACCGGGTTGAGCATGGGCGGGTACGGTTCCTGGAGACTCGCGGCCGATCACCCGCAGCGTTTTGCCGCGGTCGTGCCCGTTTGCGGCGCGGGCAATCCGGCCGACGCCGATAAACTCAAGGCGCTTCCGATTTGGGTCTGGCATGGCACCGAAGATTCAGCCGTTCCGTTTCAGCGTTCGGTGGAAATGGTGGACGCGATTAAGAAAGCGGGCGGCACCACGATTCGATTCACGTCGCTCGAACATGTGGGACACAACTCCTGGGAGGCTGCGTATGCAACGCCTGAACTTTACCAATGGCTCGATAAGCAAACGATTTCCAATAATCGCGCCCGGGCCATCGGCGCTGCTCACGGAAACTAAAGTCACTGCCAAATCAGCAGCATTACGACTGGAATCACCACTCCAGCTCCCAGACACAACGCCGCCGAAACAGTGCTGCGCCCGTAGCGGAACGCCATGATGACCCCTAAAATGGTCGTCGTTACCAGGCCCACCGAGGCCGCCAGCATGAAATAACGCAGCGGGGTAACCGAATCGGGCCTAGCAGGCGGCAGGTGTTGGTACTGGTGAATGTCTGAAAGCAAAACCACCGAACGCGGCGGCACATAACTGCCATTCTTCTTGCCGCGGTGCAGTCCGAAAAGCTGCCACGCGCCGGTGACCGCGAAAAAGATGAGCACCGGCGCGAAGAGGCAACCAAGGTAGAGGTGAAGTTCACGGAGTTTTTTCATGCAGCTCTTTTTATCGAGACCTTCTCCAATTCCCAGTCTGCAATTGTCAGAGAATTGTAAAAAAATTGTGAAACCACCTGGAACTCGCGCATTGGAGAAACGCTGAGCAGCGTAATGCCCCCTAATTGCTTGACGTACTCACGCCGCCGGGACATTCTATGTGCAAGAGAGGCACGAAATGAGAAGAATAAGGCTGGTGGGAATCGCTGCAGGTCTCGTCTTCATTCTAGTATCGTGTTCCACCGCAAAAACACCGCAGGAGCCGACGTCAACCCGAGGATCCTCGCCTCCGGCCGAAGCGGTCTTGAAGCGAATGGCCCGAGTTTACATTTCGGTAAAATCCTATGCCGATTCGGGCGAGGTTTATGATTACCGAAATGGTGTGCGCGAGCCCGACACCATGAGCTTTCGCATTCACTTTGTTCGGCCCGACCACCTTCGGTTTGAAATGACAAAGTATATCGGCTCGCCCTATTTCCCGAAGACCTACTATGTTCTTTGGTCCTACGGAAATGCAACCTACACCTGGTGTCAGTCGTATCCTCAAATTGAGACGTGCCGCGATGTGACATCCGCCATTACCCAGTTTACTGGAATTTCCGACCGCTCCGTTCACAACATTCCCTCGCTCCTGCAAACAAACTTTGGCTGGCAGGAGTATCTCTATCATTTAACCTCGCCGAGGATTCTCGGCCAGGAAGTATTTGAACAAGTTGACTGTTACCGCATCCAGGGCGGAGGCAAAGGTGAACGTCAGTTTGAAATCTGGCTTGGCAAGTCCGATTACCTCATCAGGAAGATTCGGACAACCTATCCGGGTTTCAGTTCAGAGGAGATCCACCGGGGAATCGCGATTAACGAGCCGACTTCTCCCGATATGCTCAGCTTCACACCGCCGATGTCCATTGAGAATCAAAGGCAGAACTAACAGGACGCAAGCGGCTCGCGCCCCGTACGTGATTGAAGTGACGGAAGGTTGTCCAATCGAATAGTGCAACAGAACACAGACCAGAAAGGATGGGTACAGCAGGCGCAAGGCACCGGGCCTGCCGAGGCTGGTGGTTCAGCGCCGGAAATTCTCGAACACCTGGTGCATCAGGCCGAACGTGCGTGCGCCAGCGACATTCACCTCCACATGCGCCAGGGCGGTGCGGCAGTCTCGTTCCGCCTGGACGGCGTCATGACGCCAACCACAGAACTGCCACCGGACATTGCCGAGCGCGTTTTCGGCCGAATTAAATTCCTCGCCCGCCTGAAGACGTACCAGGATTCACTGCCGCAGGATGGACGGATCGATAAAGGGAGCCTGCAGGCGCGGAGCGATATCCGCGTCTCCACTTATCCCACCGTAACGGGCGAGAAGATCGTGCTTCGGCTGTTCGATGCGGCAGAGGTGAGGAGAATGGAAGACCTCGGCCTACCGACGGGCGTGGCGACCGATCTGAAAAGCTTTTTGCATCAAACCTTCGGGTTGTTGTTGCTGACCGGTCCGGCTGGGAGCGGAAAGACAACGACGATCTATGCGTGTCTGAGATATCTGTCGGAGTTGGGAGGCAAACATATCATTACGGTGGAAGATCCAGCCGAGCAGATCATCCCGGGCGTGATGCAAACGGAGGTGAACCCCGCGCAGGGATTGGATTTCGCAACGGCAGCGCGGCATTTGCTGCGGCAGGATCCCCAGGTGCTTGTCATTGGCGAGATACGCGACGAAGAGACCGCCAACCTTGCCGTACGCGCAGCGCTGACTGGGCACCTGGTGATTTCTACATTGCACGCGGGTTCCTGCAGAGGCGTGTTTGAACGGCTCCTCGTTTTGAGCCATGACCATTCCGCTATCGCCTCTTCGGTCGAGCTAGTGCTCAATCAGCGGCTGCTGCGGCGAATCTGCCTAAATTGCGCCGGTAAAGGGTGCCAAAGTTGCCTGCAGACGGGCTACCACGGGAGGGTGCCGTTGATCGAATCACTGCGGCTGAATAGCGCTCAGCGGCATTGCGTGTGTAAGTCCGAAGTGGAGGAGCTGGCCGCGGAGCCAACGTTGTATGAAAGCGCACGCTCAATGATCGAAGCCGGGCTGACGAACCAATCGGAAGTCGATCGCGTGCTAGGAACCGAGGGCAAATCCGAAATCCGAAACCCGAAGTCCGAAATAAATTCAAATGAATTGAATTCAGAAAGGTAAACCCGGCGCTCAGCAAACTGCCAATTTTCCCCCGTAACTTCGGGCGCGAACCTTGTAGGAGACGACGTAAGGAGACTCTGATTGATCGCCGTAAGGCGCAGAAAAGGATCGCACAGAGTCTCCTTACGTCGTCTCCGACAGGTCTCTATGCGCGTTGGAAAAGGGTAGAGCCTGCCATGAGGTCATCATCCCGCGTGATTGCCTCTCCCCTGCTCTGTCCAATCATCAGAAATGCTGTAGCACACTAACCCATGAATTACGACGAATTCGCATTTTTTAACCAGCAACTGGCCTCGATGCTGCGGGAGGGCATTCCACTCGAAGGCGCCCTTAAACAGCTTTCGGCCGGGATGCGAACGGGTCCGCTGCGCGCCGAGATCGAGCGATTAGAACACGATTTGGAGCAAGGAACGCCGCTCAACGAAGCGATGGCGCGGCGTCAATTGCCGGAACTGTATCGACGACTTGTCACCATCGGCGCGCAAACCAACGATCTACCCGGCGTGCTGACAATGTTGGCGGATCATTACCACCAGGCCAACGCGCTTTGGACTCGGCTTAAGGGTCTCATGGTTTACCCATTGATTGTGCTGGTGCTTGCGCTCGGCTTTACCGTGTTTATCTCACTGGTTTTTAGCCATTTCCTCGCGGGGTTTTTTGAACAGTACCGTTTCCCGGCTGTGATTTTTGGCGGGCTGTGGCTGCCACCAATTCTGTTCGCAATTCTGGCCCTGGTCGCATTTTGGGCGGTTAGTTTACGTCGGGTACGATCCCGGCTGCGGTGGCGCCTGCCTGCTTTCCGGGAAGCCAGCCTAGCGCAGCTGGCGTCAGCGATTGCGTTGATGTTACGCAAAGGGACGCCTCTGGCTGAGGCGCTGGCATTGGCGGAGTCGATGGAACAGCCTTCACCCGCAGCCGAGGCGCTGGGCCGTTGGCGAGCCGCAATCGAGGCCGGCCAAGGCAAACCCTCCCAATGGGCCGGCAACAATTATCCCTTTCCCCCTCTGTTTCTTTGGCTGATTCAAAAGGGGGGCGAGGATGTCACGGCGGGCTTTGAGCAGGCGGCCGATATGTTCCGCCGCCGGGCATCGTATCGCATTGAAATGGCCCTGTATGGCGCGTTGCCGATTTCGGTTCTGTTTCTGGGGCAGATGATTTTGTGGCAAGTCATACCCTTGCTGCACGCGATGACGCTGTTGATGAATGCCCTCGGAGACATGGGCGGCTCGTGAGTATATGAACGAATTTCTGCGCCACATTCTTGAGCCCGACCCAGTGGTGGGTCTCCTGGGTCTCTTTTTGGCCTTTGCGGCGTACGTGCTGTTGGGTCTGCTGCCAGTCCTCGGGGCGGTTTATTTGATTTATTTTTTACTTACTCTGCCGATGCGCCGAACCGAACGAGTCCGCATGTTTCTCAACCTCCTCGAACTCGGATTGAAGGAAGGTCGCTCGCCGCCAGCGGCAATAACCGAGGCCGCCGCCAGCCGTGACACTTCACTTGGCGCGCGTTTCCACTTACTGGCGGCATACTTGGCCGAAGGACACCAACTCGATGAGGCGCTGGCAAGAGTGCCGCGGCTGCTGCCGCCACAGATCCGGGCCATGCTCAAAGCAGGCGAACGCATCGGCGATGTCGCGAAAGTGCTGCCGGCTTGCCGACTCCTGACGCAGGATAGCGTGTCGCAGGTTCGCGGCGCGTTAAATTACGTCATTCTCTTGACGTTTGCGGTTACACCCTTCGCAATTTTCGTCCCAATCGTTTTAAAGGTGAAGGTGCTGCCCGCGTTTAGAGCGATATTCGCCGATATGCTGGCCGGCTCGCAGCTTCCTGCGTTTACTCGATTCGTCTTCGCGCAGGATTCCTGGTTTTTGGCAATTCAGACGGCGAGCCTTTTTCTCATCTGGGCGCTCACCGTCGCTTACCTTGGCGGTCCACGCCTGCACGCGTGGATCGAGCGCGTGCTGCCGGGCGCACCGGATTTTCTCTTCCGAATGCTGCCCTGGCGCAAAAAGCGGCTGCAGCGCAATTTTTCCGCAATGCTGGCGGTGCTGCTCGAGGCCAATGTGCCGGAAGCGGACGCCGTGAATCTCGCGGCAGAATCGACCGCGAATAGCGTCATGCAACGACGCGCGCAAAAAGTGGTCGCGCTTCTAAATCAGGGAATCAGTTTGCCGGATGCTTTGCGGGAAATGGACGATGCCGGTGAATTGCATTGGCGTTTGAAAAATGCGCTCAGCCGCCGGGGTGGGTTTGTACGCGCTCTGGCGGGCTGGCACGACGCGCTCGAAGCGAAGGCCTTTCAACTCGAACAAGGCGCCGCCCAGATCACCACCACTCTTATGGTGCTGCTCAATGGCGTGATCATTGCGAGCGTCGTGTTGGCTGTTTTTCTGGCCCTCATCCAACTGCTCAACCGCGCAACCTTATGGTGATATTTTGTACGAGACGACCCAAGGAGACTCCAATTCATGGAGTTTCCTGCAAGCGGGATTCAATCAGAGTCTCCTTAAGTCGTCTCCTACAATCGAGGGAGCCTGGATCAGTTGCCAGTACGCGCATCAACTGCACGCTCCATTCTCAAGGACGAACCACCCGCTGCACGGGCGCGCTGATGGTGGAATTCCTGGTAGCGCTGGCGCTCGTCATTGGCGCACTGCTGCCGCTGGCCTATTCGTTCGCCAAAGAGGAGCGCCTGGCCCGAGCTTATTACCAGCGAGCCCTGGCGATCGAACTGGTGGATGGGGAAATTGAGTTGCTAGCCGCCGGGCGCTGGAAGGATTTCCCGATGGGAGTCTCGGAGTATCGGGTGCGAGCAGCGGCCGCAACGAATCTCCCTCCAGGCAGATTCCTGGTCACCCGGACGGAGAAAATGATCCGACTCGAATGGATACCTACCGTGAAACAACACGGCGGCAAGGTCGTCCGCGATGTGAGACTGCCATGAAAATGCGCTTCGTGTCACAAAAGCTCCCTGGCGCGCGCCCCAATTGTAGGTTTTCAATCTTCAATTGCCAATTTTCAGTTGTTCGGACGTCATCTTGCGAGCGACGTGGCCCCAGACAGGCCCCGCACCACGGCGCTTATCTCCTGACCGAGGCACTGGTATACATCGGCCTTGTCTTCGTGCTACTGGTGGTCGCCTATGCCGCGATGTATAGGTTCATCGACAAATCGGTGATTCTTCGCCGCAACACCGAAGATATCAGCCGGGCGATGCACGCAGGCGAACGTTGGCGCGCCGATATTCGAGCCGCAGCACGCGGTATCCGGCTGGAGACAAATACGCCAAGCCCAATCATCCACCTGGCAACAGCCCACGGCGAAGTTTCTTATACGATGGGTCAGGAAACGGTATGGCGACGAGTCAGCCCCGGGGCGTGGGTTCCATTGTTGAAAGATGTTAAAGCCTCTTCGATGCAGATGGATGCTCGCCCGCACGTTAACGGCTGGCGTTGGGAACTGGAACTCCTGCCCCGCACCAAAGGCAGCATCAAACCAGGCCGCGTACGCCCCTTGTTCACCTTCCTCGCCGTGCCGCAAATCGGTCCCACCCCATGAAGATTTCAGCTTGCTCTAGAACCGGCTGTGGCGATCGTGCGCGCAAGCAAAGCGGCATGGCGGTCATTGTGGTCATTGCGCTGTTCGCGATCATGCTCTTGTTCCTAGGCATCACCCTGCGCAGCCTGAATCACCTTCACCAGGATCTAAAGCTGATCGAGCGAAAACAATTGGAACGCATCCGCCAATCTGAAGCGGCCACCAACGCCGCGACCACCAATCGATTGCAACTATCGCCGGGAGATGGGCACTACTCTCTCTCCTCCACCGGGAGAGAGAGAGTAGTTTTTCCCGGGCCAAATCGTTGAACCATTCCTGGGCCATGGACCTTATCGGCGCGATACGCAAATCATTGACCGCGTTTGTTTGCGGGATTTTCGGGTTTTTACCGATTATCGGCCTGATTCCGGCCTTATACACGGTCTCGTGCTGGCGAAGCGTCAGCAAGCATTACGGCAAGCAATGGAACCCTGCACGGCGTTACCTTTTGGGAGGTGTTCTGCTTGCTACAATAGGCCTACTCGGTTCTGCATTAATCCTGGTGGCAATCCTCTTCGCCATCGCGCAAGGCTAACCACATCTCGGAAGGCCAAGCTCCGCGAGCTCCGCGAGGCCCCATTTGCCCAAACAATTCGCCTCCCTGAGGCCTCGCGCAGCTCGGCCTTCCGAGAGCTTATTGCGCAACACCCTCAAGATAAACGATTGGCGGTTTGTTTTCCTTTCGAACTTTACCATCCGGAGGTCCTGTGCTTTATTGCGTTTGCGTTCAGGACGCGTCCAGGTCCGCGGAAAGGGCTGAGCCTACCTGCTGTTGTCGGTTAAAAGAATAACCTTGATGCTGCCTGCCGGCGGACCACAGGCGATAGCAGAAAGGTTATATGTCAAAATCGCTGCCTGCCCGGCCCAATCTTGAACAACTCAAGAATCAGGCCAAAGAACTCCTCAAGTCCCACAAATCCGCTGACCCCGAAAGCCTGCGACGCATTCAGGCCAATCATCCACGTTTGGCCGGTATTCCGCTCACTGACATCGGGAAAGCAAAGTTCTTGCTGAACCATGCTCAATTGGTGATCGCCCGCGAGTATGGATTTCCAACTTGGGCGAAGCTCAAAGAAAGAGTTGAAACGATCCTGCTCGAGAGCGCGGACCCGATGGAGCTCTTCAAACAAGCCTTCACGAAGAATGACGCCGCCACCCTGCGCCAGCTTTTTGCACGCTATCCAGAAATAAAAGCCAAGATCAACGAACCGGTCGCTGCGTTCGATTCTCCTGCAATCACGCATGTGCGCAGCCGGGAGATGCTCGATGTCCTGCTCGAAGCCGGCGCCGACATTAATGCCAGGAGCCGCTGGTGGGCCGGCGGATTCGGACTCCTGGACAGCGCCGAACCCGACTTGGCCGCTTACGCCATCCAACGCGGCGCGGTGGTCGATGCTCACGCCGCGGCCCGGCTTAGCATGCTGGACAAGTTGCGTGAATTGATTTCGGCCAACCCGGCACTCGTGCATGCGCGCGGCGGCGATGGCCAGACACCGCTTCATTTCGCCAGCACGGTCCCGATCGCGGAACTACTGCTGGAGCATGGCGCCGACATTGACGCGCGAGACATCGACCACGAATCGACGCCGGCGCAATACCTGATTCGCGACCGACAGGACGTCGCGCGTTACCTGGTGCGACGCGGCTGCCATACCGATATCTTAATGGCCTCTGCACTGGGTGATATCGAACTCGTCCGCCGTCATCTCGATGAGAATCCAGACTGCATCCATATGCGCGTCACCGGCGAATATTTTCCAATGATCAACCACAAAGCCGGAGGCACTATCTACCAATGGACGCTTGGGTGGTACGTTTCGCCGCACGATGTCGCCCGCCAGTTCGGCCACAATCATGTCTTCGAGCTACTCATCGAACGCAGTCCCGCCGATGTGAAATTCATCGCCGCCTGTTGGGCGGGTGACGAATCCGCCCTCAAGGCAGCGCTACAGCAAAATGCTGACCTGGTGTCACGCCTGTCTGCTGCCTATAAACGGCAGGTAGCGCTCGCTGCCCGAAACAACAACCTGGCAGCCGTTCGCCTCATGCTCGCCTCCGGCTTGCCCGTCGACGCGCTCGGCCAGCATGGAGCCACTCCGCTGCATTGGGCGGCTTTTCACGGAAATGCTGAGATGGCTCGCGAAATCCTGCGTTACAATCCGCCGCTCGAACAAATGGATGCCGACTTTGCCAGCACGCCACTTGGCTGGGCGATTCACGGGTCGGAGCACGGCTGGTATTGCAAGACCGGGGATTACGCTGGGACGGCGGAGGCGCTGCTCAAAGCTGGAGCCCGACCCCCTGAAAAGGTCGGTGGGACCGAAGCAGTGAGAGCTGTGCTGGCAAGTCATAAGTCGTAGCGGGTAGGCGTCTCGCCTGCCGTGGAGCCGGGCGTCCCGCGCGGCGGCCAGGGCCTGGAAATTCCTAACGCACCAATTTCGCACGCCAATCCGGACGGCGGGACGCCGTCCTCTACGGCAGGCGAGACGCCCACCGCTATTTTGTCTACCGCCCCTGCTGATCATTTCTGCTCAAATCGCACGCGCAGCGCGCCGTCGATGCCGGTTCTGGATCTATGAGATGAGCAGTTTGGCTGGATCCGCATTTGACAGTTGGGTTGGCTCGGTCCACTGATCGAGGAATATTCTCATGAGAGAAGACCTGCAACAGTTGCTCAGTTTGGCCAAGCAAAAGGGATGTCGCGTAATCGAGCTGGACTTGCCTTCCTTCGCGAGGAAGCACATCGCTTTTATGAGCACAGGGGATTCCAGAATAGAGCGTATCTGTTCACAAAAACCCTCTGAGCCTCGCGCAAGCTACACCCTGCGATTATGAAGCCCCAAATTGTAATCCGTCGCGCGGCGCTATCGGACTTAGAGGCAATCACCGCGATTTACAACGAGGCTATCGCAACTACAACAGCAACCTTCGATACGGAGCCAAAGAGCACGGTGGAACGGTCAAGTTGGTTTCAATCCCATGGAGAGCGGCATCCGATCCTGGTGGCCGAACTTGCCGGAAAGGTCATCGGCTGGGCCTGCCTGACTCCATGGTCAGATCGCCGGGCCTACGCGGATACAGCAGAAACCTCGTTCTATGTGAAATCCAAACACCGTGGACAGGGCATCGGCCGCCAGCTCAAGGCGGCCATTATCGAGGAGGCTCAAAGATTGGGCTTCCATAGCCTGATCGCGCGAGTTGCCGAAGGCAGTAGCGAGTCCATTCATCTGAACGAAAGTTTTGGGTTCAAGCATGTCGGGACACTGAAGGAGGTCGGACGCAAGTTCGGCCGGTTATTAGATGTGCACATCCTGCAAAAAATGCTGAACCAGTGATGTTTTTTCTGACTTTTTAACCGCAGAGAGGCGAAATCCGCAGAGAAAAGGCCGCGTTGAGAGTGCAAACCGCAGAATCAAAATTCCATTTCCGCTGCGTCTTTCGCCTCTCTGCGGTTCATTGTTGTTTTTAAATCTTGTTCGAATGCGACTTCGCCCCTGAGGATGTTCTGCGGCCTTTGGTTCTAAAGTATGTTCGGCTTGTAGTGGTGCCGCTGCTGCCCGTCATCTCTAAGACCTCCCCTTGCTTCTCCACTCTGCGACTTCCCGCCGGACTTGACGCAACGTTAGCCCACTTTGCGCGACCGCAATGAATCCGGCGATCGCCAGTGGCGCGGTTAGAACCACGTATGCCACCAGAGCGCAGGCAGTCGCCGCGGGTTTAGGGACACCAAAGAAGCGCAGCCCCTCAACGCAAAATAGTTGAAAAACGCCCATGCTGGCGGGCGTACTGGGTAGTGAAATGCCGATATAGGTGATCAGAAAAACGGTTAGATTCACCCAAAGCGAAAAACCAAATCCATAGGCTTGAATCACGGCCAGGAAAGCCAACGCCTGAAGAATTAGTTTCAAAATTGATAGACCCAGGGCAATAACAATGAGACCGGACTGGCCAATACTGCGAATCCCGTTTTCCAAATTCTCGAAAAGAAACTGAAGCTGCCGTACTGGTTTCCAATGTAGCATTGGGCTGCGCGGTTGCTCGTCGCCTCTGTCGTGCTTCCTGCGCAGAACCATCCAGCTTACCACCACGCCCCCGCTGAGGATCACGCCGCCCAAAACCTCTCCAGTGCGAGCCAATTGCTGCGGCAACGGAAAGAACAGCACGACGAATCCGATGCCGATGGCGAGCCAAAGCCCATCAAAAAGGCGTTCGATCAACAAAGAAGGAATCACCGCCGCAATGCCGCTCCCCAGCCAACGCGCGGCGAGGTAGATTCGAACAACATAGCCGGCATGGACCGGCAGCACATCATTGGCGAAGCGGCCAGCGAATAACGCCTTTGCCGTTTGCCCTAACGTCAGGTGACCAACCGGGCTTAGGAGCAACTGCCATTCCCAGGCAGCGCACACGTAAACCAACAAATCGAGAGCCATCGCCGGCAGGATCCACCACCAGGAAACCGTTCGGAGCGATTGCACCAAATCCGAGAACCGAATGTCATGGAGGATCCAGTAAAGGCAGCCGATGCCTATGCCGTAACTGAGCAACACTCCAAGCGCGCGCTCGGTGCATTCACCTTTAGAGGCAGCTCCTTTTTCCATTAATCGGTTCTCGCATGTGATCCTACATCGTACCGGGCACCCCAATTACATAGCAATGGTCGTCAGCGGCTGCCAGCAGGAACTCGGATGCCTTTAACTTCCAATGGACCCTTTTGGACAGAATTAGAGCTCCCGAAGCCGCGTTTAACCTTGTTGAGACGAGCGTTTTGGCTTATAAATGCCATCGATTGGCAGCAATCAGAAGTTATGCTTATCACCTCGAACAGACGTTATACCCCTCGCTCCGCTTTGATAGTAATGCAAACCTTGGTTGTGTCATATCGAAGCTTTTCAACCGGGTCCCCACCGCAGATCCGGCGTGGGTGCGGCTTGCGAATGTGCCCTGGTTTTGGTTCGAAAGGGGCGTTACGACGGGTGGCATGGTGTCTACTAACCGGTCTTCTGTGGATGATGGCGTTGTCAAAAGCACTCGCGCAGGCCCCCTCGATTACTCAAGAACCATCCGATCAAACTATTTTTTACGGCGATCCTGCCACTTTCGTGGTTCATGCGACTGGCAGTCTGCCGTTGACGTACCAATGGTACCGAAACGGTTCGGCAGTTGCGGCGGCGACTTCCAGCGCCCTCGCGATTTCAGCCGTATCGAGTAATGACCAGGGCGCCGCGTTCTTTGTCACAGTCACCAACCTCCAAGGCTCAGTGACCAGCCAATCGGCAGTGCTCACCGTCGAGTATGGCGCGGCCGGACCGGGACAAACCCTGCACCTCTTGAGTTACGACAGCATCTGGAAGTACGATCAAACCGATAATCTGGATGAATTCGATTGGAAATCGCCTGGCTATGACGATTCGGCGTGGCCCTTCGGTCCGGGCCTGCTGGCGGCCGAGAATAACCCTGCCATCACGCCGCTGATTGGGACAGTGCTGGAAGATCCGCGGCTGCCGGATCCGGGCGTCAGCTCGGGACATGCCTATTATTTCCGGACGCGAGTGACTCTGCCTGCCGATTTCTACTCCGTATCACTTGCGGGGACCTATCGCTGCGACGACGGCGCCGTGATCCATCTGAATGGGAGTGAATCGCTCCGAATCCGCCTGCCTTCCGGGGTTATCTGGAACCAAACGATGGCGACGGGCTTCCCACCGGATTCGACCGGGGGAACCGACGCGACGTCAGACGAACCGCTGGCCCTATCCAGCGGGCTGGTACCGGGGTCAAACCTGATCGCCGTTGAAGTGCACCAACAAAACTCCAGTAGTAGCGATATAGTCTGGGGCCTTGCCCTCGATGCGACGGTTTATCCGCGCGTGCGGGACACCAACGCGCCGACCGTCGCGCGAGTTATTCCGGAGCCTGGGGCGACGGTCGCCAGCCTCAGGCAGATTGAGGTCCACTTCAGTGAAGATGTCAAAGGCGTACGCGCGACGGACCTTCTCATCAACGGTTCGCCAGCCACAAACCTCACGCAGTACGCGCCTTATATTTATGTGTTCGATTTTCCGCAACCAGCAGCCGGCAACGTCACCGCGAACTGGAATCCGGCGCACACAATAACAGACGTGTCAGCAAATTCGAACCGCTTTGCCGGCGGCAGCTACACGTTCACGCTGGACATCCCCACCCTGCCCCGCTCAGTACGGATCAACGAGTTTATGGCGGCTAATGCGCACAGCATTCGCGATGAAGATGGCCAACATTCGGATTGGCTCGAGCTTTACAACGGCGGCACCCAACCCGTCGATCTCAGTGGCTGGTACCTGACCGACAATCCGGGCAAGTTAACCAAATGGCGAATTCCGGATGGGGTCATCATGGCCTCACAGTCGTACTTGCTTATCTGGGCTTCAGGGCTCGACCGCACCAATTTTCCCGGGCCACTGCACACCAATTTCAAGCTCGACAAAACCGCCGGTAATTCTCTCGACCTCGTGTTCTCGGATGGCAGCTCGGTTCTATCCTCGTTCTCTCCATACCCGCAGCAATACGATGATGTTTCGTATGGCTGTGATCGGCTGGACCCCGCGCTGGTCGGTTACTTCACCAACGCAACCCCGAACGGACCGAATTCGGCCATCGGTCCAGGGTTCGGTCCTGACGTTGTATTTTCGGTTCCCGGCGGCTCATTCCAGCAACCATTCGCTTTGAGCCTGAGCACAGCCGATACAAACGCGGTGATCCGGTATCTGCTGGTCACCAATGGCCCGTCAGCGGTGGTCACTGTGGTGCCCAATGCTAACTCTCCCATTTATACTGGGCCAATTACGATCAGTGGCAGCATCCAGGTGCGCGCGCGCGCGTTCTCGACGCGTGCAGGATATTTTCCCGGACCGCTTCATAATGAGACCTACCTCCAAATCTCACCAGGTTTAACGAGCTTCAGCTCGGACCTGCCGATCGTGGTGTTTCATGATATGGGCGGCGGCGGCGTCGCCTATACCGCCGACCAATTTACGACGCTGGAGGTGTTCGACACGAAGAACGGCCGCAGTTCCTTGTTGAATCCGCCCGATCTGGTGATCCAGGGCTACTTCCATCGGCGGGGACAGGCGACGCTCTACAATCCCAAGGCGAGCTTGCGAGTAGAAACTCAAAACGCTTACGGCGACGATCTGGATGTGGAATTACTAGGCTTTCCGGCGGAAAACGATTGGGTCTTTTATGGAATTGATGAGTTCGACAAAGTGCTGATGCATAATCCGCTTGCCCACGAACTCTACCGCGCGATGGGCCATTACACGTCTCATACACGCTATGTCGAAGTCTTTTTGAAGGACGACTACGGGACGCCGGGCCCGATCACTGCCGGCGACTACAACGGCCTGTACGTCTTGGAAGAAAAGATCAAGATCGGCAAGAACCGGGTCGACATCGACAAGCTGCAACCTGAGAACACGACAGCGCCGAGCATTACCGGCGGCTATTTGCTCAGCATCGATAAAGGCAATCCCGGCGCGGGAGATGGACTGGCGGGCGCCTGGGTGTGGTACTTGGATCCCGATTTCTCCGAAGTCAGTTCGCCGGCGCAACGCCAGTACATCCAGAATTATTTCAACGATTTTTACAATGCGTTGATGGGCCCGAATTGGACCGATCCTAATCTCGGATATCAGGCCTACATCGGTATGGATTCCTGGATCGATTATCACCTGCACCAGACCTTCGTCTTCAACGTCGATATGCTTCGGATCAGCAGCTACTTCTATAAGCCGCGCAACGGCAAACTCGTGCAGGGCCCGCTATGGGATTTTGATCGCGCCTTTGCCGACAGCGATGACGGGCGTGGTTTCAACCCATTCTTGTGGCGTTCGAATGACGGCGACGGCGGGACCGACCCGTTTAATCCAGGATGGACTTTCAACAATCCCTGGTATGGCGTGATGTTTACCGATCCGGATTTCTGGCAGAAATGGATCGATCGTTACCAGGACCTCAGAAAGACCGTGTATCACCTCACCAACCTGATGGCGCAGATTGATTTCTATGGCAACCAGGTGCGCGAGGCCACCACCCGCGAATATGCTCGCTGGCGCGGTTCAGGCGGATCCGATACCTCGCCTCGATCAGGCACCTACTACGCCGACGGCCTCACCTACACCTTTCCCACCCCGGGCACGTGGCAGGGAGAAATTAATTTTGTCAAATACTGGTTTTCGAATCGCGTCGCCTTTATCGACGGCAATTTCCTCAACCCGCCCAGCTTCAGCACAAACGGCGGCCCGGTGCCGTCAGGCTTCGTGTTGTCGATCAATTCAGGCACTGTTGAACCCAATTCGACCATCTATTACACCCTCGACGGCACTGACCCGCGGCTGCCCGGTGGCGGCATTAACCCTGCCGCGCGCGCCAGCCTCAACAAAGCGACGATCACAGTGACGGGGAACAGCCGCATTTTCGCACGTAACTGGAATGGAAATCACTATAATCTGACCGGTCCCGGCAATCCCCCCATCTCGAGTTCCTGGTCCGGTCCCACGGTGGCGACTTTTGTCACCGCGACTCCACCTTTGCGCATTACCGAAATCATGTACAATCCGCTGCCTCCGCCACCGGGCGGCACCAATGACAACTCCGATTTCGAGTATATAGAGTTCCAGAATACCGCTGGAGCTGCGATCAACCTGAGCGGTTATCGGTTGAGCGGCGGAATTGATTTCACTTTTGGAAATTATGTGCTGGGCGCAGGCAAAACGGTATTGCTGGTCCGCAATCCCGCCGCGTTTCAATCGAGGTATCCAGGAGTCACAAATGTAATCGGCAATTATACGAACAGCCTGAACAACAGCGGCGATCATCTAATCCTAACCGGCCCGCTCCAGGAGCCTATTCTTGACTTCTCTTTCAATGATACCTGGTATCCCGCCACCGACGGGCTCGGTTTTTCGCTCGTGATTCGCGATCCGAACGGACCTGCGAACGCCTGGAACACCAAAGAAGGCTGGCGCCCCAGCGGCTCACTTAATGGATCGCCCGGCGTAGCCGAAACTATCGATCCAGCTATCCCCGGCATTCTGATTACTGAAGCCCTCACCCATACTGATTTGCCAATGGTCGACACAATCGAGTTGTTTAATCCAACCCCAAGCACCGTCGATCTCAGTGGCTGGTTCCTGACGGACGATCGGCATGTGGCGTTGAAGTACCGTATTCCGAATGGCACAAGCATCGGCCCGGGGCGTTATCTTACCTTCACCACGAATCAATTCGGAACCGGAACCAATGGCTTTTCCCTGAGTTCAACCGGAGACCAGGTTTATCTCTTCTCGGGCAGCACGAAAACAAACCTGACCGGTTACGCGCACGGGTTCGATTTCGGGGCCGCACCCAACGGCATCTCCTTTGGCCGCTATGTCAATAGCCAGGGCGACGAGCAGTTCGTGCTGCAAAGTGCCAATACGCTGGGGACTAATAATGCTTACCCGCGCGTCGGGCCGATAGTGTTTGCTGAAATCATGTATCACCCGCCCGACCCATATCCGGGCATGAACGATGAGCTCAACGAGTACATCGAGTTGTGGAATATTGCCGCCACCAACGTTCCGCTTTACGACCCGAATGCCACAACGAACACGTGGCACGTCCGCAACGGGGTGTCCTTTGATTTTCCAGCCAGCGTCAGCCTCGATCCCGACGCAAGATTGTTGGTCGTCGGTTTTGATCCAAATCTTTACCCGGGCACATTGGCTGCGCTGCGAAACAAATACGCCCTGGCGCCGAGTGTACCTGTCTTTGGCCCCTGGAACGGCAAACTCAACAATGGCGGCGATTCGATCGAACTGCTCCGGCCGGATAATCCGAACGTCACACCGACAAATACCATCGTGCCATACTATCTGGTCGAGAAAATTGCTTATGGCAACACGTCGCCCTGGCCTGCCGCGGCCAGTGGTGATGGGTACGCGTTGCAGAGGATCGACAACTCGTTATTTGGGAACGATCCCCTCAATTGGCAGGCGGTGCTTCCTTTTGCGGGCCAGCCGACGGTACCCACGATTACGGTCCAACCGACGAATGTAACAGTTTTTCAAGGCGGCAGCGTGACCCTGGTGGTCGCAGCGATGGGAACCGCGCCACTGAGCTACCAATGGTATTTCAACGGAACCAATCTGTTGGCCGGCGCCACCAATAGCACATTGCTGATCACTAACGCGCAGTTGGCTCAGACCGGTTCGTATCGAGTCCTCGTCACCAACAGTGTCGGCTCGGCAACCAGTCAGAGTGCTCGGTTGACGGTTGCGGTGGCTCCAACCATCACCAGCCAGCCAGCCGACCTCGTCGCCCCTATCGGCGGCCGGGCAAGCTTTACGGTTTCCGCGTCAGGATCCGCCCCGCTGAGCTACAACTGGTTTTATAATACGAACACCTTGTTACCTGGTGCTGGTGCCGATTTGACTCTCTTCAACGTCCAACCCGCGCAATCCGGCTACTACCATGTCGCAGTATCCAATTCCTTCGGAAACGTCGCCAGCCGTATGGCGCGACTAAGTGTCATTTCGCCGCCGGTTATCGACCCAGGCGCCTTGAAAATCACCGGCAACGTCGTTTCTATTTCGATCCCTAGTGCCGTCGGCGTAAACTACACACTCGAATACAAAGATTCGCTCAATGATACAACCTGGATCGCCTTACTTCCCGCCACGCCGGGTTCCGGCGCCATTATAGTACTCTCAGATACCACCCGGCCCCCCGGCGGAAATCGCTTTTATCGATTGAAGTGCTACTAGCGATTTAAGACTTGAACTGTTGCCGAGTTTTACACGCCCATCGTGCTCGCCCTCGATTTCCAGGATCTTAGAGAACGGACGACGAGAAACGAGGAGGACCCAGGCGGTTAATAGAAGGAGCTACTCTTCTTACACCGTTTGTGTTTTTCGTGCCCTGCATCCATTGAAACTGCTCAGCCTCCAAGAACGTTTTGCAATCCGCGCCAGAACCCTGGTGGGTCAGCCCTCTTATATGCCTCCTTGGCCGGACCGAGGTCCAATTGCAGCAACAAATAGATAGCATTGGCCCCACGTCCGTGCGTCCGGATCGCATCGATGCCGTAGCCGTAATCGAGCAGCGCCCGCCATACTTTGGAGGTATAGAATACGCCGCCACCGACCCCTGAGTTCCAATGGCCCGGTTGCTCCAGGCCAGGCAAATAATCGACATAAGCTGTCGCCGCCGCGAAGTTGATATTCCATCGCCGATTCTGGCTGACTGGAATCGTGTAATTGCCTCCGAACAGGGCAAAATCTTTGGCGCTGAGTTCCTGATAAAAATAACCCGGCAGGGAAAGAGGGAATTCTGATGCTAACGGGAGAAATCCTCCCAACCGATATGCGCTTAGCCGGTCAGCTTCGATCGCGGTACCGCCAGTGAGGTTGACTGCAAACTGGTGCTTCCATTTAAATAAATGATAGGCCAGATACGCATTGGCCCAGAACAGGTGCGACTGCGATTCGATTTGCCGATCACCAAAACCATAGGTCTGCGGGTCGGTGCGAAAATAGCCTTCGTACCAGACCGAGAGCTCCATTGCTTTGTCGGGAAACAGCGCCATGGGCCGCCCACCCCACCGCAAACCGGTGCGCACCGTGAACATTCCACGATTGTCCGGCACGATAAAATTATCCGCAGTATGAGGGTTCTCCTCGTAACTAACGAAACGAGCTGCGGGACTCAGCACGCCATACAGCGGAATCTGGTAACCGGGATTGAAGAGGTGGTATAAGCCCAGGCCGGTCTGGGCACGAAAGCCATCGAACGATTCTTCGCGGAAATATTTGCCTAGTCGATATTCGTGATAGGTGTCCCGATAACCACCGCCGGAGAAATTAATGCCCAAATCGGTGTTGGCACCAAGCACCTCGCGAAATCCCAGTTCCGAATCGAGGTAGGTTGGCCCCACTGCCAAACGCAAGGTCTCATTCGTCCCTGGAAACCCAGGTTTGTTCAGGTAATAAAACCCATACCCCGTCAGCGGGGCACTACCTTCGAGCTGCGCGCTGTAACCAACTTCAACCAGCTCGCGTTTTTTAGGGTCGACTTGCCCCTGCCCTGTCCTTGGTGCAAAGCAAAAAGCCAACAGCGCCACCATACCCCAGTGGACTCTAGCCATGACAGAAAAGTCCGTGCTGGATAAGGCCTTTCCAAGCGGGTCTTGCACCCATACCCCGCTGCCAGACTACCCAATCAATCTCCTCAGCAAAAACATCCGTGCGGTTCTGACTCGCGCCTGAAAGCCTTACTCCTGGGTCTTCGTATCTTCACGCCTTTGCTGTTCCCGCCTCTTCCTCTGCCCCGCCTGCAGCCTGTAAATCTCAACGTTGCCACTACCGTTCGGCTGGGGCTGGCCACTCAGTACCCCTCCCGCGTCTGCGGTTCATCCCTGTTTCCATCTTGTCTTTGCCGCCCATCGCTGTTGCTGAACGCCACTAACTCCTCATCCCCGCAAACCACAGAATCAACCTTTTTCTCCGTGTCCTTCGCGACTTTGCGTTTCATCGTCTTATCCAACCCAATCATGCCAAAAGTGGGGCGTGATACTTTCCCAATACACTCCCTCAGTCATTGTTCGCGCCGGTTAAAGCGAATAAGGCGATTGAGCACCAGAGGTACCACATCATCGCCTGCTCGTTCCGTGGTATTACAACCACTCTCTCGTCTTCCGGAAAAATCACCCGGTGCGGCAGATGGGCCATCAGGAAGAATATCACGAACAGTACAGAAAAGATCAGGCAAAATGTACGGTCATAATTTTTGGTGCCTTCGCTCAAACGTGCCCAGACGAACAACACAAGGATAAGGCCCTCAGCCAGTGCGTAGAAGACCCACGGGGGAACGAGTGGTCCGCCGCCTCGCCCCAAGTGCCCCCGTTCCATGCCGAAAAAATGCTCCCCTATAGGGGCACCTGATGCGAGCCCATAAAGGACATATGCCACAAAGATGGCTATCGAGAGCGGCAGGTTAACAGTACTCAGGGTTTTGAAGGTGCGAAGCATCGCTTGTTGGCCACCGTTCGGAGGGTCATGTCGGTTACTGGTTCTGCTCAGCGGCCGCCGGCCGCACAAGAAGTTAATTATGGCGCTGCGAGCTGTTCATATCGTCAAATTAAACGTTCATATGGGAGTCGCCTTCGAGCGGAGCCGGACGCGGAACATGACCGGCCCCAGCCCCGCATAATCGGGGTGCCACCGTTTGACCAGCTGGCGCCAGGCTCAGCGCAGCTCGGCGGAGCTAATCTCCGGACGGACCCCCAGCGGGGCGTAATAGTCGGGTTGTGAACCGGTGCGCACGGGTTTCGCAGCTAACGGTCCCGATCCGGAAACCGGCCCGTATGATCCTCGGTTTGCAACCAGAGCGCCATCGCCGGGTCCGCTGGATATGATCCGTTCAACATCATAACTCCCAATACAATATCAAACCGTTGCCGTCCAAATCGCGAAAACCAAACTCGCGACTCCCCCCATCCGTATTCCTCACCTGAACCTTCTCCTCCAAAACGGCCTTGTCTCGATACTCCTCAAAAAGAGCGTCCGGATCATTCACATTAATTCGCACCGCAACCTTCCCGCAGTTCCCGACTTGAATTGATCTTCATGCTGCCACTGCATGTGCAGCGACACACCGTCGCAGCACACTGCAGCATAGTTCTCGGGATCTTGCCTGTACCGAAACTCGATCTGAAACCCGAGGCGCTCGACATAGTACCGAAGCGCTTGTCCACATCCCGCACGTCCAGAATCGGAATCACATTGCTGAACCAGACGAATACACCTTTGATCAAAGTTCGGGAACGATTCAACTTAGGAGCTTCCTTGAAGAAGGTTTCAAAGTTCTTTCTGCGTTTTCAATTGTCCTGCCAACTCCCGCTGATTGTAGCCTGTCAACCAGCGAATAACCGCATCCACTTCTGACTTTGAACGGCCCTTTTTTTCTGCCTTTGCAACACAATGAGGATACACGCGCGCGAAGCTCGTCGTAAAAATACGATGTTTTGTTGTCATGTGAATAGCAGGCTTAACAATTCGCGGTACCGACCCGGCGGGCTCGATGCCTGGTTTGGAAGGACGCGCTGTCGTCCCGGTTAGGTGCATCTCCGTTCTTCTACCATAGATTTTTACTCTGGTACCTGGACAACTTTTCTGGAAAGTTCTGCAGCCGCAATCCACAAGTGACACGTGCCTGCTGGCTCAAGCTAATAACAGGTCTCCTTCCCCCTTCCAGTGGACTCCCGAGAGGCGGCCGAGCCGGGCAACTAACGTTCCTCCGTCGGTCGCTGACCAGAGCGCTTGTGCCATTGTTCTTTTAGAAAGGTGAGAACCGCAGCGTGAAAGGTCGGCTGGTACGGCGTTGAATGATGGTCACCTTCGCACTGGGCAAACCGGGCAGACGGTATTGCCTTCAACAGTTTCTCCACCTTCTGATTGGCAGCGTCCGAGCGGCCGTTCACAACCAGAACCGGAACGCGAATCTGCCTTAAACCTTCCTCAGACCAGTGGGGTGCGACGGCGCCGCGAATGACGGCCGCCAGAACTTTGGGATCCGCATTGGTCGCGCGGGCTGCCAGCAGGCTGGCGGAGGCCAGGTGCCCTGGAATGACTTCGCCTTGTTCCAGAATTCTAGCGCCTTCTTCGGCCCAAATTCGGTGGGTCAGGGGTCGCGGAACCCAGTCAGGTACTGGCCAGTTCTTTGGAAATTCCAAAACCGTGTCTTGCATCACATAATCTCCTACGCCGGCGAGAATCGCCGATTTGACTTCCGACGGAGCTAGCATTAGCAAGCCCGCCGCGGTTCCTGTCCCCATTGAGAACCCAACTATATCAGCCGAATCCAGGTGAAGATGGCGAATCAACGCCATGACATCCCGGGCCATTGCCGCGTTCTCATACGCACTTTGATTCCGGGGTTTGTCGGAATTGCCGAAACCACGCATGTCCGGCACTACCACTCGGGCGCAGGTTGCCAGGGCGTCGACTAATCCACCTCTCCCGGCCAGCGGCGGGTCAGGAAGCGGCGGTGCCGCGCCAAACACCTCTTGAAACATTTTCTGCCGTTTCGCAAGGAGCGGCTCGATTCGCTCAAAATTTCCGAATTGGCCCAGCCCATCAACGGCAAAGCCGTGGAGGAGGACAACGGCGGGGCCGCTGCCCTGGTCAACATAGGCTATTTTCACCCCATCGAAACTCGTGAAGGTTTTCATCGCTCCCACTGGTCCATCACCATATCAGGCACGATTCTCGTGTCTCGTTCGAATCAAACTGCGCACACGTCGGCACGTGCCTTGCAGCAATAAGGCTAGGGCTCATCATCATCGCCTCCCGAAAAGTATCCAGGACCACTTTCGCTTTGGGCGCACGGGTATCCCTAAGCGATCAAACAACTCGTCGCTTCCGCCACGAGCGATGGCCTGTTCCGCCGCTCCTTTCTCAGCCCGCGTCCAGACAGTGCCACACTCGACGCACAAGAACCCCTCTGGGTCCACATCCACCGAGGGGCCGAGCGTGCGCCAGAATCTTCTTTCTTGGGAGCGAAACCGGAATTCTACCGGACCGCCCGCCCACCCAATTCTTCCCTGAACAATCCTGTCACTGTCACAAGCTGGACATTTCATCTCCATGGTCGTGCGGCTCTAAGGATTACCACCAACAAAACCGGTGCAACTGACGTTCAGCATGCCAACGAGCCGTCGTCGCCGGTTTCGTTGAAGCGGGATAGTTCGACATAGCATCGAGCTTACCTATTGGATTTTCTAAAGCCACCAGCCTGCTCCGGCGGGCTTCCGCCAAAACTGCCATAGACTGATGGCCCTTACGTTCGTTAGCGCCAATGAGCGCGAACACTTCCAGATCCGATTTTGCCAGTCGTTCTGTGCACTTTGGCCCAACACTCATTGATCCATCAACTCTATTTCCGTTTCTGACTAAAACGCACTTTTATTTCAAGGCCACGGCGTTTCTACTTCGGCCTCCCCGCTTTGCCTAGGCCTGCTTTGCCTCCCCGATCAAATCCACTACCGCTTGAAGCAGCGCGTCGTCGTGGAAACTCGCTTTAGTCAGATAATAATCGGCACCAGCTCCGAGTCCACGCAAGCGATCTTCCTCGCGATCTTTGTAGGAAATCAGCAGCACTGGAATATTTCGAAATTGGGCGTCCTGTTTAATGCGTGTGGTCAGTGCGATGCCATCGAGACCCGGCATGTCGATATCCGTGATGACCAGGTCGTAATTTCCCGAGCGGAGGGCATTCCAGGCCTCGAACCCGTTGCTCGCGACGTCGGTTTCATAGCCGCAGCTGCTGAGCAACTGGCGTTCCAGTTCGCGCACACTGAGGGAGTCATCAACCGCCAATATTCGTTTGCGGCGCCAACTTGATACTTGCCGCGCGGCGGCATGCAGGTCCGCCAAGCCACAGGCATCCAGCCGCGTTTCAATCGAGCGCAGCGTCTGCTCGACATCGAGGATCAAAACCGGGCTCCCATCTTCCATCAGGGCTGCGGCGCTGATATCCTGGACTTTGCCCAGGCGCGGGTCGAGCGCCTGAACGACCAACTCACGCTCGTTGAGAAAGCGTTCGACGACCAGTCCATATCGGGCAGAGCGGTCGCCCAGGACCACGATTGAGAGCTCTCCGCCATCAGCTTGAGCGATCCCGGTCCCGAGCACCTGGTTGGCATTAATGAGCGCAATCGGTTCGTCTCGCAGCAAAAAGGTCTGGCGGCCCTCGAGCATCTGGACACTGGAGCGTGGCAGTTTCAGGGCTCGCGAGATCTGGTTGAGAGGAATGGCGTAAGGTTCTCCAGCGATGTCCACCAGCAGTGCGCGGAGGACCGAAAGCGTGAGCGGCAATTGCAGCTGCACTCGCAAGCCGCGGCCTGGCTGGTTTTGGATACGAATCGAGCCACGCAGGCTCTTGATCATGTTCTTGACCACATCCAGACCGAAACCACGCCCGGAGATCTCGGTAACAGTTTCCCGCAGGGTGAAGCCAGGAAGGAACAGGAATTCCATCAACTCAGCCTCAGTCAGTTTGTTGGCGTGGGTCGCGCTAATGATCCCCTTGTCAACAATCACACGCCGAACCGATTCGAGGTCGACACCGGCGCCGTCATCCCAAACAACGACCAGGAGCACTCCTGCGCTGTGCCGCGCCTCAAGTGTCACCGTGCACTCGACTGGTTTGCCCACGCCACGCCGAACTTCGGGAGCCTCGCAACCATGGTCGACCGCGTTGCGCAGCAGGTGCGCTAGCGGGGTTTCCAGCCGTTCGAGGATATCGCGATCCACTTGCGTATCCTCCCCGGAGATGTCGAGTTTGACCTCTTTCCCCAAAGAGCGCGCCAGGTCGCGGACCATGCGTGGGAAACGGCGGACCCCTTCGCTGAATGGCCGCATGCGGGTGCGCAGCACCTCCAGATAGAGCCGCTGCGCCAGATGCGCCGACCGCCGGTCAAACTTATCCAGCTCCTGAATGCGGTCTGTGAGGAATTGCTGTGTTTCGGCGACATGTTGAGCCAGCTGGGCAAAATAGGCGTGTGTGCGCTCGGATTGAAGCGAGCTGTCCCATGAATTGCGCAACTGCTCAATCTGTTGCGCGAGTTCGGCCTGCCCGCGTTTGAGGCGCTGCAGCGAATCGGCAAAAGGCCTCAACCAACGCGTCTCGACCAGCGACTCACCCGCCAATCCGAGCAGGCGATTCAGATTTTCGGCTCCGAGACGCAACACCCTCTCAGCCGGCTCAGCGTTTCGGATGGCGAGCGCCTCTCCAGCGCCCTCTATCGGCGCGGGTTCCCGCGGAGTTGGCAGCAAGGGGCGCCTGGGCACGGAAGCGGTCGCCGCAGTTTCTTCCAACTGAAAGTTAGGATCAGATGCCGGTTCAACTCGCTCGGTCGCGGCGGCAGAACCGGGTTCCGGCGGCGCAGTCGCAGGTTCTGTCGGCACCGGCTTGGGACGTCGAGGTTTGGCGGCCCAAGTGGGTGCCGCTGCCGATTTGTCAGCAAAAGCTTTTATGAAATCTGAAAGGGAGAAGAAGAACGATTGGATTTCGGCTGAAAATTCTGTTTCCCAGGAATTAAGATTTGCCTCCGAGCGAGGACCCAGATTGGCCAGCAGATCCACACCCCGCAAGAGAAGGTCGATTTGAGGGCGGCTCAGCACAAATTGATCACGGCGCACCGCGACAAAGCAGTCTTCCAATGCATGGGCGACCCGCACCGCCGCCTGGAGATTCACAATGCGCGCCGCTCCCTTAATCGAGTGGGCGGCCCGCATAAGTGACTCAAATTGGGCAGTGGAGCCCGGCCGACGTTCGAGCAGGGCTGAAAAATTGGCCTGGTCGCGTGGTCCGCGTTGGTGGGCAAAATCCTCGGTGCGTTGACGTCGGTAGCCATCCGGCAATGCGCGATTGAGCAGTTGCAAGCCGGCGGCCGAATGAACCGGACAATTATGGCAATGAATGTAGGTGCGAAGCTCGGGACACGAGCTGTCGCCAAAAACGCCAATTTCACTCCAGCACTGATGAGGGTCATCCGGAGCCGGTGAATCCGGTTTATTGTTTTTGGCGATCGATTGCATCACGGGGTGTGAGCCATCGTTTCGGAAAACAACAGGTCGCGCACGGGCTCAGAGAGCAACCGTTGCTCATGGAGCCACTGGATCGGGCCGGCACTATCCATGAGGATTGGGCCAAGGTAAGGTGCCGCGCCGATTTTTACACCGGCGTCCATAAAGGCATTGGCATCTAAACGCACCATCTCGGTGGCGTACTCGGCGACCAGTCCTAACAGCCGGTTGCGCCCCACTGCATCGGGATGATGGACGATGATGATACGCGTGCTGAGACGTTCAGCAGCGCCACACCCGAGAGTCAATTCGCAGAGATCAACCGCTGGCACCGGTTGTCCACGATAATTGAAAATCCCGGCGACGCCTTTCGGCGCCTGGGGCAAGCGCTTGAGATCCAGCAATGGCACAACCTCTACCACCCGTCGTGCGTCCAACGCATAGCGATCGTTTCCGAGATGGAATAGTAGAAAGAGCATATTTACCCGATCCTCCCGCTGTCGCGTGAAGCCGATCTACATACCGATAGGCGAGCCATTTGCAGTGGGATCCAAGTTTTCCATGGATCCAAGCTTGAAACGGGCAACGCTGCTGCGCAGGCCGCGGGCGGCGCCATTGAGCTGCTCGATGGCGAGGTTGGATTGCCGCAAGGATTCGGCGGTTTGTTGCGCGGCTTCGCTCAACTGGATGAGCGTATCGCTAATTTGGCGAGCACCGGAGGACTGAGCATGCATGCCATCGTGCACCATCTGGAACCGGGGTGTGAGGGTCTGCACGTGCTGAATTATTTGCGCGAACTGAGCGCTCACCTGGCGCACTTCCTCAACGCCGCGACGGATCTCTTCGGAAAATTTGTCCATCCCCATCACGCCGGCCGCGACCGCCGACTGCATTTCCTTGACCATTTTCTCAATATCGTAAGTGGCGACGGCCGTCTGGTCGGCCAGACGGCGGATTTCCATCGCGACGACGGCGAAGCCGAGCCCGTACTCGCCCGCTTTCTCCGCTTCGATGGCTGCATTGAGCGAGAGCAGATTGGTCTGATCGGCCACCTTGGTGATGGTGGTCACTACCGAATTAATATTGGTCGTCTTTTCACTAAGCACAGCCAGCTTGGCCGTTACCGCGCCGGAGGCTTCGATAATCTGGCGCATCGTATTTTCCATGCGACTAATCGAGGTCTGGCCGCTCCCGGCTAAATGCGTGGTTTGTTCAGCGACCGAATTTACTTCGTTCATCGTTTTGACCAACTCCTGTGAGGTCAGCGAGATTTGCCGTGAAGTGGCCCCAATCTGCGCGGCGGTCGCGGCAATCTCATGGGCGGTCTCCTGTTGCTCTTTGGCGGTGCCGGCAATTTGAGTCGCGGTGGTATTAACCTGGCTGCCTGAATTCTGCACCTGGCCGACAAAATTGGAGAGCTCCTCGGCAAGGTGGTTTAGCCCCTGGCCCACCAGGCCAAATTCATCCTTTCGGTCCAACGCCAAACGATGGGTAAAGTCGCCTTCGCGCATGCGTTCCATGACCGACATCAGGCGATGTAGTGGCTCGGCTATTTGCGAAGACTGGAACCGACCGATCAGCAGATGCGCCGCAAATATAAGAATCAGGCCCGTCAGACCCACAATTGAGATCGTTTGCGATCGAAAGGAAAGCGCCCCGTTAACCTTTTCAATCTGATGCGCCAGGTCACGAAAGAGTTGGTCGCGTTGCCGAGCCAACGCCGGGTGGTTTGCGTTCAAATAGGTCGGCGCATTGGCAGCATCGCTCTCCGCCATTTGCAGCGCGCGAATCTGAAAAGAACCAAAACTTCCGGCCCCTCCCCAGAACAAATCCTTCGAGTTCGTTGACCGTGCCCAGCAACTCTGGAAAGCCGCTAAAATTATTGCGTATGAAATCCAATCTGGATTTGAGATCGGTAGCGGCATCATGCTGGTGCTTCTTCTCCAGTTCGCTTTTGGGATCCAAAGTCAACGCCCGAAGTGTCTCGCTGAGCGACAAAACGTCGTAATAGATTCCATCTCTAGCCCCGGTCAGTTGGTCGGCCAATTGCGTGGCGGACGAACGGGCCTTTTGGATCCAGAGGGCAAGTCCGACGCCGACTAATAGCAGCATCGTAAGCAACACGAGGATGGTGTTGAGGCGCTGGCGGATCGTCGCTAGTTTCATGGATTATGCCTCACGTATTCGGAGGCTACTCCTTGGCTTGCCATCAAACAGGCCTGGATATCCCCAGGAAGAGAGGTCTTTCGAATGGTATACCGCCACCTGCCCTGGGTCCCTAGTCGGTTTCGGCACAACATCCATCGCCGTGATCGATGTTCTTATGAGCGGCGATTAAGGATAACTTATCCGCTAAAAACAAGGAACTTCTGAGGCCTATTTCCTCAAGAACCAAAGGATTATCGATAGGATCAGACTCAGCAAAATGCAGGTCACAATCGGAAAATAAAAACTGAAATTTCCCCTGCTATAATGGATATCTCCCGGCAAGCGCCCTAACCAGCCTTTGCCCAGGCCCGACCAAAGCAACAGGCCGATACCAGCGACGACCAAACCAATTATCACCAGGAACTTTCCCAAGTCGTTCATGACTGATGGATCCTACCGCACAACCGAAAGGAAGCCTAGTCGCGTGCAGGCAAACCCGAATCAATTACCCTCGCCGCTGATTCGGTCTACCGTTTGCCGTTTCGCTCTTTGGATTTCGCCCTTCGGGTTTCAGGTCACCCTTCCATCAGTTCGAAACTTTCCTCGATGAAAGCCGTGCCCTGAATTCGGGCAAGAGTGCTGTAAAGACCATTCAAGGCAAAAAGTTCCTCATGCGTTCCGCGTTCAATGATTTGGCCGTGCCGCATGACCAGGATTTGATCCGCCTTGCGGATGGTGCTTAGGCGATGGGCGATCACAAAGCTCGTGCGATTTGCCATCAGGCGTTCCAGCGCCTCCTGGATAAGTTTTTCGGTCGCGGTGTCGACACTCGCAGTCGCCTCGTCGAGAATCAGCAGCGGGGCATTCTTCAACAAGGCACGCGCGATACTAACACGTTGCTTTTCACCGACGCTGAGCTTGACGCCTCGTTCCCCCACGCGCGAGTTATATCCTTCCGGCAAGCGCGAAATGAATTCATGGCAGTTGGCGGCTTTCGAAGCTTCCAGCAAGTCGGCCTCGGTAGCAGCGAGCCGGCCGTAGAGGATGTTTTCACGAATTGTGCCATTGAACAAAAACGCCTCCTGGCTCACTACACTGATGTGCGCACGCAGGGATTCAAGTGAAATGGCACTGATATCCTGACCGTCAATGATGATTCGACCGGAACTCAGTTCATAAAACGCCGGCAGCAGGTTAACCAGAGTCGATTTGCCGGACCCGGTCGGACCGACCAGGGCGGTCATTTCCCCAGGAGCCGCGCGCAGGGAAACGTTTCGCAGGACCGCTCGGTCCGGGTTGTAGCCGAAGCTGACGTTCTCGTAAATGACCTCCCCGCGCACGGGTTCACGCAACGTGCCACCCGGCGGCGCGTTAACCCGTTCCACCGGTGCATCGAGGATATCGAACACACGTTCACCTGCGGCTCGCGCGGCGGCCATCATTTGGTTTAATCCGTGCAAACGCGCGATTGGTTCGTAGAACAGCGCGAGGTAAAACATAAAACCGACTAGCTGCCCCAGCGTCATGCGATCGGCCAGAACCTGTCGGCCGCCGATCCATAGCACCAGAACCAGGCCGAGCGCGCCGGCGAAGGTCATCGCAGGCGAATAAGCCGCCCAAACGCGCATCACGCCCAGCGTTCCTTTGCGTAGATCGTCAGCCCGCTGGGCAAAACGCGAGTCTTCATGGTCCTCGCGACCGAAGGCCTTGATCTGGCGCACACCCTGCAGGTTGTCCATCAGCAAAGCATTCATCGCGCTGGCCGCTTCGCGTTGGGCCCGATACCGCCGATGTGCGGTAAGGGTGTACCACAGTGCGCCGCCGGTGAGAATCGGCAGCGGAATCATCGCCACCAGCGCGAGCGCCGGATTCGTCGCAAACATAATGACGGCCACTCCGACAATCCCCAAGACGGCGAGCGTGCCTTGTTCGGTTCCGTCGATCAGCACGCGTTCAACGGAATTGACATCTTCGATGACGCGGGTCATCAGGTCGCCCGAGGCACGCTGGTCGAAGTAATTTACCGGGAGACGCTGCAGCCTGGCATAGACCTCGCGACGCATATCATAGATGACATTCTGCTCGAAGGTATTGTTGATGCGAATACGCAGGCTGTTGAAAAGATCACGCAGCAGGAACGCACCCAACAATGCGAGCATCATCGGCATCAGCAGGTCGATACGTTTCTGGGCAATGACGTCGTCAATGACGAACTGGGTCAGCTTCGGATAGGCGAGCGAAAACAGGAGCGAAAGGGTCGCGCAACCAATGGTCGCGGCGGCGAGGAATTTGTAAGGCAACAGGTATCGCGCGACGCGTCGCAGAATCTCGCGACTGGAGCGCGACTTGGCCACAAACGTGGGGTCGCCGTGTGCAAAATGATGCATCATACAGTTATTCTCCAAAAAGAGAGAGCACACAAGTACCTTGTAGTCGACGACGTAAGGAGACGTATGTGAAACGTGGTGCGTGAAACGTAAAAAAACGCCGGGACAACCGATGACGCGTCACGTTTTACGTTTCACGTTTCACGTTTCACCACACGCTCACAGTCTCCTTACGTCGTCTGCGACAACAGATTTCGACATCAGTCGCCTTCCCAGCTACGTTTGCAATATGTCGCGTGAGTATGTCTTGCATCAGTTCCGCGCCCCGATCCAGTTGCAGATCGATTATGCGAGGGAACTGAACGAGCAGCAGTTGGCGGCGGTGACGGCACCGCCCGGACCATCGCTCGTTATCGCCGGCGCGGGTTCGGGAAAAACACGCACACTGATTTATCGCGTGGCATATCTTCTGGAACAGGGAATCCCTCCGGACCGTATTCTTCTGCTCACTTTTACTAACAAAGCGGCAAAGGAAATGATGCGGCGAGTCGCCGATCTGCTGGGACAGGAACTGGCCTCGCTCTGGGGCGGAACGTTTCATTCCGTCGGCAGCCGCATTTTGCGCCAACATGCGGCGCTGTTGGGTTACCAACGCGATTTCACGATCCTGGACCGTGAGGATGCCAAACATTTGATGACGACATGCGTCGGCGAGTCTGAAATTGATGTCAAAGCGACACGCTTTCCGAAAGCCGAGGTGTTGGCAGAGATCTTTTCGTTGGCGGTAAACACCCATAAGCCGTTGGAGCAGATCCTCGACGAGCAATACAGCCATTTCTCTCACTTGGGACCTCAAATCACCGATATTCAGCAGCGTTATGCGACGCGCAAGCGTGCCACTAATGCGATGGATTTCGATGATCTGCTTGTCCTCTGGCTCCGATTGTTACAGGAGCACGAAGATACTCGCGACCATTATCAACGACGCTTCCAGTTTCTGCTCGTCGACGAGTACCAGGACACCAACAAACTGCAAAGTGACCTGATCGATTTGTTGGCGGCGCGGCACCACAACCTGATGGTCGTTGGCGATGATGCCCAAAGCATTTACGCATGGCGTGGCGCCAATTTCCAAAATATTCTCCAATTCCCTCAACGCTATCCCGAGGCGAAACTGTACAAAATCGAAACAAATTACCGCAGCACACCGGAGATCCTCCAAGTAGCAAATGCTACGATTAGCACCAATGTTAACCAATTTGCGAAGCAACTCGCACCGGCACGCAAAGGAGGCCCAAAACCGGCGATGGTGACGTGCGGCGATGCGGCGGAGCAGGCGGCATTTGTCGCGCAACGTGTCCTGGAATTGCGCGACGAAGGAGTCGATATGAATAGGATGGCAGTGCTGTACCGGTCACATTTTCATGCGCTGGAATTGCAGCTCGAACTGACCAAGCGCAATATCCCGTTCAGTATCACCAGCGGCATCCGCTTCTTTGAGCAGGCGCACATCAAGGATGTAACCGCCTATCTGAAGCTCATAAATAATCCCCGGGACGAATTATCTTTTAAGCGGTTGGCGCAATTATTGCCCGGAATCGGAGGCAAAGGAGCTGATAAACTATGGAAACAATTTTCGAGTGAACCAGACCCGTTGCAGCCGCAGGCAGGCCGTCCTCGAACCGCGGTTGGCCTGCAACGCTGCGCAGCCGGCTTGCCGAAAAAGGCAGCCGTGGCCTGGGCACAGTTCAGCGCGACGATCGCCCAACTGGAAGCCGAGGACATTTGCGGGAATGCTTCCAAAATGATCCAGCTGGTTATTGAGGCAGGTTACGAGGATTACCTCAAAGAGAATTACACCAATTATCGTTCGCGGCTCGAGGACCTCGAACAGCTCGCGGTCTTCGCACAACAGTTTGTCAGCATCGAGGACTTTTTGACCCAACTCGCGCTGCTGACCAATGTCGATGCTGATGATGACCGCCCCGCAACCACCGATGACGAGCAACTCCGGCTTTCAACCATTCACCAGGCCAAAGGCCTCGAATTTGATGTCGTATTCGTGATTATGCTTTGTGAAGGCCTTTTCCCATCGGAACGCTCGCTGGATACCAGCGAGGGCGAGGAAGAGGAACGGCGCCTGATGTACGTCGCCATCACCCGCGCGCGAAACGAGCTTTACCTGAGTTATCCGCTGGTCCGAGCCGGATTCGGCAATAGCGGAGAGTCGCTTCAGCACCCGTCACGGTTTCTGCGCGAGATCCCCGAGGATCTGATCGAAGAATGGAATCTGCGGCCTTACGCGTGACATAAATGGTGGGGCGCGCCCGCCGGGCGCGCCGCTCGATGATTCCGGCGCGAAGCGGACAACGCGGCACGCCCGGCGGGCACGCCCCACCCGTTGTGAGATGAGTTCTAAGAATAGACCGGGCGACCCTAAAGCCGCCTTGCGATTCGACGAAAATGATATCCGATAACCGCGAGTTCTATCGCCGAGCGCAATTGCCGGGGACGTCGCAGGAGTATGCTCCAGAAAAATTTCCAATAGTTGTGCCGCCCCCGTTCCCAAATGCCGAGCATCCAAAACGATTTGATGAAGGCGCGTAAATCACCTGGGGAGAGTCGCACGCGCGGTCCAGAGGGGCGGTGATTTTCGAGAAACGTGCGAATGCGTTGGTAATAAGTTTTGGGTTCGTAGAGGCGCCGCATGAGGTCGCGATAACCGGATTGCAGGAATTCCTTATTGAGCCGGGTCTTAAAGTTCAGCACAGCCTCGGTATTATTACCAGTCGCGGCGGATTCAAGACGCCCCTCGCGCATCAGACGCTGGTACAGCTTGGTCTTGGGCAGGGCCTGCAGCAAACCGACCATTGCCGTAACTACACCCGAGCGCTGGATGAACTCGAATTGTCGTTTGAAAATGTCCTGTTGATCATTGTCGAAACCGACAATGAACCCGCCCATGACCTCCATGCCGGCTCGTTGAAGGGTCTTAATCGATTCGACCAGGTCGCGGCCTTTATTCTGGAGCTTGTGGCATTCTTGCAGGCTCTCCGGAACAGGAGTTTCAATCCCGACAAACACCTTTTTGAATCCGGCCTTGACCATCAATTCACACAACTCCGCATCATCGGCCAGGTTCACCGACGCCTCGGTAAAAAATCCCATGCTCGGCTCAACGCGCTCGCGCCAGGCGATAATCTCGCGCAGCAAAATCTTTGTTCGCTTTTTGTCACCGATGAAATTGTCATCGACGATGAAGACCATGTCTCTCCAGCCATGCAGCCGTAATCTCTCCAATTCGTCAATTAATTGCGCAGGCGCTTTGGTGCGCGGGACCCGCCCGTTCATAATGATGATGTCGCAAAACTCGCAGTCAAAAGGACAGCCCCGGGAAAACTGCACTGCCATGGTCACGTAATGCTTGAGGTCTACCAAATCCCAACGCGGCACCGGGACTTGGGTCACGTTCGGTCGTTTGGGGGCCTGATACACGTGCTGCACTGCGCCTGCCACCATATCGGCGACGAGTTGCGACATCACATCTTCGGCTTCGCCCAGCACGAAATGCTGGATCTGAGGGAAATCCTCATGGCCGGTGGTGAACAACGGTCCGCCACCAATGATGGGCTTTTGCAGGGCATTGCAGCGGGAAACGATCTCATTCACCGAGGTTTTATGGACGATCATCGCGCTAATCATCACATAATCAGCCCATCGAAGATCGGCGTCCTTCAGGCGCTCGACATTAAGATCGATCAGTTTGAGTTGCCAGTCGGCCGGAAGCATCGCGGCAATCGTTAACAGGCCGAGCGGAGGAAAAGTCGAGCGCTTTGAGACGAAAGGCAGTACATGCTTGAAACTCCAGAATGTGTCCGGATTTTGCGGATAAACCAATAGCACGTTCATAAAATTGCTGACGAAACCAAGTAACCCTCGGAAGGCTAAAGCGACTGTAGCACAACCCTTGAGAGTTTCATTAATTTTTTAATCACACTTCCATGGGGTATCTCCCCGACATAATTTTAAGCCTCTAATCAACGTTGCCTCGCCGATTGACCAACGGATACCCCGATGGAGGGTCGGTCCTGCGCGATGGCTCTCCTTCTTCCCTTCTGAGAGGAGAGGCCGGGTGCGGGGTCCCTGGTCTCTGAGGACCTGAACTTCCCAAACAGTTTTTCTGAAATCGCTCTAGCTCGCCCCGGGAGCCATGGTCCTCGGATCTGTCGCCGCGATGATTGCACTCACCGATTTTTGGTTAAAGCCTTTGAATCCGCCGTGGCGCTGCAGATTCTCAAGGTGGCTTCCCACGGCGCCATGTTCGAAGAATTGATCGAACTGTACCTCTGTAATCAATCGTTCCGAGAGGAGCCTCTCGAGCCTACTGCGGCTCACGGGCCACCGTTCTCCTTCCGTAAAGGCCTGGCGCAAAAACTCGAAATCCGAAAACGGCTTCATCATGCCGAGGCCGCACTGTTGGAGCTGATGACGGAGGGCATCGAAGTCGAAACGCGCCTCCAAATGGTGCATACCCGCTTCCAAAAAACTTTCGCCGTGCAAAGCAACCCATAAACCAACAGTGCCCAAACGCGAGGCGACGGGCAGCGGGTGGGTTGAAAAATCTATTTCGATCTCCTCCGGCATCAAATCGACATCAGCAAACACAACGATACGCGCGACGGGTTGCTCAAGAATCTGCGCGCCCCATCCCGCCTCGGAGCCGGCGTAGTATCGCTCGCGCCGGGTAAATCCAAGCTTGAGCAAAAATGCGATCAGCTCGCGGAAATGAGCGCGCGAGCAACGGAATGTATGGTGATCATGGTTTCCCCACCCGAGTCCGAGCCGTTCCTGACGGCACCTCTGTGTGCGTCCCGCAAAGTTGCGGCTTTCCCAGTACGCGCGTTCCGATTCAAAGAAGAACTGGCAGGCCAAATCGCGTCCGACCAGCCGCACAATGCGGTCGCACAACTCGTCCGCAACCTTGAAGCCGTCAGCCTCGTCAGCAAAGCGACGGCGCCTGGTGGACCACAGCTCTTTTGCTTTAAGGATCCTGCTCAGCTCATCGCTCTTTAGCAGGGCCGGCACAAATCCCAGATAGCCATTCCGCTCGACGGCCTCCAATCGCGTTCCGTTCTCCTCGGCGACCACGCTGCGGCGATAACGCGAAAAGGGCTCGCCCTCAGGTTCAACCTCAAGATTTTGACGCGCGATAAAATTGCCGATCGATTCCGGCCGCACCGCAACCACAACTGGCATGGTCTCGCTGCCGCGCCGAATCAACACACGAGGCAGCGTCGCGCGGAGCTGTTCGTATACCGCTTCGCCGTTTGGCGTTTCAAGGTCGGCTCGTAAACTAAACCCTGCCGCTTCAAGCTCGGCCTCAAGACCTCCCGGCAGCACCAGGTGGTCGACCCATTCGAAGA
>DATJGF010000122.1:0-12519 GCA_035495315.1 Candidatus Limnocylindrales bacterium
AATAAACTGCCGAGCAAACCGCTAGCCGTCTATGACGGTTTATTGCCCGAATCGATGCTGGGATTCCAATTGCGCGGGGGTATTCCGGTTGGCCCGACAAAGTTCGGCTACGCCTTCTTTGTCGCTAACGCTCCTTCGCTCGTCACAACGGCAAATAACCCGAACAATCCGCTCGAGGTAGGGACACTCGAATTTGATAATTTCGACAATATTAACAACCATGTCGCCGTCGGCGGACGTGTCGGCTTTTATCCGTTGCCTGAGCTCGAGGTCGGATACGGCTTCATGGTTGCCGACGTCGGCCCGGCCGGCACCTCCGTAAGCGGATTATTTCAATCCGCCGACCTGAGTTATGTGCGTGAAATCGTGCCGCTAAAAGGAACGGTGAATGTCCATGCACAATGGGTATGGTCGAATCTGGAGCGCACCACCTTTGATGTCGGTAACGGTCCCCTTTCTTTTCCGAACAACCGTGATGGGGGGGTACGCGCAGATCGCTTATCGCCCAACTCGACTGGAGAATACTATTCTCAAAAACCTTGAACCCGTCGTTCGTTACGACGTGTTCAATCAGGGCAAAACACCGGTCGGCTTTGACGAACATCGGTGGACGTTTGGCTTGGATTATTGGATAACACCCAGCACGGTTGCCAAGATCGCTTATGAATTGGATCGGCAGAATGGAACCGGCCACAATGGCGATGCTTTTATGATGCAGTTTGCCGTCGGTTTCTGACAAAGGAGTTTATGAGGAACGAAATATTTCGATACAAATTGGCGATTGCGTTTTATGGACTTGGGTTGACCGGATGGATCTTGGCCGGTTGCGCTACTCAGCCTGCCTCATCCGGAACCGCAACCAGTGTTGCCTCAACAAACTCGGTGGCCACCACCTCTGCCGCAACCGCCGGCGGGGCCGAACTCTGGGCGCGTAACTGTGGACATTGTCATAACATCCGCTCGCCGAGTTCCTACAGCAACGCGCAATGGGAAGTTGCGGTAATGCATATGCGCATCCGCGCGAACTTAACGGCTGACGAACATAAGAAAATCCTGGCTTTTCTAAAATCGGCTCACTAGCGATTGCTGATAATTTTTGGGGTAAACACCTACTAGGAATACACCTGATGAGTGTTACTGTAACTCCGTTTAAGCCAAGATGCGCACTCTTTTGCGAAACTCCGTAACCGGACTTTACCTAGAATCTAAAGGCGCTTGGACTACTCGGCCGGACGCCGCCTTTGCTTTCGACAAGATGGGCCAAGCAATCGGGTTTGCCCAGCAATCCGAACTCCAAGGGATGGAGTTGGTCTTTGTGTCCGATGCCGCCGGGCCGTTGGTGCGCGTACCCCTCGAGTCCATCGGATGCTCTGGTCGGCAAACCGAGTTTGCTCCCCTGCCCGCCGTCTTAAGCCGCCAAATAGTTCCCCAAAGGCTGCCACAGCAAATCTGAGCACACCCTGCTCAAGCCCGTCCGTCGGGAAACGTTTCAGGGCACATCCGCTTTTAATCTCTTCAGCGCCTCGATCTGCGCTTGCGTTCTAGCCGCAATGCGTTTGAGTTGCTCAGTTTGGTCCGCCTGCACTTGCTGCAAGTCTCTGATTGCCGCCTGCTGTTCGTTTTCTGAGCCTCCAGTCTGTGCATCCTTCAATCTCTGTTGAGCCTCTTTAAGCTGAATCTGCGACTGGCTGGCCGCTGAGGCAAAATCTTTGAGCGAAGCCTCGCGCACCATTCGCGTCGCCTCGGCAAGAGAAATGGAATCGAGATTGGGAATAGAGCGGCGGAGGTCATCAAGGATCGGAGTGTTGTCTTTAGAGGCGACGAGCCCTGGAGCGTGGCTCGACGGAGCGGCATTCAACGTTGTGCGTATAGTACGGGTGATGTCCGCCTCAAGGGCTGATTCCCATTCCGGAGCGAGTTGCGATAATGAGGCTTTCTGCCCTCTGGTTGAGACAGCGATGCCCAGAAACGACGGTTCACCTCTCTCCTCATCAAAGGGCTTTATTCCATCCGCAACAGCCGAGTCCGCAGTCGCGTACGCCAACGAATTCGAGCGCGCCACACTGATTTTTCCCATCGCCTCCTTCTGGTAAAGCAGTAGTAATTGATCGACGCGCCCGGCGAACGCTCTCATAGCCTCGGATGTGTTCGCCGGGTCCAATACACAGTAGTAGCGAATCTCGACGGGTGACTTCAGGCTGGCCAGGAGGCCTTTCGTAACCGGTGAAAGTCCATCCGAGGAATCCGCGACCACTGGTGAGTTCGTCATAACCTGAGCAGGTCGAGGTGCTCGCCAGCCCCAGAAGGCTCCAACCGCCGCGCCGAGCAGAAAAAATGCAACCACGCTCACAACGATTCGGATGTTGGCTTGTTCGCGGGTCCTGGCGCGGAGCGCTCTAGGGCTGCTCGGGAACAGTTTCATGCTGCTGAGTTTGGTGATCATTAGGCCGTTTGCCTGAGGAAATGATGTGCCAGAGGAATACCTCAGGCGAGGCAAAACTTGTTCAGCCGCTAATGGTTCAGCCACAAGCAATTCAAGGTGAGCATCAGACAAAATTGGGATAGCTCGCAGTGTCGGCGCATGTAGCCTGTGGCTGAGCATATGGGCAGCCTCGTCCAATTGGCGGATCACTGCAGTGTTGCGCAACTTCAAGCGATGATCCATCGTCCCACAGCAACAGGGCGCCCGGTTGCGTTAGCGGCGCACCTGGCGGCGCTAACCGTAAATTGGCAATGCGGTCGTATATGCAGCCTATGAACAGCTCGAAAGCATCGGCGAGTAGCTTCAGATATTCCATTGCTCTCGCCTCAACCTGTTATCTCCTCAGCGCTTCGGCCGCCGCAGCCCAGAACGTTCAACATCTCAGCACCGCTCAACCAGGTGGAATGCCGGGACGACCCGTGCTGACTGGACTGGTCCTCGGCACGACGAACGTGACCGTTACTTGGGACGGACCATCAGGCTATTACCAATTATTTCAAAGTCTGGATTTGGCGCACCCGCATTGGCAGGCCGTCGGTCCTCGCACCAATCTATCGCGGCGAGCCGTCCTGCCCAGTTCTGCCCAGAACGCCTTGTTTCGCATTTCCGGTCCGGCTCCTCACTACGCGGGCTGGCAAAACTGCGTCGAATGCCACCAGCCCACTTATCAAGAGGTAAGCAAGACAGGACATGCTCAGGCTTTTGCCGACCTCAAACAAGTCAGCCAGGATAAGAATCCTGCTTGTCTGCCGTGCCACACCGTCGGCTACGGCGTGCCAACCGGATTTGTCAGCGCGGCGGCCACGCCTCACCTCGTGGGCGTTCAGTGCGAGAACTGCCACGGTGTGGCGGGCAACCACGCCGCCAACCCGGATGACCCTACCGTGCGGCCTCGTATTGAATTGGCAGCGACGGTTTGCGGCGGATGCCATACCCAGACTTTCAGCCAATGGCAAAGCACTGGCCATGCCGTTGTGGTCGAAGATATGAATCCGAGCAACCGCATCGACAGTTGCGGACGATGCCACTCCGGATCGGTGCGCGAGGCACTCCTGGAAGGCAACCCGCTCCCGGCCGGCGACGCGAACGTGCCAATCGTCTGCGGGACCTGCCATGATGCGCACTCAGACACTGGCAACCCCGCCCAGCTGATGAACCCCGTATTCTCGACCAACAATTATTTCATCAAGACCTCCGGCACTTTCGCCAGCCAGTACAATCCGGATATTAACCTTTGCGCCCAATGCCATAATCACCGCGGCGCCGACTGGAAAAGCAACAGCCGATCACCCCATCACTCGCCCCAGTACAACATCCTGCTGGGAAATATCGGCGAATTGCCTGCGGGTCCGGCTCAATTCGCTCCTGCGACGCACGGGATTGCGATCACCAACCAGTGCGTCGGTTGCCATATGCAGAAGGGTGCACCTCAGGATCAGTACCATCCTGCGTTGCACGGTCATACCTTCAAAGTGGATACTTACACGCTCTGCGAACAATGCCATTCGCAGCCGGCGGGCCTAATCGAGTTCACCACTAATATCGTTTCCGGCCAAATTCATGATATCAAAGCGGCGCTCGATCTTTGGGGACAGACCAAAGCACCCGAACCTTTGCGGAGCAAGTACGGAGCCTTGGCTTGGGAATACACTACTCCAGGCGATTTGTCCCCCGGCGGGTCTGGACCCAATAGCACAGAACAGGCGCTGATACCCGCCAATATTCAAAAGGCGCGGTTCAACCTTTATCTGGTGCTGTATGACGGCAGTTTCGGTGTCCATAACGGCCCCTTCAGCTTGACCCTGTTGGATACCGCCGAGGCGTGGGTCCAGACCGAATTAAACAAATAAGGCGACGGACCTAGGTACGATTTAGGTCTACGGTCGATGCAGCCGATGTGAAATAACCTGAGAGTTCCATGATTAAACACAACCTCTGCAGACTCGGGAAGTTATCTGGGCGTTGGAGCCGCATAGTCGTGGCGGTGGTCGGCACAACGGTGTTGGTGTTGGCAGTTATCTCGTGTCGTACCGTCAATCGATCCGTGGTGCTGTTGCCGGATGTGCCGGGAGCAAAGTACATCGGTTCGAAGGAATGCGAACAATGCCACGAGGAAATCTATCGAGGGTTTCAAACGGCGGACCACGCGCGGCTAATCGCTGAAGGCCCCAATGCCCTAAACGCCGGTTGCGAATCGTGCCATGGACCTTGCAGTTTGCATTCCGATTCAGGCGGTGAGGTCAAACCGCCGTACAGTTTTACCGCCGGGCGCCCTCAAACCACCAGCTACGGAGCGCGCCTGGCGATCGACCCGGCGCGCGCCAAAGAAACCGTCTGTTATCAATGCCACTCGGATGTGCGTGGACAGTACAATTTGCCGAGTCATCATCCCGTGCCCGAAGGAAGAATCAGTTGCATCGACTGCCACCCGCCGCATAAAGGCTCGGCTCACGTAGGTGGAGGAACTTCCCTGCTTTCTGAAAACGAAAGCTGCTTCCGGTGCCACCAGGCCCAGCGCGGTCCCTTTGTCTTTGAACACGAGGCTTCCCGGGAAGGGTGCACTATCTGCCACGCTCCGCATGGCTCAGTAAATGCAAAATTGCTCACCGTCCGCGACGCCAACCTCTGCCTGAAGTGCCATTTCCAGCAGGTTAGCGGGGGCCGTCTTCTAATTGGCGGATCGGATCATACTCTGCGTGTTCAGCAAGGGACCTGTTGGACCGCCGGTTGCCATGAGGCCGTGCACGGGTCCCGTGTGAGTTCCTCGCTTCGCTTTTGATAAGCCACCTTGAAGCCGATGAAATCGAGAATGAAAACCTCCAGTAAATGTAGCCGTCGACGTAAGGAGACTCTGATCGCTCCGATTTGGCATCATACGCGACTCAGCAAAGTCTCCTTACGTCGACTCCTCCAGTTATTTGGCGCCTTTTCCGCCGTTTCCGCGCTCTCCGCCGCCGAGACGAACACCCCACCGACTGCCGCCACCCCACCCCCGCTGAGCCCGGAACAAATGTTTGAGGGCGGCACCAATGCATTGAGTAACTGGATCGACCTATCGGTCGGCGGGTCTGTGACTGACGGTTCCAAGTCCCAATTCCGAGAGCGACAGCAGAAAACGGGGCAAGCTTTTGGCGGTATCGAAGATTTCCATTACCAAACCGAACTCGCGAAGGGCACCACCTTCGCGACGGACGGCCGGGCTCTCTTTGACGAGCACGATTACAAACTCAAGTTCGATCTGACCAAGGAGAAAACCGGCTATGTCCGCTTTTCTTACGATCAATTTCGAACGTGGTACAACGGCAACGGAGGCTTTTATCCGCCTTCGGACATGTGGTATGCGCTTCCAGATGACGCCTTGGCGCTGGACCGCGGAGAGCTTTTGTTCGAAGGCGGCCTGACGCTCGACAAACTCCCAAAGATTACTTTCAAGTACACCCATGACTGGCGAAGTGGAGAAAAGAGCTCGACGACTTGGGGACTGACTCATCCGGCACCCGATGTGACGCGCGGCCTGAGTCCATCCTTCTACGACATCAACGAACACAGTGATGCGTTTCAATTGGATGCCACCCACCATATCAAATCGACGGATTTCGGAATCGGCCTGCGCTATGAAGCTGGCAAGTTGGACGACGCCTTAAACATCACCCAGTTCCCTGGCGAGATCGTTCAAAACAAAATCACCGACCGACAGGGCACCACCTATGACTTATTTAATGTGCATGCCTTCAGTGAAAGCTGGCTCAAGAAAAACCTATTGCTCTCGGCAGGCTTTTCCTACTCGGACCTGGACAACGATTTTTCCGGCAGCCGCATCTACGGAACTGATTTTGATGTCGGTTATGTTCCGGGCGCCCCAAACGGGTTGGGCTACTACGGGCTGAACGGGGGTTCCCGTTTGCATGAGTATGTTGTCGACCTCAACCTCATGGCCAGGCCTACGACCCATTTTTCGGTAGTGCCATCCATCCGGGTTCAAAAAGAGGATGCCGATGCAGATTTCACGGGGTATGAGACACTCGGCCTCAGCCCGGCCGTCCCCTTCAGTGGCAACAGTGATCGCGGGCTGCTCGACGTGCGCGAACGGTTGGATCTAACGTATAACGGCTTCACCAATTGGGTGCTCTACGCCCGCGGAGAATTGACCGAAGGCACTGGCAATCTGACTGAAAACGGCGGACTGGTTCCGGTAGACGGGATTGGCGTGCCGCCGATCGAACGAAAAACCGATGACGACCGGTTCTTCCAAAAATACAGTGCCGGAGTCCGATGGTACCCGGCCCGGCGAATGAGCCTTGATGTCGGCGGTTATTACAAAGTGAACCATTACGGGTACGAGCACAAGCTGGACAGCACTCCCAACGACAGCACCAGCCCGAATCGTTACCCGGCGTACCTCACGATGCAGGATTTTGATACTTACGACGGCAATGTTCGCCTTACGTTTCGTCCATGGAATAACGTCTCTTCCGTCAGCCGCTACGAATATCAGCTTTCGACCATCGACACCCAACCCGATGGCATCTCCGGATTGAGTCAGGCTGAGTCTTCGAAAATGACCAGTCATATCCTGGCACAGGACATCAGTTGGTCCCCCTGGACTCGGCTGTACCTCCAAGCTGGTTTTAATTACGTGTTGAGCGAGACGAAAACCCCCGCCTCCGACGTGACTCAAGCGGTTCTCAACGCTCAAAATAACTACTGGACTCTGAATTTTTCTTCAGGGTTTATTCTGAACGAGAAGACCGACTTGAACCTGGCATATTTTTATTATCAGGCGGACGATTACCAGGATAACTCGAACGTTGGCCTGCCTCTGGGTGCCGGAGGCCGCGAACACGGCGTCACTGCTACCTTAACGCGGCGCATCAGTAAAAACCTCCGCCTCTCGCTCAAATACGGTTATTACACCTACGACGACGAACTTTCCGGCGGCAACAACAATTACAACGCGCATGTGTTGTACTCGACTCTGCGTTATCGGTTCTAGGAGGATAAGCCGCCGTATTCGGAAGGAGCGGTTTAGGACGGGCGAACCATAGGGCAACAAACCCCTCACGGCCCGACAGACTTGCTGACGTTTGGGCAAGAACGTAGAATCCGCACCATGAAGCTTTGGATCCCCGTTCTTTTGCTCCTGGTCACGATTCAACTACGCTCGGCAGATAATCCTCCCACTTTATCGTTAGGCAGCCAGGCGCCTGACTTCAATCTCCCCGGCATCGACGGCCGGAACTGGTCATTGCAGGATTTTAAGGCCTCCAAGATTCTTGTTGTGATCTTCACCTGCAATCATTGCCCTACCGCCCAATATTATGAAGAGCGCATCAAGCAGCTCGTCACCGACTACAAAGGTGAAGGCGTAGCTGTCATTGGGATTATGCCAAATGACCCTAAATCGGTTCGTCTCGATGAACTCGGGTGGAGTGATCTGAGCGATTCCTTCGCCGAGATGAAACTTCGCGCCCGCGACCGTACGTTCAATTTTCCTTACCTTTATGATGGAGATACCGAAGCTGTCGCGCGCGCCTATGGCCCAGTCGCGACACCTCATGCCTTTGTTTTCGATGCACAACGCAAACTCCGTTACGTCGGCGCAATCGACGATTCCGAACGCCCTCAGCACGTGCAAAAACATTACCTCCGCGACGCACTGGACGCCTTGCTCGCCGGACATGAACCGCCCCAAACGAAGACAAAGGTGGTTGGCTGCTCGATAAAATGGGCAGGCAAGGAGGACTCCGTTCAGGCCTACATGGAGAAGCTCGCCGCCGAACCGGTCTCAATAACACCAGCCCCTGCCGCGGCGCTTAAGGCACTACGGGCGAACGATTCCGGAAAATTCAGACTGGTGAATTTCTGGGCGACGTGGTGCGCACCGTGCGTCGCCGAATTCCACGAATTCATCACGATCAATCGCATGTATCGCCATCGAGATTTTGAACTGGTCACCGTATCGCTGAACCGGCCCGACGAACAGACCCAAGTGGTGGAGTTCCTTAAAAAGAAACAGGCCTCGTGCCGCAATCTGATCTTTGGTTCGACTGAACGGGAAAAGCTGATCGATGCCTTTGACCCTGACTGGCAGGGAGCCGTGCCGTACACCGTGCTGATCAACCCGGAAGGTAAAATCATTTACCGCGAAACCGGCAGCATCGACCCACTCGCAGTCAAACGCGCCATCGTCAGCGGCATGAACGAGCGCAAACCATGGTAAGCCCTCTAGAATTGTAGGAGCCGACGTAAGCAGATTCCGACAATGAAACCGCACCCTTGATCGATTTACCCGCCGTTCAGCACTTCGAGCGCCCGTACTGTTGCCGCGCCGCGCGTCTCGACTCCAAGTTTCTCAAAGATTTCCTGGACGTGCTTCTTAACCGTGGATTCGGTAATGCCGAGAATTATCGCGATATCGGCGTTGGTTTTGCCCTGTGCCAGCCAGAGCAAGGCTTCGGCGGCGCGCGGAGTCAAACCGAGCTTTACCAATGGGTCGGTGGTCGAAAAATCGGCTTTAAACTCGCGTTTACCTTGCTGTTCGGCACGCCGCAGGCGGGTTTCGATGGCGCGCACCAAATCATCGTTCCCAACGGGTTTGGTCAGGTAATCATCGGCGCCGAGCTCCATGCCGTTGCGCAAGTCGTCCTTCTCGCCTTTAGCCGTCAGAAAAATAAAGGGAATGACCGCCAGAGTCGGCTCCGCCTGAAGCGCGCGCAGCACTTCGAAACCATCCAGCTCGGGCATCATAACATCGCACAGGATCAAATCAGGTTGTTCCCGGCGGGCGGCCTCAACGCCGACCCGTCCATTTTCTGCCGCAACCGGTCTGTAACCCCGGTAGCGCAGCAACGTCGTGATATTGCGCCTCATCTCGGGTTCATCTTCAATGACCAGAATTTTTTTCATAAGTTCCCTGAAAAAGCCGGCAGGCTGATCGTGACCGTGGTGCCCCGGGCGAGGGCACTTTGGATGCGCACTTCGCCGTGGTGGAGCTCCACGCAACGCTTTACTAACACCAGGCCCAGACCTGTGCCGGAGCGGTTACCGACATTGGCGCCCCTATGAAACGCCGTGAACAGCCGTTTCTGATCTTCCTCGGAAATACCAATCCCCTGGTCCCGAATAAGGCAGACGGCATTACGGCCTCGCTGCGAAAGATCGAATTGAACCGGCGCGCCCGGGTTCGAATATTTCACCGCATTGCTGAGCAGATTGGTAAAGATATGTGCCAGCAATCGTTCGTCTGCTTCAGCTTTGGGTAATGTCGGCGCAACCGAGAGCTGTATCGCACATTGGCTTTGTGTGACTGAATGAACCTCATCGACAACGCGCTTGCAAAACGCCCCCAAATCCAACGGTGAAGGTTGGAATTCCAGCTTGCCTGCATCCAGACGGCTGAGAACGAGCATCTCTTCCATGATCCCGGCCATTCGCCGCGTGTTCCGCGTAATAGATTGCAACTGCTCGTCACGCTCACTTGGGCGCATTTTGCGATAAAAATCCTTCAGCAGTTCGCCGGAGGATTGAATAATCCCCAAGGGCGTTCGGAACTCATGCGATACCATCGAAACAAAATTGCTTTTCAATTGGCTTAGCTCCTTCTCACGCTCCAACGTTTTGAGCAATTCCTCCTCCGCCCGCTTGCGTTGTGTGATATCCAGCGCCATCAACAGCATGTGAGGTGTCTCATTGAGTTGAATGGTTTCAGCGGAAAGCAGCATTGTAAATCGTTCGCCACGCCGGTTTCGCCAACGACATTCCCGTTGCCGAAGCGAGCCAAGCGCGCGCATATCCTCTATCAGGACGTCTCTTTCGGTCAGGTCCTCCCACATGCCCAGCTCGATACAAGTCCGGCCCAAAACTTTCTCCGGCGGGTATCCCAGCCAATTCAAGTGGGCATCGTTTGCCAGGACGTATTTTCCATCGCTTATGCGCACAATCCCAATGAGCGCCGGGCTGGCATTGAACGCCGCGCTGAAACGAGCCTCGCTTTCGCGCAACCGCGCCTCGCTGTCGCGCAGCTCGGCTTCGACCCGCTTTCGAGCGGTAATGTCAATGACCAGGCAGAGCAAATGCGGCACGTGATTGAGCTGAATTATTTCGGCCGACATCAACATAGTGAAGCGAGTCCCGACACGATTGCGAAAGCGGCATTCCCGATTCCGAATCGAACCTTCCCGGCGCATTTCGGCCCAGAAAGCGTCCCGATCCTCCTGGGTCTCCCAGACGCTTAGGTCAGTGCTCCGGTGTCCCAAAACTTCGTCCCGCGTATAACCAGCCCAGTTTAGAAATGCATCATTGGCCAGAACGAATTGTTCGTCACTCATGCGCGCGATACCAATCAGGACAGGGCTCGCCTGGAAAGCGGCACTGAATCGGGCCTCACTCTCGGCCAGCGCCGTCTGGGCGCGCTTGCGTTCAATGCCCAGCGCCACGGAGTTCGCGACCGAAGCCAGCGCTTTTAGCACGCTCTCGGCCAGCGGACGCCGCGCGAACATCGCGAGAACTCCCAACACTCTGTTCTCCAGCAGCAAGGGATAACCGGCAAAGGCGACCATTCCTTCGCGGGCCGCCCATTCTCGATCGCTGACGCGCGGGTCAGATTGCACCTGATTGGTCAGGTGCGGTCGTTTTTCCTGGGCAATGAGACCAATCTTGTATTGACCGACACGCACCCGGCGGTGCGAGCCATTAAGGCGTGTATAACATCCAGCGCTGGCTTCCAGTTCCAGCGTCTGGGTCGTTTCATTCAGCAGCCAGACTCGAGCGAACGCAACGTCCAGATGATGCACCAGCAGCTCGGCACATTCCTGCAACATCCCGCGGAGCTCGGTCCCCGCATTGAGCGCGACGGCCACTTCGGCGTTGAGCGTCGAAATCCGGACACGCTCGTTAAGCAATTCCTCCGCGCGGATGCGCTGTTCGATTTCACGATGCAATTCCCGGTTCGCTTCACGCAAAGAATGCTCCGCCTGCTTGCGCTCGGTAATGTCGGTGATGAAAGCCTGGATAAGCTGGCGTCCGCTCCATTCGATACGAGTCAACGCAACCTCCAGCGGAATTTCCTTGCCGTCCGGGGCACAGGCAAGCCACTCGAATCGCGCACTACCGCGCGTCAGGCACTCCTCGATATACTTTCGACCCAGCGTGGCTGAGCTCTCCCCGTTGGGCTGGAATGCAGGCGCCATATCTCCCGGATGCTTGCCCAACATCTCCGCTGGGCTTTTCCGCCCCATGATTCGCACGGCCGCCGGATTCACCTCCAATAATCCGTTCTCGTCATGCAGAACTACGCCCTGGCTGGAACCTTCGAATAACGCGCGAAACTTCTCTACGGATTCGCGTAACGCACGCTCGGCACGTTTACGTTCGGTATTATCGATGATGCTCGCCCGGATCAGATTCTGACCTTCCGACGGCAGCCGCAATAACCGAACCTCTGTAGGAATGAGCCGGCCATCGGGTTGCCGATGTATCCATTCAAACACAGGCGTTCCGCCGGCCAGCGCCTCGTCCATCTTCTCTCGGGCCAATTCACTTGATCGCCGGCCATTCGGCTGAATCTCGGGACTGACATCACCCGGGGTCAGTTCGGCAAGTTTCTCCATGGGCACGCCATAGAGCTGGCAGGCGTGTTCATTACCGAAGAGGAGGCGCCCGCTATTGCCCTCAAACACCACAATTGCTTCCGGTGCATGTTCGACCAATGCCCGAAGCCGCGCCTCACTGGTGCTCAGCTCCACGGTCCGTTCTGCCACGCGCCGCTCCAATGAATGGTTCAGTTCCAACAATTCCGCTTCCGCCTTCTTGCGCTCGCTGATATCGCGGGAAATCACCACATGCAGCTTCTGCCCGCTCATGACCACTTCGGTCGAAGTCACTTCAACCGGAATCTCACGACCGTCCAGGCGCCGAACAAGCCATTCAAAGTGATGCCCCTTTTTCTTCTCAACGATCGCGATTACTTCCGCAGTCTTGTCCACCGAGCGGGATCCATCCGGCTGAAGGGTTGGCGAAATATCCTCCGGCCGCGCCGG
>DATJGF010000123.1:0-4958 GCA_035495315.1 Candidatus Limnocylindrales bacterium
GTCAACTCGACCGCGTTGAACTGGTCGATCAGTCCATCCTTGGAAAAACCCCTCGCTCGAATCCTGCTGTTTATATCGGTGCGTTTGATGATATCCGCGAACTCTATGCTCAATCCGATCTGGCCAAGCAACGCGGGCTAAACGCCAGCGCCTTCAGTTTCAATTCCAGCCAGGGGCAATGCGAACGTTGTCGTGGAGCCGGGTTCGAGAAGATCGAAATGCAATTTCTCAGTGACGTCTTCATTCGGTGTCCGGATTGTGATGGGCGGCGCTACCGGTCACATATCCTGGCGATTAAACTAAGTCCGCGAGAGAGTCCAAAGTCCAAAGACCAAAGACCAAAGTCAAAAGCGCAGAGGCCGTACCCCAGCCTCGAACCCAGATCTATCGCCGACCTGTTGGATTCCACCGTCGATGAGGCGATCGAATTCCTCCACGCGTTTTCGGGCGTACGTCCCGCCCAGCGCGCGGCCGAGGGCCTGCGCTTGCTCCAGGAGGTCGGTCTCGGTTACCTCAAGTTAGGCCAGCCGATTAACACGCTATCGGGCGGAGAAAGCCAGCGCTTGAAGTTGGTGCGCCATCTGGCGGAATCCAGCAATCAACCGGGCTCGCCTCCAGGCCGAACGTTGTTTCTGTTCGATGAACCGACTACCGGGTTGCATTTCGATGATGTGCGCATCCTACTGAAGGTGTTTCAGCGATTAGTCGACAACGGTCATTCGCTGGTTGTCATTGAGCACAATCTAGATGTGATTAAATCGGCCGATTGGATCATTGACCTCGGCCCGGATGCGGGTGATGAGGGTGGGCGTATTGTCGTCCAGGGCACGCCTGAAGCGGTCGCCGCTTGTGCGGCCAGTCATACCGGTCAGGCCCTCAAACAGGTCCTTAACCCATCGAGCCGATCCTTGCGCGCCGTCTTTCAGTCGCGTTAAAGCCTCTTTCACATGTTTCAAGAGAACAATTTCAGCGCGGCCGAAAGTGACGCCATTCAGATCCACGGCGCGCGAGAACATAACCTGAAGAACCTTTCGCTGGCGATCCCGCGCGGCCGGTTCGTCGTCGTGACGGGTGTCAGCGGCTCGGGCAAAAGCACGCTTGCATTTGACCTATTATTCGCCGAAGGCCAGCGCCGGTTTCTTGATTCGATGAATGTCTATGCTCGGCAATTTGTCGAGCAACTCTCCCGGCCTGATGTCGACCTCATAACGGGCATACCTCCGGCGGTCAGCATCGAACAGCGCAACAGCCGTGGTGGCGGAAAGAGCACCGTGGCCACCGTCACGGAGATTTATCATTTCATTCGATTGCTCTTTGCGCGGCTAGGCACCCAGTTTTGTCCTGACTGCCAGTTGCCGGTTGAACCCCAAACGCAGGATGAACTTGTCCGCAGGCTGCAGACCGAAATGCGTCGGCGTGGCGCCCTAAAACTGCTCGCGCCGGTTGTTAAGAACCGCAAAGGTTTCCACACCGATGTCGGTGAATGGGCCGCCGGCCACGGTTACGCCGAACTGCGGGCCGACGGACGCTTTTATTCCACTGCCGAGCGTTTGCGCCTGGATCGTTTTCGGGAGCACGATGTCGAGATTGTCACTGGAGAGATTGGAAGGGGATCCGCTCGTGTGCGCGGCGGCCCGTCCGACGAAGAAAAGTCGTCTCAGCAGCTCATTGAAGAAACGCTCAAACTCGGGGGCGGATTACTCTATGCCCTCGATAGCAAAGGTCAGATTTCCGTCCATTCGACTGAGCGTTCGTGTCCGAAATGCACGCGTTCGTTTGCGCCGCTCGATCCCAAGAATTTCAGCTACAACTCGCCGCAAGGTTGGTGTCCGCGATGTCGCGGGTTCGGTGAGCTGTTTTACTTGCCGGATGTCGAGCGCGGCGCCCGCGCTGATGCTATCGAGGAATCCTGGTACGAGTGGCAGGAAGGGGAGCGCGAGCTTTGCCCGGAGTGCCTGGGCGCGCGCCTCAATCCGGTCGCCCGCGCGGTGCGGCTAGTCACCGGCACCGGCGATAAACATGCTGACCTGGCAAAACCCTCCACAATCGATGCATTCGCGCAAATGTCCGTTGCCGCCGCGCATGAATTCTTTCGCCGGTTGAAATTCGGTCATCGCGGCGGAGTCATTGCGCGCGACATTCTGCCTGAAATCCGTGAGCGTCTTCGCTTCCTGGCCGAAGTGGGCTTGGGCTACTTACAGCTTGGGCGGGGCGTGCCTACGCTTTCTGGAGGGGAAAGCCAACGGATTCGTCTCGCGGCTCAACTCGGCTCAAATCTAAGTGGCGTTCTTTACATTCTCGATGAGCCGACGATAGGGCTCCACGCGCGTGATAACGAGCAATTACTCGCTGCGTTGGAGAATCTGAAAGCCCGCGGTAATTCGGTGCTCGTGGTAGAGCATGACGAAGCCACCATGCGCCGGGCCGATTATATTGTCGATCTTGGGCCTGGTGCCGGGGTCCACGGCGGCCAGGTTGTCGCTGCCGGCACGCTCAACGAACTGCTACGCCATCCTGAATCAATCACCGGTCAATGCCTCCGCGCACATAAAATTTATCCGAGCCGCGGCAAACGAAGACCGGTCGAGAGTGCGAAGTTCCAAAGTCCAAAGTCGGCGAGGCCGGAGTCCAAAGTCCAAAGTCCAGAGTCCAAAGTCGGCGAGCCTTCTAGCGACAGCGGGTGGCTTACGCTGGAGAATGCCGATCAAAATAATCTACAAAATCTCACCGTGCAGTTCCCGCTTGGACGGCTGGTGCTCATTACGGGTGTGAGTGGTTCGGGCAAAAGCACGCTGATAAGAGAATGCCTGCTTCCCGCTTTGACCGAAGCTCTCCAGGCACGCAAACATGGAACACGGAACACGAAACACGGAACACGATCCGCCGCACGTGACTCCTCACTGATTGGCGCGCACTCCATCCACGCCGTCTACGAAGTCGATCAATCCCCGATCGGTCGGACACCTCGTTCCATTCCCGCGACCTACGTCGGCTTCTTCGATGATATCCGCCAGCTCTTTGCGCAAGTGCCTGAGGCTCGCCTGCGCGGCTATGGTCCGGGGCGATTCTCCTTCAACAGTCCCCAGGGGCGATGTCCTGAATGCGAAGGCGCGGGCAATATCAAATTGGAAATGAATTTTCTCCCACCGGCCTTTGTACGCTGCGAAGTCTGCGGCGGCTGCCGTTTCAATCGCGAGACACTGGATATTGAATATCGCGGCAAGAACATCGCGCAGGTGCTGGAGCTCTCAGTCGAAGAAGCGCTGGAGTTCTTTGCCAGCCTGCCGAAAATCAAACGGCCGCTGCAGGCGCTCTGCGATACCGGGCTCGGATATCTGAAGCTGGGCCAAACCAGCCCGACCCTCAGTGGCGGCGAGGCACAGCGCGTCAAGTTAGTCACGCATTTGCTCGCGGGTCTCAAAGAGCCGGACCTGTTCGATCGCGCGCCGCGCCGTAATCTGTTTATCCTGGAAGAGCCGACGATTGGGTTGCACATGGCGGATGTCCAGCGCCTGACCGATGTTCTCCAGCGGTTGGTAGATGCCGGCCATTCCGTTTTGGTTATCGAACACAACCTCGAGCTGATTGCCGAGGCCGACTGGATCATTGATCTCGGTCCGGAAGGAGGCGCCGGCGGGGGAAGCATCGTCGCCCAGGGCACGCCCGAGCAAGTCTGCCGCAATAAAGACTCGCGCACCGGCTGGTTCCTCCGTACGCTCCTGAAGCAGTCACCCAAAACGACTCGTAGAGAGTCGTAAAATGAGTGTGCCCTATCAGGAAACGTTGAGCGGAACACCGCTCTTGCGCAAGCCCCCGGGCGAGCGTCATGAGCTGATTTGCTCTCGCCTGCACCGAACTGTCCAAGCCAGTGTTTCTGCACTCACCAGTACGCGGTTGCTGGCGCCTCGCGACGAGGTTCGCTTATCGCCGACTACATTAGTCCGTCCAGATTTGGCCCTGGTCACTGCTGCCACGGGAAAGCTTTGGCTCGCGGCCGAGATCGTCAGCTCCGACGATCATGCGACCGATACTGTTGTAAAGAAACAGCTTTACGAGGAACTGAAACTGCCGCGGCTCTGGATGGTCGATCCACGTTACGATAACGTTGAGCTTTATTCAGCCGGCCCTTACGGCATGGTCCTGCAAGGCATTCTGGGCGGCAATGAAGTCTTAACTGAAAAGTTGCTTCCCGATTTTCAAATCTCCATCACGGAACTATTCAAACCAGCGTCACTGTAGCGTCAGGCGTCTCGCCTGACGTAGAACCGGGCATCCTGCCCGGTGGATGGGAGCATCCTCGGCAATTCACTCTCGAGCCTTTCTCAGGGCGGCGGTACCCGCCAGGCAGGATGGCCCGGCTCTAAGGCAGGCGAGACGCCCACCGCTACACTTTCGCTTTTAAGGCGCGCTCATAAAGCTCGAGCGCTTGCTTTCCAAAGCAAACCAGCACGACTTTTTGTACAGAACTGGTCGTTGAAAGGAACTTCGTGATCTCCTCCAAGGCTATTTGCGCCGCTCGTTCCATTGGGAAACCATACGCCCCTGTGCTAATCGACGGAAACGCAAGCGATCGGATAGCTTGAGTCTCAGCCAGAGCCAGAGAATTGCGATAGCAGTTGGCTAGCAAGGCGTCTTCTCCGTGCGCTCCGTCGCGCCAGACCGGGCCGACGGTATGAATCACCCACTTTGCTGCCAAGCGATAACCGCGAGTGATTCTCGCCTCACCCGTCGGACATCCTCCGATTCGTCGACATTCCTCGAGCAATTCGGGCCCGGCCGCGCGGTGGATCGCCCCATCAACGCCGCCTCCGCCTAACAACGTCGTGTTCGCCGCATTGACGATCGCGTCAACCTGTTGCTTGGTAATGTCTCCCTCGACCACACTAATCCGTGCCGTGCTCTTTTCTCCCATAAAGCCTCACATATTCGGGCGCTAGCGTCTTGGAGTGCGCCAGTGC
>DATJGF010000124.1:0-5331 GCA_035495315.1 Candidatus Limnocylindrales bacterium
CTGGTTTAGCTGGTCGCGCAGCTTCGAAAACTGCTTTTCTTTCTGAAGAAGTTTTTTGCGGGCAGCGATCCATTGCTGTTGCGGCACGATCTTACGGTTTTCGACTCCGTTGACAGTTTTTATCTTAGGCATGGTCTTCTCCGGTTTGCTGGTTTGCTCAGCTTGAATATTGCGGACTGTTATCGCGTGTCAAATCCTCCAACGGAGCTAACGAAGGCACAAATCACAATTTGGAGTCCTTGTTGGCAAAGGATTGAAGCTCGAGGCGACGATCTGCCTTTGGGGGTCCTTCGTTCTCTTAGTTTCTTCGGTTAAGCTCTGCATGGATTAGCCCTCAGTCAACGGCTTGAATTTCCGCCCTGAGGAGCCAATGTACTGACATGATTGAAGTGAAAGCTGGGACGGGCGATGAATGGGTGGTCACGGTAAAATCCACCAATACAACTCAACACCGCGTGCGGGTGGGAAAGGCCGACCTCGATCGCCTGGCACCGGGTCGAACCGCGAAAGAATTATTGGAAGAAAGTTTTCGGTTTCTGCTCGAGCGCGAGTCAAACACATCGATTCTGTCTTCGTTCGACCTGCCTCTAATTGGGCGGTATTTCCCGGAGTTCGAGCGCGAAATCAAGAGCCGGATGCAAAAAACGGGTAAGAAAGGGCATAATTCTTCTGTATGATGAAAAAGTCCAATCACCGAGCGTTGGCTGCGGAACCGACGACGTCAGGAAACTCTTTGCAGGTCTTGACGGTCGGCCATTCGACTCGAACGATCGAGGAGTTCATTGGCTTGTTGCAAGCCCACGGCGTGACGTGTGTGGCCGATGTGCGCACAATCCCTCGTTCACGGCGCAATCCCCAATATAACACTGACTCGCTTGAACGATCCTTAGAGCAGGCTGGGATTGACTATGTTCACCTCCCTAACCTCGGCGGATTGCGGCGACCGCGCCCAGACTCTCAGAATCTGGGTTGGCGCAATGCGTCGTTTCGCGGGTTTGCCGATCACATGCAGACGCCTAAATTCAAAGAAGCCCTGGCAGAACTGGAGGCATTAGCGACTCGGAAGCTTGTCGCCTTGATGTGCGCTGAAGCGGTGCCCTGGCGGTGCCATCGATCGTTGATCGCAGATGCCCTGTTAGCACATGGGATCCGGGTTGACCACATCATGAGTCCGACTACGGCGCGGCGACATGAGCTGCCGAGCTTCGCCAAAATAGAGCATGGGCAAGTGACCTATCCTTTAGAAGAATCAAGGCCGTTGCGAGCCGCATGAAAATCGCCACTTTCAATGTTAATGGCATCCGCTCGCGATTGCCCAATCTGCTGGAATGGTTGGAACGCGAGACCCCGGATATCGTCTGCCTGCAGGAATTAAAAGCCAGTGACGACGCCTTTCCGATGCTGGCGATCCGTGCGGCGGGCTATGAAGCTATTTGGCATGGACAGAAATCCTGGAATGGCGTGGCGATTCTTGGGCGTGGCATTACTCCCGTTGAAACGCGACGCGGTCTGCCGGAAGGAGCTGACGATTCGCACTGTCGGTATCTTGAAGCGACGGTAAACGGGGTCCTGGTTGGCTGCTTGTACCTGCCCAATGGGAATCCGCAACCGGGGCCGAAGTTCGACTACAAGCTGGCATGGTTCGAACGGCTGATCCGCCATGCGGCAACACTTTGCGACAGCGGACAACCCGTCGTTTTGGCGGGCGATTACAACGTGGTGCCGACTGACTTTGACATTTACAATCCGCGGAACTGGCTAAAAGACGCGCTCCTTCAACCAGAGACCCGGGACTGTTACCGGCGTTTGCTCTCCCAAGGTTGGACCGACGCACTACGGGCGCATTTCCCTGACCAACGGGTATATACGTTCTGGGATTATTTTCGCCAACATTGGGAGAAGAACTCGGGATTGCGAATCGATCATTTGTTGCTGAATGCTCCGCTCAAGGGGCAACTGGTTGAGGCGGGTGTGGACAGATGGGTCCGCGGGCAGCCGGGCGCCAGTGATCATGCTCCAACCTGGGTCCGCCTCCACAGAACGGAGTCGCGAAATAACTAAAGTAGTTTCAACAAAGCTGGAGGCCGAAGGAATTTTTGGGGAGAGGAAGGGTTCTGCGGCAGCGGCCCAATCGGAGAGCGGGCGCTACCAGTAATCTGTTTTAATCCCTAGTGCGATTTTGGTTTGGGAACGCCGGAGGTTGTGAGGCGGGAGCTTAGGAGCCGGTAACATAGAAAGACCACAGCCGAGGCGGCTACAAACAAGATCGCCTTCCAAAAGGCATAGTTGATCAGTTCCTTGCTGCTGATTTGCGCCTGGTCAACGATTTGATCGGTCTGGGCCGAGATTCGCGACACATTGGTGGGCCCTACTGTTTTCTCGAGCGCGAGAAGCAATTCGGTGAGTTGTTTTGCCGTTGCCTCGAATTGGGCGGCCGCTTGGGTGTAATCCTGGATACGAAAAGGTTCGGCATTGGTTTTCGGCGCCGAGGTTGCGTTGGTTTCGCCGACACCGAAGCGTTTCATGACGACGTCCAATGTGGTCAACGTGGTGTTGAGCGAGGTGGACAGTTGAGAGCCGGCGACAAGCGCCTGTGTGACCTCATCGACCAGCGAGCGCAGACCCGGCTCCTGCGATTGCAGGCCTTTGAGGATTTCCTCACGCTCCGTGCTAATTTGCCCGGGCAGTTTTTCTGCAATGTCGGCAAAGCGCTCGACGGAGGAGCTGATTTGGGCTGAGTTGGTGAGCAACTGCTGGACCGCGGGGATCGAAGTCGACTCGATGGCTGTGAGCTCAGCTTGCCATCTCAGCAATAACGGCGTGCGGTGAGCGACGTAGAGGGCGCGTTCGCCAAACATTCGCGTCTGGGCTATTTCTCGCATTGCCGGATCCAGTCCCGACAACGGATCCAGACTGAGCAAATCGAAAACACTGCCTCCTTCGGCTTTGTCCATATCGCGTTGCAATTGAGAAGCGAACCCCACCGCGCGCGCAGCAACCACGGCTCCGGGAAGGGGGTTTTTGCGATACCATTCCTCGATGGCTTTCCGCAACTCGGTTTGCTGCTCGGGCGAAAGGACGACTGCCGCCTGGCGCCAAACCTGGGTTTCGGCGCTGCGGCTGATCTCCATCACGGGCTGAACGGTATCGCCGAAGACATTAGTTTGCCAATTCTGCTCAATCGCCATTCGAGTCATGGTGACAAACACGGTCATATCCAAAAGGTTGGCGACCGGATTTGGGCCGGACACGATGGAGGAGACTTGCGTCGCCAAGGCAATCTTCCACCGTAGGGCTTGGGCCTCATCGACGGCGTTGGTTCCCAACCGGAGACCCTCCAATCCGATGAGCATCCGCCCCGAGTACTCGTCGGCGAAACGCAGCAAAGTCTGTTGTACATCGATGACGTCGATGTTCGGCTTGGGTTTGCTGAGTGGATTGACGGCACTCACAGCTTTGCCAGGCAGTTCGGTTGTGGTTTTTAGCAGACGGCAGCCCGCCAAAGGAACCATCAATGCGAGGAAGATGACCAGAGCTAGGGTCTTTGATGGTGCCATAGGAGTTTTCACGAGCTGCGCGGTGCAGATCATGGATGGGCCGGTTGAAAAATCAATCCTGCAGGAGCGGAAAGCGGTGCTCCGTGTTGCGAATTCAGTTCAAAACGCGAACATAGGTTGGCTCAGGAAAACATCGCGACGCTACTAATGGCATGAGATGGAATAGGCCGGAGGAAAGTAGCCGGTGTTGGACTGGTCCCGCAGGAGCACTGAAAGGCTATCGCACTGCTCTCAGGCGGCGGTGAGGCGCGCTTGAACCTCTTCGCGAGACAAGAGCTGGGCCTGTGCTTCACGGCGGGACTTGAACTCGAGTTTCCGCTGCTCGAGCGAGCGTTTGCTGATAGTTACCCGAGCCGGAATGCCAATCAGGTCAGCATCGCTGAATTTCTCACCGGCGCGTGCCGGGCGATCGTCGAACAGCACCTCAACGCCAGCAGCCTGTAATTGTTTATAAACCTTTTCGGCCTCGGCGCTGACGATTGGGTCTTCGAGATTCAAGCCGATCAAATGCACCTCGAAGGGAGCGATCTGAGGCGACCAGATGATCCCTTTGTCATCGTGGTTCTGTTCGATCCAGGCCGCGGCCATGCGCGTAACGCCAATGCCGTAACAGCCCATGATGACGGGCTGTGACTTGCCCTGGGCGTCCAGGTAGCGGCAGTTCATCGCTTCCGAATACTTGGTGCCAAGTTCGAAGATGTGGCCAACTTCAATCCCTCGCGCGGCCTGCAAGGTGCCCTCGCAGCGCGGGCACCTCTCACCGGCCTTGGCCAATTTGAAATCGCCGTATTCCGGGTCGGGCAGGTCATGACCGAAATTGACATTAATGTTGTGATAATTGGTTTTATTGGCGCCGCATTCAAAATTGACGCGATTGCCGACGGCTCGGTCGGCGATAATGCGCACGGATGAAGGCAAGCCGATCGGGCCGGCATAGCCCACTTCTGCGCCGGTCAACTCCTTTATGGTTGCGGCTGACGCCAGCCGCAATCGTTTGCACCTGAGGAAATTGGCGACCTTGAGTTCATTCACATCACAGTCGCCCCGCACCGCGACGGCGACGACCTTGTCATCGGCTTCGTAAATCAGGGTTTTGGTGGTTTTCCAGACGGGGATATTCAGAAATTTCGCTAGCGGCTCGACGCCAATCAGGCCTTCGCCGAAGACCGCTTCCATCGGCTTAAGCTCTGGGTCCTGTCGAAAGTCTTGAAGGCGCGATTCGGCTCGTTCCTGATTAGCGGCGTACTCGCACCGATCGCAAAAGAGAATGGTGTCCTCACCGGTGTCGGCGAGGACGACGAACTCCTGGCTTTGGCTGCCGCCGATGGCGCCGGAGTCGGCTTCGACGGCTCGATATTTGAACCCAATGCGCTGGCAAATGCGGTGGTAGGCCTGCCGCATCGCTTCATAGGAGAGCTCGAAGCCTTTTTGATCGGAATCGAAGCTATAGGCATCTTTCATGATGAACTCGCGCGCGCGCATCAAGCCGAATCGCGGCCGGATTTCGTCGCGGAACTTGGTTTGGATCTGAAAGGCGCACTTGGGCAGGTCCTTGTAGGACTTGATTTCTCGGCGTAGGATATCGGTGATGATCTCTTCGTGAGTCGGCCCGAGACAGGCGGTAGCGCCGCGCCGATCCTTGAAGGCGAACATGATGCCGTCAATGGCGGTGTAGCGCTCCCAACGCCCGGATTCTTCCCATAATTCGCGCGGTTGCAGCGCGGGCATAAGCAGTTCGACCGCACCAGCGGCCACCATTTCCTCGCGTACTATC
>DATJGF010000125.1:0-10713 GCA_035495315.1 Candidatus Limnocylindrales bacterium
TAAAAGGCGTTGTCAGGGGTCTGAATCCCTTGCGAACGTCCCGACTTCAAATTTGGCTTTCGGGGCTGATCGTCGTGAAAACGATCCACCATGAGGAAGTAAATGAACTCCTCCCGCCATTCCCGGTCGAAATCGAAGTAGGTTTTGCCTGCAATGGGTGCCAGATCGAGGCTATTAACAGATGTTGGTGCGCTCATGGGAGGGGCAGTGATTTTTGTTCCGTTAATTTTGGATGCACTCGCGGACAAGTGTGAGATCAGTCCCTAGCGGCGGAGCCAGGTTTCCACAGTTAGTCGCCACAGTTAACGGTTTCATAGATCTATCGTTTGGAATCAACCAAGCTTACAGGAAGCTTTCTATAATCGTGCGTTTTTACAATTCTTCGTGGTTGACGCGCCCAAGCCGTCCAAGCCCTGCAGTGACGGTGCGCGATTTCTATGCTCGTAAAATCGCGACTGTTAGGAGTCTTGTTGCGCTTCCCATCAGTCACCGGTTCGCGGCCGAAAGACAAGTGTCTCTTTCACAATTAAAGGGCGAAACGTTCGTGCGGGGATCGGACGATGAGGTGCCGGGATACACCCAGAGGATCATTCAGTTCTGCCGCAAGTATGGCGGCTTCCGTCCCCGCTTGGTCACCATTGACAAATTCAATAGCCTTGTGGAATCCCTCTCCCTGGCAGCGAATGAAGAAGCGATTTCGATTCAACCAGCCTTCATTTCTCATCTAGACGTTCCGAACGTCGTAATGGTTCCCATCGCTGACGCCGGTGCAACCTGGGATTTGTTCGTGGTCTGGCAGCAAGGCAAAATTGCCAGCCCATTGCGGACCTTGCTGAGCGAGCTAAACCTGAAGTCTCAATAAATAATGCCTCATCCGACAACTTTGTGTTTGGACTCGTGTAGGGCATAGAGTTTGAGCCGGAGGAAATCAAACCGCACAATGGCGAGTCTAATTGGGCACCTAAAATGCCGAGTCTTGAGAATAAGAAATGACCGAACACCTCGAGAATCATGCTGTCTCTCAAATGTCCTTCGTCAGCCGGATATCATAAAATAAAAAGCCGAGGCCGGAGATCCACGCGCGCAAGTCGCCCTGGCTACCGTGTTGGAGGGTCACCGCCGGCAGTGTCCAACCCTACCTAGCCAAACTCGCCAAGTAAGCGCCAGTCCGCCACCCCGATTACCGCTTGCCCTCAGTACCCACCGCCACCGCGGCCCGCCCCTTGCATTCCGCATACAACGCGTCATACACCACGAACTCTCGTTGCAGGATTTCCTGGTCCGTCAGTCCCAACGCGCTAAACCCATGCGCCACCCACCGCAGTCCCTCGCTCGCCGGGTGCGGATTTGCCGGATGCGAGTCGGCCGCCCTCACAATTTCACCGAGCAACGTCAGTGCCGGGTCGGTGAGCTTGTGCTTCTTCAAAATTGAGTTAAAAGATACGTCCTCCCCATGGTGGCCCAGTTCGCACCCCTGCACATCAAACGGGGTCGCTCCTAGTTCCGCCGCCTTGCTCATCACTTCCTCGGCCGGCACGAAAACAAACACCGCATCCGGATCAATAAACTTCTGGATAAGCCACGGACATGCCACCCGGTCCACCTTCACCTTCTCTCGCGTAACCCATTTCATGACCGTCTTCTCTCAGAGAACCATCTTGTAAATCAGCCCCAGCAACGCCCCTCCCAAAACCACCGGCACCACATCCCATTTCCATTTCACCATCCCGGCGAATGCCACCGCTCCCACAACCACTGTGAACCAATCCACTTGCCCCCGCGCTGGAAACAGCACGTGCAGCCCGAACCAAACCGCTAGATTCAGCACCACTCCCACGACCGCTGCCGTCACGGCAGATAACGCCGCGGTCAGCTTGGCATTCCCCCGTAATTGCTCAATGTGCGGACCGCCCAGGAAAATCCACAGAAAGCACGGCACGAACGTCGTCCAAGTCGTCACCAGCGCCCCGAGCGTTCCCGCCAGTAGCGGTGAAAGCTGCCCCGGATGCTGCCATCCGCCCATAAATCCCACAAACTGCAACACCATAATCAGCGGCCCGGGCGTCGTCTCCGCCAGGCCCAGGCCGTCTAGCATCTGGCCCGCATTCAGCCAGCCGAACTGCTCCACGGCCTGCTGCGACACATAGGGCAGCACCGCATACGCCCCGCCAAACGTCACCATCGCGGCTTTGCTGAAAAACACCCCTTCCCGAAACACCGTGTGATTCCAGCCCAGCCATGCCCCCACCAGCACCACCGGCGCCCACCACAACGCCAGGCACACCGCACACACCTTCACTGCCCGCACGAGCGAAGGCTTGGTGTGCTGCGCCGACTCCTCATTATCCGCAATGACCGTCGTGGCACCTTTACCGCCATGCTCTTTCGCCACGAGGAACTTCGCCGGCCACATCTTTCCGCCCGCCAATCCAATCAGCCCCGCAGCCACGATGATGATGGGAAACGGCACCTTCAGGAAAAAGATGCTCACGAAAGCGAGGGCCGCCAGCGACCACATAACCTCGTTCTTCAGCGCCTTGCTTCCGATGCGAATCACCGCCGAAACAACGATCGCCAGCACCGCCGGCTTGAGTCCGTAAAACAGCGCCGCCACCCACGCAATCTTCCCGAAAACCACATACACGGAGCTCAACGTCCAAAGCACGAAAACCGACGGCAGCACAAAGAGCGCGCCTGCCGCAATCCCGCCCCTCGTCCGGTGTAGCAGCCAGCCCACGTACGTCGCCAACTGTTGCGCCTCCGGACCCGGCAGCAGCATGCAGTAATTGAGCGCATGCAGAAACCGCGCCTCGCTGATCCACTTGCGCCGCTCCACCAATTCCTGGTGCATCATCGCAATCTGCCCGGTCGGCCCGCCGAAACTGATGAACCCCAGCTTCAACCAGAACAAAAACGCTTCCCGGAAAGTCGGCAACCCCGGCCGCCCTTCCTCCACGTCGTTCTCCCGCCTCCTCGCCGAGTTCACGAATCTCATTTCCTCACCGCCTGATATAGTCCTTCAAAACACTCAATCCCCTTTTCCAGCAATTCGCTGTCGCTCATGCTGGTCCGCGCCCATCCCGTCAGCACCGCATTGATCCCGATGCACTCCCACCGCTGAAATTTCTCGTCCTCCAGGTCAGCGTCATGAACCATCTCCGCCATCCGCACCACCGCCTTATCCGTAATCCCGAACCTCTTCACCAGCGTCTCGAACGTGCAATCGTCCCCGTGATGCGAGAACTCCGCATCCGCCATGTCGAACGGCAACGCCTTCGGCTGCTTTGGGGCTTCCATCCCGAACACAAACCGCGCGTTCGGATCAATGAACTTCCGGATCAGCCACGCCGATCCAGATCGATCAATCCCCGGACGGGGCCTCGTCAACCACATTTTCCCAACAAAATCCTTCCGGTCAACCCGAAGAACTGAGCGGAGGCCCGGCCCCCGCGCTAGCGCCTTCTCCGCCCTTTGGAGCATCACTTGGGCATCATGCGCGCCGGGAGAATTGAAGTAATCGACAGCCCGGATCTCCTGAAACCGACGTTGAAACTTCCCTATTTCGGCCGTCAGCTCATCGCCCTTCTTCTTTCCGATTAATGCCTCGCGACACGCCGCTGCCAGTTCCTTGTATTCCGTCGCCCGTGCCTCATTGAACATGGCCACCATCGCATCATTGGACATGCCGTCGATCTCCGCTATACGGATCAATGTTGCCTCACCTCCTGCGTCGCGAATCTCCTTGGACAGCCACTGTAAGCGCTCAAACTGCGCAGGGTCATCCGGCAGCACATAACCTGACGTTTGGAGCGCCACCGCCCCGAACTTCTTCAGCTTGCGCCAAAAGTTAACCCGCTCGGTGTTCTGCCGGGTCGGAAGCGCGTGGAGTAGCAGGAGCCAGGTGACACGCTTCGATTGCAATATCTCTTTGGACATGTAATAGGTATTACAAGTATCTTAACAAAGTTCCATCATGAAAGTGCAAAAGTCAAAATCGGGGTCGGCTTTTCTGGTCGCTTCCTTCGTCGCGGCTCCCGGTACGCTGAGGTCCGCGTATGCGAGCTTCAATAGAGACGTAAAATACCCAATAGAAGCACGGAGCAAAGCAGCGTAACTTAGTCGTTTTATGGTTTTCAAGCGCAAGGCCCTTTTGCGCCGAGTGCGGGCATTAGCGCCAATCCTGTTCCTTGGCGTTCTGCTGCTTTATGGCTTGTGGCCATGGCTGCCATTGCCCGGTCGCCCTCCGCAGCCTCAGACCGTTGTTTTCTATGGTTTCAGCATCCTAGGCGAGGTAATGAACAAGGGCATATTTCCGGCTTTTCAAAAAGAGTGGGCTGCGCGCACCGGCCAGCGCGTTGAATTCATTAGCTCTTTTTCCGGCTCAGGGACCGTCCGCAACCAATTGATCATGGGAGTGCCGGCGCACCTGGCGTTGCTTTCGTTGGAGCTGGACGCGCAACAACTCGCCCAGGCTCGTGTCATCCCGCCCGAAAGCTGGCGTAAACTTCCCCATCAGGGCGTCGTCAACCGAACCCCTTTTGTCATTCTGGTCAGGCAAGGAAACACGCGGGGCGTTCGCGACTTTGCCGATCTGACCCGGCCTGGCGTGGGATTGGTGCATCCGGATCCTTTGACGTCGGGTGGTGCAAATTGGGCCATTGTGGCGGAGTACGGCGCTGGAACGAGGCAGAACGGTGGCCGACCCGAGGCAGGAAGACAACTATTGGCAGGAATCTGGGCCAACGTCGTTGCCCAGGCCGGTTCGGCGCGCGCGGGGCGCACCCAATTCGAAAACGGGTTTGGGGACGCGCTGATCACCTACGAGCAAGAGCTCCTTTATGATTTGGGCCGCGGTAAGCTCAAAGGGGAGATCATTTATCCTCACAGCACCATACAGAGTGAACACACTCTGGTCGTAGTTGGACGGAACGTGGGCCCTCGGGACCGGCAGGTTGTGGAGGCTTTCCGCGACTTTCTTTGGAGCGAACAAGCCCAGAAGATCTTCGTGGAGTACGGATACCGCAGCGTTGATGAAGGGCTGAACGCGACGAACCCACACTTCGGCAAAATCTCCGATCTATTCTCGATAGCCGACTTTGGCGGCTGGACCAAGGCCAAGAAAGAAATCGTGGACGGAATCTGGAAAAAGCAGGTGCTGGCAAAGCTCAAGAGATGAACCCCCCGGTCTCCGTCACCACCCGCAGACTGCACTCGCCGGTGTTTCCAGTTTCCATGCTCGTGCTGGTGCTCCTGCCATTGTTGCTCTTGCCCCTGGCCGCAGTGTTTATCTTCGCATTTCGCGGCGGAGCCGTAGCTTTTCTGGCCGCTCTCAAGGCACCGGATGCTCAATTCGCGTTGCGCTTCAGCATCGTGATGGCATTTGCTACCGCGGCAGTAAATGCGGTCATCGGCACCTTCGCCGCCTACGTGCTCAGCAAATACAGCTTTCGCGGGAAGCGGCCGCTCAACATCGTGGTAAACCTGCCGGTCGCTATTCCAACCGTCGTGGTCGGCACCTCCCTCCTGCTTCTCTGGGGCCCGATCGGCCTGCTCGGACGCCTGCTGGAACCTCTGGGTCTGCAGCCGATGTTCACGCCCGCCGGGGTCTTGCTGGCCCACCTCTTCGTGACGTTCCCGTATATGCTCGGAGCGGTAAAGCCCCTGCTCGACGAACTGGAAACCACGTATGAAGAAGCTGCCTACACAATTGGGGCGAGCCGCTGGCAGACTTTTTGGCACGTCATCCTGCCGGCCCTGCGCGGTGGCATCTTCAGCGGAACACTCCTTACCTTCGCGCATTCTTTGGGGGAATTCGGAGCCACAGTGATGGTTTCCGGGAACCTGCGTCTGCGGACCCAGACCGCTCCGCTCTACATCTTTGCGCAATTCGAGGCGGGTAACATCGCTGGCGCCAATGCGGTTGCAGCCGTTTTGGCGGTTTTATCTTTTGTGATTTTCTTCTTCCTCCTCCGCTACGCCGTTCGACCAACCCGCGCAAGCTGATGTCCATCGTTCTGGCCAACGTTACGAAGCGCTACGGGTCGCAAACCGTGGTGAAGAATGTTTCCTTGGAAATCGGGGAGGGAGGACTCTTCGTATTGCTCGGCGCGAGCGGGAGCGGCAAGAGCACGGTCCTGCGCATGATCGCTGGTCTGACCACCTGCGATGAAGGTCGCATTCTGATCAAAGGCCGTGATGTGACCCATTTGGCCCCTCAGCCTCGCGGCACCGGCCTGGTCTTCCAGAACTATTCCATCTTTCGGCACATGACTGTGGCCGAGAATATCGAGTTTGGCCTCAAGATCCGCAAGGTAGCTTCGGTCCAACGCGCCAAGCGGCGAGATGAATTGCTGGAACTGGTCGGTCTCACCGGCTACGGCGATCGCTATCCGCACCAGATCTCCGGAGGCCAGCAGCAGCGGGTCGCATTAGCTCGCGCATTGGCCTACGAGCCCTCGGTGTTACTGCTGGATGAACCCTTGGGCGCGTTGGACGTAAAGATCCGCGCGCAGTTGCGCCGGAGCCTCAAGGAAATACAACGCCGTCTCCGCGTTACGACCTTGTTGGTCACACATGATCAGGAGGAGGCCTATGAGCTGGCTGACCGCATCGGTGTGATGGACCGTGGGACGCTGCTCGAAGTTGGGGTACCGGAAGAACTCTATCACCGACCCAGAACGCTTTATGTCGCTAGCTTTCTTGGCGGCGGCACTGTGTTAGCCGGACGCGTTGCAAACGGCCTCGCGCACTTCGGTCCTCTGAGCCTGCCCATTCCGGCCGAAGTGCCACATGAGGAGGGGGCCTCGGCGGAACTTTTGTTCCGTCCTGAGCACGTAATCCTGAGTAGCGATCCGCCAGCCTCCAATGGTCCCGTTCTGGGCAAGGGCCGGGTCGTGGAGCAGACCTTTTCGGGAGCTGCGCGCCGATTGCGGCTGCACTTGCCACACTTGCCAAGCACTCGGCAGGTTTCGCCTGCGGTAGCATTTGGTGAGCAGGGCATTGTCATCGAGACCAGCATTCCCGCCTCGGCTCCCGCCCCTGCTGACGAACCCTGGGTAAGCCTGCGCAATTGGGCTATTCTCGGGCAAGCGCCACCGCGATTGTTGGTTATCGACACCGGTTCAGGACCGCTCACATCTTTGCATACCGCAAGCGCCTTGGCCGGACCGATGCGCGCTTCCGTAATCGTGCTCGGCTATGCGAGAGGCGACGCACCCGAAGATTTCCGCGACACGGTAGCACACCGGGCACAAAGCGCCGAGCTGAACGAAGCCGAGGTGCACATCGGAACTAGCGACCTGCCCATACAAATCGCCACTGAATCCGCTAACACTCTCTTTGATTTCATCATCTTGTCTGGCAACCCCGGAGCTGCCAAGGCAGGCTTAAAACCAGACGTCGTCTCGTTTTTGGAGGGCGCCGACACGCCAGTGATCGTCGTCGCAGCTGAAGCCCCGAAACGTTTCGAACGAATCCTCATTTGCACCCGCGCCGGCGAACCAGGCAAGAACGATATCCGAATTGGTGGTCGGTTGGCGCGGCATCTCGGCGCCCAGGTAACTCTGCTCCACATCCAGCAGCCTGAACTGGGAGAGCAACCTCTGGCTCGAAGGCATTTGGAAATGGCTTCGGCAACCCTGTCCGGGCTGGAAGTTCAGAACACGATCCGCACATATCCCGATCCGAGTCCGGCCGAGGCTATCCTGCGCGAGGCCGCCAAACACGATCTGATCGTAGTCGGAGGCCACGGCCCCGAAGTTCAGTCACTCTTCTCCCGTGACGACATCACCCTGCAGGTCTTAATGCGTGTTCCGTGCCCGGTCCTGGTTGTTCCTGCCGAGTAACGTACACAGGTATGATACCCGGGGTTTACCCCAGTTGGCGGACTGCGATGCGAGCGCGACTTTGTGGCCGCTTTGGGTAGCGATTAGAAGCTCTAGTTTGAGACCTTTCACGGGCGCGTCCACCTCAATATTCCTATGAACTTTTTCAACAGACACCCGTATCATGTAGCCATCGTCGGTGCTGGTTTTTCAGGCGCAATGGTGGCCATCCATTTAGCGAAGCTGACACCGCGCCGACGTGTGCTGGTCATTGACAAGACACGCCAAGCCAAAGAACGATAGCTACTTATGGAAATCCAGCCAATATCCTGCCCATCCCCAACACATCGGCGAGCAAATCAAGAAGCGAAGGTTCGATCTAAAAATGACAGCCGTTGAGTGCCGGAAAATCCTCGGTGTGGACAAAAGCACCTTGACAGATTGGGAGCGAGGGAAGCATAAACCGAAGGCTGAGAATCGTGACAAGATTATCCGGTTCCTGGTATATGGGCGGCTCTGAAACAACCCCATCCCCACCCCCGCTAAAAAGCAACTTAACCTTTGGCCCGGCGAAGCCGCTTTCGGGAAAGACCGCCAGGAATTCCCGGAGCTCCCTGTTGAAGTTGCCTCGCGATCTGACCACGCCCTTCTGCTCGAACTCAACGAGATCATCGCCAGATTTCCATCGCCAACACACGCTCTTCGGAAACCCTTTTGGCCAATACCAGCAGCCAGACAACTTTGGCAGGAGGCGTTTTCATAAACCTCTCTGACGCAGACTTGCGCAAGGTTGTAAACCTTTAACTCTTAAGGTCAGTCTTATGCCACCGTCACAGTGCTGGCCGCAACTTACGCCAGGCTGGCCAGTTCGACAAAACAGTCAACGTCGTGTATGTTCAAAAATCCCCTCCAGGCACTCAGTCAAAAAGTGTTCAAGTCATGATGAGTCTTGAAATGACAGCACAGTAACAGACAACGCAACCTAAAACCTGGCGCAGTGAAGAGCTGCGACAAACAAAATAATAAACAAGCCTACACAACCAAATAACCAGCTATGAAAACGCGAACATTAATCGCAATAGCCTGCCTCGGCTTCGGCTCTATTCAGGGCAACCTCATTGCCGCCCAGCGACCCTTCAGCGACTTCCTGTCGCGCCAGGGCAAATTCTGCCTGCAACTGGATGCCGATGGAAACCTCGATTGCTCAGCCAGCACTTATGTCAATGACACGACGGGCGGCGGTTGCTTGCTCTTTGTCCCACCAGTTGCTAATTATATCGGCTGGTCCGATCCGAAAGGCGCCAGCGCCTCCTTTGATTACGCCGGTTTGGCCGACGCTGCCCTGGGCGGGCGGTTGGGAACACTCATCGATGGCAGCATCGACGAAATCCCTCAGAAGGACGGCAGTGCCATCGTCAAAGTCGTGCTCCACGCGCGCAATGCAATGGCTTTTGCCGTGAGCGGATTCGACTTCAACGGTTCATTAACCTTCGGGAACCGGGTCGCCGAAATCCTCGCGGGGGCGCCGCCTTCTGTAGGTTCTTGCACTTTTAAAATCGAATTTCGCAACCCTGCGCCTGGCGCGCCGCTGCCGGATATGCTCGATCTCTTAGTGTGTCGGGTCGCCGACGTGATTCGGTATTCCTTCGTCGGCCAGTCGCAAGGATTGCTGGCCAATGGCAGCCCGGGCACGCTGCAGGTGACACAGGTCGGCCTCATTGCCGTTGCCGGCAAAGCCAATTCCAACAGCCGCGTGGCCCTCGACGCCTTCCCCGCCGAACACATCATTGTCCACGCGACAGGGCGATAGGGATTCGAGCCATGCCGGCGTCGCTGAGTTCCGACCCAAAATGAGGCCTGCTCAAACAGGACCGAATGATGGCAAACGAACTCCGCGATAACCCGTCGGCGCGACTAGTCCGGTTCGCGGCGTTGATTCCGTCAGCGGGCAGTAACCCGGTCCGCGCCCAAGGTTCCCTGAATCCTGGCTTCAGTACGGGCAGCGGCGCGGAGGATGCCGTTCAGACCGTCACAGTTCAAAGCGATGGAAAAATCATCGCCGCCGGCCTCTTTTTTAACATCAACGGCGCGGCAAACGGCCTCGGGATCGCATGGCTCAACACACGCTGGGTCTGAAAGACTGGCAGGGCTCCTTACAACTTGCGGAGTCGGAAGGGGTGACGCTAGTGTGCTGTCACTGACAAAGGTTTACAATGCGCCCTCGGAAATTTTGTTGCCCCTCACCCCTTCCCTGCTATGAGTAATGTCAAGAACGGGCTGCGCGTGGAACGGCTTGTCTTATTTTTTCATTAAAAGCGGTCTTTGTCTTTTGTGTTGTCTTGGCTGGATCCGTTCAAAAATGGTACGATTATGGTTTTAAGGAGGGCATTCCCCGCTTGTTGGATTTGTGCGAAGCCCGAAGTTCGCGATTCGACTCCGCTTCGCAGTTGGCGTCTTGGATTTGCTTCGCCTCATGGCTCTCGGTTTTAGGAGCTTCGCTGCCTTTAGCGCTCGCCGCCTGGGTAGGGCACTGTAGCCCAGGAGCTTCTCAGTAGTGCTCAGGGAAACTGCCTTATTGGTATCCCGTCCATGACCCGAACGCCAGTTTCGCCGCCCTAAAAGGGGTTTTTTGAAAACCGACGCGGTGTCTACGCAAAGCATCTTGGTTATTACTCTCCCGTTACTTACAATTGGCGGTCTCATTCCCGCCCTTTGCCCGCTTCCACTGGCCGGTCTGCTCCTTAATTCGACCCACTCAGCCCTCACTTCTTGACCGGACTCGACTCCTTGAGCAGCCGGAACACTTCACTTTCCGTCGAGAGGACTACAGTGATGTCATTGGTCGCGATTTTCCGGTAGGTATCCATAGTCCTTAGAAAATTGTAGAGTT
>DATJGF010000126.1:0-61633 GCA_035495315.1 Candidatus Limnocylindrales bacterium
GATCGGAAACTGCTAAATAAAGCGGTTGAGCAGGGCGGAAGCCGGTCTCCCACCCGCTGAAGCTGAAGCGGGCGTTAAAGAGAGCGCCGCAATCAATCATTTAAGGCTTCAGGTTCTCAGAAATTGAGATGCGCCGCGTTCCAACTTGCGGTCGCAAATTAGCTCTTGCTTCCCCTGGTCAGGGCACCTATATTGCGCGCTCTTTTTGAACGAAAGCTGATCGACTTATGCGACGTCCCAAAGGTATTAAGACCAAAAAATCGGCCAAGAAGCGCTTTAAGATAACAGCGGGTGGCAAAGTGCTGCGCCTGAGTGCCGGTCGACGTCATTTGGCTGAAACCAAAAGGCCCAAACGCCGCCGGAGTTTGCGCGGCAGCACCCGTGTTCATGAGACGGACGAGTATCGTATTAAGCAAAACTTGCCTTTCAGCCACTAAGCCCCAGCTGACACATTTAAATTTCTGAATAGTTATGCGAGTTACCAACGCCCCAGCTTCCCGCAAACGTCGCACCCGGATGATTCGTGCCGCGAAAGGCTTCCGGATGCGCCGCTCGAAACTTTATCGCTACGCGTCGGACGCGGTTGACCACGGCCGCCAATATGCGTTCCGCGATCGCCGCGCCAAAAAGCGCAACTTCCGGGCGCTATGGCAAGTGAGAATCAATGCCGCCGCGCGGGCAGCGGGAATGACTTACAGTCGGTTAATCGAGGGACTGAAGGCTGCGAAAGTCGCGCTGGATCGCAAGGTGATTGCGGAGCTTGCAGCTACTGATGCCGCTGCGTTTACCGAACTGGTTAAAGTCGCCCAGGACGCGCTTAAGGCCAAAGCCGGCAAGACGGCTTAAGCCGAGGTTGGCTGAGATTAAGAATTTGGCGAATGGGCGGCCAGTAATGGGCGCCCATTTTATTTCTTTGGGTGAAACCTTCTAGATCAGTTTCAGAAAAAATGTGGCCTCCTCCCCATGAACCCAATGTGAAAACGCCTCCTCTCCCCAGCCCTCTCCTCCGGTGGATTCCGGGGGAGGAGAGGGAGAGGAAGCCCGAGGGTGTCCTCGGTTCATGGGTTCAAAGCGCGAAAGTCCTTTCGGGGAATTCTTTCCCGGCCCTCTCCTCCGAGGGAGAAGAAGGGAGAAACTACTACGACCGCACCAAAACTCGGGTACAGTTCAACTTGTTACAGTTCAAATTGAATCGCTCTAAAATTTTTTGTGCTCTTTGTGCCCTTTTGTGGCAATCATAAACCTGTGGCTGGTTTTCTCGACCAAATCGAACCATTGAAGCAGGCGGCGTTGGCGGAATTCGCCGCCGCGGCTGACCTTGCGGCGCTGGAACAGGCTCGTGTGAGTTACCTCGGCTCACACGGCAAGTTCACCGCTCTAATGAAACACCTTGGCTCGCTGCCGAAAGAAGAAAAGCCGGCGGCAGGCAAGGCGATCAACTGCGTCAAGGCGGAACTCGAAACCGCCATGGTTGGGCGACGTTCTGAACTTGAACTTAGGGCGGCCTTACCTGCAGAGCCGACCGATTTCACGATGCCCGGACGCCGACGCGTCTTGGGCAAGCTACATCCGTTGACGCAAGTAACTGAGGATATCGTAAGGAGTTTCCGAAAGATCGGCTTTGCGGTAGCTGACGGTCCGGAGGTCGAAGATGAATACCATTGTTTCGACGCCTTAAACACGCCGGCGGATCATCCCGCTCGGGACACTCAAGATACGTTCTACATTGCAGATGGATCAGCCGACGCCGGAATGTCAGCGGGATTGGCAGGCGCACAACCCTTGCTCCGTACACATACCTCATCGGTGCAGATTCGTGTGATGGAAAAGCAGGCCCCGCCTGTGCGGATCATCGTTCCGGGCCGGGTTTATCGGCGAGACAACGCCGACGCCACTCATAATCCCACGTTTCAGCAAGTCGAAGGCTTATACGTCGATCGCAATGTTACTGTCGGCGATCTCAAGGGGACGGTGGAGTTTGTTTTCAGGGAGTTGATGGGACCGGAGACGCGGATCCGTTTCCGCCCGCATTATTTCAGTTATACCGAACCGAGCTTTGAGATTGATTTCAGCAGCGCGTTGACCAGGAAAATGGGCAAAGAATGGCTCGAGATAGCCGGATGCGGTATGGTCCATCCTCAGGTTTTCCAGAACGTCGGCTATGAGCCGGAAGATTGGACCGGATGGGCTTTCGGCTTTGGCATCGAACGAATCGCGATGATCCGATATGGCATCAACGACATCAGGCTGCTTTACGAAAATGACCTGAGATTCCTGGAACAATTTTAAGGCCTCCACCAGATTCCATGAAAGTCACTCTCAATTGGCTGAAAGAATACGTCGATTTCTCATGGTCACCGGAGGAACTAGCCGAGCGCTTGACGATGCTCGGCCTTGAAGTCGAGGGCGTTGAAAAGCTTGGTGGTGAGTTCGACGGCATTGTTGTTGCCCAAGTTATTACCCGGGAAAAACATCCCAATGCTGATAAACTCTCGGTTTGTCGTGTGAACGACGGAAAAAGCGAACGCCAAATTGTTTGCGGCGCGTCTAACTTCAAGCCTGGCGACAAGGTTCCGTTGATTGTTCCAGGCGCGAGTTTGCCGGCCAAGCCGGGCGAGGCTCCCTTCACGATCAAGGTGGGCAAAATCCGCGGAGTTGAGTCGCACGGGATGATGTGTTCGCCAAAAGAATTAGGTTTGGCGGATGAGGCGGATGGGTTGTTGATCCTGCGTGAGGATGCAAAAGTCGGCCAACCCTTTTCCGAATATCTCGGGCGCGCCGGCAGCGACGTCATCTATGACCTGGAGATCACGCCGAATCGGCCAGACCTCAACAGTGTGATTGGAATCGCGCGGGAAATTGCGGCGGTCACGGGCAATGCTCTCAAATGGCCGGATGTAGAAGTCCAAAGTCCAAAGTCCAAAGTCCAAAGTCTGGAACCGGCGAGTGCCCGGGAAGGGATTCGAGCGGAGGATCTCGTCAGCGTGCGAATTGAGGATCCGGAGCTATGTCCGCGGTACACGGCGCGAGTTATACGTGGGGTAAAGATTGCGGCGAGCCCCGACTGGTTGCGCAGTATGCTGGAGAAGGTAGGGATCCGGAGCATCAATAATGTGGTCGATGTTACCAATTTCGTAATGCTGGAAGTCGGCCAACCACTGCATGCGTTTGATTACCATTTGTTGGCCGGCAAAGGGCCGGGGACTCAACCAACGATTGTAGTTTATCGTGCGGCAGAAGGTCAGAAGTTCAAGACCTTGGATGGCCAGGAACGCACGCTTACCAACCAGATGCTGCTCATTGCCGATGAAACCAAGCCCGTCGCTCTGGCCGGGGTGATGGGTGGCCAGAACAGCGAAATTAACCTCAATACGGTCGATGTTCTCGTCGAGAGCGCGTATTTTCAGCCGCAGAATATCCGCGCAACCTCGAAACGACTCGGTCTGCGCACTGAATCGTCCTATAGATTTGAGCGCGGCGGCGACCCATCGATTTGCGATTGGGCCAGCCGGCGGGCGGCACACCTCATTCTTGAAACCGCAGGCGGCACGTTGGCCGAAGGAGTAGTGGATGCGTATCCAAAGCCCGTAGAGCCAAAACAAATCTCGCTGCGGCCTCACAAAGTAAAGGAGTTGCTCGGAATTGACGTGCTTCCGGACCGGCTGGAAGCCTACCTGGGGCAATTGGAGCTGAAGGTAGTTCGTCGAAAGCCCCGCCCCGTCGATGCCCCGCAGGGTCCTGCGGAGCCCATCAGTGTTCGCATTCCCACTTTTCGTGTCGACTTGAAGCGGGAAGTCGATCTCATCGAGGAAATCGCCCGGCTGTATGGGGTCGACTGCATTCCTGCCTCACCGCCGCGAGGGGCTTCTGGTACGAATGCTTATGACGCAGTACATGATCAGCTGGCTGATGCCCGGCGGGTTTTGACCGGACTCGGTTTGCAGGAAGCTCAAGGGCAGACACTAATTTCGACTGCAGCGGCCACCCTGGTTAGCGGTGCAAATTCTATCCGGCTGGCCAATCCCTTAAGCAGCGATATGGATGTGTTGCGCCCGAGCCTGCTGCCGGGGCTTTTGGATGCCTTGCGCCATAATATCAATCGTAAGACCTACGATGTTGCTCTGTTTGAACTCGGCCGCGTTTTTCTTAGTACGGCAGGGCAAGGGCCTCAGCCTGCAGCCGCCGCTGGCGTCCATGTTGGCAATGTCCGCGAGGAGCGGCGTGTCGCGATCGCCCTTACAGGCCAACGACAGCCGGTGTTCTGGAGCGGTGCGGACCGCGACGCAAAGTTCGATTCCTATGATCTGAAAGGTATCCTTGAAGAGTTCCTGGGACAATTCGGCTTGCGCGGCGTGAATTTCGTTCGACGAACGGAAACCTCCTCATTGTACCTCGAGTCCGCAACCATTCAGTTGGGGAAATTTCAGTTGGGAGAATTTGGACAACTACTGCCCCCGGTCGCCAAACAATACGATCTGCGGGACGCGGCATTTCTTGCCGAGTTGAATCTTGATTTGTTGTTGGCGAGGCGAAACACCGTCAAAGGGTTCAAACCCATACCGAACTTTCCGGCGATTCGTCGCGATGTGGCAATGATCGTCCCGGAACCGACGACACATGAGGCCGTAATGCAGGTCGTCAAACAAACCAAGCCAGCCAATCTCGAGTCAGTCGTTCTTTTCGATCTATTCCGAGGTAAAAACATGCCCGCGGGACAAAAGAGCATGGCCTACGCCTTTACCTACCGCAGTTCCGAACGCACGCTTACTGACGCCGAAGCTAATACGGCTCATGAAAAAGTCGTGAAGGAGCTAAAGGAAAAGCTGAACGCGACTATCCGCGAGTAGAGAAAAATTCCGAAGATCGAAATCCGAGGGCCGAAGGAATTCCGAAAGCCGAATTCCGAATACACTGCCGGATTTTCGGCATTCTGGATTCGGCCTTGTTTCGGACCCCGGTATTCGGCCTGCGGAATTAATTTTGCCTCAGACGTCGCAGATCTCCACCCCTTGTTTAAGGGAGGCAATCGGGTCGGAGCGTTTCGGGATGAACTCCTGGGCGACGAAACCTTTGAATCCCGTATTAATAATGGCCTGCATTACCGACGGGTAATGAATCTCCTGGGTTTCGTCGATTTCGTTTCGTCCCGGGACCCCGCCGGTGTGATAATGGGCAATGTACTGATGGCTCTCGCGGATGTGTGCGATCAGATCGCCTTCCATAATCTGCATGTGGTAGATATCGTAGAGCAGTTTAAAACGCTCGGAGCCGACTCGCTTTACTAAATCAACACCCCAGGCGGTGTGATCACACATGTAATCCTTGTGGTCGTGCCGGCTGTTCAAGAGCTCCATGCAAACATTTACTTTATGTTTTTCGGCAATCGGTGCGATCCGCTTCAAGCCGATCGCGCAATTCTCCAGTCCTTGCTCGTCGCTCATACCTTCGCGATTTCCGGAAAAGCAGATGATGTTGGGGTATCCGTGTTCGGCGACGATGGGCGTCGTCTTCTCGAAGAATTCGACAATCTTGTCATGGTTCTCAACGCGGTTCAGGCCCTTGGTGATCCCGCCGGGGACACCGCTCACCATTGCGCAAACTAAATCGTGTTTCCGCAACGTCGGAAAATCCGACACAGTGAGCAACTCCACTGATTGCAGCCCGATTGGTTTGGCGGCCTGACAGAACTCTTCCAGAGGTATTTTATCGTAGCACCATTTGCAGACCGAATGGTTGACCCGGTACTTGAGCTTGGATCCAGCGGCCGAATCAGCCGCCTGCAAGCGATGGGACAGTTCCGCGGCAGCCGCAATGGCGACGGTGCTGCCGGTGACTTTGCGAAGAGCTGAACGACGGGAAATTTTCGGATTCATGATCCGGGATTTTACACCCGGCAGTGATGGCTGCGCAATCAAAGAAGGTTAGGACTAATGGGACCTATGGGACCAATGAACTAGCCTTGGCTGGTGTGAAGCATATTTAGAATTTTCTTATGGGCGCTAGTGAAGGGGAGTCGATGCAGTTGCCGGCAGGTTAGCCATCGGCCGCCGCACCGCCAGCTGGCGTCTTTTGCGGTTTGCACCGAAACGCGAAACACATCGAGTGTAATCCGGAACCTTGTGATGGAGTGCTTAATCGAACAGAACGAGTTGAGAACGGGATTACCGCCGAGCTCCTTTCGGGCGGCGCTGAGTAAATTGCCGTTTTTGGTGGAAATTTCCACGTTCGGGAACTCCCACAGGAACGCATTAACCACACCTTCGGGCCTTTGCCGGACCAGGAATCGTCCACGATGTTCCAGCACAAACGCAACGAAGCGGCGGTTTGTGACCCTCGGACGCGGGTTAAGCGCAGGCAGCTCGTGCGTGCGCTGCTGGATGCTTGCTGTGCAAAATCTGGCGCACGGGCAAACTGAGCAGCGAGGTTGGCGCGCGGTGCAGATCAACGCGCCCAATTCCATCATTGCTTGATTGAAATCCGCCGCCAAAAAGCGCTCTGTGGTTGGCTGCTTTTCGCCGCCGCGTTCGCCGTTCCACTTTTCCCTGGCTTGCTGCTTCTGCGGTTTCGCTCGTGGTGTGGGGAATTCGACAGCGGTTAGTACCAGATCCTCCGCCAGGTGCCATAGCCTCTGGTTGGTTTGCGATTCGCGCGGATTGCCTTCGATGCCGAAGATACGACTTAGCACACGAATCACATTCCCGTCCAGAACCGGGCACGGCTGGTTAAACGCGATGCTGCAAATCGCCCCAGCGGTGTAGCGCCCGATGCCTGGGAGTTGCAAGACCTCATCAAAAGTCTGTGGAATTCTGCGCTCATGATTTCTGACGATGAGTTTGGCCGTGCGATGCAGGTTGCGCGCGCGAGTGTAGTAGCCAAGGCCTTCCCAAAGCTTGTGGACTCTGGCCGGTTTTGCCTGCGCCAGCTCAAGGATTGTCGGCAGCTCTTCCATCCACCGCTGCCAGTAAGGAATCACCGTTGCTACCTGCGTTTGTTGCAGCATGATTTCCGAGATCCAGATCGCATACGGATCACGCGTGCGACGCCAGGGCAAATCTCTGGCGTTTTTCGCAAACCAGTCCAAAAGGCTGCGCACGATGGCTCTTCGGTCCATGCGGGTGGCTGAGAGTAGACTCGCAAAACGGAATTTGAAATTTGAAATTTGAAATTTGAAATTTGCACCGTACGCTGGTTTCGGCCTTGAAACCGCTGACTTCCTACACCGTCAAGTTATCAGACGAGCACGCCTCGGCGCTCGAGCACTGGTTGCGCGCTCATGACTACAAGTTTCGGGAGGTGCCGTATGCCCGCTTTGCCGCCGAAAAAGATAAAACCAATTTGGTTTTTTATGAGAGCGGCAAGCTGGTGATACAGGGCAAGGGGACGCAGGAATTTATCGAGTTTGTGCTGGAACCGGAAATTCTAAAAGAGGCGCGCCTCGGGTATGAGGCGTTACTGAATCCGGAACTGCTGGTTCCTCGTCTGGGTGTGGACGAGAGTGGTAAAGGGGATTTCTTCGGGCCGCTTTGCGTCGCTGGAGTGTATATAAACGAATCAGTGATTAATGCGTGGAAAGACGTCGGAATTCGTGACTCCAAGAACATTTCGAGCGACAAGCGCATCATGGATCTGGCCGATCTGATTCGTAAAACGGCCGGGTGCATCAGCACCGTCGTAACGATCGGAAATGAGGCGTATAATCGGCTCTATCAGAAAATGGGCAGCGTCAATACATTGCTCGCCTGGGGTCACGCGCGGGCGATCGAAAATCTTATGGCCCAGCGGCACAAAATGAATCCGGCGCCGGTTCGCGCCATTAGCGACCAGTTCGCTTATCATAAGGACACCGTCGCCAAAGCTCTGATGCCGTTGGGGAGGAGCATTGAATTGGTGCAAAGGCACAAGGCCGAAGAAGATCTTGCCGTGGCTGCCGCCTCTATTCTGGCTCGGGAGGAATTTGTCAGGCGGCTTGCGCGCTTGGAGAAGGAATTCGGCCTGGTCTTGCCAAAAGGGGCTTCAGCGGCTGTCGACACCGCGGCGAAGGAGTTCATCGCGAAGAACGGTGTGGAAAATCTCTCGAAGGTCGCCAAGATGCATTTTCGCACCGCTTTGCGCGCGCAAGGGTTGCCCGAACCGCCAAAGGTGGAATGGCGACGCTCCGGGCGAGGATCGTAGAACGGCAACATACGCGGGGAGCTCTCATTTACTGTGCAGAAGTTTCCGCGGGGCAGGACGCCACGGCTCGACGTCAGGCGGGGACGCCTGACGCTATGCGGGGGCTTCAAAAATGTTAAAAAAAACATTATACCCCATTGACAGTCCCCCTGGAGTCATTTATTTTTCCGGCTGCAATCGGGCCTTAAAAAGTCGAAAATCATTAGCCCCAAAGCTTTCCGAAGACAGAGCTGGGGCAATGGGTTTTTGTCGTTTATAGGTATCAGGATACGGAAATCTGGCCAACGCCCATGTAGCTCAGATGGTAGAGCGCGTCCTTGGTAAGGACGAGGTCATCAGTTCAATCCTGATCATGGGCTCCAGAGCGCACAAATTAAAAGCACCGAACATAGAAAAACACCAGGAGAGAGCAAATGGCTAAAGAGCAATTTCAACGAACGAAACCGCACGTTAACGTTGGGACCATTGGTCACATCGACCACGGTAAGTCCACGTTGACGGCTGCTATCGTCCAGACGCAATCTCGCAAGGGCTTGGCAACACCGATATCTTACGCCGATATCACGAAGGGCGGGACTGTGCGCGACGAGACCAAAACAGTCACAATCGCCGTTTCCCATGTCGAGTACCAGAGCGACAAGCGCCATTATGCGCACATCGACTGTCCGGGCCACGCCGATTTCGTCAAGAATATGATCACGGGTGCAGCGCAGATGGATGGCGCTATTCTCGTCGTCGACGCCTCTGAAGGGCCGATGCCCCAAACCCGCGAGCATATCCTCCTGGCCCGCCAGGTCGGTGTGCCTGCGATTGTGGTGTTTTTGAATAAAGTCGACCTGGTCGACGACCCCGAACTGCTGGACCTGGTCGAGATGGAAGTGCGTGACTTGCTCAACAAGTACCAATTCCCCGGCGACAAGACCCCGGTAATTCGCGGCAGCTCGAAGAAGGCCTTGGCTGGCGAGGCCGATGGCGAGAAGGCGATTCAGCAATTGATGGAAGCCATTGACGAGTTCATCCCGTTGCCGACCCGCGAAGTGGATAAGCCGTTCCTGATGTGCATCGAAGATGTCTTCAACATTGAAGGCCGCGGAACGGTAGTTACGGGCCGTGTCGAGCGCGGTGTGCTCAAGCGCATGGACAACGTCGAGATCGTTGGTCTTCGTGATACCCGTCAGACGGTGGCTACCGACATCGAAATGTTCCGCAAGTTGCTCGATTCAGCCAATGCCGGTGACAACGTTGGCGTACTGCTGCGCGGCACCAAGAAAGAGGAAGTCGAGCGCGGCATGGTGCTGGCCAAGCCCGCCAGCATTACTCCGCATACGAACTTCAAGGCAGAAGTTTACGTGTTGTCGAAGGAAGAAGGTGGCCGTCACACGCCCTTTTTTACCAATTATCGTCCGCAATTTTATTTCCGAACCACCGACGTGACCGGGACGGTGACTCTGCCCTCCGGCGTGGAGATGGTAATGCCCGGCGATAATGTCTCGGTCGAGGTGAAGGTGATTGCTCCGGTCGCTATGGAGAGAGGCCAACGCTTCGCGATCCGCGAGGGTGGCCGCACGATTGGAGCCGGACGCGTAACCGAAGTGATCGCCTAATTCCGATTTGGCACGCCGGCAGTAGGGCGGTAGCTCAATTGGTAGAGTAGCGGTCTCCAAAACCGTCGGTTGGGGGTTCGAGTCCCTCCCGCCCTGCCAACCGGCCAAACCAAACCGGAAGCTGGAAGAAGAAGAAGCGGATGAATGGATTAACGCAAGAGCGCCGGAGAGGTGGCAGAGTGGTCTATTGCGGCGGTCTTGAAAACCGCTTCGGCTTTACCGCCGACGGGGGTTCGAATCCCTCCCTCTCCGCCAAAGCGGCAGTCGGAGCGGGCCGAGCGGCTTGGTTCAGAGTGCCGGAAAACAGGGCGCCGATGGGATGTCGCGCGGGTAAGTGCTAAAGCTGTTTATATGCAAGAATACATTTGGATTATTGTCTGGGTCGTCATAGTCGGCGGTATTTTCGCCTGGCTTTGGCGCGCCGGACATCTGGTGCGGTTTGCCGATTACATCCGGCAGACCCGCGAAGAGTTGCGCAAGTGCACTTGGCCGAGTTGGGACGAATTGAAAGGCTCGACGGTCGTGGTCACCATATCGATACTGATCCTCGGCGGATTTACCGTCTTTGTTGATTTTGTCTTTGCAATGTTGGTCCGCTGGATAACGTAAACTTCTTCTCCTATTTTTCGATCATGCGCAGCCAGTGGTTCGTCATTCACACTTTGTCCGGCCAGGAGCAGAAGGTCAAAGAAAGTATCGAGAAGCGCGTAAAACCCGAAGAGATGGGTGATTACGTGAAAGAAGTTCTCGTACCAATGGAAAAAGTAGTTGAGGTGCGCAATCAGAAGAAGACGGTTTCGACCCGCAAGCTGTGGCCCGGGTATGTCTTTGTCGACATGGTGCTGCTGGATGAGAATAGCCGCATCATCGAAAAGCCGTGGTACTTCATCAAGGAAACACCCGGTGTGATCGGTTTTGTTGGTGGTGAACCGCCGACGCCGACGCCTGCCGAAGAAGTTGAGTCGATCAAAAGCCAGATCTCGGCGTCTGAAGAACACGAGAAACCGAAAGTCAGCTTCGACGTTGGAGAAACCGTCAAGATCAACAACGGTCCGTTCCTTAATTTCAGCGGCATTATCGAGGAAGTGGAGCCGGAGCGTGGCAAATTGAAGGTCACCGTTAACATCTTCGGCCGCAATACGCCGGTCGAGCTGGAATATTGGCAGGTTGAAAAGGGTTAAAGTTTAGAGAGTTAAGGCGTTAAACATGGAAGCATGGTTAGCGCATTCGAGAATCCATTTTTGAAGCACTAAGAATTTAAAAAACATGGCAAAGAAAGTAACAGGCATTATTAAGCTGCAGATTCCAGCCGGCCAGGCTAACCCGGCCCCGCCCGTTGGTCCCGCGCTCGGTCAGCACGGCGTGAATATCATGGCATTCTGCAAAGATTTTAACGCCAAGACTAAAGATCAGCCGGGTATGGTGATCCCGGTTGTTATCACGGTCTATCAGGACAAATCATTTACTTTCATCACCAAGTCGCCTCCCGCCTCCGTTTTGCTTAAGAAAGCGGCGGGTATTACCGTCGGCTCGAAGGAACCGAATAAGGAAAAAGTTGGCAAAGTGACTCGCAAGCAGGTCTTGGACATCGTGAAATTGAAAATGAAGGACATGAATGCGACTTCGGAGGAAGCCGCCATCCGAGTTATTGCGGGGACTGCCCGGAGCATGGGGATCGAAGTAGTTGGTTGATGATAGTTGAGAATAACAAACAACCGCGGGAGAGCCTCAACAATTGAGGTTCGCTTGCACCGCAACCAGGAAAAATGCCAAGCAAACGATACAGAAAAGCTAAAGAGTTGGTGGATGGGAAAAAAGCCTATGCATTGAAATCAGCCGTGGATGTGCTGACCAAATTCCCTAAGGCGAAGTTTAATGAAACTATTGATTTGGCCTTCCGGCTTGGGGTAGACCCCAAGCAATCGGATCAGATGGTCCGCGGCACTGTACCTCTGCCACACGGCAGTGGCAAAACGGTGCGCGTATTGGTCTTTGCGAAGAGCGGCCCTGCCGCCGAAGCGGCAAAGACTGCTGGAGCCGAATACGTCGGCTACGAAGACATGATCAAGAAGTGCCAGGAAGGTTGGGCCGATTTTGATGTAGCGATTGCGACTCCCGAAGCGATGGGCGAAGTCCGCAAGCTTGGTAAAGTTCTGGGACCTCGTGGGTTGATGCCAAATCCCAAGACCGGTACTGTGACCGACGACACCGCCAAAGCGGTTAAAGAGGTTAAAGCCGGGCGTGTAGAGTTTAAGATCGACAAGGCTGGAAACATCCATGTACCGGTCGGCAAAGCTTCATTTAATGCCCACCAGATTGAGGAAAACGCTCGCGCGGTAATAGATGCGGTGATCAAGGCGCGCCCCAACAGTGTGAAGGGGATTTACGTTCAAACGGCTACGATTTCGGCGACGATGAGTCCTCCCGTGCGGCTGGATTTGAAGGAGTTCGCCGCTTAACCAAATAGGAATTTAACCAGACCAGTACTATGCGTCCCGAAAAGCAAAGCCTTACTAAGGAATATCTTACCCGCCTTAACGCCTCGCCGTTCTTTATCGTAGTGGATTACAAAGGACTTAAGGTGAGTCATTTGACCGAGCTTAGGAAGCGCCTGAGCAAAGCCGGCGCCGAAGTGCATATCATCAAGAACTCAATTTTCCGACTGGCAGCCAAGGAAGCTGGCGTTGCTGACTTAAACGGTAATCTAGCTGGACAAATGGCTGTAGTCACCGGCCAAAGGGATATCTCGACCGCTGCGAAAGTAGTGAAAACCTTTGGTAGCGAACTTGATAAGCTGAAGGTTCATTTTGGATATTTGAAAAACCAGCGCCTGGAGCAGGCAGCGATTATGACATTGGCTGATCTGCCTTCAATCGAAGTGCTTCGTGGCCAATTGCTTGGAGTGTTCAGCGCGCCGGCGACGAAGCTGGTTCGGTTGCTTAATACCCCGGCTACGCAGTTGGCTCGGGTGCTGCAAGCAAGGCAGGAGAAACTGGGCAGTGCTGCCCCAGCAGCAACTTAATCCACGTTTGAACGTATTTAGGTTTAAATGCTCTAACGTTATCTAACGCCAATTCCGGTTATAAGCACTTTATCCAATTTCGGTTCTGCGAAGCCAGCAGGAGCGGAAACTCAACAATAACCACGTAAATCGTCGGTTTGCGGCCGCAAACTCAAAACGTCCATGGCTCGGACGACGACGAGACGAATGAAAGGTAAAAATGGCTCTAGACAAAGTAAAAATCGTAGAAGAACTAAGTAACGCCACCGTGATTGAAATTGCCGACCTGGTGAAGGAACTCGAGGGCAAGTGGGGTGTGACTGCGGCGGCTCCGGTAGCCGTTGCGGCGGTTGGTCCGGGCGCCGGCGGTGCGGCGGCAGCTCCTGCGGCTGAAGCGAAGACCACCTTCGATGTGATCCTCGCCTCGGTGCCGGCAGACAAGAAGATTGCCGTTATTAAGGCTGTGCGCGAAGTTAAGGCCGGTTTGGGTCTGGCGGAGGCCAAGGCCCTGGTGGAAGGCGCTCCAAAACCGGTGTTGGAAGGCGCTCCCAAGGCCGATGTTGACAACGCGAAAAAGAAACTTGAAGAAGCGGGAGCTAAGGTCGAAGTAAAGTAGAGGCAAACTCTCCGGGACAGCGGCGGAGTGCCGCTGTCCCTTTGGTTGCTTTCAGCAGAAAAACGAACAGTTTAGATTAGAAACCAAAAATCCAGCGCAACCACTTGTAGTGGTTTGAGTTGTGGCAAGTTCGCTCTTGAGCACAGCGTACTTGCTTTATGTCTTTTAGCAGTAATCAAAGGTTTGGCGATTCAGCCAACCACTATCAAAGGTCCAAATGCCATCGCGATCGACTGAACGAATTAATTTCGGCAAAATCAAAGAAATCATCGCTCCGCCTAACTTAATTGAATTGCAAACCAATTCATATAAGGAGTTTCTCCAGGCGGACCAGGCCCCATCAAAACGACGGAATCTAGGGCTTCAGGCCGTTTTTACCGAGGTATTCCCGATCGAAAGCTACGACGGAAAATGTGTTCTCGACTTTCATTCCTATGAAATTGGAGAGCCTAAAGTCGACTGGCTGGAATGCCTCCGCGAAGGCTTGACTTACGGAGCGCCACTCTACGTGACCTTCCTGCTCAAAGAGGAGAAGGGCACTAAAGAAGAGAAGGTGTTCATGGGCGAGCTGCCTCTGATGACACCGCAAGGGACCTTTGTTATCAATGGCGCTGAGCGCGTCATTGTCAGTCAGTTGCACCGTTCGCCCGGACTGGCATTTGAGGCCACGGTCCATCCCAACGGCAAGACTCTGCATTCTTTCCGCATCATCCCCGATCGCGGCTCATGGTACGAGGCCCAATTCGACACAAGCGATTTGCTGTACGTCTATCTCGATCGCAAAAAGCGGCGTCGAAAATTCCTCACCACGACGTTTTTCCGAGCATTGGCGTTCCTGGACGGTGAAAGCAAAGGCAAAGATGCGGCCAAGGGCACGGATGAGGAGATCCTCAAGCTCTTTTATGATGTCGAAGAGCTCAGTGTCAAAGATGCTGAAAAGCGTGAAGATCTTCCTAATAAAGTTCTCATTGAGGATGTGGTTGACGAGGAGAAGAATCTCGTTATCGCCCGCAGCTTCGAGCCTCTGTCGAAGGCAGTGGTGAAGCAGATTGCTGAGCTGGGTAAAAACAAAATCAAAGTTGTCGATACGACGATCGACGAAGGGATCATCATCAAATGCATGAAGAAGGATCCCGCCAAGAACGAGGAAGAAGCTCTCAAAGACATTTACCGTCGTTTGCGCCCCGGTGATCCGCCGACTGCAGCCAACGCGCGTGCGTTGATCAAGCGCCTTTTCTTCGACGCCAAACGTTACGACCTGGGCCGCGTTGGTCGTTACAAGATCAACCAGAAGCTTGGCATTAAAGGCGGCGATTCGCGCATTCTGACCAAAGCCGATCTTGTCGCAGCGACGAAATACCTGCTGCGTCTCAAGAAAGGCGAGGGGAGCCTGGATGACATCGATCACCTGGGCAGCCGACGTGTGCGTACGGTGGGTGAATTGCTCGCCAACCAGTGTCGTGTTGGCCTGGCTCGTACCGAACGGCTTGTCAAAGAGCGCATGACGCTTTTTGACCAGGGCGTCGAGAGCATGTCTCCCCAGAAGCTGATCAACCCCAAGGCGCTGTCGGCGGTGATCCGAGACTTTTTCGGACGCAGCCAGCTGTCGCAGTTCATGGATCAAATCAATCCCTTGGCAGAGTTGACGCACAAACGTCGTCTCTCGGCGCTCGGACCTGGCGGCTTGTCACGTGACCGCGCCGGTTTCGAAGTCCGGGACGTGCACCCCTCGCACTACGGGCGTATCTGTCCGGTTGAAACACCGGAAGGACCGAACATCGGTTTGATCGCATCGCTGGCGACTTTCGCCCGGATCAACGATTTCGGCTTCCTGGAGACCCCCTACCGGAAGGTAGAGGGTGGCAAGGTGAGCGCACATCTGGATTATCTTACTGCCGACCGCGAAGAGTCATTCGTTATCGCCCAGGCCAATTCGCCCACAAATGATCGCGGTTCGTTCAATACCGAGCGCGTCGTTTGCCGGGGCAAGGGCGACTTTATCGACGTTGAGCCGGCGCGGGTCGATTACATGGACGTTTCGCCCAAGCAGTTGGTTTCTGTGGCCGCCAGTTTGATTCCGTTCCTGGAGCACGACGACGCGAACCGCGCGTTGATGGGCTCCAACATGCAACGCCAGGCCGTGCCTCTGCTGGTCACCGAATCGCCGCTGGTCGCTACTGGTCTGGAAGAACGCGTCGCGCGGGACTCGCGTGCGGTGATTGTTGCCGAAGAAGGGGGCAAAGTGGCTTCCGTCAGCGGCAGCCAAATCATCATTACCGAAGACGGCAAACTGCCGGAAGGCAAGAAGAGGATTAAAAGTGATACAGAAAAGGGTGTATACGTTTATCCGGTGCGCAAATTCATGCGCTCAAACGCCGCCACCTGCATCAATCAGAAAATTCTGGTGCACAAAGGTGAGACGGTAAAGAAGGGTCAGGTCATTGCCGATGGCCCCTGCACACAGGGCGGGGAGTTGGCACTGGGACGGAACGTGCTGGTCGCGTTCATGCCGTGGAACGGCTACAACTTCGAGGACGCCATCCTCATCAGCGAACGGATTGTAAAAGAGGACGTGTTTACCTCGATCCATATCGATGAATTCGAAGTAGGTGCGCGTGATACGAAGCTTGGGCCTGAGGAAATCACGCGCGACATTCCCAACCTGGGCGATGAAGCGCTGAAGAACCTTGGTCCCGACGGTGTGATTCGCGTTGGCGCTGAAGTCAAACCAGGTGACATCCTGGTCGGCAAGATTACGCCCAAGAGCGAAACCGAATTGGCGCCGGAAGAGCGTTTGTTGCGCGCGATTTTCGGTGAGAAAGCCGCGGACGTGAAGGATACGTCGCTCAAGGTTCCCTCGGGAACTTATGGGATCGTCATGGACGTCAAGGTGTCGGCCAAAAAGGAGTCTGACCGGGAGTCTCGTGTGACCGCCACCGAAGAGAAGCGGCATGCTAAAGAAGTCGAAGACGAGTACAAGAAGAAAATGGATGAACTGCGTGAGCAGCTCACCGAAGCGCTGAGCAACATCCTCTTGGGCGAAAAGATCCCGCTGGATGTGGTCAATAGCGAAACCGGTGAAATCATCATTCCGGCCAACCGGAAGATTACCAAGACGCTGTTGCGGAAACTGGCGATGGTCTACGATCGCATCGAGATCGATCCGTCGCCCATTCGTAACAAAATCAACGAGATCATCGGCAGCTTCAAAAAGAAGTTCGACGATCTCCAGATGCAGTACGATGAAGAACTGGAACGAGCCGAATCCGGAGAAGGCGTTGATAGCGGCGTGATCAAATCGGTCAAAGTCTATATCGCTTCGAAGCGGAAGCTGTCGGTCGGTGACAAGATGGCAGGGCGCCATGGCAATAAAGGTGTGGTAGCCAAGATTGTTGCCGAAGAAGACATGCCCTTCCTGGCTGACGGAACGCCGGTGGATATCGTATTGAATCCGCTGGGTGTGCCTTCGCGCATGAACGTCGGCCAGGTGCTCGAAACGCATCTTGGTTGGGCAGCCAAGCTACTGGGCTTGAAGTATGCCACCCCCGTGTTCGACGGCATTAAAGAGAAAGAGATCCGCGGCTATCTTAAAGAGGCTAGCTTGCCCGAACACGGCAAGACTCGACTCTATGACGGCCGCACTGGTGAAGCCTTCGATCAGGAAATCGTCGTCGGTTACATTTACATGATGAAACTTGGGCACCTCGTCGCGGACAAGATTCATGCCCGCGCGGTCGGCCCTTACTCGCTCGTCACGCAGCAACCGCTGGGCGGCAAAGCCCAATACGGTGGGCAGCGGTTTGGCGAAATGGAAGTGTGGGCGATGGAAGCGTACGGGGCGGCTTATACGCTGCAGGAATTGCTTACGGTCAAATCGGATGACGTTCAGGGCCGCACACGCATCTATGAAAGCATTGTCAAAGGTGACAACAGTCTGGAGGCCGGCATTCCCGAATCGTTCAACGTTCTAGTCAAAGAAATGCAGTCGTTGGGCCTGGACGTGAAGGTCGGGTATTCAAATCCCGTTGACCAGCCGCAGGAGCCGGTCACAGTTTTGGCTGCAGTTTAACCCTATTTGTCCAACTAGTCTTATTGTCATATGATCAGCACCAAAGAAAGCGCCCGCGAGTTACTCGGGCTGGACAAGGTCAATCAGGTCGAATATGTCGCCATTTCGGTGGCATCACCGGATGCCATTCGATCGTGGTCCAAGGGGGAAGTAAAAAACCCCGAAACGATTAATTATCGAACGTTTAAGCCGGAAAAGGGCGGCCTCTTCTGCGAACGCATCTTCGGCCCGGTCAAGGACTGGGAATGTTCGTGCGGGAAGTACAAGCGAATCAAACATCGGGGAGTTGTTTGTGATCGCTGCGGCGTGGAAGTGACTTTGGCCAGGGTCCGCCGTGAGCGGATGGGGCATATTGAGCTGGCTGTACCGGTCTGTCACATCTGGTTCTTCAAGTGCATGCCTTCGCGCATCGGCCTGGTGTTGGATATGACCGCCCGGAATCTCGAGCGTGTGATCTATTACGAAGATTACATGGTGATCGATCCCGGTTCAACGCCCCTAAAGCAAAACCAATTGCTGAGCGAGCATGAATACCGTGAAGCTCGCGAAACCTACGGTCCAGATGCATTCCAGGCCAAAATGGGCGCAGAGGCAGTTCGTGATGCATTGGCCAAGGTGGATCTCGCGAAACAAATCGAGCACTTGCAGCAGGCGATGACCGAGACCAAGAGCAAGCAGATCCGCAAGAAGATAGCCAAACGGATCAAATTGCTCCAGGGCCTGCAGTCTTCCAAGAGCCGACCGGAGTGGATGATCCTGACGGTTTTGCCCGTCATCCCGCCCGACTTGCGTCCGCTCGTCCCGTTGGAAGGCGGCCGTTTCGCGACTTCCGATCTCAATGACCTTTATCGCCGGGTGATTAACCGGAATAACCGGTTGAAGAACCTGCTGCAGCTCAAGACCCCGGAGGTCATTATTCGGAACGAAAAGCGAATGTTGCAGGAAGCTGTCGACGCGCTGTTCGACAACGGGCGTCATGGACGGGCGGTTACCGGCGCGGGCAATCGGGCGTTGAAATCTCTCAGCGACATGCTCAAAGGCAAGAGCGGCCGCTTCCGTCAGAACCTGTTGGGGAAACGCGTCGATTATTCAGGCCGTTCGGTAATCGTCATCGGTCCCGAACTCAAGCTGCACCAGTGTGGTTTGCCCAAGAAGATGGCCTTGGTCTTGTTCGAGCCGTTTATCATTCGTCGGTTGAAAGAACTCGGTTACGTCCATACGGTGCGCTCGGCCAAGAAGATGATTGAGCGCCAGACGACCGAGGTCTGGGACATCCTGGAAGAAGTCACGCGTGGGCATCCGGTGCTGCTAAACCGTGCCCCGACGCTTCATCGCTTGTCGGTTCAGGCGTTCGAGCCGCAGCTGATCGAAGGCGAAGCCATTCGGATTCATCCGCTGGTTTGCACGGCCTACAACGCCGATTTTGACGGCGACCAAATGGCCGTTCACGTCCCACTCTCAGTGGAAGCACAACTCGAAGCCCGTCTGCTGATGATGGCGCCGAACAACATTTTCAGCCCCTCGAGCGGACGGCCGATCATCACCCCTACCCAGGACATTACTCTGGGCTGTTTCTATTTGACGGCCGAACCCCGAAGTCCCGTACCGTCCAATCCAAACCAGCTAAAGCTGTTTGGCTCCAAAACCGAAGTCATTTTTGCCTTCAGTGATGGTGCGGTAACAACGCATGAGCGTATTCGGCTCGCCAACCCCGACTTGGGTAAGAAAACCGAGTTTGGCGACATGAATAAAAAGGTGATTGAGACCACGGTTGGTCGCGTTATCTTCAGCGAAATCTGGCCGCCGGAAATGGGTTTCCCGAATCGCTCCGTCAAAAAAAGCGAGCTCGGTGACTTGATCTGGAAGTGCTACAAGATTTGCGGTCACGAAAAAACCGTGGTCATGCTGGATAAGCTCAAAGAGCTTGGATTCCGCGAAGCTACCAAAGCGGGAGTCTCGATCGGGATTGACGATATGATTATCCCGAAGGAAAAGGATCAGGAAATCGACGCTGCGCAAAAGCAGATTCGAGAAGTCGAGAAGCAATACCGCAAAGGTGTGATCACTCCGGGCGAACGATACAACAAGATCATTGATATCTGGACGCACTGTACTGACCAGATAGCGAACGTCATGCTTCGTACGCTGGACTCCAACCAGGGCAAGAAGGAATACAATCCGGTGTCGCTGATGGTCGATTCGGGCGCTCGTGGTAATCGCCAGCAGGTGCGCCAGCTGGCCGGTGTGCGTGGCCTGATGGCCAAGCCTTCCGGCGACATCATCGAGAAACCGATTCTTTCGAATTTCCGCGAAGGGCTCACCGTGCTCGAGTACTTCATCTCCACCCACGGAGCGCGCAAAGGTTTGGCGGATACGGCTCTCAAAACTGCTGATTCGGGCTACATGACGCGCAAGCTGGTGGACGTCGCTCAGGACGTTATCATTCGTGAAGAAGACTGTGGCACCACAAATGGCATTTGGGTTCAGGCGATCTATGAGGGTGAGGACGAGGTCGTTAAACTCAGCGAACGGTTAATTGGCCGTAATTCGTGCGACGACATCCCCAATCCGGGTAATCCGAAGGAGCTCTTGGTTCGCGCCAATGAAGAGATTGACGAGGTCAAAGCGAAATTGATTGAAAACTCGCGCGTTGAGCGGGTCAAAATCCGTTCGGTCCTGACTTGCGAAAGTAAGCACGGGGTGTGCATGAATTGCTACGGCCGCAACCTGGCGACCGGTTTACGGGTCAAACTGGGTGAAGCGGTTGGAATTATCGCCGCGCAATCGATTGGCGAACCCGGCACACAGCTCACGATGCGGACTTTCCACATCGGCGGCGTCTCTCAAGGCCAATTCAAACAACCTCAGATCAAAGCCAAGTACGACGGCGCGCTACGCTACAACGACCTGCGGTTGGTGGAACTGGAAGACGGAAACAACATTGTTCTCAACAAGAATGGCAGTGTGTCAATTCTTGCAGATGACGGGCGGGAACTTGAGCAGCACAACGTTGTCATTGGTTCCGTGATCTCTGTCAAAGACGGAGGCAAGGTCAAGAAGGGCGAAACCTTCGTGCAATGGGATCCGTACAATGTCCCGATTCTCTCTGAGAAAGCCGGGCGGGTGAAGTTTGCCGACATCATCGAGGGCGTCACGATGAAACAGGAGACGGACGAAACGACCGGTCAGGAAGCGATGGTCGTTATCGAGCACAAAGAAGATCTGCACCCGCAGATTGTAATCCTCGACGAAAATGGGGAACCGACCGCCAACTACCCGATTCCTTCCGGGGCTCACATTGTCGTCGCCGAAGATGACAAGATCGTCGCCGGCACGTTGATGGCCAAAACCCCGCGTAAGAGCGCCAAGACGAAGGATATCACCGGTGGTTTGCCGCGCGTGGCGGAGTTGTTCGAAGCTCGTCGCCCGAAGGATGCTGCCGAGATCTCGAAGATTGACGGTATCGTCGATTTCGGTCCGAGCGTCCGCGGCAAGCGTTGCATCCTAATCAAGGACCAACAGACCCAGGTTGAGGAAGAGCACCTCATTCCGATCGGTAAACACGTCATTGTCTTCAAGGGTGATTACGTGAAGAAAGGCCAGCAATTGACTGAAGGTCCGATCGATCCGCATGAGATTCTCGACATCTGCGGTCCGCAGGAGTTGCAGGAACATTTGGTTAACGAGGTCCAGGAAGTTTATCGGCTTCAAGGTGTGACGATTAACGACAAGCACATCGAAATCATCGTTCGGCAGATGCTCCGAAAGGTTCGCATCACCGAGCCGGGCGATACCACCTTCCTTTGGGGTGAACAGGTGGATAAGCTGGAGTTCGAAGAAGAGAACCAGCGTGTCGAGAAGATGGGTGGCAAGCCCGCCGAAGCGCAGCCGGTTCTGCTTGGCATTACCAAAGCCTCGCTCGAAACGGAAAGTTTCCTGAGTGCTGCTTCGTTCCAGGATACTACCCGTGTCCTGACCGAAGCCGCGACACGCGCCCGGGTGGATTACCTGCGTGGGTTCAAAGAAAACGTCATCATGGGTCATATCATCCCGGCCGGGACCGGTTTTGATCACCACCGCAAGGTGCGCCTCAAGCCGTTGGTTGAGATCCAGGAAGAACCCGAGCCGGAGGAAGCTGCAGCACCAGCCGCCGCCGCCGCAGCAGAAAATCCATTGCTGAGTTAGTTAGAATCTATCTGCTTACGCAAAGGGCATCCGTATTTCGGATGCCCTTTTATTTGCCTGTTATCTACCGAGCCTGCTCTTCTGCCGATTCGCTGTGGTGTCAAGGAGAAGAATTGGGAAAAAGGCACGATGCTTGCCGCAGAACGAATCGGGTCTGTAACGCACGAGAAACCTCTCAGGCTAAAACCGATGCGGAGCGACAATCTTGGTAAATCAGCGGTAGGTCAGGAATTTCGAAGCCAACAAAGGGTTTGTTTGTGCCGGAGAGGGACTTACACCCTATTGGGAGGCGGCCCAAGAAGAAGGACGATATCGGTAGAAAGGCAAATTATGAGTCCACTTCTGTTGGTCATTCTGATTGTGCTGCTGATTGCTGCGGTTCCCGCCTGGCCTTACAGTCGGGGTTGGGGTTATGCTCCAAGCGGCGGTCTCGGTGCGATCTTGCTCGTAATACTCATACTCTGGCTCCTGGGAGTCATATGAGCCACGACCACCATTGCAGGGCACCGTTTCGTCAACGACGATTATAGAGTTATTCCTTCTGAATGATTCGATGCCTGCTAGCTAATTCCTCGCACAACCCAGGCCCCCGAATCAAGCCGGTCCGCCACGGTATGTGGTTCGTGTCATTGGTCATTGCATTCTGTTAATTCTGAGGAGGCGCTCCATTCTGCGCAAAGGGCAGTTCGTCATGGGATCCTTGAAGATTTGGTCCCATTTCGAGAAGACCAGGTTACTTGGGCGGGGAAGTTTAACTGTCTTTACACGATCGTTACTTAAAAGGCAACGCCGCCATCCATAATGCAGAATTGCAGCCTTCGTTCAGGCTTTAGCCGTTGCGGCGGTTTCAGGCAGGCTTTGCTCTTCGCCGTTTAGTTTCCACTGAAATACTTGGGTCTTGCCAAGGCCGCGGATGTCATGTGTTGCTTCCTTGAATCCTTTCGGGGAGATGCACGAAATGATTTCCTTTTTCTTGTTAAGGGGGAGGGCACTGAAGCAGACCGTGACTCCGTTGGGACGGGAAAGGCCTTCCAGACGCGCCGCTAGATTTATCGTTCCGCCGGTGTAATCGCGGTAGCGGAAAAGGGCGGGGTTATTTTTGTCGCGATACAGCAATCTTTGAAACGAACCGATGGCGATACCGATTCCGACGTGATACTTTTCCGGGGCAAAATCAGCGGACACTTCAAAGAAACGATTAACAATTTCCTGTGAAACAAAGGCCAGACCTGTGATTTCATCGACCGAAATGTCGGTAATTGACCCTTGTTCAGCAATCCAGACGAGCATCACGCCATCGCCCAATTCCTTCGCAAAGGTCGTATAACGCGCGTTGATATTGGCTTTGAGAGTTCTCCCCGAGAAACATTGCGACAGGACACGGCGAAAACAGGCAAGCAGGCTTATCGCATAATCGGAATTGGAGTCCATGTAGGAGGTGAATTCACGAATATCGGCGAAGACGACAATGCCATTGTGTAATTCCGCTTTGACGTATTCGTCTTCCAGTCCGGGAAATCGCGACACGGCCGCGGTGTTCTCCTGAACTGTGCTGCTCGGGTCGGCTGCCGGCTTTGGGCCCGGTTCGTTGTTCTGGCTGGTCTCGCTCATGTAGCAGTATGCGACGAGACATCGGATTGGTCAGCTTGCGCAAAGTCCGGTTCCCGTAAGCGGGTCTGGACCAGGAGCACATCCTGGAGGACTGCCTCGGCAAGCCGTTTCTGGTCTTCACCCATTTCGAGCTCGAGCAGGCTGTGGGTTGTGCGCGCCAGGTTATCGATCGGCTGACGGATTTGCCGGCGTAAATTGGTTCGCAGCGCTCGAGCCGCATGCGCGGCATCCACGGCTTTCTGACGAATACGCGCCAACTGAGTTTCTTGCCGTTTGCGTTCGACCTGCTCTTCTTCCAGGCTGGACTGAAGCTTGGTCAGTTCGAGGTCGCGCTCGGAATCCTCGTGAGAATAACCCTGTGCCGAGCGCAAGGCTTCGTTTAGGCGCTGGCGTTCCGCGCTTTCCTTTTGGAGCCTGGCCTCACGTTCTTGCAGAGCCTCTTGCGTCGCTTTCAATTCTTGTTCGAGGCTTTCGCGCCGTCGGGTCTGATTCTGCAGCTCGCGTTTGGCCTCCTCGAAATGTTCAGCGAGCCGTTGGCGTTCGGTGGTTTCCTGCTGGAGTCGAGCTTCGTTCTCTCGGGCGGCATTCAGCGTGGACTCCAGGCGAGCCTGCAATTCCTGACGGCCACCGCCAAATTTCTTGCTGGCTTCTTCAAAGAACGCGAGATCCTTTCGCAATTGGGCATTGGCCTCCTTCATCTTCTGTACTTGGGCGTCAGCCAGACGTTGTTCCGCTTGCGTCTGTTCGAGGTCGGCCGTGCGCTTTTCAAGAGCCTGGTTGGTTTGGCGCTGTTCTTCCTCGAGCGTGCTGATGCGGTCCTGGTCCTCGCGCTGGGCTTGGAGAGTGCGTTTCAAGTCATCATGCAAGGCTTGCATGCGCTGGTTAAGTTCGGTCGCGCGCTGCTGGCTGCGCTGGCGTTCGCCCCGCTCTCTAGCGAGTTCGGCCGTAGCTCTGGCCAGGGCCGCCACCCCTTGTCGGACCTGTTGTTCCAACTCACTTTCAGCGGTGTCGGTTTCCGATTCTGCTGGGCTGGATTGGCTTGGCTTCGAACTGGCCTTTTGGGCCAGCTGGTTTGCCAGTTCCTCTCGCGACTTTCGCAGCTCCTGCAGTTCCTGCTGCAGTTGTGCACAGCGAGCCTCCGCGTCTTGGCGTGCGGTCTCAACCGGTTGGCTGGCGGCGCTGGCCGCTTCCAATTGCTGCCGCAGCTCGTCCCGCTCACGCTGGTATTCGTCGGTTCTTTTTTCAAGTTCGGCAACGCTTTCATGCAAACGCTCCTCGAGTTCTTTAACGCGGTTGTCGGTCTCGGCGGCAGCCTCCTGCTGTTGACCAAAGCCTCCATTGAAATCGGCAAACGCTTCTCGAAGGCTGGCCACTTCCTGCTCCAATTCGGCGCAGCGTGCCAGCGCTTTCTGCTCCGAGTCCGTTGGCGTCCCGCCCGCACCTTCAGGTTCAGCGGCCGCTTCGGCCAATTGGTTTTGCAGGGCTTCAATTGTCTTATCCTTTCGCTCGACTTCCGCCTTGGCGTGATACAGCGCCATCTCCGCGGCGCAGACGCGCGCGGCTAGGTCTTCGCGGGGACTGTTCTGGCCCGCCGCCGGAAAGGATTCGGGATAAGCTGCTGGACTTCGCTCGAATTGATGGTTCATGGCATCTCCATAGTTTGAGTCCGGAGCGGCGTATTCCTCGACCACGGCCGCTTCGTTTTGATTTGTGGCTGACGCATTCGTCGTATCTGGAACGATTTGCGCACTTTCGTTTGTAGCAGCTACGCGCCAGATCGTTTCCGCCTCCGCTCCTGCCCCCGCGTCGTCCGGCATTGGAGTTTCGGGCCTCGGGGCCTCAGCATCGACGAGGTTCGCTGCTTCTAACGGGCGCTCGTCAATTTGGCTTCCATCGATTGTGGTTTCGGGCAATCGGATTAAGAATTCAGCCTCCTGGTCTGGTCCGGATGTGCCAGGCGCTATCCGCTGAAAGGGTTCTGTCGGAATGCTTTTATCAAAGCTAAGATGGGTTGGGGTCTGGGCGAAAAGGTCGAAACTGTCGACTTCGGCCCTCGGCGCAGGTTGGGTTTTGTCAAAAGCCGAGGGTATTTCTTGCGGAATTTCCGATTCGACGTTTTCCGCTGCTGTCGGACCTGTATTTTGAACCTCGTTCAGGGCCTTCACCACCATTTCCGCCAGCAACAATGGGTCGGTTTCCAATCGGCGTGCACTTGTAGGCAAATGCTCGTCGAACCGCCCCGCCCCGTTAGATTCGGGCCCGAACAGGACAGGCGTTTCCCGGTGCAGCGGCAATTGACGAATATCACTTAAGGCCAGACCATGAGCTTCTGGTAAGACCAAATTAACGATGATTAGGTCTGCAGATTTACAAGCCAGGTGCTTTCTGGCCTCGGAGGCCTCTTCGAACGAAACAATCTGCAACCCCGCGTCAGTCAGCCCTTTGGTCAGCGCCTGTTTTGAACTGGCCGCCTCGTCCACAGCACACACACTGAATCGGGATAGTGCTTGTTTATTTTGGGCGGTATCCAAAGGCATTCGGCTCATGACTCCAACAGAGCGCCTCACCGTAGTTAAAGCGCCCTCGGTGTAGCCTTCTTTAGCCTTGCCGATTTGGTTGAGATAATTCTCCAGTGCGTTAGCCTGCCTGGCCAGATCGGCCAGTGAAGCCGCTTCCGCACAACTCCGCAACGAACGAACTCGGCTGAGTAGTTCCTCTCCATTCTCAGGCCGCTTTTCTGTCTCAACCGTGAGTTGTTGGCATTGATCCCTGACACCCTGAATGATTTCCTCGATCTCCTCAGCCGAGACCACCTCTGCCACCGCTTCCGCAGATGCTTTGGGCAGTTGGGCAAACACTGAAGGTTTTTTCGTCGCTTCCTCCCGCAGAAACATCGCGGCGAAAGTTTGGACCAGCTCTTCACGCGTCATCACGCTTTTGTCGAAGACTTTTGTCGCCAGCGAAACGAGTTCTTTGCGGACTGCTCGATGTAACCGCTCCGCATGTGTGAAGACGTAAATGGGGCGCTTTCCGAATGTAGGTTCGGCGCGAGCGGCTTTCATCAGGTCCATGCCCGACAGTCCGCACAGCTTTAGCTCCATCAGAAGAATATCAGGGCGGCAAGCGCGAAGCTTACCTAGTCCGAGATAGCCATTGGAAGTGAAGTCGACAGCAAAACCTGCCAAACGAAGCCGCAATAGCAGCACCAGGCGCGTGAATCCGTCGCCTTCTACGAGTAGAATGCGTTTGGGTGGGCTTGTCCCAGTGTCAATGATTCCGGGAACTTCCGAGTCTGCTGGCGCGGTGGCTGGAATGTCACTCATTGAGCAAGAAAGCCGTTGGTTAGACGGCGGCAAAGGGAAGATCCCGCAAATATGATTGATTTCGTGCGGACGCGAGCCTTCGCCGTCCGTCGAACTGAATTCCCGAGCAGCGATGAATGCATCGCTACATACTCCATCCCGAGATTCTCAAAGCCTTGCATATGAACCCTCTTGCTCAGAGCAGGAAATAGACCAAAGGGCGTTCTCGGTCGGGATGAGAACGCAGTGGAGAGTTCGGACTCTAATTTACTGGGGTTCTTTTAGTTAGCTTCTTGGATTTAAAGTTCGGCTGGCGGTTTGGTCCTCGTGCCAGGGGCAGGTCGGCCCTTCTCAAATTCCCATTTTTGGACACCGCATCGGGAGAAAATTTAGAGTGTCACAACCCGTTTCGAGGCAAGTCAGACCGGAAAGCGACGGTATGGCGAATGTTGAAACTCCCTCCATCGCGTGGGATGGATTTGTTTTTCAGAGATCCGTTATACGCAATGACCTTGAGGCTTTCTTTTCCGAATGGTGCGCTTTATTAGCGAGCATTCGTTCTTGTGCGCGGCGGCTTCGGCGCCGTTTCTGCCGTCGTATGCGCTCCCTTCTTGCACGTTCCTCAGCTACAACACCCGTTCTGAGCGCTTCGATTTTATCGAGCAATAATCGCCGGGCAATAAACCGGTTAAGTCCTTGCTGGCGAGTCGTTTGACACTTCACCTGGAGCCCGGTTGGGGCGTGCATTAGTACAACGCACGTGGCGGTTTTATTGACGTTCTGGCCGCCGTGGCCGCTGGACCGAACAAAGCTCTCTCTTATGTCGGTCTCGGAAACACCCAGGGCTGCCATTCGTTGACTTAGCTGCAGCTCTTTGTCCGGTCCCACGGGGAATGTGCTCATGGGGTAAACCTAGGGAAATATTATGCGATCCGCAATCTGCGGTTGTCGAGTTGCCGGGCAAAACCGCTTGCTCGCGTTGGCCAACGCGTTAGTGTGGCGCCTGTGAAGTTGCTTTTTATCGGTGATATCGTCGGTCAGCCAGGCCGCCGAATCGTGCGTGAGCTTGTTCCGAGACTGCGACAACAACACGCCCTGGATGTGGTTGTGGCCAATGGGGAAAATTCGGCCGGGGGCTCAGGGATAACGGTGCGTACCGCCGAGGAAATATTTGCCGCCGGCATCGATGTCATCACCAGCGGCGATCATCTCTGGGATCAGAAGGAAGTGTTGCAGCTACTCGGGAACGAACCCCGTTTTCTGCGCCCGCTAAATTATCCACCGGGCACTCCTGGTCATGGCACTTACCTGCTGGAGCGCCCCAACTTGCCGGCAGCCGCAATCATCAACCTCCAGGGCCGCACGTTCATGCCGCCTTTGGAAAATCCGTTCCATTGTATTCTGACTGAAATTGAACGTCTGCGATCGGCGGTGTCGATATTCTTCATAGATTTTCACGCGGAAGCGACTTCTGAGAAGGTGGCTTTGGCGCGCATGTTGGATGGCCGGGTCAGCGCTGTGGTTGGTACGCATACTCACGTCCAAACCGCGGACGAGCAGATCTTTGCAGGGGGAACCGCATTTCTTTGTGACGCTGGCTTCACGGGTCCTCACGATAGCGTCATTGGGCGTGAGTCAGAGCCCATTATTCGTCGGTTCCTGACTGCGATGCCTCAAAAGTTTGATGTCGCCAGCGGTCGTGTCCTCTTGCAGGGCGTCGTGGTCGAAATCGATGACGTGACCGGCCGCGCCGTGCGTATAACGCGAATCTCGGAACCAATGCCTGCCGGGTGAGTTCAAGGCGGCTAGAGCAGCGTTAGGCTGAATTTGCTCGCCTGCAATTAGCGGGCGACAGCGGGCAAGTTGGCTGGGGCTTGAAGGGGATGCACCGTGATGCTGTTGTTTGACAACCAAGGATGCTCGCGCTGATCGGTAATTAAGACCCGCGGCAGCAATTCAACTTCGTGATTGAAAAGTCGCAACGTGAGGGTGCCCGGCAGAAAGGTCGTATCCATGAAGATGCATTTGCCAAATGGCACCTCAAACGGGACGGCTTTCGCTTCACTGAATACAAGCTTGATAGGCAGTTGCGTCGGAGGGAGTTTCTCTTCCAGGAAGAGGATTTGGACATTCGTTATTGCGAGTTTCGGCTCATTTATGATGACAACTGGAATGCTTGCATTGCTTTCCGTCAAACTCGTGAAGGTTACCTCCCATGGCCCTTTCCTCGTCCGTCGATGCTCGATAGTCGGATAGAATAACGCATAGCACGCTACCGCCAGGAAAAGTGCCAACGCGAAATGTTTCAGCGGGCCGTCCGACTTCATGTTTGATTCCAGACTTGGCAAGCCGCCGATGGAAGTCAAGCCGTCAACAGGACCGAATTCCCCAACCTTCGCTGACGGGCTGGGGATTAGTCGGTTGAAGAACGGTCGGAAAAGCTTTCGAAAGGCCTAAGAAGGTGGGCGCAGAGTCGAGCGAACTTTCTTGGCGAAGGCTAATCATTTTTTGTCATTCACATGACAACGACTTGCACTCTCCCCTTAAAAACGGTAAAAAAATAGCGTGAAATCTTCGTGTTTTGCCTGGCGCCTGCTCCTCATCAATGCTGGAGCCGGTTTGCTCCTGGCCGGCATGATTGTGGGTTGTGGCCGGGATGACGTCCAAGTCTACCGGGTCAGCAAGGAGCAATCTTCTCCGGCCGCCCCCGGGCAGTCATCGGCCGCGCCGCCGGCAGCGATGCCACCAGGCCACCCCGAGATCTCCAGCGGCGGACCGCCCAGCCTCACCTATAAGCTTCCGTCCGGATGGCAGGAAGCCCCTGGAGGGCAGATGCGTGCCGCAGCGTTTCGAATTCAGGGCAAGGAGGGCAAGCAGGCTGATGTTGGTGTCATTCCGTTGCCGGGTTTCATGGGGCACGATCTTGAGAACGTAAACCGTTGGCGAGAATCTGTAGGGCTAAAGGCGGTGAGCGAGACCGATTTGGCGAAGCTAGCCGAACCGGTGCAAGTGGGTGGAGAGGCTGGGCAGTTGTACGATCAGGCCGGAGAAAATCCCGGCTCCGGTGAAAAGACGCGAATTCTCGTAGCGGTGGCGAGGCATGAGGGTATCGCCTGGTTTTTCAAAATGAATGGCGATGACGAACTGGTTGCGCAGCAAAAGCAGGCGTTTGTGGATTTTCTAAAATCGGTCAATTTTTCGGCGGGCAGCACGCAGCCGCCCGGGTTGCCTCCGTCACATCCGCCGATTGGCAATGCAGGCACGGTTGCGGCTCAAGCCGCGCCCCAGAATTCCGGACCAGGGAAGCCAGGGTGGCAGGTGCCTGCGGGTTGGCAGGAGGTTGCCGGAGGTCAGTTCCTTGTAGCCAAGTTTTTGGTTAGCGGGGCGGACAATGCAAAGGCGACGGTCAATGTGAGTTCCGCAGCTGGGGATGGCGGAGGATTGACAGGGAACATCAATCGTTGGCGAGGTCAATTGAGATTGAGTCCGCTCTCGGAGGCGGAGATTGGCAAATTGGTAACGCCGGTTGACAGCGCCGGTGGCAAGGCGATGTTTGTTGACATGACGGGCACCGATCCGAGCGGGCAAAAGGCGAGGTTGATTGGCGCCATCATTCCTGAGGGGAGTCAAACCTGGTTCTATAAGTTGATGGGTAACGAGCAGCTTGTCGACCGAGAAAAGGACGCGTTCGCGAAATTCGTCCAAACGGCGAAGTATTAACCATGAATTCACGCACGCGGCTGGCAACGGCAGATGGGTTTGGGGCGACGACCGCTCCTGGTCGGGACTCGCGCGAGCGAGGACCAAAAAAATCAAACGCCAAGGCGGTTAGCCCACCTGAGCCGATTTCAGGCCCCGGCTCCGGGTCTGAGAGGAATGGTGGGTTGGAGTTGCTTGTTCGGTTCTTTTCTTCCTTGAAGCTGACGGTGGTGTGTCTGGGTTTGGGAATGGTGCTGGTTTTCTGGGGCACACTGGCTCAAGTGGATCTGGGTCTCTACAAGGCCCAGAACGAGTTCTTCCGCAGCTTCTTTATCTACTGGGGTCCTAAAACAGCAAGCTGGAGAATCCCAATCTTTCCGGGCGGTTATTTGGTTGGGGCACTGCTTTTAATTAACCTCGTTACCGCCCATTTTCAGCGATTCCATTTTTCTCGCGCCAAGATTGGTATTTGGATGGTCCATATTGGGCTGATCCTGCTGCTATTGGGACAGCTACTAACCGATATGCTCTCGCGAGAGAGCATGCTTCACCTGCGCGAAGGCCAGGCGAAGAATTATTCCGAGTCAAATCGGCAGTGCGAATTAGCGATCGTAGATACGACTGAACCTGAGACCGACAAAGTGGTCGCTGTCCCGCAAAGCCGGTTAGCGCAGCACACGGAAATTCGGCACACGGAACTGCCATTTGTTTTGCGAGTCAAACAGTTCTTTGCCAACTCGGCGCTGGACAATCGGAATGCCGATTCGACGGAACCGGCGCCGGCCTCGGAAGGGATTGGTCCGCGCGTGGTTTTAAAGCCGTTGCCGCGTGTCACCGATATGGACCATCGCGACGTTCCCAGTGCGGTGGTGGAGGTCTTGAACCCGCAAGGGGCATCGCTCGGAACCTGGTTGGTTTCGGAGTATATTGATCGGCCCCAGAACTTCACTTTCAACAATCGTACCTACGAGATGAGCATGCGCCTGCAACGGTTTTACAAGCCGCTCAGCATTCGCCTGCTTGAATTTCATCACGACATCTACCCCGGAACAGATATCCCGAAGAATTTTTCCAGTCGCGTCCAACTGCAGCGGCCCGACACGGGAGAAAATCGGGAAGTGCTTATTTACATGAATAATCCGCTGCGTTACGCCGGCGAAACGTTTTACCAGGCGGACTGGGATAAAGACGACCACGGAAGTATTTTCCAGGTTGTTCATAATCCGAGTTGGCTGACTCCATATTTATCTTGCATCCTGGTTGGAGCCGGCCTGGTGGTGCAATTTATGACACATCTTTTAGGCTTCACGTTTAAGCGGAGGACGGCATGAATCGGATTTCGCGATTGGTTCCTTGGTTTTTTGTAGCCCTTTTCGGCATGGAAATTATCGCCGTGATGATGCCCAAAAAGGAGGGCGAGTACTACGTCAAACAATTCGGGGCTCTGCCAGTGCTGCTCAACGGCCGCATCCAGCCGTTTGATTCGGTCGCTCGCAACTCTTTGCTGCAAATCCGCAGTACGGGTGATGTGCCGCTGGAGGAAGTACCTTCCTGGAAGTTCTGGCACCATCCCAAAAAACTCAAGGCGACGGGGTGGCTGCTGGAGGTTATGACGCGACCGGAGGTGGCCGATACGCGACCGATCTTTTTGATTCATCATTCCGATTTGCTGGGTGAATTGAAATTGGAAGCAAAGGGGATCGCCAAGTCGGCTCTGCGCTATTACACGTTTAATGAGCTGACACCAGTTCTTGACGAAATCATCAACCAGGGTCAAAAGGCCAGCGAGGTTAAACCCGAGCTGCAAACTACTTTCCAGAAACAGGCGCTCAAGTTGGCTAATGCGGTGGTGCTCTATCGTCGGCTCAAGTTCACCGTCGAACCTGAGGGTGCGGAGAACTTCTCCCGCGAACTGGTCGAATTTCAGAAGAATATCGGCCCCGCACAGGCCGCGGCGCAGGCCGGGCAAGGGGGTACGAATTTTGATCAGGCAGCGATCGATCGTATTGCTCAACCATTTCAGGATTTCAGGGCGATGGCCGAACGCAGTCAGGTGCGGATCGTGCCGCCGGTGGACCCTTCAGCCCCGCACGACAGTTGGCAAAACGCCGGGAACTGCCTTCTGGAATCGTTCCGCAACAATGGTGTGCACCCGGTGATGACGTATTATGCGGCCATGGCGGATGCCTATCACGAGCAAAAGCCGAATGAGTTCAATCGCGCTCTGGCCGACTACAAAGCCTGGCTCGAACCACGTTTCCCTAAGGAATTGCGCAAAGGAAAGGCGGAGTTTTACTTCAATGACACGAAGGCATTCCTGCACGCGACCATTATCGACATTTGTGCCTTCGTTCTCGCCTGTGCCGCCATCCTGACTTTTACAGTGACTCCCGGTTTTTCTGAATCGTTGAGGCGTTCGGCGTTCTACTTAATTATTCTCGCATGCCTTGTGCATACCTTCGGCTTGATTTTCCGAATGGCGCTCGAGGGCAGACCCCCGGTAACGAACCTGTACTCTTCGGCAATTTTCATTGGATGGGCCGCGACGGTGATTGGGATCATAGTGGAGCGGATTTATCGCGTTGGTATTGGCTGTATTGTCGCCTCATTCGCCGGATTTGTTACGCTCCTGATCGCCCATAACCTGGCATTGGGCGGCGATACGATGGAGATGTTGCGGGCGGTCCTGGATACTAATTTCTGGCTGGCAACCCACGTTGTCGTAGTCACGCTGGGTTACGCCGCGACCTTTTTTGCAGGGTTATTGGCGATTATTTACATTGCGCTGGGGGTATTCACGCCACATTTGAGCCAGACATTGCAACCGAGCGATGCTGATGAGGTGCCAATTCGCTCGGCCAAGAGCGCTTCGCCGATTCTACTGGGCAAAGCGCTTTCGAAAATGGTCTACGGGGTCGTTTGTTTTGCGACCCTCTTCAGCTTTGTCGGAACCGTGCTCGGCGGCATTTGGGCCGATCAATCCTGGGGTCGGTTTTGGGGATGGGATCCGAAGGAAAACGGCGCGCTGCTGATAGTACTCTGGAACGCGATCATTTTGCATGCGCGCTGGGGTGGTCTGGTGCGCGATCGGGGTCTTATGAATCTCGCTGTTTTTGGAAACATTGTCACCAGTTTCTCCTGGTTTGGGGTGAACATGCTTGGTATTGGCTTGCACTCGTATGGGTTTATGGACGCTGCTTTCAAATGGCTAATGCTTTTCGTCGGCAGCCAGGTGGCGATCATTTTGGTTGGATTACTTCCCTTGCATTTGTGGCGCAGCTTTCGTTCCTCGCGAGCGCCTGAGCGAAAAACTCCGGGCACTCCCCAGGCCGCCACGGCTTAGTCCTCGCTTGGCATCATTCGCGGATACAGTCTTTCGTTTGATTTCGTTGCTCCGACTAAAGCTAGTTGACTCAAACCATCGGAGGTTAACCTCGATCGATTCGGCATCTCGCCTTTTGGTCACTGCTTCAGTTTCTTGATTAGCACTTTCGAGTTCCGGCCGCTCTGATCGTACTTTTCCCTCCTCGCGGCGGGCAAGTCATCGGGTGTCCCCTCGCCAAAACCACCCTTGGACTGAAAGTATGTGAAGGCTTGGGTTGAAAGTGTGATTAACTCTTCTGACCCAAGTTCCCTGGCTTTGTTTTCGGCGAATTGAATCAATTTTCGTCCGATACCTTGGTTCTCGTGGGCGGGACTGACATAGAGGCAGGCCAGCTCGGCTTTGTGCTGTTCTGGAAAACTATGCAACGCGACGCATGCGACGGGATTCTTATCGATCTCGAAGATATAATAATCGGCCAATTGCTTTTCAATGCTGGCACGAGTGCGTTTAACCAACTCGTCGGTCGCGACCGAACTCTTGATCAGGTTCAAAATGCTACGCACATCCTTCTTGAGCGCGCGTCGAATCTGTTGGAATTCGTTGGCGTAAATCAACGTGCCAACGCCCTCGTTGGTGAAAACTTCTGCCAGCAACCCTTCTTCGACACCGCCATTGATGACATGGACGCGAGGTACTCCTGCTTTACAGGCGGCCACGGCGTGAATCGCTTTGGAAACCATGGCCGGATGCACGTCGGAAATCTGTAGCGCGAGCACGGATTCCAGGTCCGTGACCAGCATTTGGCGGATGACGTGGTCTTTTACCAGAATCCCATCTTGTGTGGTAATGAACATCAGCTTCGTCGCCTTGAGCGCCTCGGCAACCGCGACGGCAACGCTGTCGGAGTTTACGCGATAGGTCTTGCCGTCCCCGTCAAAACCAAGTGGCGCGAAAACCGGAATAATGCCGTTCTCGAGCAACTTTTGGCACATCTCAACATCGATGCGTTCGACCTTGCCGGTCCATTGATGGTCGACGCCATGCAAGATGCCCAAGGGATGCGCCGTGACGGCGTTGGTGGAGGCGGCACGGAGATCATTAGCGGAAAGGCCCTCCAGCATTTCATGGGTCAAACGATTCGCGGCGGTCAGCGCCAATTTCAAGGTGGTCTCATCGGTAATGCCGCTGCCGTCGAGATTCGACGGCTCGACTTTTTGCTCGCGTGCCAGCGCACTGATTTGAGCCGACGCGCCGTGCACGATGACCACGCGAATATTCAAAGAACGCAGCACGGCGATATCCATCAGGATATTGCCGAAGTTCTCGTCCGTTACAATTGCTCCATCGACGCTAATGACAAAGCACTTCTCCCGGAATTGCGGGATATACTGCAAAATGCCGCGTAGATCAGTCAGTTTCACTGTTAAGCCATGGAATTGGTTTAGGTACCCGAATGTGTATTCGGTTTCAGGAGTGATTCAAATAAAATTATTAGGGGGGGATTACGATAGTCGGCAAGTGAATCGCCGGCGTTAGCGGGCAGTCGTCGGTGGCGCGGCCATCAGGGACTTAAGTGCTTGCAGACAGCGCTGATTCTCTTTTGGAGTGCCGACAGAAATACGAATCCATTCTGGGAGTTGGTAAGCGTCCAGTGGCCGAACAATGATGCCGAGTCGTTGCAGTTGATCGAAAATGGTTTGTCCGTCCCCAACACGCACCAAAATAAAATTGGCAGACGATGGCACAAATTCGAGGCCCAGTCGGCGGAACTCTCGAGCGTAAAACTTCAGGCCACGCGAGATAATCCGGCGAGTCCTTTCGACGTGGGCGTGATCGTCCAACGCTGCCAGTGCCCCGGCTTGAGCGATAGAATTGAGGTTGAAGGGCTGACGGGCCTTTTCGAATGCTGCGATGAATTCCGGGTCCCCGATGCCGTAACCGACTCGAACTCCTGCCAGGCCGTAGATTTTTGAAAAAGTCCGCAGGAGCACCAGGTTCGGCCTGGTGCCGTTTCGGATCTCCGGCAAGAGATCCAGGGGCTCATCTTGAAATTCGATGTAAGCCTGATCCAGCGCGATCACGACCTGAGATGGAACGGCTTTGATAAAATCGGCGAGCTTCTCCGACGAGGCGCTCGTGCCGGTTGGATTGTTCGGATTGGCGACAAAAATGAGCCGGGTATTTGCGGTAATTGAAGCGAGCATCGCATCAAGGTCATGCCCGTAGTGTTTCGCCGGCACGCGTATCAGCTTTGCTCCGAAAAGAGCAGTAACAATTGGATAAACAGCAAAGCAGTATTGTGAAACAATGACGTCGGTTTCTTGTGATAACAGCAGATGGCCAAGCAATTCCAGGACTTCGTTCGAACCGGTCCCTAGGATCAAATGCGCCGGACTCACTCCGAGGTATTGCGCAAGTTTCTGCTTGAGGTGAAAGGCCCCGCCGTCCGGGTACAGGTTCACCTGTGCGAGAGCTTTGCGCATCGCGGCCATCGCGAGCCGCGATGGGCCCAGTGGGTTTTCATTGGATGCCAGCTTGATGATGTCGATAGCAGGCAAGCCCAGCTCGCGTGCGACTTCCTCAATCGGTCGCCCCGGTTGATATACCGGGAGCGTGCGCAGGACTGGATTCAAAGCGAAGGGCAGCATGTTTAGGCGGTTACAGGTTCCTCCTCGCCCGGCAACTTCTGGCCCGCACCCGGATAAAGAATCTGGTAGTCGATCGCCTGAACTCCAACAATGGCGGCAACCCCTAAAATATCATGCGCGCTTGAGCCGCGAGAAACGTCTGCAGCCGGGCGGTCCAGTCCTAAAAGCAACTGGCCATAGGCGTTGGCTCTGGCCAGGTGCCGCACGAGCTTGCTGGCGATGTTGCCGGAATTGAGGTCGGGGAAAATAAGCACATTTGCATTGCCGAGGATTTTCCCACCGGGGGCTTTGCGCCCTGCAATTTCGGGGACCAGGGCGGTATCGACCTGGAGTTCACCATCAAATTCTGCTTCAATGGATTTTGCGCGCGCTTTGGCCTCGGCCATCGCGGTAGCAGCCTGGACGCGACCAATGGAAGGATGGTTCGAACTGCCTTTGGTGGAGAAGGAGAGCAACGCGACGCGAGGTTTTACGCCGAGCAAATGCCGCGCAAGTTGCGCGGTCGAAACAGCGATATCGGCGAGTTGCTCGACCGTCGGCTCAGGGATTACGCCGCAATCAGCCATAAACAAGACCCCGTCGGCTCCGTAACGCGAATCCTCGACTTCAATCACCTGGCAACTCGAGGCAGTCGTAGTTTGCGGTGCTACCTTGATAATTTGGAATAATGGCCGCAGCACGCTGCCGACATGCTGACTGGCACCAGAGACGAAACCGTCCGCCTGGTGCATCGCCACCATCATTGCGCCGAAATAATTCGGCTGCAGTATCGCATCCCGGGCCTCAAGGCTTTTCATGCCTTTATATCGTCTCAAAATCTCAAAGCGCCTTGAGAAGTTCTCGAGATCCTCACTCTCCGGTGGGTTAATAATGCGGATTCCCTGCAACGAAACACTTAGGGCCGCCGCGATGTCTTTGATCCGGGTCCGGTCGCCCAGCAAGATGGGTGCGCCCAGCCGAAGCGAATAGAATTGCCGGGCTGCCTGCAGTACACGGGGCTCGGTGCCCTCGGGAAAAACGATACGTTTTGGATGCCGCTGCAGCTTCTCAATGACACCGCCGATGAATCGCATTCCGGTTTAAGTAACGCAGCCCTGGAGAAACCGCAACTCTACAGAAAAATCCCAACGAGCAGGCTAAGGCTGCGCTTTCAAAATCTCAAAGCGCGGCGTGTCACCGCTGATCAAATTCACGAGCACGCCCTTTTTGAGGTCGGCTTTTTTAATTGCGGAATGGAACTGCTTCGGATTGATGACGGGCTCTTGATCAATCGAAGTGATCACATCACCCGGCTTCAGGCCTTTGCGGGCTGCCAACGAGTTCTTTTCCACTGCGGAGATGACTACGCCTTCGCTAGCGGTTACACCGAAGCGGGCTGCGAGATCTGTCGTTAATTCCTGGACGGTAATTCCCAGGTTCGCAGGGGTGGTCTGAAGTCGGGGAGGGTCATTCTTGGCTTTGGCCAGCACAGGAGAAGGTTGCACCCATTCTTCGGGACTAATCTTGATCTGGTTGGTTTGCCCTTTGCGGAAAACATCGAGGGTGATTGGCTGGCCTATTGTCTTTCTTCGCACTTCGGTGCGCAACTCCTGCGGTGTGCTGACGCGCTGGCCGTCAATGGAAGTGATGATGTCGCCAGGCTTCAGTTCGGACCTGGCCGCCGGACCGTGGGGTACCATCTCGGAGACTACCACGCCTTCCTCAAGGACCTGAATTTTTTGGCGCAGTTCCAAATTGTCGCGCAAAGCGCCAATCACCACGCCGAGCCAGGCGCGGGTGAATTTACCCTGGGCAATGAGTTGGTCGGAGACTTCCTTGGCGAGGTTGCTCGGAATCGCAAAGCCAATGCCGCTATGCAAGCCGTGAATCAGGGTATTGATGCCGATCACCTCGCCGTCAATATTGACGAGCGGTCCGCCGCTGTTGCCGGGATTAATCAACGCATCGGTTTGTATAAAGTCCTGATCCATGGCGACGGCCTCATAGCCTTGAAGGACATTTGAGCGGCCTTTGGCGCTCACGTGGCCGAAGGTAACGCTGTAATCAAGGCGAAAGGGCGCACCGACCGCAATGGCGAATTCACCGACGCGTGTCTTGGCCGAATCCGCGAATTTGGCTGCGACCAAACCCTTAGCGTCGATCTTGATTACCGCGAGATCTGATTGCGGGTCGGTTCCGCGCACCGAGGCACGCAAGGTGTGGCCGTCCTGGAGCTTCACGTCGATTTTGTCGGCATCTTCGACCACATGATAATTGGTCAGGATGTAACCATCTTCGCGCACAATCACTCCCGAGCCTGCGCTTACTTCGCTGTAAGGTTGACGTTTGAATTGCTCATGGAACTTCTTCAACGCCGGCGGTAAGGAATCAAACGGTCCAGCTTCATCCTCGTCGTCCCCAAAAGCACCTTCTGGTAACTTTTGAACAACATTGACGATTACAACCGCAGAGGAGACTTTCTGGGCAACCTCGGCGAAAACGTCATTGAACTGACGGACCAGGTCCAAAGCCGATTGCTCTGCCGCGCAACAATTGGTAAGAGCTATCAGCGTTGCTACCGTGATTCCCGCGAGCGACTTCAGTCTTGTCATAGATTTTCCTGCGATTTGCGTCGCACAACTTTTCGAACATAACCCTTTATGCACCTGCATGCCACTACACTTATTGGGGCTGCTTCAAGTCAGATGTTGCCTTGAAAGCTAGCCTACAGCGCAGGTTGACTTGGTCCATGATGCTAGATATTCTGTTATCCCTGTTATAGAAGTTCATGCTCGATACAATTGAAAAACTGCTGATCTTGCAGGATCGTGACCGCAAAATACGTCGCTTGCAGGGCGAATTGGCGCATATCGGTCCGGAGCGGCAAATGTTCCAGGCAAAGGCTACTGAGGCTGCGGCGGCGCTGGAGAATGCCAAAAACCGCGTTAAGCAGCTCGAATCTGAACGCAAAAGTCTGGAGTTGGAAGTAGACACGAAGAAGCAACTGATTGCTCGTTACGCCAATCAACAATTGCAGACGCGCAAAAATGAAGAGTATCGAGCCTTAACCCACGAGATCGAGATCTGCAAGGCCGAGATTTTTAAAATTGAAGATAAGGAGATCGAGCTGATGGAACAGGCTGAAGCGGCTCAGAAGCAGGTCGTTCGGGGCACTCAAGCTGCACAGGAGGCTCGAAAGCTGATGGAAGAACAATTGGCGCAACTGAGTGCGCGTGAGAAGAATCTGCAAAACGAGCTGGCCGGTATAACCACCAACCGGGAAGAGTTGGTAGCCGCGGTGGATGAAGTCGCCCGCGGACGGTATGAACGTCTGGTGAAGAGCAAAGGCGAAAATGTCGTTGTCGGCGTGCAACATGGGGTTTGCGGCGGGTGTCACATGCGCGTTCCGCCCCAATTGCTGATCCAATGCCAGGCCCAGCAGGAATTGGTGACCTGTAGCAACTGCGGCCGTATCCTTTACTATACCAGAGATATGGACCTTGCAGTTGCCGAGTAGCTTTAGCGGGTCGGGCAGAAACTCGAAGGGGTTGCCCAAGACGCGGAGTCAACCGGGAGTTTCCATGCGCATTTCCCAATCTCATTCCATTGATTCAGTAGCACACAGATTGTATACTCTGGTTGGTTTTGGAAGGGCGAAGAATCGCCTCCATCTGGCGGGGTTTGTCCGTTTGATGGGGGAGGAAAGTCCGAACACCAGAGGGCGCGATGCCGTGTAACTGGTTTGAACTGACGCAAGAAGGTTCAACCAGATATACGCGGGATGCGACGCCGTGAGGCGTCCAGACGGAAAGTGCCACAGAGAATATACCGCTATTGAATTCGAGCCTTGCGGCTTCAATTCGATAGTAAGGGTGAAAAGGTGGGGTAAGAGCCCACCGCTCGGCGCGCAAGCGCCGGGGCACGGAAAACCCCATCGGGTGCAAGGCCAAATAGGGGACCTCGAAGCTGCCCGCTTCACGTGCCGCATCGCGGGACAGGTCCCGGGTACTGGCTGCTCAGACAAATGATTCTTTCCCTGGTAATTTGCCAGGAAGACAAAATTCGGCTTATAGCCCTTCCAAAACCTTTATTTTTTTCCAGTCCCTAAAACGCCAGGTTTACCGGCGTTGTCATACCGATCAATCGCAGTAACCGCGATCACTTCGGGCAAGGGATCCGGCAGAGATATTTGCAGCGTTTTTGCAGGAACTATTTTGGTTGCCCATTCGTTTCGCGTGCGAGTCTGCACGACCCATAGGGCCGTATCTGGCTTGTCCGCCCCGGGGGCCCAAATAAGTGCGATGCCGGCACCAGCCTGTGTCACTTTCAAGTTTGGTGGCCCCGGTCGCGGTCCCTGCTTCAGCCATGCTGAAGCCGGAAAAATAGCCGGCTCCTGATAGACTTCTTTCGCCAGCGCGCTAGTTAATGCCTGGTTTCGCATCAAAGCGCGCATGCTCCAATGGAAGTGGCCGCTCGTGCCGGCCTGCCTTCTTGCCAATTGGATCTGGTTGATGATTTCCCCTATCGGCCACGATCCGCCCGCTTTCGTAGAGTCCAATCCAGGGGCCAGGTGTCGTCGGCTCGAGTTTTGTCCCGCCCACCATTTTAGCAGCACCGGAAAACTCTGCTCTGCGGATTTGCTGCTCCAGTAAAGTTGCGGCGCGCAATAGTCCAACCAACCCTTTTGGAGCCATTGCCTGGAATCGGCATATAATTTCGCAAATGCGTCGTAACCGTGGATCGATTGGGGATTTCCCGGCCGCCAAATTCCGAAAGGACTCACGCCGAATTTGACCCAAGGTTTAGTGTCCTTTATCGCCTCATAGACGCGGCGCAAAAACGTGTTTACGTTTTGACGTCGCCAATCCTCACGATTCAGTTTCCCGCCAGCGCCGTATCGTTTCCAACTCGATTCATCTGGAAAGTCCAATTCCCGGCCGGAGTCGTCCTTTTCCTTGTAGGGATAAAAGTAATCATCGAAATGAACTCCATCGATGTCGTATCTTCTGACCACGTCCATTACCACATTGAGCGAATAATCCTGCACGGCCCTTTGGCCCGGATCCAACCAGAGCGATCGTCCGTAGCTTCTCACCAACTCGGGATGAGTCCGCGATACATGAGTTGAAGCGGTAATTGACTTTGCACCGGCATGTCTCGCCCGGTATGGGTTGAACCAGGCATGCAGTTCCAGCCCTCGTTTGTGCGCCTCTTCTACCGCAAACGCCAACGGATCATAAAACGGTTGTGGTGCCTTGCCCATTGTTCCAGTCAGATATTCCGACCACGGCTCATACGAAGAAGCGTAAAGGGCGTCGCACGCGGGCCGGACTTGGAAAACGACTGTGTTGAGTTTGAGCTCGGCGGCTCGGTCCAGTAGGGCCAGCAATTCCGCTTTTTGTTCAGCCGTGGTCAGGCCATTTGTCGAAGGCCAGTCAATATTCGCCACTGTAGCAACCCATACTCCGCGGATCTCACGCGGGACCTGGGGAGGGACAACTTTTGATGGGGTATAATTTACCGCCTCCGAGACGAGGAAAGAGGCCATCAAGGCTATTGCCCACGTAAAGCGTCGTATCGTTGAAAATGGAGGGTGAGGCTGCTCCAATGTATGTAATGGCCCGATCTGGGAGCAACCGAGGCTGGCCGGAGGCTTAGGGACGGTCCCCCTAAGGCCGACAGCCCCTTTTCGCGTTCCCGACCTGGCCGGTCCTGATAGAAAAAAGCTTGAATTATTGGCGAAATATGGGATAAAAACGGGCATAAGACGTATAAGATAAGCAGAGCAGCGGTAAAACGGCACAATTTCAAATCTCGGTTCCTCACCCATTAGTTGTGCTACGGCCGTAACGGTGTGCTCTATATTGTGGTTTTTGGCTTTACTAAACGCACGAACTCTGCTCGAATCAAGTAAATACAATGTATCTTAAGAATCTTACAGTTCTGGGATTCAAATCCTTTGCGGATAAAACGGCATTAAACTTCCAACCCGGGGTGACGGCTATAGTGGGCCCAAACGGTTGTGGTAAGTCGAACGTCTCAGACGCTATACGTTGGGTACTGGGAGAGCAATCCGCCAAGGCGTTGCGCGGGGGCGAAATGGCGGACGTCATTTTCAATGGGACCGACGGGCGTAAACCCTTGGGGATGGCCGAGGTATCGCTCACAATTGGGGGAGTTGACCAGGCACACTTGTCTGCGGCGGGGGTTGAGATCGCTTACAACGAGGTGACTATCACGCGGCGGGTCTTCAGGGATGGTGGCAGCGAATATTTTATTAATAAAACGCCCTGTCGCTTGAAGGACGTTCAACAGTTGTTCATGGGCACCGGTGTGGGTCGTACGAGCTATAGTATCATGGCTCAGGGGAATATCACCCAAATCCTATCGAGCAAACCGGAGGACCGTCGACTCATTTTTGAAGAGGCGGCCGGGATAACGAAATACAAAGCACAAAAGCGCGAAGCGTTGAGGAAACTCGAGTATACGGAACAGAACCTGGTTCGTGTCGAGGATCTGGTCCGCGAAGTAAAGCGTCAGATTGGTTCACTGCAGAGGCAGGCCGGTAAGGCGAGGCGGTACAAACAAATTGCGCAAGAGCTTCAACACCTGGATACGCAACTTGCCCGCCATCAATTTGACGTGCTCCAGGCGGAAATCCTTGAACGTGAAACTGCAGCTGAAAAGTTACGGACCGAAATCGAAGGCAGTTCGGCGGCAGTGTTGCGCGGTGAAGATGAGATCGCCGAATTGCGCGAACGGTTATCGGCGCTGGAACATGAGACCGCAGGTCGGCAACAACGCGGCTTGGAGTTGAAGGGTGAAATTGAACGGCACGACAGCCGGATACATTTCAACGAAGAGCGCCTGAGCGAGTTATCGGCACAAAACACTAAAGCCTTGGCCGAAATCAACCAGGCCGAAGAGCGGCGCCACATTGCCGAGCAGGAGCTGGCGACCGTAACCGCCAACCTGGAAAGTTCCGAGACCGCTATTGCGCGAAATCGGCAAATCCTGCAGCAGAAAGAGTCTGCTCTGCGGCACGTCGAAGAGGATTTGAAGCGGCATCAGGAGGCGTTGCGGCAGGCGCAGGCTGATGCATTTGCTGCGGCACAAGATTTGACGCGTTTGCGCAACGAGATCACCGCCCTTGATTTGCAGAAGCAAGGCAACATTGTGCGGCTCGAAAAGCTGTCCGCAGAAAAGATGCAGTTAGAGGAAGAGCGCACGCGTCTGGAGGCTCGTTTGGAGGAGTTCGCGCTCAATGTTGCTGCCGAGCGTCTCAATGCGCAGACCCAACGCGGGTCGGTCGAAGACCGGCAAAAGCGATTGGAGGAGATCCAAACGGAGTTGAACCGGGCGGCGCAGGAACAGGATCAATTACTCCAGCAGCAGGCGGAGAAACGTTCCCGGCTTAACGTATTGGAACAATTGCAAGCCGGTCACGAAGGTTTCAGCGAAGGCTCGCTGGCAGCCCTTCGCCAATCGCAGCATGTTCTCGGGTCCCTGGCCGACAAAATCCGTGTGCCGGATGAATTTGTAACTGCCATCGAATCGGCCCTGGGTCACCATTTGCAATTGGTCCTGACACAGCATCCGGAGGCTGCCCATCAGATCCTGGCCGATCTCAGCGCCAACAAGAAGGGTCGTGCGAGCGTAGCGCCCTTGGAATTGGGTGGCGCAGCAGAAACGGCAGGCGAAGACGCCTCCACCTCGCCAGCACGCAATCCCGTGCCTTCGCTCAATGGGGTTCCTTTGGCTGCTATGGCAGTCGTTGACAGTGAGCAGACCGTGGCCCCCTTGCTGAAGCGGTTGCTGGGGGGAACACGCATTGTGCGGGATTTGCACGCTGCGACGGCAGACTGGCGAGCGAGCAATGGTGCGTTCAGTTACGTTACTCTGAACGGGGAATTATTGAGCAGCCACGGGGTGTACACGGGCGGATATTCCAATGGCCATGGCAATGGGAAAGCCGCCGCTTCTATCCTCGGGCGCAAGAATCAGATAGCTGAACTGAGCCTTGCCTTAACGGAATTGCAGCAGCAAGTCGCCGCGAATGCCCGGATTAAAGGCGGGTTGCAAAGCGAGCAGACGGAACTGCAAGCCAGCCTGCAGCAGGCACAATCTGAACTGCGAGCCCGGGAAGTTGCGATTGCGACGCACGAGGGAGAGTTCAACGCGCTGCAGAATTCGCAGCGGTTGCTCCATCAGAAAATCGACACGGTTGTGTTCGAGATTCAGAGCCTGGCTGCTCAGGAACAGGAGGGATTGCAAAAGCGTTCAAATCTCAGCGCCCGGGCAACGGAACTGGAAAGCGCTGAGCAAGCGAAGCAGGCCCAAGTCAGCCAGTTAACGTCGGAATTGGAGGGGTTGAGGCAACAGCGTGATGTTGCCCAGGCCGGGTTGACCGAAAGCAAAGTCGCATTGGCGACGGAGGAGCAAATGGCGGCTAGCTTTCGGCAACAACAGCAATCGTTGTCCTCCCGAGTGCGCGAGTTGGCGCACGCGGTGGAACAACGGCGTGCCGAAATCGGTGGCTTCGCGACGCGCAAGGACCAGGCGGAGGCTGAAATCCAGGAATCGCGCATTCAGATTGCAAAATTGCAGCATGATCGGGAACAGGTGAACGCAGAGACCGCTGAACTGATCGCCCAACAGCAGACCCAGGAAGGGGAGATTGCTTCACGTGAGGAGTCGTTGCGCGAGCAACGCCGTGTATTGACGCAGACCCAGGAGCGTCGCAGTTCGTTGGATATCGAATTGGCGCAAAAAACAATGACTGTCCAAAACCTGCGCGAGCGGGTGCAGCAGAAGTACCACGTGAATCTGGATGAGGTTCGGGGCGAATGCATCACCATCACTTTTGCCGATGAAGGTCCCGCGCGTGTCCATGTGATGACCCCCGAAGAGATGGCTTCAGCCGGCGCTGCGACCGATTGGGAACTGGTCGCACAGCAGGTCGACGCCCTGCAGCGACGTCTTGATGAGATGGGGCCGGTTAACCTGGTCGCGATTGAGGAGTATGAAGAAACTGAGCAGCGCTACCAGTTCTTGAGCAAGCAGCACGAGGACCTGGTTCAGGCCAAAGCCCAGTTGCTCGAAGTCATTAATCGCATTAATGGTCAGACGCGCGAAATGTTTCGCGCGACCTTCGACCAGATTCGTGCCAATTTTCGAGCGATGTTCACCGAGGTCTTCGGCGGTGGCAAGGCCGACCTCATTCTGCTGGACGAAAACGATCTGCTGGAAAGCGGCATCGACATTGTCGCGCGGCCTCCAGGAAAACAGCTGCAGACGATTTCTCTTCTTTCGGGCGGCGAGCAGACGATGACTGCCGTGGCGTTGCTATTCTCGATTTACCAGGTCAAACCGAGCCCATTCTGCGTGCTAGACGAGTTGGATGCGCCTTTGGACGAATCCAACATCAATCGTTTCATCCGGGTTTTGCAGCGATTTCTCGAGCACTCGCAATTCATCATCATCACACACAACAAACGCACGATCGGTATGGCGGATGTCCTCTACGGCGTCACGATGCAGGAGCAAGGTGTGAGCAAGATCGTCAGTGTTAAGTTCCACAAGTCTGACGAGTCCGTGCCTGCTAATCGCTCCTCCTCGCTTGAATCCCCAACCAGTGTACGCCCGGTTGAACCCGAAGAGGATGCTCCTCACAAACGCGAGGAAACGATCGAAGTCATGATGGCGAAATAGGCTGTTGGTAGGGGCCTTGGATTTGGTCCTTCTGCGGGTTTGCCCGTCAAGGTTCGACCCCAGCCCCCCCGCAGCACAACCGATATTCGGGAACCGGGTGGAGCAGAATACCTACTGGCGACTGGAAGGTTGCTACCCCACATTTCAAGTATGATGGGAAGGAGAGTTTTTATGAGAATTGCCCGAGGTCTGTCAGTTATTTCGCTTGCGCTAATCATTACCGGTTGCGCCTCCACACACACGCCTCACGTGTATTCGACTCCTAACGGGGAAGTCATTTCCGGAGGTCCACCTCGGAACCCGGCTGACGTAGCTCTGGACACGGCACTACGGGCGGAACTAAACCGGTATGGGGATTTGGGTACCATTGCCCCGAATGTGCAAGTCTACTCGCAAAATGGTGTAGTCACGTTGACTGGCACTGTCCGCAACGAGCGAGATCGGGAAATGATCGATGCGTTGGTCAGGAACACCAGCGGGGTGACTTCGGTTAATGATCAACTTCAAGTCAGCTATCCCCCGACGAGTTCTTATGGAACGGGACCGCGTGTCTACACGACTCCTCCAGTGCCGGCGCCGGTGGTAACTACTCCGGTCCCGGTTGTTCCCGGACCGGTGACAGTCCCGGTGCAAGCCGCGACGACATCGGATCAGGCGCTTGCCAACAGAATCGTTGATCGCCTGCGTTGGGATTCGATTCCGAATTCCTGGTTGCGGAACTCCACCGTTACGGTGAATAACGGGAACGTTTATCTCCAGGGTTATGTGGACGATTCCCGGACACACGATGCCATTTTGTCTGCGCTGCAGCACACGCCTGGCATCGTTAACATTTACGATCAATTAAGTGTCAGGTGAGGCGCGGGGTCAGTGGGGTTGAGACATTTCGGGTGGGTGCCCCGAGCGGAACTCGCGATGCCGGATTTGACCGCCAGCCCGGGCAATGAAGATGCCAGCGATGAAACTGGCGGCTGCCAGGAGGAGCGTTATGCTCGCAAGTGGGTTCAACGTGCGGGGCCATTTCCAGCCCAAGCCTATGCCCAATGCGGCGGAGCCAGCGCAAAGGTAATAAAGAACAATCCATCGGTCCGCCAGGTGTTGATGGTACTGTAGAAATGCCTGCCCGTCTTCGTCAGCCATTGATAAAACCCGGTCATAACCTTCTTCTCCAAAGTAGGAAACAACCCAGGCTGAAAGCGCGAGGACGGCGATTAAACCGAGGCCTGCAAAAACTGCCGTCCGATTTCTCAGGGCCAAGGCGCAGACCAGACTAACCATTGCGACTAACAGGCCCACCAGGGGAAAGTGATTGATAGCTGCGTGGACGTACTCGGGGCGGTCCAGCAGTGAGGCAATATTCATGACCTCGACTATGCCTCAGGTGAGCTGGCAATTCGATCTTGAATGTGAGCGCAGCAATGTTTTGGTTTGATGCCTTTACTCTACGAGTTGATGCTGCATGGCATAGTGCATCAGCTCCGCGTTATTGCGCAGCCCCATCTTCTCCAAAATGCGCGTACGATACGTGCTGATAGTCTTGACGCTAAGCGACAATTCTTTGGCGATTTCGCTGACAATTTTCCCGGAGGCGATCAGCCGCAACACTTGGAACTCTCTATCTGAGAGCAGCTCCTGCGGCGGTTTTTGTGTATCGCTCGCCAGGTAGGTCGCCAGCTTCTCCGCCAGTGAAGTGCTGACATATCTTCCGCCGGCGAGCACCTTTTTGATGGCCCCGACCAATTCGTCGGCAGCGCTCTCTTTGGTCATGTAGCCGGAGGCGCCGCGTTTGAGGACACGCACGGCAAACTGGTTTTCCGGGTGCATGCTCAGCACCAATACCGGTAATTTGGGTTTCGATTTCTTAATTTCCCGCAAGACCTCCAGGCCACTGCGGCCGGGCATCGTGATATCCAGCACGACAATATCCCACGGTTCTTTCCAGACCAGGTTCAGGGCTTCCTGGGCGTTGCGCGCCTCCCCGAAGACCGCCCGCTTAAACTCATCGGCTATGATTTGTTTCAGCCCGTGGCGAACTACGGTATGATCGTCGGCTAAGAGAATCTTCATTGTCGCGTTCCTGCAGGTTTGATTGCCTGTGCAACGGGATTGACACACTTACCCGGGTGCCCATGCCCCGCGACAGCCTGCCGATTTTGAAAATCCCGCCCAATAGTGCGGCCCGCTCCTTCATGCCCAATAAACCCATCGATTTACCATTAGAAATCTCGGTTCTTGAAATCCCGCGCCCATTGTCTTCGACCTCCAGTTTGATTCGCGAGTCTTGCTGTTTCAACTCGACGGTCACCTGAGTTGCGCCGGCATGCCGGATTACGTTCGTGAGAGTTTCCTGGAAAATTCGGAATAAGGTTGTGTTCAAATCCTGGTCGAGGAGCGATTCGCGCAGGTTGGCATGGACATCACATTTTATTCCGGTCCGATTCTGAAATTCATTCGCTTGCCATTCCAGGGCTGCGACCAGGCCCAGGTGATCCAGCACGCCGGGCCGCAACTCTGCAGAGATTCGGCGGACCGTTTGGATCGTCGAATCGATGTGGGATGTCAGGGAACGCGTCTTTTCCACCAACGGCTTCAGCTCGCGCGGCAATTTGCTGGCGATCCACGACAAATCGAGCTTGCAACAGGTCAAGGCCTGGCCCAACTCATCATGTACCTCCCTGGCAATCCGTGTTCGTTCCTCCTCACGCACCGATTGCAGATAGACCGATAGCGCTCGCAATTGTTCATGGGATTGACGCAGCTGCTCTTCTGCCCGGCGGTGTTCCGTTCGTTCCTGAGCCTCGCGCAAGGCCCGGTTCACCGCTGGCATCAGGCGCGACAGCCTGGTTTTAAGCACGTAGTCCGTGGCTCCGCTCTTAAGGGTTTCGATAGCCACTTCCTCACCCATCGTGCCCGTCACAAAAATAAACGGCGTTTCCGGGCATTGCTCGCGTGCAATGTCTAAGGCATCCTGCCCATTAAACCCGGGCAACGAATAGTCCGATAAAATCAGTTCCGGCGGCCGGTCGGACAGCTCCTGTAGATACTCTTCCTTCGTTTCAACGCGGGCGATCGAAAAACGCAGGCCGCCCTTGCGCAGAGCGAAACGGGTCAATTCCGCGTCGGCGGCATCATCCTCGAGCATCAGAATATGAATGTCTTTCTTCACTAATTATTGATCTAATAAACTATACCTGACGTTCAAATTTTGGATAGGGTGTTCCCCTTTGCCTTCGAAATGGGTCGAAAGTCACGATTTCTGATTTCTTTTTGCAGTTGCACCGGCTAATTGTTGCTGCTGGCAACCGGCGGCTTCGCCCGCCTAACATTAATAGAAGCACATGAAACGACGCGAATTCCTGAAAACCTCATTAACCGTTTCCACCATGACCGGGCTCAATGCAGCGGCTTTAAGTGCCGCGGCGGCCGAATCGGGGTCATCCAACCGAGAGTATTATGAATTGAGGGTCTATCGGCTCAAGGGCGGTGCCAAATCCGATCCGTTGGACGCTTATCTGGAAAAAGCCGCCATCCCGGCTTGGAATCAGCTCGGCATCAAAACCGTTGGGGTATTTACTGAGAAGGAACCAAAGGACGGCCAGGCCGTGTATGTGTTAATCCCGTATCCGTCACTGGACGCGTTTGTCAAAGCCACTTTGCGCCTGCATTCGCTCTCGGGACTGGATCCGACGGCGCAGGAGTATGTGCAATCGCCAAAAACCAATCCTGGTTTCGAACGGATCGACAGTTGGCTGATGCTGGCCTTTGCCGGCATGCCAAAGCTGGAACAGCCCGCCTATTCGCGCGACAAAAAGAGCCGGATATTCGAAATCCGCACCTATGAGAGCCACAGCGAAATCAAGGCAGTCAAAAAAGTAGAGATGTTCAATGCGGGCGAAATAGAGGTCATGCGCCAGGTTGGTCTTGGTCCTATTTTCTACGGCCAGGCGCTCATCGGGCGCGACCTGCCGCATTTGACCTATATGTTGTCAGCCGAGAGCGACGAGGCGCACAAGAAGCACTGGGAAGCCTTTGGCAAGCACCCGGTTTGGGATAAACTGAAGAACGATCCGCAATACGCGGATACGGTGTCGAAGATTTCTAATCATTTTCTAATTCCGAAGGCGTATTCTCAGGTTTGATTTTGCCCGCCGCACTGGATCGGACGGACAATTGGGGAAACCAAACATGAGACCTTTGCGACAGTTGTTGGCGATAGTCACTCAGGTCGGGGCTTTTTGTTCCCCAATTGTTCGGTTCGGAATGTTCTGTTAACGCTGGATTCTGGCTGATCCGCCTTTGGCCAAACCGCGCACCTGGCCAAGGGTCGCCATTGTGGTATCGCCGGGGAAGGTCGTGAGCAGCGCTCCGTGCGCCCAGCCCAGCCGTAACGCTTCCTCTTCAGACTCGCCGTTTAGGAGCCCGTAAAACAGGCCGGCCGCAAAGCCGTCGCCGCCTCCAACACGATCATAAACATCCAGTTCGCACGTGGGTGCGACTACGTTTTTGCCATTGATCCACGCCACTGCGCCCCAAGTGTGGCGATTAGTCGAATGCACTTCACGCAGGGTCGTCGCCAGCACTTTTATTTGACCGTACTTGCGCGTGACCTTGTCGATCATTCCGAAGAATGCACTGGGATCCAACTTCGATTTGGCAGCGACTTCGGGACCGGGTATTCCGAGTCCCATTTGCAGGTCTTCTTCATTGCCGACCAGCACATCGACATTTCTTACTATGCGTTCGAGTACCGCAACCGCCCGGTCATGGCCTCCGGAGATATTCCACAGTTTTGCGCGGTAATTGAGGTCGAAAGAGATCACTGCGCCGGCGGCCTTGGCCGCCTGCATACCTTCAATAATTAATTCGGCGGTGGTAGGGGAAAGTGCTGCGAAAATGCCGCCGCTGTGAAACCACCGAACCCCCTCTGCAAATATGGCTTTCCAATTGAAGTCTCCCGGTTTGAGTTGTGCCGCGGCCTCGTTGCAGCGATTGTAAAACACCACTGGGGCACGCAGACCTTGGCCTCGGTCGCTGTAGACGATCGCCATATTCGGGCCTTGGACGCCATCATGGTCAAAGCGTTTGTAAAATGAACGGACTCCCATGGCTCTCACACGCTCGGCGATCAGATCCCCGACTGGATAATCGACCATCGCTGAAACGATCCCCGTCCGCATTTGAAAGCAGTCGGACAAGTTGGCGGCGACATTAAACTCGCCACCGCTGACGTGAATGCGGCATTCGGTTGCTTTGCGGAATGGTATAATGTCTGGATCAAGGCGATGTACCAATGCGCCCAGTGAAAGCAAATCCAGGGCAGCGTTATCGCGAATATTTAAGCCATATTTCATCGCATTGTGAGTATTGAAACGTCCTGAGGTTTTCAAACCTGGCGGGCGGCTAATCCCGCTCCGAGCCGCCGGCCGCACTTGAGAATTCGCCCTTAACCAACCTGGTTTTAATGGCGGGATTATCCAAATTTTCAAGGATCGTGATCTTCTGCCAGATCTTGCGAGAGAATCCTGCGGTTAAATCTTCAACGTCATCGACGGCGTCCAGGAGGACCGGATCTTGAAATTCCTGCACGTACAACGCAGCAATCTTGCTGATCAGGGCCATGGCATCGCTGCAATAGTCCAGATAACGCGTCAGTTCGAAACGTGTCATAACCCGCTTCGAACCGGAAGTTGCTGTTTTGCCACGCAAGGCGCTTTCCGGATCTTTGGTCAATTGGTGCATGTCGACAATGTGAGCCAGGGCTCGCAATTCGTGGATGGCTTTTAAGGAACGGCTTCGTTTGATGCGGTTTTCCCAACTCACCAGGAAGAGAATAGCCGCGCCGACAAACACGACCGAGCTGATGCTGGCGTCCAATGCCTGAACTGAGTTAGTAAAGTCTTCCAGTTTGAACTGCCGGATATTCACCACCAGAGCAATCAGCAGCGCGACAATCGCGATGCTGAGCGCCGCCGCTGCGGCCCTTAGCGGAAGATTCGGCCTTTGGATCCATTGCGTTCGCTTCAGCGTTTCCTCAGCGACAACGAGGAGTTCGGCAATTACTTTGCCCAAACCTGATCCTGGAAAGCGATCCTCAATACGCCCGTGCAAACTGCGCACGGTATCGACAATTTTTTCCGGGTCCAGGTGCCGATATTTGGCGAAGGTCTCTTCCATAAACCAGCGACGAGCCTAGGCGCTTCTGCGGCTTCAATCAAGTATCGGAGCGTCAGGCCGTAGCGGTGTAATTTGAAGTGGCTCGCGTTGGACCGTAGGGCGGGGGGGCAAGTGCCGACCAGCTTCAATTGCACCCAGCAGAGCCCTCGGCGATTGTGCCCGCTTGCCAAGCTGCCGGTTGGAACAATATCTTGCCAAAATCCTGAGTCCGAGTCTTGAAAGCCATAACAACCAGCATGGACAGGTCCATTCCGTTTTTTAAAGAAATGAACTCAATCATTGTTCACTCTGTCATTCTTTCAACTGTTTGTGGGTGCATTTCGATTTCCGCCCAGACGCCGAAATCGGACGAACCGCGGGTCATTGATCCCGGTCTGCCCGGGGGTCCGCCTTCGGATGCTCTTGTTCTGTTCGACGGCAAAGACCTGTCGAAATGGAGAGGACTTTCGGGTGGCGAGGCTAAATGGAAAGTGCAGAACGGTATTATCGAGGTCAATGGCACCGGCAATATCGTGACTGAAGAAGAGTTCGGCGATGTGCAGGTGCATGTCGAGTGGGCGAGCCCGAGTGAGATTAAGGGCGAAGGGCAGGGGAGAGGCAACAGCGGTATTTATCTCCAAAGCCGGTATGAAATCCAGGTGCTGGATTCATATCACAACAAGACCTATTCGAATGGACAAGCCGGAGCGCTCTACGGCATTGCGGCTCCATTGGTCAATGCCTGTCGCAAGCCTGGTGAATGGCAGACCTACGATATTATCTTCCATGCACCGCGACGTTCTGCGGATGGCAAAACGGAAGCAGGGTCTGTAACCGTTCTCCATAATGGCGTGCTGGTGCAGGATCATGTTCCGGTCTCCGGTGAATCAACCACCGCGGCCGCGTTCCAGGGCGTGGTCGCCAAGGGCCCTTTACTGCTGCAGGACCACGGCAATCCGGTGCGATACCGAAATATATGGATACGGGGATTGTAGGGGGAAATTGTGCGAGGTCAGGGTGTTTGCCGTGGACCGCGCCGATTGAAAAAGAAGAAGGTCGTGAAGCTTACTCGATTATCCTCGCGAACAATCCTGGTTTCAGTCTCACGACCTGCTTTAAACTTCCTCAACGAGCAGCAGGGATCAACTGACAAACGAAATGTCTGGCATGGGGTTTTACCCGCAGCCCACACCGGCATCATGACCGGCTATTTGGATTGCTCTTCGGCCTTCGACATCAGCGCTTCCAACTTCTTCTCGGTGACAGCCGCAGGGTGGCCCTGGTATCGGATGATGTGTTTATTGTCCAAGAGCAGTACGAACGGTATGCTGGTCACTCCGCAAAGCGCGCTCAATTTTGATTTCGAGTCCAACGCCGAAGGAAATTCCATTTTGAATTCGTTCACATTTGCCAATTCGCCATCTGAGGTCCAACCCACCACTGCCAATTTGTCTTTGAACCTTTTTTGCAGGGCATTCAACTCCGGAACGCACTTGCGGCAGGGAATACTCCAAGGAGCCCAGAAGGCGACCAGCACGAACTTGCCCTCCAGCGACGGCTTTTCTCCCAACCACGAATCAGCCTCAAATTCTGGGGCGTGACGGCCGAGTAGTGAACGCTCAGAAATGGGATCGGCGAGGTTGTCCTCCGAGCTGGTGCGGGGTTTATCAACGGCATCAGCTACCTTTTGGCCGTGCGAATAAAAGGCGCTGGCTTCCGTAGCCTGATACAGCATGTCGGACTCATTCTGCTTTTTCTCAGCTTCGGCTGCCGCTTTGGGATCATAATTAAAGCGCTTCTGCATCTCCGGGGTGAGGTATTTCAGTTTAACATTGGCGATCCCCAGGGCATGAGTGAAGTAAAGGTCAGTGGTGTTGGCTCCGAGGATAGTCACATTAGTGTATGTGACTGGCCCAACCGACAAGGAATCGAGCTTCAGGGCCGCCGCCGCTGCTGATGAGATCAAAGCGACAAAGGCGACCAAAACGAACCGTAACATCATACCACGGGTATGCCGTAACGCGCTTCATTTGACAAGCTTGATGCGCGCTTCAAATGCAAAGAACCAAAAACGACCCCAGTTCTATAAGGCCAAACCCGCGACCGGCAATAATTCCGGTTCGCGGGTTGGTAAAACGCTTTCTTGACTCAGCTACTTAGCCAGGTCGATTTTTGTGACTTCCATCTCTTCTTTTCCGTCGACCTTCTTAATCGTACCGGTGGCAGTCACCTTTTTCGAGCCAGTGCACACATTGTCATGAAATGCCTTGGCCACATCGTTATTCGCCAGGTAATACGTCACCTTCTTGCCATCCTTGCCTTCGGTTTGAATGACAGTCTGGCATTTTGAAGTTTCCTTCAGGGCGCACTTGGCGCACTTGGCTTCCCCAGTAATGGTCTTTTCCTTGCCCTTTTCGGCGGCGAAGGCTGGGGTTGTCAGCGCGGCCAACACAAGACCCGCGACGATTCCTGTGAGCAGCTTGGATACTTTTTTCATAAATGATCTATATTATTTTTTAATGCGGTCGATTATTTGACGCAATATTGCGGGGTTTGTTCAAGCAAAAAGCGCTGCTGTGTTTGAGGCGGGTTGAACCACCAAAACGCGAGCGCTACGTAATAGGCCGCAATAGTTTAGCTTGAAGAGAGTGCGCCCTCGGCGGCTGCCTGCTGCCTGAAGGTAAGGTGATCGTTCTCGACGCTGACGAGAATAGGCTCACCTTCGTGGAAGGAGCCCTTCAGAATCTCTTCTGCCAGAGGATCTTCCAGCGATCGCTCGACCGCCCGGCGCATCGGCCGCGCTCCATACTGCGGGTCGTAACCTCGGCTGACGAGGAAGTCCTTAGCCTTTTCGTCGAGCTGGAGCACGATGTTACGAGCTTTAAGCCGCTGCATGACCTTGCTGATCTCCAAATCCAGAATCTCGATGAGATCCGGCTTGGTGAGCGAGCGGAAGACAATAATATCGTCGAGACGGTTCAGGAACTCCGGCCGGAAGGTCTTCTTGGCCTCTTCCATGATGCGTTCCCGCATCTTCTCGTAACTGGTCTCGTCAGAGATAGGCGAGAAGCCCATCGTCGATTGTTTTTTGATCGTGTCGGAACCGACATTTGAGGTCATCAAAATGATCGTGTTCCGGAAATTGACGACGCGGCCGACGTTGTCCGTTAGCTTACCTTCCTCGAGGATTTGCAGGAGCATGTTCCAGACATCGGGGTGGGCCTTTTCAATTTCGTCGAAAAGCACCACCGAATAGGGTTTGCGCCTAACTTGTTCAGTCAGTTGTCCGCCTTCCTCATAGCCAACATAGCCAGGTGGAGAGCCGATCAGTCGAGAGACATTGAATTTCTCCATGTACTCGCTCATGTCGAGTTGGATGAGGGCTTTAGAATCACCAAATAGCTGTTCCGCAAGGGTCTTGGCGAGCAAGGTCTTGCCGACACCGGTAGGGCCGAGCAGGGCAAATGTTCCGATTGGCCGGCGCGGGTCTTTAAGATCGGCTCGCGAGCGGCGCAGCGCTTTGCACAGCGCTGATACAGCTTCACGTTGGCCGATCACGACTTTGCTCATCTCGGATTCGACCTGCATCAAGCGCTGCATCTCACCTTGTTCCATGCGCTGCAGCGGAATCCCTGTCCATTTCGAGACGACATGCAAGATATCTTCCTCGTCGACTTTGACTCGCTTCTCTTCACGAGTTGTGCGCCATTCCTTCAGAACGGATTCGAGCTTTTCTTTCGCCTGCTTTTCCTTGTCCCGCATGGCGGCGGCGCCTTCGAAATCCTGGTTTTTAATGGCCCGCTCTTTCTTGCTCTTAATCTCTTCGATGTCCACTTCGAGGGATTTGACCTCAGGGGGACGAGTCATAGTGCCAATGCGAGCGCGAGAGCCGGCTTCATCCATCAGGTCAATCGCCTTATCGGGCAGATACCTGTCGGTGATATAACGATCGGAAAGCTTAACTGAGGCCTCAATCGCCTTATCCGTGAATTCGGCTTTATGATGTTCCTCGTATTTAGGGCGCAAACCCTTGAGGATGAGGATGGCCTCTTCAATGGAGGGGGCCTCGACTTTGACTGCCTGGAACCTGCGTTCGAGGGCGGCGTCTTTCTCAATGTACTTGCGGTACTCGTTGAGGGTAGTGGCGCCAATGCACTGAAGTTCACCGCGGCTCAAAGCTGGCTTGATAATATTCGAGGCATCCATCGTGCCTTCCGCCGAACCGGCCCCGACGATCGTGTGCAATTCGTCAATGAAAAGAATGATGTTCTTGGAGCGCCGGATTTCATCCATCACGGCCTTGATGCGCTCTTCGAATTGGCCGCGGTACTTGGTGCCGGCGACCATCAATGCGAGGTCAAGGGTGATCACCCGCTTATCCCGCAGTAACTCGGGAACATTGCCCGCGGAGATTTCCTGAGCCAGTCCCTCGACTATCGCGGTTTTGCCTACTCCAGCTTCTCCCAGTAACACCGGGTTGTTCTTCGTGCGGCGGCAGAGAATCTGGATCACTCGTTCGATCTCGCTTTTGCGCCCGATTACCGGATCCATCTCGCCCTTGCGGGCAATCTCCGTCAGGTCACGCCCAAAGGCCTTAAGCGCCGGGGTCTTGATCTCTCCCTTCTTTTCAGGAGCGGGCTTTTCCGGGGTTTCGCCGGTGGCAGTTTCTTCCTGGGCAGCGAAGTTGGGATCAAGTTCCTTGAGGATTTCCTGCCGAGTCTGCTCGATGTCAACATCAAGGTTCTTCAAAACGCGAGCGGCCACACCGTCACCTTCCCTGAGCAGCCCCAGCAGGATGTGCTCGGTACCGACATAGGTGTGATTGAGAGCTTTTGCTTCCTTACCGGCCAGGGCCAAAACCTTCTTCACACGCGGCGTATACGGTATATTGCCGATCATCTTTTGGTCGGGCCCGGTGCCGACCTGTTTCTCGACTTCCATTCGGACCGTCTCGAGGTCCAAACCAAGCTTTTGCAGGACGTTAACCGCGACCCCCTGGCCGAGCTTAATCAGGCCAAGCAGTAGATGTTCGGTGCCGACGAAATTATGGTTGAAGCGGTCGGCCTCTTTGCGCGCCAGCGCCAGCACTTGTTGTGCCCGCGGCGTAAAATTATTCATCGCTTCATCGCTCATAAAACTACTTCAAAATGCTATCACTTTTACTGTTTGTCCAATCCTGCCCCCGGGGGGGGCGCAGGTCGGGCAATGGGCCGGCTGACCGGCTTCAATCGTTCGCGTACCATGTCTGCTCGCAGCAGATCTCGTTCCTCAGCCGAAAGCTTCTCAGAATGCTGTTTTTGTAAGTGGGCCGGCTGGGTGAGGATAAATAACTCGTCAACCAGGGCCCGATCCACGCCCGGGAACAGGCCTACATCAACGCCCAAGCGCATCAAAGATAGCAGATTCATCGTCTCTTTCGAGGAAATACTGTGCGCATTGGCCAAAATTCCATAGGCCCGGCCGATGTGATTGTAGACCATTTTTGGCTTCTTCTCGAGCAACGAAGCCCGGGCGTTCTCTTCGTGTTCAATGATTTGGGCCAGAACCTTTTCCAGGCGCTCAACTATCGCACTCTCGGACTCTCCCAGAGTCATCTGATTGGACACTTGGAATACATTGCCGAGGGCCTCAGTGCCCTCCCCATAAAGACCCCGAACCGCCAATCCGAGTTTATTGACGGATTGAATGATCGGGTTGATCTGCTCGGCCAAAACCAACCCCGGCAAATGCAACATCGCGCTAACCCGTATTCCGGTGCCAATATTAGTTGGGCAAGCCGTCAGGTATCCCAATTCCGGGTTAAAAGCGTATTCCAGTTTCTTTTCCAGGGCTGAGTCGGCCTGATCAATGGCGGTCCAAGCCTGCCGAAGCTGCAATCCCGGTCGCAACGCTTGCATGCGCAAATGATCCTCTTCATTGATCATGAAGCATAGGGTCTCATCGCGGTTAAATACCAAGCCGCTGCCAGCGCTTTTGGCGGCGTGCTCCCGGCTAATCAAATGACGTTCGACCAGAATCTGTTTATCGAGCGTCGAAAGGCTGTCCATGGTCTCGCCGAAGGCGTCCTTCATCTCGGGTAGACTTTCGACCGCAGGGCGGATCAACTCCAGTACGCGAATCCGTTCCGGCTTTTTGGCCCAACCCGGGAAGGCGGCTCCTTTAAGATTACGCGCCAGTCGGACACGGCTGGACATGACGATTCGGTCGTATGGGCCTTTGCGCCGTGCGGTTTCGGCGGGCGGAGTTAGAAAATCGTGAATGTCCATTACACTCAGGTGGGCGTTGGTGTGCTCAGCCGGGCGGTCGTTTGTTTGATTTCGTCCCGCAAAATTGCGGCTTCCTCGAAATCCTCATCCTGAATGGCTTTGGCGAGGCGCTTCTGAAGCAGTCTCAACCGATCCGACAGGTCCCGGCTTTGGCGCAGAGATTCCGGCACTTTGCCTACATGCCGAGTCCCTTTATGCATGGTCTTCAATAAGCCTTCCAACGGTTCGGCAAAAGTCTTGTAGCACTCCGGGCAACCCAGGCGGCCAGCCTTTTTAAAGTCCGCCTGGCTGAAGCCGCAGCGCGCGCACTTCAATTCCACGCCGCCGCCCGCCTGTTCAATTTCTTGCGAAGCGCCCAAGCCTAACAACAGGTCGGCCAACGAGAACCCGGTGGGGTCGTTTACCCCTTTGGTCTTGGCGCACTCTTCGCAAAGATCCACCTTCTGCATTTTATCCCCAGCGATCTGGGTCAAATGCACGGTAGCTTCTTTTTCCTTGCAGATGCAGCACAACATAAATTCTCTACTCGTATATCGGCTCGCCAGACACTTTCGTCAAGGCATGGTATTGCGTCACCAGGCGCTCGGTGACCGGACCCGGTTTTCCACTGCCGATTAGGCGCCCATCGACCTTGACTACCGGCACCAGTTCGGCTCCGGTTCCGGTCAGGAAACATTCATTGGCATTAAAAACATCATAGCGCGTCAGATTCGTCTCACTGACTTTATAACCCGAATCGGAGGCCATTTCCATCACTACACGACGAGTGATCCCATAGAGCGCGCCGGCGGACAAGGGGGGTGTCATCACATGCTCTTCTTTAACTATGAATACATTATCGCCAGTGCACTCGGACACAAATCCTTCGGCGTTGAGCAGGAGCGCCTCTTCGCAGCCGCCGTTGTTGGCCTCAATCTTGGCCATTATATTATTGAGGTAATTCAATGACTTGATTGCCGGATTGAGGGCGCTGTGCAAGTTGCGCACAGTTGGCACGGTAATAATCTCCATGCCTTTGCGATACAGCTCCGGAGGATAAAGCTGAATCTTGTCCGCAATAATGATGACAGCTGGATTTTTGCATCGATTTGGGTTAAGGCCCAGGGTGCCGATGCCACGCGTCACGACGAGGCGGATATAGCCATCTCGGATTTGGTTTTGACGGCACGTTTCGACAACGGCAGCCATCAACTCAGCATGCGACATCGGGAGCGTGAGCAGGATTGCCTTCGCCGAACAAAATAACCGATCAATGTGCTCTTTCAGCTTGAAGACCCGTCCATTATAAGCGCGAATCCCCTCGAAAATCCCGTCGCCGTAGAGCAGCCCATGATCGAAGACGGAAATCTTGGCATTGCTCTCGTCGAAATATTTGCCATCGATGAATATCTTCATGCCGTACTTGTTGCACCCTAGGCCAAAACCGCTGAACAGATCAACTGGATACTGTGATGGTGATACGTGATACGATATGCGTGATACGTGATCGGCAATACGGGCTGAGGCGTGATGAGCGGTACCTCGTGCGTGACGCGTGCAAGCGCCGGCTGCGAAGACGCTCAAAGCCCGTTTCATTTCGCGGAAGCTTTTTCCGTGACAGCCGACCCGCCGTGATTATATTTCCTCCCAGTTCCGCGACCCTATCGTCTAGCGGTTAGGACACCGCCCTTTCACGGCGGTAGCAGGGGTTCGATTCCCCTTAGGGTCGCCACTTTGAGGGGCGTTTGCGCCGATGCTTATGGCGCCAGGCATCGACGACGAGGAAAACAAAGACGAAAAACCCCAATACCAGTAGTACTACCGCGCCTGGCTTCTGTTCGCACAAAGTTTGGAAGCCTTTGGAGATCTCCGGCAGATCCATGCCTTAGCAACTTACATTAGGAACCCGGTACTGAAAGAAGATCGTCAGAAATTGCGTGTTTTTCGAACTGCTGTTGTGCGAGAGAGCTGCAGGACAGGCGCAGGTGCTATTCGGAGAAGGCGTGGGCGTGGTAAGGAGCTTTCTCCTCATCACTCTCGGGTGGGGCAATCGCCGGTGCCTGATTTTTGTGATTTGAGGCTTCAGGGTCTGGCTGCCGATCCGCCTGGGCATCCACGATTTCGTGGTGAATGTTGGGATATTCGAAATTGAGCTCCCGGACCAGTGACTCAGCTTCGTCAAGACTGAACTGCTTGGTTCCTTTACCGGCGCGGCCGTTAATTTTTGATTTCCATTGAATCATGTATGTTTTGCTCATCAGGGCTCTCCTATAGTTCACATTGAGCGGGTTTGAAGTAGGTCAAAACCCGAAGGTGAAGGGAATCCGAAACCCGAAACGGGGGAAAAACTTAGAACGTCAAGCGCGGTCGGCCGCTAGTTTTTCCAATCAAAGGCGCGCTTTTTAAGGGCATAGAGGTAACCGACAAACAACACGCCGATAAAAGAGAGCATCGATCCCAGGATCAGATGGGGCCGTTCCTTCAACATGCTTTTATAAATAGCGGCCCAAGGATAAAGGAAAACCACCTCGATATCGAACAGAATGAACAGCATCGCGACCAGGTAGAACCTTACAGATAATCGTGTATTGCCAGGACCGGTAGGTAACATGCCGCATTCATAGGGTGTATCCTTGATCGGGGGCCGTTTCCCTTTCTTGCCTAGTACAACCGACCCGACGAGCATTCCCCCGGAAAACAGGACAGCCAGAACCCCCAGCATCAAAACGGGGAGATACTGCACCAGTTGCGAATCTTCCATCGTCGCGAATCTAAGAAAGGCGTGGGTTTTGGCAAGCTGAATCGCCCCCCTTGCACTCCAGGAGCGAGTGGCGGAAGCTAATGACGAGGAGGTATTATGTTGGGAAAGATTCGGGTCGGCACAGCTAGTTGGACCGATCCTGGATTTGTCGCCGAATGGTATCCGAGGGATTTGCCAGCGACGTATCGTCTGCGCTGGTACGCCGAGCATTTCAACCTGGTCGAAGTTAATTCCACGTTTTACCGCGTGCCGGACCGCGATATGGTCCGCAAGTGGTGCGAGCAAACTCCCGATGGGTTTATCTTTGACATTAAATTGCATCGTCTGCTTTCCCGGCATAGTACCCAGTCGGAGCTGCTGCCTGCAGAGCTCCGCCCGAAGGCTGTTTTGAAGGGGGGAAAAGTCGAACTTACCGAGGCGTTGGAAAGAGCGGTCGCCAAGTCCTTCCTGAAAGGGGTCAGCCCGCTGGAGCAAGCAGGCAAATTGGGAGCATTCTTGTTGCAGTTATCCCCCGCGTTTAGCCCGCGCCATAACGCCTTGCAAGAATTGGAC